>CP070811.1:3483597-3592859 GCA_020343875.1 Anaerolineales bacterium | reverse complement strand
TGAACATGGGGTATAAATATGTTATACTTGCCCTGGGCATGTTTCAAGGGATGCATGTCTGTGTGACGGTAGGCCAGGAGAGTGGCGCCTATTTGTTGGCAAAGGCGCGCATGGCGACGAGATTCTGGTAGAACCTGTAAATCGGGGCTACAATGTGTGGATGAAATTGCAGAAAACGAAGGTTGCCTGCGGGCAGCAGCTGCCTTGGATGCTGTCTTGGGGAGGCAATACGTTATGGAAACTGTCAATTCTATGGCGCGGAAACTTCTGAAGCTGCTCTGGGCAATTTCCTTGGCCTGGGGGATGAGTGGCTGTGGGCCGGGTACATCGCCCAGTGCCTTGCCGGAAGAAGGAGGTAAAGCTATGGCGTTTGAGATAACGAGCGCCGCATTTGCACATGAGGGGTCGATTCCTGTCAAGTATAGTTGCGATGGCGAGGATATCTCACCTGCCCTGGGGTGGGGTGATCCGCCTGAAGGTACGCGCAGCTTGGCCCTGATCTGTGATGACCCCGACGCGCCGGTAGGTACCTGGGTGCACTGGGTCCTCTACAATCTGCCGGTTGAAACTCGGTCTCTGCCGGAGGCGGTCCCCCCGGATGCCGATCTGGCTGATGGAAGCCGGCATGGCCAGAACAGTTGGCGGCGGTTGGGTTACGGGGGCCCTTGCCCACCCAGCGGCACCCATCGTTATTTCTTCAAGCTCTATGCCCTGGATACGAACCTTGGTCTGGCTTCTGGTGTGAGCAAGGCGCAGCTGCTGGAGGCTATGGAGGGACACATCCTGGGACAGGCGGAACTAATGGGGACATACAGCAGGCAGTAGCGGTGATTTGAAGTCGGTAAGACACTCAAAACAGGGTCACATAGCTGCCTTGAGCACTCGTTTATCCATGATTTGGTATTCTTGAATAACAATGTTCATGAGAGAACGCCAAGTGATTCTTGATCGTGTTACAGGCAAGGAGAAAGAACTATGGCGATCACAAGGGCAGACAGTCAGCAGGCGGACCAGATTGCGCAAGGCCTGGCAGACATCTACGGTGTTACGATCCAAAAAGATTGGGGAGAGCAGGGGGCGGAAGCGGTACCGATACCGGATACATGGGCCGGCGGCGAGTGGTCGTTGGACGAGTTGCAGATCCTGCAAAAGGGTGTCGCAGATCTGGCGCGTGCCATGGGAAGCCCGGACAGATTCACCGAGAATATCGGTCGCATCAACATCAGCCAGGTAGAAATGAAGCATCGCGGGTTGGCTTCTGTTCATGGGATTAAGTTCACTGCCAGCTCCATTTCGATTGACACGTGGACTGTGGTGCACGAGCTGGCTCACGTCTGGGATGCCAATTCTGGGTGGCGGCTGTCGAAGGCGTTAGAGTTCTATACGGGGGGGTACACCAACTGGGTGGCTATGCTGGTCAAAAAAGGGCGGGGCAACTGTGACGAATCCCGCAGGCGGCCAGGTTGTAACCGCTCTGGCTACTTTTACGGTGGCGTCCCGCCCGCCGGGTCGGATCAGAATTTCAACCGCAGGGAAGATTTTGCCGAATCGGTGACTTCTTACGTTTATCCGGCTGAGGTTCAACGACGGGTTGACCGTTTCAAGGAGGACGACGAGTACCAGGGGCTGCTTTATTATGCGGACTACACCCAGACCCAGCGTTGGGCATTTGTGGATGGTCTGGTCAAGGGGACCATCGAGGTGAGCAGATAGACGCGCATGCATAGCGGTTAAGCGATGGAATTCAGACTACTCTTACTGGTTTGTGCCAGTGTGATGATTCTCTTTAGCAGCCCCGCATGTTCTCCTCGGCCTGGGGTAACTGAGGACGGCTATGCAAGCGCGCGGGTGCAAACCTGGCACGATGTGGATGGGGATGGTAAGAGGACCCCAGCCGAATCTCCCCTTGCCTGGGTTACCATTCAATTGGCCTACGAGTCGTCGATCACCGACTCGAGCGGGCAGGGGAAAGTCGGGATCTTCAAAGCAGGCTGTATGCGCAGGTGCTGGGAAGGGGAGTCTGTCTCTGTCAAAGTCCCACCTGGGTACCGGGCTACCACGCCATTAGCACTTGAGCTGATGGGGCAGGAGCAGGCCTATGAGTTCGGTTTTCAATTGACAGAGACTGGGCCTTCCGTGTCTTTCCCGGGCGAGCCGGATTGGTTGCAGGCTTTTCCCAACCGGGGGCTGGAGTTGGTCGATTTCCACTATGTAGTCGAAAATGGCCGGCTAACCCTCTCGTTCGATACTGCGGGGGACCTGAACCCGGACACGATATACCGGGATGTGTTCGACATCGTGCGCACGCTGAAGAGAATCGAGCGCATTTGGGTTGAGTGGGTGGAGATCACCATAATCAACCTGCCGGCCGAAGATGTGGCGGTGTGTGATATGCAGGTGGTTGAAGAATGGGCGGGGAGACTCGCACCGGCTGAGATCGTCTCGACCCACTGCAAAGGCTCTCGTTGATGGGAGCTGTTCACGAATGTCAGATCTCCCGGAATCTGTGGAATAGCGATCCTGGCCGAGCGGGGCCAAACGGTATCGACTGTGCACCAGCCGTACTCTACTAAGGCCTGAGGTTTTGGAGTTGGAGTGCATTTGAAAGTGTGGTAGAATGGAGCTGTTATCCTCTGTTCCCAGAAGATACATGGAGACTGGGGGTTACTTCGAGACTTGAAGGCGGGTGAGCAGCCAAGTTGCTCGCTGCCGCCTGCCTAAGGAGTGACATGTCTGTATACAGCGAACCGGATCAAGCTTCGGATCAGGGGCCAGAAAATCCCCTGGCGTTAGACTGGCTTGTCTCCCACTTGCGTTGGCCCTGGCTTGGTCTGGCTTTTCTTATCGCCTGGCTTGGCCCTGGCAGCGACCCTCGATATCTCCCCTACATGCTGGTGGCGATTGGTGCTGGCGCAGTTCTGAACCTGGTCCAGGCTGTGGCCCTTTTCGCCCGGTGGTATCCTGATTGGCTGCGGATTGGTGGGATTGCTTTCGATACGTTGGTGTCCATCACGTTGCTGGCACTGACCGGTGGCTGGAAGAGTCCGATGCTTCCAGTGGTACTTTTGCCGGTATTGACCGCCTCTTTGCGCCTGGGCGTCGAGGCTGGGCTGGCGGCGGCCGTGTCTATCACCTTTGCTTACGGCGTTTCTGCCATCGTCGACCCGGAGTTTGATAGTCTGGGGCGGTTGTTTCAAGTGGGAGGGAATGTGCTGGTGCTGCTGGGGGCGGCGGCTGCGAGTGGTCTGCTAAACCGTCAGCAAAAGGTTACCCGCGAGCGCGCCGAGGCCACAGAACTGAAGGTGCTGCGCCGTGCCAATGAGCGGGCCAAGGCCATCTACGAGTTGGCCAGCACCCTGAGTGCTACTCTGAATTACAAGCGGGTGCTGACGACAATGCTTGACTTGAGCATTATGGGGCTAACCGAAATGACAGGGCCTGACCCCTCCTTGGTGGGATTGATCTTGCTCTTTGAGGAAGAGGGCAATTTGGAAAGATTAAAAGTGCACGCCGGGCGCGGCGTGCCTCGCTCCGATGAGAAGCGGGTGGTATCCGGGCAGAGTGAACTCATTGCCCGGGCTATCTACACGGCCGAACCAGCTATCACCAACCAGCTGGGTGACGATCCAGTGCTTACTCAGTTCGTGTGCATGGCGAATTCTCGATCGGCTATCTGTGCACCCTTTCGCGCCGGGTTCGATTCCTTTGGCGTGGTAATCTTTGCTAGCCCAAATGACAACTACTTCACCAGCGAGCATAGTGAGTTGTTGACTACTTTCTGCAATCAAGCCGTCATTGCCCTAAAGAATGCTCAGCTGTATCAAGATCTACAAGCCGAACAGCGGAGGATATTGGAAAAGGAAGCGGAGGCGCGCCACAAGCTGGCACGCGAATTGCACGATGGTCCCACGCAGACCATTTCGGCCGTGGCGATGCGTCTGAATTTTATCCGCATGATGCTCAAGAAGGGGAGAGCCGCCGAAAAGGTTGAGTCAGAAGTGGCCAAGATCGAGGAATTGGCTCGCAAAACTACGCAAGAGATTCGGACTATGCTTTTCACGCTGCGTCCTGTCGTTTTGGAGACACAGGGTTTGTCAGCGGCATTGGAGCAGTACGCCGATCGGCTGCGTCAGAATGAGCACCTGAACGTGGAAGTGGACCCGGGCAGCTATGATGGCCAACTTGACAAACAGTCTGAGAGCGTGGTGTTTGCGGTGGTCGAAGAAGCGGTGGGCAATGCAAAGAAACACGCCAACGCCAACCAGGTACTGGTGCGATTACGGGTAGATGAATATACGTTCATGGCAGAAATTCAGGACGATGGGGTTGGCTTTGACGTGGGAGAAGCCCAACAGCGACGTGAAGTGGGCCACCTGGGGCTTCTAAACTTAGAAGAACGCGCTGAATTGGTGGGAGGTCGTTGTCTGATTGAATCGCAGCTAGGGGCCGGGACCCTAGTTTGTTTTGAAATGCCCTTGCGACGCTGGAGCGAACCTGAGTGACGGACACCCGCTGGCAGGTCGTTGCTTACATTTTCGCTTCAATGGTGCTATGGTTGGTGGCTGCCCAACTCGTCCGACGGCGGGCAGCTATACCCTGGATCCGATCTTTGAGCGACGGGTGGGCTGCTTCTATTTTGCGCTTTGCCTATTACGCGGGGCTGCCCTATGCTGCGTTGGTATTGGGTGTGGTACCGGGCCGTTATCTGGGGTTGGTAGGGCAGGCGAGAAAGGCCTCACCCCTGAGCTTTGAGTCCATACCGGATGCCTGGCAGTTGCTGTTACAGGTGCAGGGCAGCATATCCCTGGTCATATTGGACTGGTTGCCCGACATGGGCAAGGTCGCTGGCCTGGCCATCCTAATGCTCCTGTTGCTGAGCGCCACCTGGCTGGGGTATGCTTACGCCTGGCGCAGTGTCGTATCGAGTCTTGGGATCGACACGGTATCTCTCCGGAGAGGGGAGAAGCTCTCTGGGGTGCGGGTGCTTTATCAGGCAATTCATTGGAGCTTTTATCGGGGCGCTGTCTGGTTGCTGGCGGACGATCTCTACTTGGGCGTGGTAGGAGGAATTGTGCTTGTCATCGGGGAGTGGATGCTGGTCCCTGGAAGAACTGACAGGCGACGACACTCACTTTCCAGCGAAGTGCGCCTGCTTGACGCCAGCGTGCTAATTGCTACTTCGGTGATCTTTCTTTTTGTCCCTAACCTATGGCTGTTAGCGCCGATTCATTGGATGCTGGCAATCGCCAGCCGGCGAATGGCGGCGTCGGGGCAATGGCGATTGTCAGACAGCCGATTATGACTACTTAGCCGTCGAAGTCAGTGTCGGCTATGTGTCTGTGCCGTGCGCTTCGCTGCTCACGCTTGAAACGCTCGCGTTAGTATCAGGGAACCTGGCGTACCAGGTCGGCCAGTGAGCGGCGTGAGGTGCGACCAGGCGATTCGGCAGGGTAACCCACTGGCACCAGGGCAACAGGGTGGCGTCCTGCCGGCAGGTTAATGGCGCGGGTCACAGCCTCATCGTCAAAGGCACCTACCCAGCAAGTAGCCAACCCCAGAGCTGTGGCAGCCAGCTGGGCATAGGCGACGGCGATGGATGCATCTTGCAGACAGTAAAGTCGCCTGCCTCTCTCCCCATACCGTTCCACCGATCGATCCGGGTGTGTGCAAAATATCAAAACTACGGGTGCCTGCGCCAAAAAGTCCTGGTTCCAGGCTGCCTTTGCCAAGGCTTGCTTTAGTTTGTGCCTTCGGGCTAGATGAATCTCCTAGGCTTGCAGGTTGCCCGCTGATGGAGCCTGATTGGCGGCGGAGAGGATTGCCTCCAGCTTTTCGGCCGGTATGTCTATGGGCTGGTAGGCACGCACCGATCGGCGGGATTGGATGGTGTCAAACAGGTCCATAGTCTACCTCCCCGGCTAGGCAGCCCGATAGGCTGGGAGTTGATTGTCAATCACCGGGCGAACCATACCGCGTAGTAGTAGGTGGCAGTCAAAACAAACAGGAGACTGTCGCTGCGATCCAGAAAACCGCCGTGGCCGGGGATTATGCGACCGGAATCTTTGGCATTCACTTGGCGTTTCATCATCGAGATAGCCAGGTCACCGAAGGGGCCTATGATGCCTCCCAGAAGCCCCACGATTAGCCCCTGGCCAGGGCTGATATCCACCCCCATCCATAGCGTCATCAGATAGCCGACCCCGCTGCCTGTCAGCAGGCTACCAAGCATTCCCCCCAGTATCCCTTCCCAGGTTTTGCGAGGGCTGAGTCGAGGCCAAAGTTTGTGGCGCCCAATGGCGCTGCCCACAAAATAGGCCGCCGTGTCGCCAATCCAGGTGACGAGCACCGCAATGATGGTCCACGTTAAGCCATCGGGCAGTGCCCGCAGACGGACTGCGTGGGCCGATAGCCATCCTACATAGAGTCCACCAGCGATGCTCAGCGCCCAGTTGGCGGTGGGAACCTTGTCTTTTGACTGAAAGAGTTGCCAGGAGATAGAGAGGATCAAGATCCAGGTCAAGCCGGGAGCAGCGATGGCGAGGGAGGGGAATTGGGCGTCGAACAGAGAAAGGCCAATCAGGGCCAGGACAAAGATTGGCGCAGGGTTGAAACCTCCCTGGCGCATGAGCTGAGTGAACTCATAGCCAGCCAGCCCGGCGACCAGCAGGATGGCAGCGAAGAACCACCAATCACCAGCCCAAATCACCCAGGCAGCAACGGGGATCAAAACCAAAGCAGAGAGAGCACGGGTGCGAAGCAAGGCAGCAGTTCCGTCGCGATTAATTCACTTGCACCTCGCCAAAGCGGCGCTCGCGTTGGCTATAGGTGAGCAGGGCTGCATAAAGTTCGTCTTTATCGAAGTCCGGCCAGTAGGTGGGTGTCACATAGTATTCAGCGTAGGCGGCCTGCCAAAGGAGGAAGTTACTGGTCCGGAACTCACCGCTGGTGCGAATGATCAAGTCGGGGTCGGGGCAATCGGATGTGTAGAGATAGCGGCCGATTAGGCCTTCGGTCACTTCTTCAGCCGGGATACCGTCGTGGATGATACGTTGCACGGCGTCTACAATCTCGGCGCGCCCGCCGTAGTTAAAAGCCACGTTGAGAATAATGCGATCGTTGTTGCGGGTCAATTCGATGGCGTGACGGACTTTGGTCCTCAGGGCGTTCGATATGCCTTCCAGGCGGCCCATGTGGCGCAGCTGCACGCCCTGGCGGTGCAGCTCTTCCAGTTCACTGTCGATGACCCGGGCGAAGATTGACATCAAGCCCTTGACTTCTCTTTCTGGACGTTTCCAGTTTTCGGTTGAAAAGGCGTAGATGGTGAGTATCTTGATGCCAAATTCCACACAGGCGGTCAGCACGCGCCGGATGTTTTCGGTGCCCGCACGATGGCCGGCCAAGCGGGGGAGGCCTCGTTGCCTGGCCCACCGGCCATTGCCATCCATAATAATACCAACGTGGTACGGTATCTGTTCTAAGGGCGGTTTTTCTTGCACGCCAGATTATATCTCCAGGACTTCCTGCTCTTTGGCCTTGCCTATTTCGTCAACCAACTGAATGTATTTGTCTGTAAGTTCTTGAAGATCGTCCTTGCCAACGTAGAACTCGTCTTCGGAGACAAGCTTCTCTTTTTCCAGATCTCGCAGATCATTGAGGCCGTCTCTCCGGCAGTTACGCACCGCCACGCGCGCTTCCTCCACTCGTTTGGCGACGACCTTGGTCAACTCTCGGCGCCGTTCTTCGGTCAGGGGGGGGATGGTCAGGCGGATAATCTTTCCGTCGTTGGAGGGGGTCATTCCCAGATCAGATTGGAGAATCGATCGTTCGATGTCTTTCAAGGCGCTGGCATCCCAGGGGCGGATGGTTAGCAACTGCGGTTCTGGCGCTGAGATGGAAGCCAGTTCAATCAGGATGGTGGGAGTACCGTAATATTCAACCCGCAGTCGCTCAACCAAGGCAGGCGATGCACGTCCGGTGCGGATGCCCTTGAGATCCAATTGAAGTGCCTCGACTGATTTCTTCATGTGGTCCTCGGTTTCGGCCAGAACTCCTTTAATCATTGGCGACACCTCCGTTGACGTGGCTGATAAGAGGATTCAGGGACTGATAAGAGTGCCAACTGTCTCCCCCAAGACTGCTTGCTGAATGCTTCCATCTCGCCAAAGGTTCAGCACGATGATCGGCATCTGGTTGTCCATACAAAGGGAGATAGCGGTGCTGTCGAGTACTTTTACCCCCAGGTTGAGGGCCTCGATGTAGTGTATGTGGTCAAAGCGACGGGCAAGGGGGTTGATGGCTGGGTCGTCGTCGTACACGCCATCGACTTTGGTAGCCTTGATGAGTAGCTCGGCATCTATTTCCATAGCGCGCAGGGCGGCAGCGGTGTCGGTGGTGAAATAGGGGTTGCCTGTACCAGCTCCCAGCAGCACGACACGTCCCTTTTCCAGGTGCCGGATGGCGCGCCCGCGGATGTAAGGCTCGGCCACGGCGCGCATCTCGATCGCAGTCTGCACACGCGTCTCCAGGCCAATACGGCTCAAAGCATCGGCCAGAGCCAGCGCGTTCATGACTGTAGCCAACATGCCCATGTGGTCAGCGGTAGCGCGCTCCATGCCATGCAGCAGGCCGTCTTTCCCTCGCCACAGGTTGCCGGCACCCAAAACGATGGCTACCTCCACACCATATTCTCGCACGGATCTTATGATTTCCGCCAAGTTGTCGGCTTGATGGGGGTCAATGCCAAAGCCCTCTGGCCCGGCTAGCGCTTCCCCACCTACTTTGAGCAAGACACGATGGTACTTGGCTGCTGGCATAATCCTGTCCCTTGCCGCTAAGAGATTTACTCTGCTGAAGGTTTTGAGGAAGGTATTACAAGGCCAGAACTAGCAGTTCTGGCCTTGTGTCTCATTCGCCCGCCCCCAACTCGTAGCGAACAAACTGTGCGATGCTGAGGGGCGCACCCAATTCTTTGCTCTTACGGGTAATCAGGTCGCCCATGATAAGGCTGTCGTCTTTTACAAAGGGCTGGCGTAGCAGACAGGTTTCCTCGTACCACTTGTTGAGTTTACCGCTTACGATCCGTTCCTTGATGTGGTCCGGCTTATTCTCTTCCGCATGCTGAGCCCAATACCTGGCCCGATTGGCTTCAACGACCGAATCGGGAATATCATCGGGTGAGATATACTCAGGCGCGGCGGCCGCCACCTGCAAAGCCAGGTCATGGACCAGTTCCTGGAAGGCATTGCTGGCTGCCGCTTCTTCGCTGCCAGCCGAGAGCAGCACCATAACGCCGATGCGGTTGCCGGGATGGACGTAGCCTTCGATCAGGCCGTTCCCGTCTCGTTCTACGCGGGCAAAGCGACGCAGTACCATGTTTTCACCCAGCTTGGCGATCAGCTGGGTGAGGCGCTCGCCGGTGCTAAGGCTAGGATCTTCGACATAAGGTCGGTTGAGCAGTGCTGACACGTCAGATACGTCAGCATCTCGGGCCACCTGTCTAACAATTGCTTCCACAAACGCCTGGAAGTCTTCGGTGCGAGCCACAAAGTCGGTTTCGCAATTCACCTCCACGATAGCTCCCAGCTGACCTGATTCGTCTACCAGAACGCTTACCATACCTTCGTTGGCCTCCCGGCTGGTCTTTTTGGCAGCAGCGTCCAGGCCTTTTTCTCGCAGATATTCTACTGCCTTTTCTAAGTCACCATGGGTGGCTTCCAGGGCCTTTTTGCAGTCCAGGACGCCAGCAGCGGTGACTTGGCGCAGTTCTTTGATCATTGCAGTGCTAATAGCCAAATTGTGCCTCCTACTAGGTTGGGCACTCTTCATTGCGCAGGGCAATCAAGAGCTCATATCTAGTCTTCTTGTTCTGCGGACTCTTCTTGTGTGAGTTCTTCGGTTTCTTCTGCTTCTTCTACCAGTTCCTCACTATCCGCATACTCTTCGTCTTCGTCTTCCTCTTCGTATAGTTCTTCTTCGTCGTCTATCTCTTCCTCAACGGCTTCTGCCGATCGCAGCTTGGCCAAGGTCGAGGGGCCCAGATAGCGTTCGAGGCTCTCTTCGCCCATAGCTTCGACTTCTTCTTCTTCAGCCATCAGCGCTTCGTGAAGCTGTTGGCCCTCCAGGGCGGCGTCAGCCATCTTGCCCACGATCAATCGGATAGCTCGGATGGCATCGTCATTGGAAGGGATAATGTGGTCAATCGGTTCTGGGTCACAATTGGTGTCTACCAGGGCGATGATCGGAATGCCCAGGGTGTTGGCTTCCTTGATGGCGAGGGCCTCCCGTCGCACGTCTACCACAAAGAGCAGATTAGGCAGACGGCGCATATCTTTGAGGCCTCCCAAGCGCCGATTGAGGCGCAGGATCTCATATTCCAGCTTACCCACTTCTTTCTTGGGTAGGCGAACAAACTCGCCGCGCATCTGCTTTTTTTCGAGATCCAGTAGGTAGTCAATACGCTGGCGAATAGTTCGCCAGTTGGTGAGGGTGCCACCCAGCCAGCGTTGATTGACATAAGGCATCCCGCAGCGAGTTGATTCCTCGGCTATCGTATCCTGGGCTTGCCGCTTGGTACCGGCGAACAGAATAAAGCCACCGTCGGCTACAGTGTCACGGACTAGGTTGTAGGCTTCGTCAATACAGGAAATCGTTTGCTGAAGGTCGAGGATGTGGATCCCGTTGCGCTCGGTGAAGATATATGGTTTCATCTTCGGGTTCCAGCGCCGAGTCCGATGACCAAAGTGGACGCCCGCTTCTAGGAGCGCCTTCATAGGAACTACAGACATAGTTTATCTCCTTTTGTTTTACTCGTCCGCCCTCTTCATTCCCAGCAGGGACCTGGTTGGCAACCAGGCACATCCTCTCGAGTCGGAGGGCGTGTGATCTGTGAGGCTCTTAGCTCGAACGGAGAGTATAACACGATAAAGGTGATTGAGCAAATTATCGGCGCCAAGGATATGCTCAAAATCTTTGGAAAGAAAGAGTCTGGGGCACTCTTGCCCGATAACTACCGGATTGTTGTAGCTAATGCTATAATTCGGTGTCAACCCAGTCTGTAGGCTCAGCCGGGAGGAGAGGCTCGTGAATGAGTCTGACATGTCGCGCCTGTCGCGCCGCCTTAAATTCTTCTATGGAGCTGGCGATACAGGTTTCAGCCTGACTTATACCACCCTGGATTTTCTCTTCGCCAAGTTCCTTCTCGATATTGTGGGACTGCCACCAACCCTGGCAGCCGCTTCGATCTTTGCCGGGCGGACCTGGGATTGGATCAATGATCCGTTGGTAGGCTTCGTCAGCGACCGGACCCGGACTCGTTGGGGGCGCCGTCGCCCATTTTTGCTTTTTGGGGCAGTGCCATTTGGGCTGGCGTTTATATTGTTGTGGTGGGTTCCTCCCCTGGCAAGTGTTACAGCGCTGGCTGTTTATTACAGCCTGGCCTATTTCCTGTTTGATGCGACGGCTACGTTGGTCAGCGTGCCATACTACGCCCTTACCCCCGAACTGACGCCTGATTACGATGAACGTACCTCGCTCAATATGTATCGCATGCTTTTCTCCATCGTGGCAGGCATGGTCGCCTATCTGGCACCTGACCTGATCAGCCTTTTCGGTGAGCCACGCACTGGTCATGTGGTGGTGGCTGCGATCTTTGCGGTGATCGCTGCGCTTCCCCTAGCAGGCGTCTATCTGACTGCGCAGGAAAAGCCGGAGCATCAACGCGAAGCGCCTTCCTCCGATTTGGGCGATTTGATCAACTCGCTGATGGGTTGGTTGCAGGCTCACTGGCTGGTAGGTGCGATTGCAGCCGGGCTGGGGTTGGGCTGGCTTATAGTATGGTGGGGAAACGGGATGATGATCTTTATGGGGGTGCTGGTCTTTGCCTCAGGGGTTATCATGCGCGTCTTCGGCTACAATCGCCCTTTTCTGTTTGCTATGGGGATATTTCTGTTTACCTGGACGGCAGTAGCGGTGGTTGTCTCGATACTGCCCTTCTTCGTGCAATACTGGTTGGGAATACCTGATCGTTTGACCGAAGTGATGGCCACCGTCTTCGTTAGCGCGCTGGTCTGGTTACCCTTTTGGAGCTGGTTCGCTCAGCGGTTCAGCAAGCGGAGTGCGTATGTGGTAGGGATGCTTTTCTGGGTCGCGGTGCAATTGGCGCTCATCTCGCTGCAGCCAGGCACGCCCTTGCCGGTGGTGTTGGCCTTGGCTGCCCTGGCGGGGGTGGGTGTCAGCACGGCGCACATCATCCCCTTTTCCATGATTCCCGATGCGCTGGAATGGGATGAGTTGCGCACCGGTACCCGGCGTGAAGGTACCTACTACAGCCTGGTGACGCTGATGAATAAGGTCGCCTCCTCGGTGGCGGTGCCCATGGCTCTGCTATTGCTCGACTGGGGTGGTTACGTGCCCAACCTGCCACAGACAGACCGCTCACTGTGGGTCATCCGGGGTTTGGTGGGGCCGATCCCGGCTCTGTTGTTGTTGACGGGTGTGATCTGCGCCGCATTTTATCCCCTCTCACGCGAGCAGCATATGCGCATCCGCCGGTTGCTGGCCCGTAGGCAGCTGCGGGCTGGAAGGACAACGGGCTAATTGGGGAGAGGGTGGGCTTTACTCATCTCCACTGACGCCTTCTGGCCTCATCTGGTTGATGCTTGCTCTGCAGGTTACCCCCTGGTATAATTCGGGCGCATTTTAGCGCCTGGACTTTGTTTGTGCTTCAAGGATCAGCTTATCTTGTGTAGGGAGGTCTTCTCAAGCGTTTATGAGCATCAAAGCCGATCACTGGATTGAGAAAATGGCCCGGGAACATGGCATGATTGAGCCCTTTGAGTCAGGGCAGGTGAAGGAGGGAGTCGTCTCGTACGGACTTTCTTCTTACGGCTATGATATCCGGGTGGCCGACGAATTCAAGATTTTCACCAATGTGAATACTACAGTGGTGGACCCCAAGAAATTTGATGACCGTTCTTTCGTTGAATTCAGGGGCGAGGTGTGCACCATACCTCCCAATTCGTTTGCCTTGGCCCGCACTATTGAGTATTTTCGCATTCCCCGCGATGTGCTGACGATTTGCGTAGGCAAGAGCACCTATGCGCGTTGTGGTATTATCGTGAACGTGACTCCTTTCGAGCCGGAATGGGAAGGTTTTGTGACGCTGGAGATTTCGAATACTACCCCTTTGCCTGCCCGTATATATTCCAACGAAGGCATAGCCCAGGTCCTCTTTTTTCAAGCCGATGAAATCTGCCGTGTGTCGTATGCCGACAAGAAAGGCAAGTATCAAAAGCAGACTGGCATTACGTTGCCCCATATCAACCGTAATTAACCCTCGTGGAGGGAGCCACGTCTATGGAAGGATTTCGACATTCGATGCCCATTAGCGTTCGTTTTCGGGATGTGGACGCCATGGGACACGTCAACAATGCTGTCTTCTTTACATACCTGGAGACGGCCCGCGTCGAGTATGTGCGCCAGGTAGTTCACCGGAGTCAGCCTTTCAAACTGGCCGGGGTGGGGTTGATATTGGCGCAGATTTCGTGTCAGTTCAAGAAACCGATTTTCTATGGCCAGACAGTGGAGGTTGGTACTCGGGTGCTTGAGATGCGAAACTCCAGCTTCGTGGTCGAGCAATGTATTGAAACCGACAGCCAAGTTGCGGCGCTGGCCGAGGGTGTGATGGTGTACTATGATTATCCGGCTGGCAAAAGCGTTCGCATCCCTGATGAGGTGCGGCTACGGGTAACGTCTTTTGAAGCCAACGTTGAGGTGCGGTGATAAAGTATGTTTAGATCGCTGCAGTGCTCTTCGACCTGGATGGCACCCTGATTGAGCATACGCGCCAGATTGAAGACCTGTGCCGTGAGACCTTTGATGTCTTTGCAGAGAGGCTGGCGCCGGCCACACAGGAGAAATTCTGGGACACGTTCTGGGTCAAGAACCACGACTTGTGGTATATGGCGGTCGATGGTGTGCTAGCCGGTGACGTAGCCCGGCTGTATTCCTTTGTCAACACCTTACGTGCATTGAAGGTTGATGACCGCCTGGCCGAGCCGATGCTCCAGGACTGGGAGGATCGCATCATTGCTGCCACCCGCCTGTTCGACGACGCACTGACCGCCGTCGGCCGACTGAGTTCAGCTGGCCTGAAGCTAGGAATTGTCACCAATGGCTTCACGACGATGCAATCTCGTAAGATCCGTCATCATGGCCTGGACCGACAGGTGGATTTTGTGTTGATCTCTGAAGAGGCGGGTGCCTACAAACCTGACAGGGCCCTCTTCGATCTGGCTCTGGCAAGGGCTGGGGTGGCGGCGCAGCAGGCACTTTTTGTGGGGGACACTCCCTCCGCCGACATCGAAGGCGCGTGCAATGCGGGTTTGCACGCAGTACTGATCGACGCGCGAGACATATGGCCGGAAGCCGGCGGCAAAGGAGTCCCCAAGATTCACCGGCTGGCGGAATTGCTGCTTCTATTGGGTTTAGAATAAGGTGGAAGGGATTGCGGCGTGGGCGGCGGTCACTTAGTCATTGACGGTTCCTATGGCGAAGGGGGTGGCCAGATTTTGCGCACTGCGCTGGCGTTGGCTGCTATCACCGGACGGGCGATTCGCATCAAGAAGATCCGGGCCGGGCGTAAGAATCCAGGCCTGGCAGCACAACATCTCACCGGTGTGCGAGCTGTGGCTTCAGTCTGCAACGCCCGCGTGACCGGTGACGAGCTTGGCTCTCAATCGCTCACCTTTGTGCCCGACGGGCCGCCCCGAGCGGGTGATTATGTCTTCGACGTGGCCGATGCCAGGGAAGGCGGCAGCGCCGGGGCGAGCACCCTTGTTTTTCAAGCCATCTTGCTGCCCTTAGTCATCGCTAAAGGCCAATCGACGGTCGTTGTTCGAGGTGGCACGCACGTGGCCTGGAGCCCTCCATTCGACTACGTCCGCGATGCGTGGCTGCCGACGCTGGCCAGGATGGGTGTGGAAGCGACTTTACATTTGGTAAAATGGGGATGGTATCCGGCGGGGCAAGGGGAGATTCAAGCTACAATTCAGGGGCTGGGAACGGACCTGAAGCTGCTACCCGTCGCGCAAGTTGAGCGCGGAGCGTTGCGCCAGGTGTGGGGGCGGGCGGTGGCGGCCAACTTACCTTCGCATATCCCGCAGCGTATGAGTGACCGGGCCCGATCGTTGCTGGCTGCGGCGGGTATTAGCGCCTCAATTGAGCCCTTGCGCGTGCGAGCTGCCTGCGCAGGGGCAGGGATTTTCCTTACAGCCGAATATGAGCATGCCCGGGCTGGCTTCAGTCAGCTGGGGGCCAAGGGTAAACCCTCAGAGGCAGTGGCGGAGGAGGCGGTTGCTGCGCTGCTGGGCCACCGAGACTCTGCTGCAGCATTTGACGAACACCTGGCCGATCAATTGATATTGCCATTGGCGCTGGCAGGTGGGGCATCTAGCTTTACTGTAGAGCGGGTCAGCCGCCACCTGAGCACCAATGCCTGGGTAGTAGAGCAGTTTGGGTTGGCGACTGTCAGCGTGGAGGGGTGCCGGGTAGATCTTCAACCTGTAGTCTGATCCCCCTTCGAGTGTGGTTAGGGTGCGTCCCAGATTTTTGGGAAATCGGGACAAACCTGGGGGGGAATACGCCCCTGTGCTTCCCCATTTTTGGGGAGACACCCTGTGGTTAGGCCAGAAGGCGCAATGCACTTTTGATGCGGTCCATTCACGCTTGTTCGAAGTGAGTCTGACTCGACTATGTTTTGCTGTTGACACATTCGCGGCGAGTCGCACTTGCGAAATTGGAGTTTCCAGTAAGGAGCGGCGGACTGTGTTCGAACTCATCTTTCTAGGTACGTCAGCTAGCGCGCCCAGCATCCACCGAGGGCTATCGGCCCAAGTGGTGCTGCACAATGAGTATCGCTTCCTCATTGACTGCGGTGAGGGGACGCAACGTCAGTTGCTCAAGAGCGGATTGGGTTTCAAGAGGTTGGATAAGATCCTGATCACGCATGGACACCTGGATCACATCTTGGGGCTGGGAGGGTTGGCCTCGACTTTCAGCAGGTGGGAGGCGATCGATCACGTGGAGATTTACGCCGGGGCTTGGGCGTTGGATCGTGTCAAGGACCTCTTGCTGGGCGTGGTGCTGCGTGGAGCCAGCTCCTTGCTCCAGATTGACTTTGTGGAACTCGAGCCAGGCGTGATCATGGAAGATAACAGATTTCGACTGCGCGCCTTTCCCGTGTCTCACCGAGGGCCAGACTGTTTTGGCTTCGCTTTTGAGGAAAAGGCACACCGGCCATTCCTGGCGGAGAAGGCTGAGGCGCTGGGAGTGCCGGCTGGCCCGGAGCGCAAGATACTGGTCAGCGGCGAGCCAGTCACTTTGGCTGATGGGCGGACTATCATCCCTGACGATGTGTTGGGTGAACCGGTGCCAGGCACCAAGCTGGTCTTTGTCGGGGACGCGGGTCGTACTGATGACTTGCTGGATGAGGTGCAAGGGGCTGACACATTGGTCATTGAGGCCACCTACCTAGACGTAGAGGCCGATATGGCCCGTAAATTTGGGCACCTGACGGCCGCGCAGGCCGCTCGGCTGGCAGTTGAGGCGGGGGTGAGAAGGCTCTGCCTCACTCATATCTCTCGTCGCTACCGTGAGTCTGAGGTATTTGCCGAGGCGCAGGCCATCTTTCCTGAGGTGCAGGTGGCTCGAGATTTTGACCGGCTCAAGGTCTTGAAGCAGAAGGCTTGACGGGGCCAGGAACAAGTCAGAGGCCCAGAATCTCCTGTCCTTCCCAGTTTAAAGACCGTGTCTGGCGCGAACGTGTTCCAGCAAGCCGTGGCAACCGGCCTCGATTAGGTCATACACATACTGGAAGCGACCGTCGTAAATTGGATCGGGCACTTCGCGAGGTAAAGCCAGGGGGGCGAAGTCAAGCAGCATGTGTAGTTTTCCGTCCAGCGTGCCCCGCGGGACCATCGCTTTCAGGCTGAAGGCGTTGTCTGCGTCCATGACTATTACATAGTCTGCTTGGTAAAGATCGTCCAGTGCTACCTGGTGGGCGCTGCCTCGGTAGGAGATGCCATGACGGTCAAGCACCTCTCGAGTACCTCGATGCGCTGGCTGTCCTATATTG
Source organism: Anaerolineales bacterium (assembly GCA_020343875.1). Classification (GTDB taxonomy): domain Bacteria; phylum Chloroflexota; class Anaerolineae; order 4572-78; family NAK82. Next base: position 3,575,728 of record CP070811.1, on the reverse strand, counting down.
ATGGCGCTGGTGCCGGCCGAGTCCACTGTGATCTCATCCGACAGGCCGGCCTCCTCCACCATATTTTGAAAGACTGCTTCTGCCATCGGCGAACGACAGATGTTCCCGTAGCAAACGAATAGAATCTGAATCACATTTCGCTCCTGGCCCAAAGATTTGATTTGATTATAACGAGTTTGTTGGGGGTGGCAAGCTTATTGACTGCGAGTTCTGTGAGAGATTTCGGTCGCAGTGGCTGACTGGGGATATTCGAGCATCAAGAAGGGCGTCCCGGCCGGGGCGCCCTTCTTGATGCGCTTCAGAAGCTGATTCTAGTTCAACTTGCCGTTGCTTCCGTTCTTCCCTCTTAAGTAGGCGATCATCGGACCTGTCACCAGTGGCACGACGTCGCCGATCATATGTGGCATCAGATTATCCATCACCTGGGGCATCATGTCCGGCATTTGTTCGGCCATGTACTCTGGCATGGGGATGCGTTCTTTGACTCGCTCCAGCATTACCGGCATGACTTTAGGCATCATCATGGGCAGGAGGTGTGGGAACAGGATGGGGAACATAGGCTTCATCATCTCCAAGGTGCCTGGAATCTTGCCCATCAAGCGCATCATAGGCCCCATACCGAAGGGCATCGCGTCGATAAGCTCCGGCCACATGCTGCCCATCAGATTGGCGAACCCTTGGGGCGTCATCAAGTCGATCATGGCTTCGAAAACGGCCCACTGGGCCTGCACTTCGGGGTTGGGATCGGGGAAATCGTAGCCCAGGGCTGAAGAGGCGAAGCGGGCCAGGTCGACAATTTCTACTGGCGCATTCTTCTTATCGGCGCTGACTCGCAGCTGGAACTGGCAGCACGGGCACAGGGCCAACACTTTTTCTGCACCAGCCTCAACCGCCTCATTGAGGCGGATTTCTCCGATGTCAGCGGCCACGTCTGGCTCTTTGATGAGGGTCAGCACGGAGCCACAGCAGTGAGAATTCTGATGGTGGTGGCTCATCTCTACGAAGTCAACGTTGGGGATGGCCCTGATCAGGTCCCGGGGTGGTTCGTAGACGCCGGACACGCGACCGATGTGGCACGAGTCGTGCCAGGTGACGGTGGTGGGTTGCGTACCATTCTCCGGGAACTTGAACTCGCCGGCTCCGATTTTCTCCGCCACGATCTCAGTGTAGTGTTTGGCGGTTATGCCGTACTCGATACCCAGCTTCTTGGCCCAGGCTGGATAGGCATGACGCCACATCATATCGCAGGCGGGGCACGAGCTGACGACGGTGTCGGCGCCGGCATTCTGGACTGCCTGAATATTCTTCTTCATCGTATCCACGAAGAGGTCCCATTTGCCAGCGACCAGCATGGGCGTGGCGCAGCAGTTCTCTTGCTCGCCCAGGTAGGTGAAGTCCACTCCAGCTTCGTCCAGCAGCCGCACACTGGCCATGCCGATGTCGTTTTCGACGTAGCTGGCGGTACAGCCGGCGAAGTAAACGTGTTTGGCCTTGTGGTGCGGGCCGTGCTTTTCCAGGAGGTCCTCCGGGAACCAATCGCTGCGGTTGTGTCGATATCCGGCCCAGATGTTGCCCTCAGCTCGGGTAGCGGCTGCCATCATCTCGAAGGGGGGGAAGGTCATCTTCTCTTTTTCCTGGATGAGTTGACCGCGCAGCTTCATCCAGGAGGGCTCAATGGGCAAAGCCGCTGAGCAGCGCTGGTTGCATATCTCGCAGGTGGTGCAGACCAGGAAGGTGTCCACCATTTGCTGATCCCAATCGGTCCGGCCTTCCATGTACTCTCGTAGCCAATACCACTTGCCTCGGGGGCTTTGACTCTCCCACCCGCGCCCATAGAACTGGTCGCACTCGTCAATGCAGTAGCCGCACTGAGAGCATGCATAGGCATACCAGGCCACGTCGGGCGGGATCTCGCGGATCGGCTCGGTAGGCCGCTCGCCAACCTGGGTGATGACTGTGTTGCCGAAGGGGCGAATCAAGGGCTCAAAGGCACTGGCCAGGTTGAGAGCGGTGCCTAACAATCCGTTGCCAATCACCTTACCTGGGTTCAGCAGCCCCTTGGGGTCGACCTGGGCTTTGAAGTGGCGTAGCCGCTGAGTTCGCTCTGCCCCCAAGACTTCTTTGGCTTTCTTTGAGAAATACAAGCCCGTAGCATAGGGTCGGCCTCCGTGTTTCTTGGCGATCTTGATGATGGTCAACACCAGGCCAAACACGAAGTTGTAGCTGAGCTTGCGCTGGTCACTGGGAATGAAGCCCAGGATGACTACCTCGGGCTGGCCAGCAGTGCCTTCGCGGATGATGACGCCTTCTTTTACGACGGGCTGGTCTACCTTTCGCTCGATTTCGGCCATCACGTCGCCCAGGCTGGAGAGAGGGACGATAACCTCGGCCGGCACCAGGGAGGGGCCTAAGCGCTTGACGACCATTAGCTTGAAGCGATGTTCCCACTCGTGATGAGCGATGCGCTCACTTAGGATCTCCGCCTTACAGGGCTTAATCAGTTCAGGCAGCGCGTCACGAACCACCTGGCTGTCCTGGGCGCGGAAGGCCAGGGTGATGACGTAGGCGGCCGGCAGCAACACCCGTTCCCCCACCAGATGCCCATAGTGCTCCATCATGGGAGCACGATTCTTCATCTCTGCCATGCGAGGGTTGATGAAGATCATGGACCAGATGGGCAGCCGGGCATCAGTGATGGATTGCATCAGTGTTTGAGCTTGGTGGGCGTCGGGGCAGGCCAGGGAGACGACGTCAACGTCGCTGAGGGGCTGCACGTGCAGAGTTACCTGGCTTATGAGGCCGGTAATGCCCTCGGCATCGGCAACCAAATCCAGGTCTTCGCCGCTAAATTCGCGCACCTCACCGCTGGGCAGCACCACCCTGGCGGAGATCACATTCTGGCGAAAGTATCCATATTGGTAACTGCCGATGCCGGCGCCTCCCTGGGCCAACCAGCCGCCAACGGATGACGAAGGGTAGCTGGTGGGATACAGGCAAAGGGTAAGACCTTGGGGCACAAGCTTTTTGTCAAGCTGTTCCCACGTGATGCCTGGCTGTACGGTCACCGTTAGCTCGTCCGCATCGACGGCCAGCAAATCTTTCATATGGTAAAAGTCGACGACCAGTCCTTGCTTGACGGGGATGGCGCCGCCGTAGCCGGACGATGCCTTGCCGCGGGGTGTAATGGGAATGCCCTCTTGATAGGCCCAGCGGACGATCTCGGCCAGTTCTGCTTCATTTTGGGGTTGGACCACAGCATCTGGGGTTGTATTCCAGATCAAGGGCTTAATCAGGCTGGGCATAGCCGCGATGTCGTGCCCATACAGCATGCGCTCTGTCTTGTCCAGCGTCATGCGGTTCCCAAATTTCTCCAAAAAAGCTTGTTGTTGGGGGTTCATGGGTGTTTCCTTCTCCTTATAGGCGCCCTCCCAGTGGGGCGCAGTTTCCGTGGCTTGATGCGCGAAACCTTGTAACCTGCACTCGTAATCAGACTGTGCTCAATCGGGCAATGTTAGCCAGCCGGCCGAGTAGCGATACGCGTTCGTTGCCAATGTGGGCCAGAATGTCGGCGACACGCTGGATGGTGGCTAGTACTTTCTTCTGCTCGCCTGCGGTGAGCGTAAACACAGCATCGAATGTCTCTTGCACCTTATCGGTCGAGACGTTGAGAGAATCGGCCAGTTGCTGGATAATCTCGAGATCGGGAGGCCAATCTGCCGGGGCTACGCCAAAGACGATGACCATGCCCTTCAATTCGTTCCCGATGCGTACCAGGGCTCGGGCACACAACAGCCCGCCGAAGCTGGGCATAAAACGTGGCTCCAGGGCCGGAGCCTGGCCCAGTTCTCGCCATTTTTCATGGCAGATAGCGTGTCCGCTGTCTGTATCGGTCAGCAGATCAAAGAAGGGAGTGGGATTGCTGACCTGGGTGATGGGTTGGCCGTCGAGATCGGTTACGGCCAACATCACACCCAGCACTTCCGCAAAAGCGTCTTGGATTAACTGGACGCAGTCCAGGGGCAGCACATCGGCCAAGTCCTGGCTGGGGGCGAAATCTTTGCTTGTGACGAAATCCTTAGCAGGGGCATAAGCAGCCAGCCTTGGCGCAGGGGCGGCAGTTTGGGATTTGAGCCATTCTTCTACCAGGTCACTGGGGAAACGCCATTGCTTACCGACCTTGACCGCCGGCAACTGCCCTGCTTCAGCCATGCGGTAGATAGTGGAGCGATCCACTAGTAGCAGATCCTGCATTTCCTTAGCTGTTAGCATCTCAGGCATTGGTTTGACCTTCTTCCGATAGTAGCCCAGCGGTAGCTGGCATTGGGCAGCACAAGTGTTGTGAAATAATGAACTTGCTGAGCTTATCATAGGTCAGATTGGAGTATGCAGCAAGTGATGTTTATCACTATATTGTGCGATAGATGTAATAATATGCATTGTGTGCTTCGTATGCATAATATGCAGATAATGCAGATGTGGGTAAAGGGAGCTGGGCAATGGATCAGTAGCAGAAAGGCGGGGAGGTGCTGGCCTGGAAGGGGGGGCGGGGTAGGCGCACGCAGAAGAAGCTGGCTTGCCAGCCTCAGGATTTGGCGTCGGGGCGCAACTCTTGTAGTGCGCCCCTGACTAGCCCACTGCACTCATGCGCTTTTGATGACTTCGAGCCCGCCCAAGTAAGACCTCAGAACCTCGGGCACCAGAATGGTGCCATCCTTTTGCTGATAGTTCTCCATAACGGCGATCATCACCCGCCCGGGTGGCAGGCCAGATCCGTTGAGCGTGTGGACGAATTCGGGCTTGGCCTTGGGCTGGCGGCGGAAGCGGATGTTGGCGCGCCGAGCCTGGAAGTCGGTGACGTTGCTGCAGGAGCTGATTTCCATCCACTCGCCGCTGCCGGGGCACCAGGCCTCGATATCGTATTTCTTGGCAGCAGCAAAACCCAGATCGCCGGTGCACATCTCCACCACGCGATAGGGAATGCCCAGGCGCTGCATCAGTTCTTCGGCATCGGCCACCAGGCTTTCTAGTTCATCGAAGCTGGTTTCGGGGGCGGTGAATTTATACATCTCGACCTTCTCGAATTGGTGGACGCGCTTGATGCCCCGCACATCTCGACCGGCGCTCATCTTCTCGCGGCGGAAGCAAGGGGTATGGGCCAATAGCCTGATTGGCAACTGATCGGCGTTGAGGATTTCATCCCGGTAGAGGTTGGTGAGCGGCACTTCAGCTGTGCCAATGAACCAGAAATCCTCTTCGGCATCGTAGTACATGTTGTCGCGGAACTTGGGCAGGTGGGCGGCGCCGATCATAGCTTCTTCGCGCACCATGAAAGGGGGGTAAACTTCCGTATAGCCGTGGTCGCGAGTGCCTACGTCGATGAACCAGTTGCCCAGCGCTCGATGCAGGGCGGCTCCGGCTCCTTTAAAGACGTAGAAACGGGTGCCACTCATCTTCACACCGCGCTCGAAGTCGATCAGGCCCAGGGTCTCGCCCAAGTCCCAGTGGGGGAGGGGTTCGCCCACCAAATCACGGACTTGGCCCCACTCGCGTACCAGGGCGTTGTGCGACTCGTCTGGGCCAACCGGCACACTTGAGTGGGGCATGTTAGGCACCCAAAGTTGCTTCTCGCGTAAGTTAGCCTCTACCTGGCGCAAATCCTCATCCAATTCGCCGATGAGGGCGCCGATTTTGCCCATGTCTCCTTTAAGGGCTTCGGCCTCGTCGCGGCTGCCCTGTCGCATAAGTTCGCCGATTTGTTTGGAGCCGGCATTGCGCTCGGCGCGTAGGGACTCGACTTCTTGTAGCAAGTCGCGCCGCTCCCGGTCCAGTTCCAGGATCTGGTCAATGGGAGCTTCGGTGTTCAGTTTGACCAGGGCCTCTTTGACTTGGTCGGGATTGTCTCGGATGAATGCCAAGTCTAACATAAGGTTGCCTCCGTAGTAGTAGGGCGTGCAATGCAAAGCGTCCGTAGGCGCAATTGATCCAATCTGCTATATGATGGTTACTTCTGGCTCTTCTTCATCCATCCTACGGCGTAGTCGACGAGCGGGCGTTGAGGGAAAAGGGCGGCGTAGCCCAGGGCCACACGGCCATGCCGCCTAGGCCCTGTCTGCTATGCGCTGGATGATGGCTTCTTCACTCATAGATAACTGGTGTTTCCATTCTAAAGCAAGCCAGCGGTCTCCAAGATGTGCTGGATGTCGTTCACTGCCTCTGGTGATGGCGGTAGGAGGGGAGAGCGCGGCTGGCCTCCCCTATAGCCCAGCAAGTCCATGGCGGCTTTCAGGCCGCCGATCCCGTAGGTAGCGGTGACGGCCACTCCCACCGGTACTAGCTGGTCGTTCAGGGTGCGTGCCTCCTCCAAATGGTTGGCGCGGGCTGCCTGGTACAAGGCCACTGTCTCGCGTGGGGCCACGTTAGCCAGGGCCAGGATGCCGCCCGTGGCTCCCAGCAGCAGACCGGCCAAATAGGCGCCGGTGTTACCCACCATCACTGTAAAGTCATCCGGGGTAGACCGGACGAGTGCACCCAATTGACCGATATTGCCCGCGCTGTCCTTAATGCCGACGATGTTGGGATGGGGGGCCAGTTCGGCAACGGTGGAAACAGGTATGTTGACGCCTGTGTTGGCCGGCATGTTGTAGAGGAGTACCGGGACGGGGCTACCGTCGGCCACGGTCTCGTAGTGACGACGCAGAGCGTCGCCGGTCATGGAACGCATGTAGTACCAGGGGGTGATGACCAGCACTGCTTCGGCGCCGGCGTCGGCGGCTGCCTGGCAGGCGATCAGGGTGGCCCGCGTCGACTCACGGCCTGCCCCGACAATAAGGGCCATGCCAGGGGCCATCGCCTCACGGACCGCGCGGACTATAGCCACACTTTCGGCAGCGTCCAGTAGGCACGCTTCGCCGTTGGTGCCCAGGGCCACGTAGCCGGTCAGCCCGGTCTCGTTCCAGCGGGCGATGTTGGTGCGCAAGGCGCCCAGGTCAACCTCGCCGCTCTCGTCAAATGGGGTAGGGATGGGAGGGAAAATGCCTTGGAACATAGATCTCTCCTTGAAGAATATGTTTGGGGCTTACTCTTGTGTTTCAAACCAAAAGCCCCCGCCCTCAAAGGACGGGGGTTCGCTACCCGTGGTGCCACCTTTGTTCGCCGTCGGGTTGCCCCAGCGGCCTCAAGACGCGTGCCAATGCGCCTGCGCGATAACGGGCGCACCCGGAGCGGCTTAATGAGCAGGCCTCTTTTCGCCATCGACTCTGGAGGGGAGTTCGGTCAGGGCTGGGGGCGGTTCACAGCGGCCACCGCCTCTCTGATGGAAACCCAGCAACTGCTTACTTGTCTCCGTCGCTGTCGTTGGCAGCAGTATAACATAGGAGAGACATACTGTCAACGAGATGGTGTGGCGTAAAACGCCGGAGGGACGGCTGCCTGGTGACCAGCTATCTATCGGGGTCGGTGGTGGGCTGCAACTGCCTCAGGAAGGTAAGGTAAGCGAGTTACATCATGGTGATTCCCCAGCAAACTGCTTACCCTTTCAGTAAACTCGGCCAATCCAAAGGGTTTCACCAAGTAAGGCGCGCCTGTTTCTTCCAGGAAATGACGGGTGGTGGGACTTACACTATCACCAGTGATAAATAGGAAGCGCTGAGCCAGATCTGACTGCTGCCTATGCATATGCTGGTAGAGTTCCAGGCCGCTCAGGCCGGGCATACGCACGTCACATATGATCAGGTCATAGTCGGTTTTGGCCAGGCGGGCCAGAGCTGCTTCTCCATCAATCACCGCGTCCACCTGGTAGCTTTCACTCTGCAAAGTACGGATCAGGAGATCCAGCACATCTATCTCATCGTCAATCACCAGAATGCGGGCTTCTCTATTGGATGCCGATGCCCCTTGCAGGGAGGCTCGGTGCTCAGCTGGGCCAGGCAGCTCACCGGCTTGGTACGGTGTCTCTGGCGCGACAACGGGCAATTCAACAGAGAACGTGGCTCCCCCTGGATGATTAGGGACAGTCTGGTCTGGCTCGCTTTCGGCCCAGATGTGCCCGCCGTGCTCGCTCACGATCCCGTGGCAGACCGACAAGCCCAGGCCAGTGCCTTTGCCCTCTGGCTTGGTGGTAAAGAACGGATCGAAGATGCTTGGTAGCAGTCCGGGTGGGATGCCGGGGCCGTCGTCCTGTATGACAACCCGAATCACGGGCTCAGCCTCAGTCTGCTGGTTATTGAACAAGGAAGGGCCCAAATGGGTGGTGATGGTCAATTGGCCGCGACCATGGGTATCACTCATAGCCTGGCGCGCATTGTTGACCAGATTGACAAAAACCTGCTGCAATTGATGCGGATCGGCCATGGTGAGCGGCAGATCTGGGAACATGTTTGTGGTACACTCAATGTTGTGTGTCCGCAATTCGTAACATAATAGCTCTAACGTGCTGTTCAACACGTCGTTGATCTGAACTGGCTTGTGCTCAGGTGGGCGCTGGCGGGCAAAGTCAAGCAGACCCCTTACGATACCGGTCGCTCGCCGTGCCTGGGCCAAGATCCTATCCAGGTCTTTTCGACTCTGGGCATCCAGGCTGCTGCGCTGCAAAATCTGAGCATAACCGATGATGGAGGTGAGGGGATTGTTCAGCTCATGGGCTACGCCGGCAACCAGCTCGCCGACGGCGGCTAGCTTCTCGCTTTGGACCAGTCGCGTCTGGGCTTTTTGCAGGGCTTGCATCTGGTCGCGTAAATCTTTGTACAGTCGGGCGTTCTCGATGGCCACCGCAGCTTGGGCAGCTAGACTCTCCAGCGTCTCCAAATCCTGCCTGCTAAAGGGGGAGTCCCCTTGCTTGTTGACAACCTCCAGAACACCAATGGTCCTGTCTTTCACCTGCAAGGGGGCCCCCAGAATCGAGCGTGTATCGAATCGGGTGGCGCGGTCGGCACGAGCACAGTGGCGCGGGTCTTGCTGTGTGTCGTTCACAACCAGTGATTGGTTGTGAAGGACGATCCAGCCAGCGATGCTTCCCTCAAGTGGCACGCTGATGGCCTTCAGTTCGGCTCGTTTGGCACCGGAGGCCGCTTCAAAATGTAACTCTCCAGTCCGGTCGTCCAGCAATAGAATAGAAGCTTCTTCCGTGCTGGTGACTTTGGTGGCCACTTCAATAATCAAATTCAGCAAGGTGTCCTGGTCAAGGGTGGAGTTAAGGCTGCGACTCACCTCAAGAATCATTCCCAGTTGCGTGATCTGAGTCGCCGTCGTTTGCTGGCTGGGGGGGAGGGCATCCAGTGCCTGAGAAAATCTTCCGCCATTACGGCTCATTTCTTGGCTCATGACTGTTCTCCTGAGCTACCAGCGAGTAGGCAAACGCCAATCCGGGCGATGAAGTCGGCTATCACGTTTTTGGGCCCTGCAAATCTGATAATCAACACAGCGATCACCAGGGGGTATCCAAGCAGATGAGAAACCCGGACCAACTGCGCCGTTCTTTTGCTTGACCAACCAGCCATATTAGAAACTGACTGTTGCAGGTCTTTAGATAATACGGATAGGAACATAAGCAGGGCTGGTAGCGCGGCATAGGCCAGAGCTGGATACAGATGTTCAGGTGACAGAGCACCTGTTGCGCTCGACACCCGAGTCGCAAGCAAGATCAACACCAGCCAGTGGGCCATCTGATCCAGTATGAAGGCAATGGATAAAGGCTTGAAATCGATACGTATCTTGAGCCAATCAAATGCAAAGTGTACCACACACACGGTGGTTGGTATTGGCCAATGGACGAACGGGTTGCGTAGCAGTACGGCGGTGGTCATAGCGTGAATTGCCGCATGTAAAAGCAGGCCGGCCCAGTGGCGGTGTTTCAGCTGGAAGACCCAGTTCAACTGGAGCGGAAAATCGGCGATCATATGTGCCAGCAGAAGGGTGGCTAGCAAGTTCATCTTGATTTACCTCTTGATCAAAGGCAGTTAGAGCCAATGCTCCTCCCTGTGCTGGAACAAAGCAGCCATGGCTGACGCCAAGATTAGGCCAGATAACAGCGATGATTGTCCTGGCAAACGGAAAACGCGCTGGTGCCCTCGGTGTCCAGGATTTCTATGCTGGGCATTCATAGAATACTATAACATGTTTTATTCACGCGCGTAGTTACAAGTCAGTTACAGAATGTGTAGATTTGCCTTTGACGGGGAATTTCAGAGTCTCTTCGCCCTGCAAATCAGGCATCTTGCCCGCCTGCAGATCTCCTCTAGCGATGGTTATCTGCGGGGAGGGATTTGCCTGGTCTGAGCTGGCACCAGGGCCTGCCCCAACCTGGCAAGTCACATTTGAATGTACTCAACATGGAAGTTCGAGGTTATTGGAGATGTCTTCGAAGAGGTGCTTTGTCTGGGGGCTGGGGCCTTCGCCGAACAGTTCATCAAAGAGCTTGACGCAGTTGCGATATACTTTGAGAGCTCCTCCCTTGTCGCCAGCGCAATAGTGGTAACGCATCAACTGGCGGTACACGCTCTCCAGCAGGGGATCTACTTCCAACGCAGCCCGGCCGGCCAGGACGGCGTCGGGGTAGCGACCCAAGGCAGCATAGACCTCAGCCAGCCTGGACAGCAAATCGCAGTATTCGTTTTGTAAGGCCCGGCGTTGGGGGATGGCCCAGGGCGCATAGCGGTCTTCGGCCAGGAAGTCACCCAAATACAGGGCACGGGCCGCCTCATAAGCCAGTATGGTCCTTTCCTTCGCCCCAGCCCGCTGCTGATGTATACCCTCACGGTAGAGTCGCTGGAAGTCGAGCACATCCCAGGTCACGTCGCCACTCAGGTCAAAGTAATAACCGCCTGAACAACGCAGGAGGAAATTTGAGTCGCGGGGCTCGATGTCTGGCTCCAGGGTGCGACGGGCGTTGCTGAGGAGGGGGAGTAGCTTCTTACGTCCGCTCTCCGAGTCTGACTCAGGCCATAGCCACTCGATGAGCTCATCGAGGGACATGGCCCGCCCTCCGGCTGCTCGTCGAGTGAGCAGCAATTTGACGATGGTCTCGGCTTGCCCTCGTTCCCAGCGATCAATGAGGACCTCGTCGCGCCAGATATTGAATTGGGCGAAGGTCTGGATGCGCAGTGATGGTGCCTGCGTTGCTTGTCGGACAGCGTCCACGATCTGGATCTCGACGTCTTCCTCACTTTTGTCGATGAAGGTGACGATAGGGTAATCGCGCATCAAGCGGGCTGCCTCACCCGCCGTCGCCCGCCCACTGAGGATGATGATCCTGGTCCGAGGGCGGTGTTCCACCAGGCTGTCCAGCAATCGCCAGCCGGAGCCACCCCGTACCGGCAGGTCGAATTCGTGCAGCATCATGTCGAGGAAGACGACATTGAAGAGCTCTTGGTCCAGTTGGGCCAGTGCACTGGCGTAGGTGCTAGCCAGGCGGTAGGAGTGACCTTCGTCGGCCAGCAACTCCCCGACGATATTTTGCCATTCGGGCTCGTCTTCCACGATCAACACGCTTGCAGGGGACATCTTTCGGAACCTTTGAGTTGGTGTGATAGATTAGACAAGAGACTTATAGCGCGCGGAGTGGGAGGATTACATCTTACGTTCTGCCCTGAACAGTTTCACATTCGGGCACGCTTACGCTATGTTCAGGGACCAGCTAGCGGCCCACTGTTCTTTCCAAAGAACCGGGATATGGGAGGGCATCTCGCCTACCTAGCGGCGGGTACGCTTGGGATCCGAAGAGGTGGCGATTATCAAGTAGAAATCGGCCAGGGCTTCGCTGAGGGCGGCTCCTCAAAAACACAGGTCCTCCGCAATCAGCACCTGGGGCGAAGAGCTCACGATGGCGCCTCCTGTACGGCCGGCAAGCGAATGCTGACCACAGTTCCCTGGCCAGGCGTGCTGTGCAGTTTCATCTGCCCGCCCAGTTGGCTCACGTAAACGCGGGTCCACCACAGGCCCAGGCCGCCCTGGTCGGGTTTGGTGGTGAAGCCCCGTTGAAAGAGGTGCGTTTGGTGCACAGTGGGAATGCCCGGTCCGTCGTCGGCGATGACCACTTCCACCAATCCGTCCAGGCGGCGGCGGGTCGACAGCCACAACTGTCCTTTCCCGCCCATCGCCTCCAAGGCATTGTCGATAATGTGATTTAAAGCTTCACACAGATTCTCAGGAGAGGCCATCACGGGTGGCAAGTCAGGCTGATAGCGTTCCACCACGATGATGCCGGGCTCTATGGTGAACCCGTTCAGTGCCTCGGCCAGGCAGTCCGTGACGTCCACCGGCTCCATGTCTGCCAACTCGAACGGCTCCCGAATGCTGCGCATAATCGTCAGACTCTCGGCGGCATACCTATCCAATTTCTTCCACCTTTAATCTGCGGGTACAATTTAGAATCTTCCACGACCGCCTGGTAGAAATCTTGCACCTGGCGGAATCGGCTGCCCGGTAAACGAAAAGCGCCCCGTACAAAGCAGGGACGCTGTCTACCGATCGTGCTTAGTGATTCTTCAGCTGGTAGGGCACGGGCTATTTACCTGCTTTATGCCTCCATCTTATCACAAGCCGGTCTCGATTGTCAACACGACTGTGTTCCTAGGAAATCTGTCCTAGTTGCTCTAGTTGCTACTGCATGATCCGCTCGACTTTGGCCCCCAGTGCCTGCAGTTTCTCTTCAATGCGCTCGTAGCCTCGGTCAATCTGACGGATGTTGTGGATGATGCTGGTTCCGCGTGCGCAAAGGGCAGCGATGAGCAAGGCCATACCAGCTCGGATGTCGGGGCTGGAGATGCCCTGAGCCTCGGCTTGCAGTTGGCTGGGGCCCTGCACGATGCAGCGATGCGGGTCGCATAGCACGATACGAGCCCCCATTCCAATCAGTTTATCCACAAAGTAGAGTCTGCTTTCAAACATCTTCTCGTGGAAGAGTACGGTGCCGCTGCATTGGGTGGCGACCACAATACTGACGCTCATCATGTCAGCCGGGAAGCCGGGCCACGGAGCGTCGTCAATCTTGGGGATGGCGTTGCCAAGGTCAGGGACAACCTGCATGGATTGGCCGGCAGGCATGAATATGTCGTCACCACGAATCTCGGGGTGCACGCCCAGGCGATCATAGACCAAAAAGGTCATACGCAAGTATTCGGGCGATGCGTTTTTTATAGTCACCTCGCCCCCAGTAACGGCCGCCAGCCCCATGAAGCTGCCTACCTCCAGGTAGTCGGCGCTCAGGGCATAGTTGGTGCCGTGGAGTCTCTGGGCGCCGTGGATGGTGAGAGTATTGGAACCGATGCCCTCAATGCGGGCCCCCATCTTATTAAGCATGTGACACAGGTCTTGCACATGGGGTTCGGAGGCAGCATTGCGGATAGTTGTGCTCCCTTCGGCGGTGGCAGCGCTCAGTACGGCGTTCTCGGTGGCAGTGACACTGGCTTCATCCAGCAATATGTCGGCGCCACGGAGTTGGTCGGCCGTCAATACCAGTTGTCCATCATAAGCCGGCCTGGCACCTAGCTGTTTCAAGGCTAGCAGGTGGGTATCAATACGCCGCCGGCCGATCTGGTCGCCGCCAGGTCGTGGCAAGTCGATACGCCCTTCGCGAGCAATCATTGAGCCCATCAAGAGCAGCGCGCCACGAATGTTGCCAAACAGGCTGGGATCAGGAGTGGTCTTGCGAATGGCCCCGGCCCGCAAGGTGACTGAGTGGAGGTCGTGGCGTGTCACCTCGATGCCCAAGTCCTCGACAATAGCCAACATGGTACGCACGTCGCCGATGTCGGGCAGGTTGCGCAGCGTGACCGGCTCGTCCGTAAGGAGAGCTGCCGAGATTAAAGGGAAGGCGGCGTTCTTGTTGCCGCTGGGCACTACAGTGCCTTTGATGGGATGTTTGCCTTCGATGACGAATTGTTCCATAGGCTTCTTGCTGCTGATTTCACCTTTCTGGCAGGGTGGGCTTCGCCACACCCTGCTTGTGCTGCTTAACGCTCTCGGCTGCTTGTTCGGCCAACCAATCGAATAAGTTGGTGGGGATCCTGGTTCCGTGATTCAGCGCATCTTGGTGCAGGGTCCCCCAGTCGGGGATCAGGTCATAGGTGTAGAGATTGGCGCCGCCGGCCGCAATCTGGTTGATTTTCCAGCGGGCCAGGTGCGGGGTTACCAGGCTTCTGGTCAGGATCTCAATCGCATCTTCTTCAGCGGGAACCCGCGGGTCGAAGTGGAACCAGTTCTCAGGAGACTGGGCTTGCCGGAGTTGCAAGTAGCTGAGGCACAGGTGACGCAAGATTGCCCCGCGAGAGGCATTCAGCTCCGCCATACGGGCTTCCAGGGAGCTGATTTCGGTCTGCATGGTTTCTATCTTTTGCTGCCAGTGGCTAGTAGTTTTCGTCAGCAAGTGCGTGCCCAGCAACCAGTCAATGCCTGCCAACAAGCGTACCCACCACCGTAAACGCGCCCAGCGGTTCATTGTATCCTGTGAATCAGTACTTGGTCGCCGACGCTGACACCCAGTTCTTGGGCTGCATCGCCGTCCCGGACGGCTATCTCCACATGGTCCCGACTACTACCCACATAGGCAACCAATTTGCCAGGCGCTACGTCGGCGAAGGTGCGGCTCATACCCTGAATTCTATGCCCAGCCAATTCCAACGTGATTTCTTCTTCTAGGGCGTCGGCCGTTACGTCCAGGATGAGGTTGCCGAAATGATCCACGTGCATGACATGCGCGGTGAGACCTCCGCCGGGCGAGAACTCCGGTGTGGACAATGGCAGGCGAACCAGGTTGATGGCCTGTGGCCCCAGCTCAGACATCGGGGTACCATTAGCCAGGTGGGCAGCGGCTGGTGAAAAGATGTCGCGCCCGTGAAAGGTAGTGCTAATCTGAGGCATCTGATAGGCAGGGTTGGTGAGGCTGACGGCTTCATAGTCATCGGTGGCGGCCAGCACGTAACTGAGCACGCCGTTGTCGGGTGCGACAAAGGTACCCTGTGAGGTGCGAATGGCCACGGCCCGCCGCTGACTGCCAACACCTGGGTCTACCACTACCAAATGAATGGAGTCCGGGGGAAAGAAGGGCACTGCCTGGTAAAGCACAAAGGCGCCAGCCCGTATATCCTGGGCTGGAACTTGGTGAGACAGATCCACCAGAGTTGCCTTCGGCGCGATCGAGAGAATGACTCCTTGCATCGTCCCCACATATCCGTCGGCGAGGCCAAAGTCAGTAGTAAGAGTAATAATTGGCATCTATGTAACTCCGTTTTTGAGCTCAAACTGCCAAACCTGATTGTACTTCACCAGTGGAAGGGCGTCAAGGAACACCAGAAGGGAAGAGGGTCATCCGAATCTCATGCTCTCCTAAAAGGGAAGCGAGATAAAACGGCGGCGTGGGCAGATGGCTTCGCGCATTCGACGGGCCGACTGATAACGTGCATCTGGATCGATCTCCATCGCTTTGAAGATGATCTGTTCGGTCCGCCTGGAAACGGTGGGGTTAACCTTGCGCAGTGAGGGCAGTCTCTTTGTAACTTGGAGAGACATGGGCAACATTCGATCCAATGAGCGCGGTGGCAGGCGTCCAGCCAGCAGATAGTAGATGGTTGCGGCCAGGCTGTAGATGTCGGTGCGTGCGTCGGTGCTGCCGGAGTTTTCGACATACTGCTCAGGTGGTGCGTATTCAACGGTGCCCACGGCGCGGATCAAGGGGCCACTTTCTGTCAGGTGTTGTTCTACTTGCTTCATCAGACCGAAGTCCACCAGCACGATTCTCCCGTCGTGAGCTAGTATCAGGTTTTCGGGTTTCACATCCCGGTGGATGATCGGCTTGGCCTGTTCGTGCAGATAGGAGAGAGCATCCAGTGCCTGGATGGCCCAGCCTAGCACGCGGCTTTCTTCCAGGAGAAGGTCTTTGCTGAGCGTCCGCTGCTGGATGCCCATGAGCGTTTCGCCTTCGATGAATTCCATCACCAGGTATTCGTTGTTCTGACTCGAGAACTGATCGTAGATTTCGGGAATGTT
The DNA here is from genome assembly GCA_020343875.1 of Anaerolineales bacterium. Taxonomy (GTDB): domain Bacteria; phylum Chloroflexota; class Anaerolineae; order 4572-78; family NAK82. The sequence continues at coordinate 3,559,750 of CP070811.1, read as the reverse complement.
GGGATGCTTCAGCGGCATAAGGACTTCCATCTCGTGTAGCAGCCGCTCCCGAATCTGGTCGCGCCTGCCCTCGCATGCAACCGGGTCAAGGCATGCCTCCTTGATGGCCACTGTTCGCTGGTGCTCGATGTCCTCTGCCTGGTAGATAGCACCCATCCCTCCGCGTGCCACCTCGCGCTGGATGAGGTATTGACTTTTTTCTCCTTTCAGCTGGGTCCCGATGGTGGTGAACAGGGCCATCACCTTGTGCTCCCTATCTCAGGGTTAGGCAGGTCAGTCCTAAAGGTGATTGTACCCCACCCGTAGATCAGCGTCAAGGGGGGGCACTGCGGGCGCGGAAAGGAGGCAGAAGGTCGTGGAATCGGGCCTGCGGGCGAGGACAGCCAAGCAATGATGGACACCTGCCAGATGGAACAGGGATTGCAACACGGAGAAATGCCTTATACACTACTAACAGACACAGGCTTGCTACATAGAGGGAGGCAGCTCGTCGAAGAATATCAGCCACCATGCCTGCCATGGAGATCGCGCTGACGTCGAGTTGGCTACAGCAGGCTGTTGGTCAGGCGCCGGGGGAGATATGGTCTGGGGAGAGGCCATCACTACCACCGCGATTTCTCCTTCTCGTGCCCATTTGAGTCGGGTTCGGGCAATTTCCTCAACGTAGGCATCACTTTGTACGTAGCTGAGACGGGCCTGCAGTGCCTGGTGGCGAGCACGAATAGCAGCGGCTTCTTCTTCCAGTCGGGTTGCCTCGTTCTTGATCTGGTAGGTCGCTGCTGTGCGGCGTGCAAAGTCAACCGCCAGGAAGAGGGAAATGGTAATCACGACAATAGCGATAAAGTGGGCGAAAGGGAATTGGGTGCTGCGTTTCTTTTTCAATGTTTGCCTATGCCCCATACAAACAGATTGTGTACAATAACACGAGAACTTATGCCCCCATTCTATGTGTCTTTGGGGCAATAATAGCCTGGCACCCAGCGCCCAATATACCCGAAAGACTCTTGAGAAGGGGTACTAGTTGTTATTGTACACCAAGTTTGACATAATGCAAAAACATTATGTCGTGTTGTTATTGTACATCATCTTCTACATAATGTCAATGGTAAAATTGGATAGTTTTGGGAGAGAATTGAATCAGTGAGACGGGGAGGGGCCGCTGCCCTCGATCTGCGATTCAGGCGCACGCTGGGCTTCGGCCAGGATGACGCGGCGGGTGTTGAGGTACCAATCAGCAATGGTACGGAAGCGATCTGAGGGGCTGACCATGGGGCCAATTTGCACGTTTCGTACGCTCTCGTCCACGGCATAGGTATAGGCGGGATAGGCAATAATCAAGGCAGGAGTCTCTTGGGCAAAGATGCGCTGGAACTGGATGTAAAGAGCCTTGCGTTGGTCCTGATCGTTGAGATAACGTGCTTGCTCCAAGGCTTCGCTGGCCTCCCGGTTATCCCAGCCGCCGTAGTTTTGGCCACCTTCGATTTGGGTCTGATGCCAGAGGGGATAGGGGTCTGGATCTCCGGAGATGAGGAGCTCGACCAGAACTGATTGGAAATCTCGCGCCCGAAGTCGATCACTTAGACCGGCACCCAGTGACTCCACCTGGACGCTGAGACCGTGTGCAGCCCATTGCTTGGCCATGGCACGTCCCAGGCCGACAAAGACCGGGTCGTCACCCGTGAGCAGGGTGAATTGCAAAGGGCGGCCGTTCTTATCGCGGATCCCGTCGCCATCAGTGTCAAGCCAGTTGGCTCCTACCAGTAATGCTTCGGCTTGCTCTGGATCGTATTCAATCGAGGGTGACTGAGAGTCGTAGGCCCAACTCCAAGAGCGGATTGGACCGTGAGCTACTATCCCCTGGCCGTTGAGCGCTTCGTTGATCAAAGTCTGTCGATCCAGGGCAAGGAGCAATGCGCGGCGCACGCGGGCATCCTGAAAGAAAGGTGCGCCCTGGGGGTCCTGTAAGTTTAAGTAGACTATCTGATAGCCGGAGAGTCGGGCGCTGTAAAGGCTGAGCGAGTCGAGGGCTGCAGCTTCAGGAAAGAGATAGGGTGGAACGTAGCCGATGCCTTGGATCTCACCGGCCTGAAAAGCAGTTAACAACCGCTCGTGGTTCGGATAGAAGCGAAATTCGATGCCAGCCAGATACGGTTGTTCTCGTCGCACTCTTCCGCCCTGCAGGGAAACGTAACGCGGATTAGGGACCAGAAGCGCCCGCTCGGCGGAGATGTTTTCAAGAAGAAAGGGCCCGGTACCGATGGGCTGCATATTAAAGGGATGGGTCAACAGATCACGAGCAGAAATATCGCCTAACACGTGTTTGGGAACAATGCCGATGGTTGTGTAGTCGGCAAATGTGGGCAAGGGCTCTTGTAGATTGAAGCGAATGGTATAAGCATCTACCCTTTCTACGCTCACGGTGCGCCACAGCTCGCTCAGGTAAGGCACCCCTGGGAATTCTGGGTCTTGCATCAGGTTAATGGTGAAGAGCACGTCGTCAGCATCAAATGGCTGGCCATCTGACCAACGGATGCTCCGGCGCAGATGGAACAGGTAGCTGAGCCCATCGGGCGATACGCTCCATCGCAAGGCCAGATCAGGTTCCAGTTCGCCCTGGTCATCCGTACGAGTCAGGCCGTTGAAGATAAGGGTTACCAGGTCTTGATCGACCGGATTGTATTGGGCTAAAAGCGGATTCACATACTGAGGAGCGCCGGCCAGCCCTTCGGTATAGATGCCCCCTTCGTCGGGCACTAGTACCGTTGTGCGTGTCAGGGCGATGGAGAATAGGACGACGCCTACCAGAGTGATGCCACTGAGAGCGATGAGTGCTTGCCAGCGAATGTAACGTCCCATAGGAGGTTTGACGGCGGGGAGGTCAGAAGATTAGGAAGCTAGGCTCGATTTCTCTTTCTTTCCATTTGCCGTTTCCCTGGCTATCAGCCAGCCAGGAGCACGCTCAGAATTGAGACGGCAAAAAAGAGTACCGCCAGCCCGATGGTGGCCTGAAAGAGCGTTTTCTCAACGCCACGGCGGGTTTTGTAGATACTGCTATCGCCGCCGAAAATGCCACCCAACCCGCTGCCTTTGGCCTGAACCAGGATGAGCGCGATGAGTGCGATAGAAATAATGATCTGGATAAGGTTGATGTAGAACAGAACTGTCACGATAGGGATCTCCCTGCTTCTTTTGTTAGTGTTTCTGGAAAGACGTGCTTCGCACCCCGGATCTATAAAAGGCTGAAAGCGTTGCCTTCGCTATGACCATTACCGAATTGAGAGGGATTATACCACGCTGGCAGGCCAAGAGGCAAGCGACGACATACGAATGAGGGACAGTGCTGCTCAGGTCGGGAGGAAGAAAAAGGCCATGCCGATGATCACATACACGACCAGCAACTGCGCTCCTTCTAACCAATTGCTCTCCCCATCTAAGGCGATGAGGGCAGCGATGAGTACAGCGCCTACCAGGGCAATGAGCTCGAACTGGTTGAATACCAGAGTGATCGGGTTGCCCATCAATAGGCTGGCGAAAACAAGGAAGGGAGCTACGAAGAGAGCAATCTGAAGGCTGGACCCCAACGAGATGGCCAGAGAGAGCTCCATGCGGTTCTTTACTGCGACCTGGACTCCCACGACATGCTCGGCCACGTTTCCTACCAACGGCACCAGGACGATGCCCAGGAAGAACTCGCTGACCCCTACTTGGGTGACCACCGGCTCTACGGCTCCGACCAGTATCTCGCTCAGCCAAGCAATGAACAGCGTGGCGACAATCAAGACACCTATCGCTAAACGAACCGACCAGCCTGCATTGGCGGCGTGCTGGGAGTGGGCGATATGATCGTCCTCTTCGTCCTCTTGCATGGCCGGTGCGTAGCGAAAGGCATAGATGATACTCAGCCCGTATACGAGGATCATCACACCTGCTACTCCCAAGCTTAGGTATTCCACGGCGTCGTGATTCACGGCTTCAATGGCATGGCCGAAAAGTGACGGCACGCCCAGGGCGATGACAGCCAAGATCAGCATCGTCGAGTTGACACCTGCCTGCGTTCGGTCGAAGCGTTGGGTACCGTTTTTGAGCCCTCCCAACAAGATGCTCAAGCCCAAGATGAGCAACACGTTGCCCAGAATAGAGCCAGTAATGGAAGCTTTCACCAATTCGTTGAGACCTTCACGAAGTTCTGGGTTGAGTGCGCCAGCTCGGAGTGCGACGATGGTGATGATAAGTTCTGCAGCGTTGCCTAGGGTGGCGTTGAGCAATCCCCCAAGGCGGGGCCCAGTACGGACTGCCAGTTCTTCAGTAGCGGTTCCCATCCAGCCAGCCAGGGGTACCACTCCCAGGCAGGCGGTGGCGAACACCAGAATGGGTGACCAACCCAGGTATCTACCGGCGATGGCAATTAGGACAAAGACCAGCAGCCCGTAGTTAAAGTATTTCAAATCTAGTTCTCCTTCAGAAAGAGATGATCGGGAAACTTGGGGGGCAAGATTACGTTTAGAGAGCGTGGGACTATCTTGATCTTTACTGGGGTTGTCCCTACTGGCTCAGCATCTACGTGAACGGGCAGTGGCTTGCGAGTTTGGATGACGAAGGAACTGCCCCGGTAGAAATGAACCGTCGGATCGCGGGCGTATTGGCCGACCGTCAGGCTGGCCAGGTGGCGGATGGTAGAAGGAACCCCATAGCCTTCAAAGACGGTAAGGTCCAGGATACCATCGTTCATTCTGGCTTCGGGAGCGATGCGCCATAGCCGACCGTAGAGTTGTCCATTGCTGAAGACTGCCCACAGCACTCTCTTGCGTTCCCTCTGGCTATCTATGATCACGTTGCCCGGGGTGCCCATAAAATTGAAAGCAACCATCACTCCAGCGATAGCCCAGGCCACAACTCCTAGACGGCGGGTGTCTTCATTGCGTACCTCTTGCGAGATGGCCGCATCCAGGCCCACGCCGCACCACATAAAGAAATAACGCTGCTGGCCATTGGCCAATTGAATTTGGCCCAGGTCGACCCGTTTTCGTCGACCGTCGCGGATGATCTCGGCGGCAATGCGCACTGCGTTTGGGCGCAATGGGCTCCAGATTGGGATGCCCACGTCGACGGCATAGACGTTGGCCGTGCCAGCAGGGATGATGCCCATGGCGGTATCACTGCCAGCGAGGCCATTGACCACTTCGTTGATGGTGCCGTCCCCGCCTACGGCTATGGCCACATCGCAACCTGCTTCGGCGGTCTGGCGGGCAATACGCGTGGCATCACCTTTCTCTGTTGTTTTACGAAGTTCGACTTCCCAGCCGTGGGTACGCAGGTGCTCTATGGCTGTGTTCAATTGCCGATGGAAGTCTCTGGGACCAGCGGCCGGGTTGAGTATCACGCAGGCGTTCATAATTGATAGAGAGTTTTAAGATATTCCTTCCCTGGCCTGCATGGACCAGCTTGATCCAGCAGGCCAAGTATGTGGGCGGAGCCAAAAGCTTCTTCTATGAAGCAGTCTATTCGCCGGAAGGGGAATGCCGCTTGTAGTCTACGAAACGATAGCCGATCCCTCGTTCGGTGAGAATGTACTTGGGATGAGCGGGATCTTCTTCGAGCTTCTGGCGGAGGTAAGTGATGTAGAGGCGCAGGTAGTGGGTTTCGTCTCGATACTCGTGCCCCCAAACCTTGGCCAAGAGTGTCTCGTGTGGCAGAGTCCAACCGGAATTATTGACCAAGTGATAAAGCAGTCGATACTCTGTAGGACGCAACTTAACTTCCTCTCCCTCTACAATAACCTGCCTCCGATTGAAGTCTATTTCAAGGCGATCATCTACTTTGATGATGGATTGCCCGGCTGGGGTGGGCATTTCCGCTCGCCTGAGGACTGCCTTGATCCGACTGGACAGTTCTCGGGGGCTGAAAGGCTTGGTCACGTAGTCGTCGGCACCCAGTTCCAACCCCTTAACCCGATCGTCTTCCTCACCTTTGACGGTCAGCATGATGATGGGCACGCTGGATGTTTCGCGGATTAGACCCAGCGCCTCAAAGCCGTCCAGTTCGGGCATCATTACGTCTAAAAGCACCAAGTCAGGCAGGTCATCACGCACGCGGTTCACCGCTTCCAGGCCAGTCCCAGCTTCAATAACTCGGTAACCTTCCAGGTCCAAGTTCATTCGGATGAAGCGGCGCATACGTGATTCATCGTCTACAACCAGGATTAGTTTAGCGTCTTCCATAGAATAGTCGTCAGGAGCTGTCTCGAGGTTGATGACATCTTTACCTAGCTGTGCTTTGAATTATCCCAGATGAGGGATGATGTGTCAAATGGGTAGAGTGAAGGTAAATGTGGCCCCTTGGCCAGGCTGGCTCTCCTCCGACACGCGGACGCCGTGGGCTTCGATGACTGCCTTGACCAAGAACAGGCCCAGCCCGGCACCAGGCATCTGGCGGGTAAGGCTATTGTCCACGCGAGCGAAGCGGTCGAAGATATGTTCTTGCACGGTAGTTGGAATACCGATTCCTTCGTCACTCACGAAGACGCGGACTTCGTCTCCTTCGACCCATCCGCCAACCCGAATTAGCCCGCCGCCAGGCGAGTATTTGATAGCATTGTTGATGAGATTGCTCAACACTTCGCGGATTCGTTCATAGTCACCCTTCACAGGCGGGAAATCCGGCGAGAAGTCGGTGGAAAAGGTATGCTGATTGGTTTGGGTGCGGAGCTTCTCGATCGATTTTTCGGCCATTGAAGGTAGGTCCAGATACGCAAACTGTAGCTTCAGTCCTCCTGCCTGCAATCGACTGGCATCGAGCAGATTGTTGATCAACTCGTTGAGTTTGTCTGCTTCTTCTTCAATAATGGACAGGCCATCAGTCAACGTCTCCTGGTCCCAATTGGCGTCCTGGCGAACCAGAGTACCAGCGTATCCCTTGATGATGCTGACTGGTGTTTTGAGTTCGTGTGAGATGACTGAAAGCAAGGTGTTCTTCAGTTCTTCCGCTTCACGCAGGCGACTCACGTCACGCACGTTGGCAATCACACTGACTATATTGCCTTCGGCGTCATATAGGGGGGAGTAATTGTCGGCCAGGCTTACCTTAACCCCATCAGCACGCAGGGTGTCGCCTTCGGCATACAGCCGTTTATCTTCGCGTGGCTTGACCAGCGGGCATGCAGTTTCACACACGCTGATCCCCTGGCGGTTATGCAGGCCCAATATCTGATAGCAGCGACGCCCAATAGCTTCCTCGGCAGACACGCCTGTCATACCGGCTAAGGTTCGATTCCAGGCACGGATGGAGCGGTCTGGGCCCAGGATCATGACGCCGTCACCGCTGTTCTCGATAATGGCGTTCAGCCGGGCGCGCTCGTCACTGACCTGTTGGTAGAGGTGAGCGTTTTGCACGGCAATTGCGGCCTGGTCGGCGAAATCGCCCAGCAGCTGCCGATCATTGCCAGTGAAGGCTGCCCCCAACGACCGGAAAATGTAGATCAGGCCAATAATTTCGTCCTTGATAACCATAGGCAGGGCGACGACCTGACGCAAGGGCAAGCCTGCTGCGGCCGATGCCAGGTTCAGGCGTAGGGAGAGATCAGGTATCTGCCAGGCGTGACGATCCGCCGTCGTGGGCAGATCACGCCACAGGGGTTCGAAGAAGTGAATGGCCTGAACTGGCAGCCCGTACCTGGCTCGGGGATAAAGGGTAGAGTCCTCGCGCCGCAACACGACCAGGCCTGCCTGTCCACTCACGATTTCGACAGCGTTCTCCAGGATGAGTTTGAGCAGTGATGGCAAGTCGAGCCGGGCTGTCATAGCCCGGCTGATCTGTAACAAGTGTTCACGTTGACGTAGGCGATAGTCTGGAAACATGGGTACGTAAGGCCTAACTACGCAAGGTGATGGAGAGTCAGCGCTCAAGATGCTCGTTTTCTGGTTTCAGGTGCGCGCTGACCTGCGGCAAAGCAACCTGATTTTTGCTCCTTAGTTCACGTCAGACCCCTGTTTTGGATTTCATCCAGGATGACGGAGTGCAAGAATCCGTTGGAAACGACAATGCCGCGATTTTGGGAAAGCTGCCGCCCCCGGCTGAAGTCCAGGTCTGTACCCAAGGCATCTGTCACCCGTCCGCCAGCCTCTTCCACGATGAGAGCGCCGGCTGCGTGGTCCCAAATGCGCTCCCGATATTCGGGGGTTCTGGGCGAGGGAAGGCGCAGATATATGGCTGCGTCGCCTCGGGCCACAACACCGTATTTGGCCTGACTGTCGAGGCGCAGGGAGGGCTGGGTGATTCCCAAGGCGTGGACCAAAGAGCTGTGCCCGGCGTGATTGGTATGGCCTGCTTCAAAGCTCTCGACGAAGCGAGTGGCTTGTGGAGCGGTCGGGGACGAAACCGCAATCGAACGGGCCGGACCTCCATCCAGTGGATACATCTTGGCACCCTGGTCTCGGACGGCCAGAAATACGACTCCCCGCGCAGCATTTGGTTGCGAGAGGTCCAGGGGAAGGTTTGGACAGGCCAGCGCGCCCAGTTGCACTTGAGCGTTGACGACTAGAGCCAAGGCTACCGCGTACTGTTCGCCACGCAAAAAGCCTTTTGTGCCGTCGATGGGGTCCAGGGTCCAGAAGCGCGGGCCGGGTTCGGCGCCCCCGTGATCAATCCAGGCACAGATTTCGGCAGGCACGGCGCCCGGTAGGCAGGTTCGCACGTAATTTGTGACTTGAGCCAGCATCGGGGCCTGGTCAGGTTGGCGCAGGCTCTCGGCCGTCTCTTCGGCTACGACCGGGTCACCCGGGAAGGCATCGGCCAGCCCGCGACAGATAACGGCTTGCGAGGCGTAGTCGGCCACCGTAACCGGACTGCGGTCGGCCTTCTGGACCGCGGCCGAGCTGACCATCTCCCTTTGCACCTGTTGGCACAGGGTCGCCGCACGAATGACAGCCTCCAGGGCGTGTTCTGTCTCTGTTGTATATAGACTGGGCATAGAATTTCCTCTGGCGGCTTAATTCTACGTCAACGTGCAGTTGCGTGCAAGTAAGGGGGCAAAGCCTTTCCAGTATAATGGGGACTCCTGGAGCGGGGTGTGGCATGGACTGCAAGCGACCGATTTCCTGGCACAAATAGACTGTGTTTGGCGCCCGAGGCGAGAATGCACAGCAAATGGCCCTACACGCGATCCCGGAACCACTCGATTGTATTCTTCAAGCCTTCCTCCAACGAGACTTGAGGCTCCCAGCCCAGCACGCGCCGGGCTTTGCCGATATCGGGTTGCCGTACTTTTGGGTCGTCTCTGATGCGCGCGTCTTCGGGTCGGACAAAGGTGATCTGGGATGAGCTGCCTGTCAGCTCAATGATCGTACGCGCGAATTCGAGGATGGTCATCTCCCTCGGATTGCCCAAGTTGACTGGGTCAGTCTCGTCACTCATAAGCAGTCTATAGATGCCTTCTATCAGGTCACTTACGTAGCAGAAGCTGCGGGTCTGGCTTCCGTCGCCGTAGACGGTGAGCGGCTCACCGCGCAGGGCCTGGGCGGTGAAATTGGGTACCACTCGCCCATCGTGCAGCCGCATACGAGGCCCGAACGTGTTAAAGATACGGGCAATGCGTGTGTCGACGCTGTGGTAGCGATGGTAGGCCATAGTTATCGCTTCAGCGAATCGTTTGGCCTCGTCGTAGACTCCACGCGGGCCGATCGGGTTGACATTGCCCCAGTAGGCTTCTGTTTGGGGATGGATCAACGGGTCGCCGTACACTTCAGAAGTAGAAGCCAGCAGGAAGCGCGAGTTTTTTGCCTTGGCCAGCCCCAGAGCTTTGTGAGTCCCCAATGCGCCCACTTTCAGAGTAGGGATGGGCCATTCCAGGTAGTCGATGGGACTGGCTGGCGAGGCGAAATGGAGCACAGCATCCAGGGCGCCTTCGACATAGATGTAGTTGGTGACGTCATGCTTGATGAACAGGAAATGGTCGTGGCCGGCCAGATGCTCGATGTTGGCGGTGTTGCCGGTGATGAGGTTGTCCATAGCAATCACATTGTGACCTTTGGACAGGAAATAGTCGCAGAGGTGGGAGCCCAAAAAGCCCGCTCCTCCGGTGATAAGGATACGCACGGTGTGACCTCCATATTAAGTATGATATTTGAGCAATAGAAAGTTGAATATCTGGAAGGTTAGCAGGCTGCCAAGGAAGCCGCTCAAACATGTCACCTTTCCATCTGGTTTTTTGGTTGAATCCATTCACCACTTGCGGCCAACGTGCCGACACAGGCGGTTAGCAAGAAGAAGATAAAGGCCAGGTCTACCAGGAAGAATGAGTTATCCACAATACCGTGGGCCAAGATAGCCACCATGCTGGCCATCAGGCCCAAGATCAGCGCCTTCAGGTCTGCCTTGGGCTGGAGGCGGTACAATCGGCAGGTGACTCGCCAGAAGGCAAGCTGCAAATACAAGAGGAGAGCGATGCCGCCTATCCCCAAGCTGATGCCAAAGTCGAGTAGCATGTTGTGGGGGTGGCTCAGGTTAGGCTCCTGCCAGGCATCGGGCAAAATGTAGCGGGTGCGGTACTGATAGAGGAAGTTATCCAGCCCAACTCCCAACCATGGGTGATCGCGCAGCATAGCCCAGGTGCTTTGCCATAATCGCAGGCGAAAGAAGCCGGTTCCGGCGCTGGTGTCAAGCATTGACCGAAAGCGGTGGGTGCCAAACAATGGCAACAGGCCGGCGCCGGCAGCGATCAAGGTTGCCAACGTGGCCCACAATACCCGTCCCCCTTGCATCGCGCCTATGAACAGAATAGCAGCTGGTATACCCAGCAGCAACGCACCCCGGCTAAAACTAAGCACCAGCGCGATCAGGGTCGGGATCAGCGCCAGGGTGTAAAGTATGCGACGCAAGTGCCAATGCTGAATTACCGATCCGCTTTTCCCTTTGGCCCCTTGTGGGAAAAAGGCAACCACGGCCATCATGATCGGCGCAGCCCGATCCAGAAGTAAGGCCAGGTTGTTCGGCGAACCATACACGCCCAACGCACGGTGCACGCCTTCAGCGGTGATGGCCTGGTCAGTAAAGAAGTACTGGTAGATGGCATACACAGCCATCAAAGTTGTGCCCAGTAAGAAGCTGTCTACGATAGACCATACTATGATCTCAGCGCCAGCTTTTGATGCCTGAGCCTTTTCATCCGCACTCCGAGTCAGTCGTACCAGGGCATAAAAGGCTGCCCCGTCCCAGATTACTACGTGGAACTGTTGGGCAGAGACGCCAAAGTTTTCAGCCGCCAGCGTGGCGGCAAAGGCAAGCGCAACCAGGGCCACCACTCCAATATCAAGATCGCGAGTTTTTGAGGCGCTGGTTCTATTGCGCTGGCGCCTCGTCTGGGCGGCGGCCAGTACACCGGCCAGAGGTAACAGCATCAGAGTCAGCGTGGGCCAGTCTGCGGCAGCGAACAAGCCCTTATTGGCCGCTGGGATCACCGTCAGGGCGCCGGCCAGAACAGCAATAGCAGTCAGGGTCCAAGCGGCCCGGTCGAGCCAGGAGACCTTTCCATATGAACAGCGGTCCGTTGCGGTGGCGATAGATAGTCTGGTCAGCTGGCCGAGCCATGTCATCCAGCGCCGGGCGACGTGTGCCAGTGCCACCAACAACAAGCTGACCTCGGTCATTGAGATAGTCCGCCCCACGAGCGACTTGGGCAGCAGGAAGAAGGGAAGGCTAAAGGCGACCAGGGCAAGGCCCATGTCGGGACGGGGCAGCATGGCCAGGAACAGAAGCCCTAGCAGCCCCAGAGAAGCGGTGGTCCCTGGCGCAAAATAAAAGGCCAGAGCAGCAGTTGCCAGGATGGCAAGATGGGCGGGGGTCCCCAAGGCTGCGTAGCGCGTGCTGAGCGTCTCTGCCCAGCCCAGCCCTCGTTGGAGATCGCGCGCAAACAGTTGGCGTCTTGAGTGGGCCAATCCGCCCGCCGCCACAATACCCAGTCCACCCACCAGGATCAGGCTTTGCCAGATGGTTCGAGTGTCTGCCTCTCGGCTTACCCGCCAGCCGACGATTGGCCACTGATACCAGCCTCCGTCGGCTTCGATGCGGGCGGTGTGGAGGCCATCTGGCAGGTGGCGAGCCAGTGTCACAGCCGCTTCCTGCTCCAGCGGGTCGTAAAGCACCACGTAAGCCCGGTCCTCCTGTTGGGGCAGACGGCTGGCCGGTTCCTCGTCGATGGTTACATACAAGAAGCCCCTAAAGGTTCCACGGCGTACGATCAGGTCCAGGCGGGTACCTTCGAAGGGGATGGTTAACGTGGCTGGCAGGTGGCGCGGTACGTCGGCGCCGGCGGGTGAAAAACGCCAGTCACCGGCGTAGCGCCCGGATGGGTGATGAGCAGGATAGGTCCCTACTCCGGCGATTTCCTCTGACCAGGACTGGAAAGCATTTGGGTCACCAATTACCTGGGCCTGCGGCAGGGAAGCCTGGCCAGCCACCAGCGCCAAGCCCCGCAAGGGGTCGTCGGCTGGCAATGCTTCAGCATCCCAGGTAGCGAAGAAGACGGGCCCCAACCAGGGCCAATTGGCGCGGCCACGGCGGATAGCCTTAACGGTGTAGGCCGCCTGCTGGTCGGGCGCCACTGACGGCCAGGGCGAAGGTTGTCCAAGCCAAGGCTGTGACGGGGCGCTCCAGCCGAACGCAGTTGCCCACACGGGCGTTTCCCAGTCGTTGTGGGCAACCATGGTTTGGCGCAGCAGCTCTATGCGGGCGAAGTTGAGACTCTGGTTGTCGGGAGGGGTGCCAGGCTCCTGCTCGAAGCCGTAGGGCTGGGCAGCCACCACGTCGAACCAGGGTTCAGCACTCGCCGCATACAGGTTAGCCAGGAAGGCAGGCTCGTTAAGGTTTAAGGGGCCAGTCTCCACGGTGGGAGCCAGGGCAGCAGCCAATACCACGGCTGTGGCGTCGGCAGCGCGGATGTTGACCGCTCCTTCTCGTAGCAGGCGTGCGTAGGCGGCCGGGTCTACATTTCGATCGCCCCAGTGCGCGCTGAGGTTGGGTTCGTCCCAGATTTGATAGTGATCTAACCTGTCACCGTAACGTTCGGCTACGGCACGGGCGAAACCTCCAAAGTCGGCAAACTCGGTCGGAGGGGTCAAAGGACTGGTGTCAGAAGGGCGAGCCCAGACAGGTGTGGTGTCGAGCACTGCGATGAGCTTCAGATGGTAAGTGTTGGCTGCCTCCACCACCTGGTCCCAGGCGGCCCAGTCAAACTGACCAGGTACAGCTTCGATCTCGGCCCAAGGGAAGGGTTGGCGTATCCAACGCAGTCCCAGCTGACTCATTTGGCTCAGGGTGCGGTCGAGGTCTTGCGGCGAATGTTGGGATAGGTCGGTGTTAACGCCGAACGATTTGTCGGCAGCCAGAGGAATATTGGGAGAGAGGCCAGGGTAGGATGACTGCATGCGCTGGAGGCTCAGCCCCAGCCAGATACTGAGAATGAGCGTAGCCAAAAGCAGAATGAGCCATAAGGCTGTCCAGCTGAGACGCGCGCCCGGCTCACGTGAAGTACTCCGCGCGGGGTGCGGTGGAGATCTGTCACTCATTTGCGCTGCTCACTGTATCGAGGAGGGGAGGTATCATGGTTTGTGCTGGTCTGAATATCGGGTCTTAGTGCTTTAATGTGCGTCCTCTCATTGCAGTAAACACCGAGTTATATGCGTTGTGCTTCACCAGCCCAAACAGGTAAGACGAAGTGAAATGTGGTGCCAGAGTCCTGCTGGCTCTCAACCCAGATACGGCCGTGGTGGGCTTCGATGGCCAATTTGCAGAAAGTAAGTCCTAATCCTACACCCGCACGCTGGCCTTGGGTCCGCATACCCGCCTGTGCGAATTTTTCAAAGATGCGGTCGTGTTGCTCGGACGGGATGCCATAGCCGGTATCGGAAACAGAGAACTGAATTTGATCCGATATTCTGCGCGCCTTGATGATAATCTGTCCGCCAGAAGGGGTGAACTTAATGGCGTTGTCAATCAAATTCCCGATGATGCGTATCAGCGCGTTGAAATCTGCTTGCACAGGAGGCAACCCCTCGGGCACGTCGAGGATAGCCGTTAAATTGTGCATGGCGATCAGCGGATAGCTCTCGTCCAGGCAGGCTTGGATGACCTCTCCGGGCTTGATCGGTTGGAGTTCCAGAGGCATACGCCCTTCTTCCAGCCGGCTCATGTCGAGTATGGCACTGACGAGCCTAATGGCCCGGTCGACCGAAATCCGGGCACTTTCCAAGAGTTGAGATTGCTTTGCTTCCAATTGACTGCCCAGCGTACCTTTGAAATAGGCCACCGTCCCCTGGATAACACCCAGGGGGTTCTTGAGATCATGAATGATCATGTTGGAAAGGTTTTCCTTCCACATATCGGATTCACGCAGTCGAGCGTTGGCTTCCTCCAGCTCAGCGTTGCGTTGCTCCAGTTCCGCCTGGCGTTGGTGCAGGGCTTCGGTCAACAGGCGATTGCGCTGGCGGAGTTCAGCCCGCTCCAACACCTCGGCAGCAGCGGCGGTAATTTCCCAGGGGCGGACCGGGCGGGTAAGGTAGTCTTCTGCTCCTTGTTTCAGGGCGCTGGCAGCCAAGTGCTCGGCTCCGTAGTCGGTCATAGCAATTACGCAAGCCTCAGGGGCCTGCTCCTTCAAAGAAGCAACCCAATCTATGCTGTCGGTACCCGACATAGCGACATTGGTGAAGATCAGGTCGGGTTCTTCTTGGCTGGTAAGACGGATTCCCTCGGCGACGTTGACGGCGGTGAGTACTTGGTAGTGGGCTTCTTGAAGAGCTTGGGCGATGATCGCCATACTTAGGTCATCATCGTCAATGACCAGGACGATGGATGGCGAGGCCGATTCAATTTCCTCGTCTGAGAAAGGCTGGGGCATAGCTTTGTTGCAGTCTCCGAATCGGGCAACTGAGAAGGCGGCAAACGGAAACTTGGTCCCTGATTGCAGCTGGGCCGACGCCCTAGCTGCCTGGAGTCGTCATTTCTGTGTTTGCCTGATTCTCGTCGGTGGGCAAGGCAACATAAAAGGTGCTGCCGTGCCCAATTTCGCTCTCGACCCAGATGCGACCTTGTAGTGCGTCAGTAGCTAGCTTGCAGAAAGCCAGGCCCAGGTCGAAGCCGGGACGGAGCACCACACTGTCAAGGGGCATCTGGCCGAATCGTTCGGCCATAACTTGCTGTTGGTCCTTGGGGATGCCCGGTCCGGTATCTTGCACGCTGAGGATTACGTTGCCAGCATCTAATCGAGATCGGAGTGTGATTTCTCCGCCAGGCGGCGTGAACTTGATGGCGTTGTCAAGCAGGTTTTCAATCACCCGTTGGGCAATCTCCCAGTCAACCAACAGGGGAGGAAGGTTGTCTTCCAGGTCGGTGTGAGCGTGCACCTCTTGCACCTCCAACATAGGTCGGAACTGCTCCAGGCTGGTTTCGATCAGATTGTTGGGATCAAGTGGTTCTAGCGTCAGAGGCATTTGTCCTGCCTCCAGGCGTTGCAGGTCAAGGAGGGTGTCGGTCAGGCGTACCAGCTGGCGCCCGGCGGCCAGCGCGCCGCTTATTGTCTCTTGCTGGCGTTGGCTTAGGTGAAGGGTATGGTCCATTTGTAGGAGAGTCAGGGCACCCATGATGGCGCTAAGAGGCGTGCGCAAATCGTGAACGACCATGTTTGAAAAAGTCTGCTTGGCATTGTGCAAGACACGCAGGCGCTCATTGGTTACCTGCAGCTCTTGGTTTTGGCCTTGAAGAGCCTGTTTGGTCTCCAGCAGGCGATGATTGGCCTGCCGCAGCTGGTTGGTCAACTCTCGATTGAGCCGACGTGCCCGCAGCTTCTCCAGGGCAGATTTGACTGTGAGGAGTGCCTGCCAAGGCTTGACTTGTTGAGGCAGGTAATCGTCTACATCTTCAAGTAGGGGCGTAGAAATCTCCGTGTCTTGATCCATAATCGTAATAATGGCCGGATCGTAATAAGTGCGTCGGGCATGCGACATGATGGTACGGCTGCCTGACAGGTTGCTGTTGATGACGATCAAGTCGGGTTGTGCGTCTTGAGTCACCCTCAGCGCGCTGTTCACGTCTCGGGCAGTGAAGACGTGATAACCGTATTGGCTCAGGGCTCGGGCGATGTTAGCGCGTTGATTGGAGTCGTGGTCAACGATGAGCACAATTTCGCCTGCCTGGTCGCTGTAGGGATGGTCGGGTTCAACCATGGCCCAGACCAATTCGACCATGCGCCGCAAGTCGGTAGGCTTGGGCATATAAGCGTCGACTGAAATAATTGGTTGGTCAGGGGCCAGGGCAAACTCGCCCTTGGGGCCACGAGACGGGATGGCCAGGGCCGTGTGTAGCAAGATAGGAATGTGGCGGGTGCTTTCGTTCTGGCGTAGCTGCAGGCAAACCTGAATTCCGTCAATGCCAGCTAATAACAGGTCGAGGATGATCAGATCGGGTTGTCCTTCACGGGCCAGCCGTAAACCGGCCTGGCCATCGGCAGCGACCAGCACCTGGAATCCCTCTCGCCGCAAGGTGGTTTGAAGTTTTTCTAGGGTCTCGGCGTCTTCATCTATCAACAAGATGCTTTTTGAGCTTTGTTCCGGCACGGCTTTTCCTCACCGCCTATCATCGGCTGGAGTTATCACGTCGCTGGCGGTTACCGGGGCTGTGGTGGTGATGGCGAACGTGCTTTCTGGTAAAGGCGCCGCTTCTCTGCCAGAGCGGCCAGCGGCCCAGCGTGGGCTGCTGTTTTGATTGTTGGACGTTAGCTGTCTGGGAGTATTGCCCTCCACGTCGGCCAGATACAGATTCCCATTATACACGAAGATGAGATTTTGACCATTTGGCGACCAGGCGACTTGAGGAGGAGCTTCCACGCCTGGCTCCTCGGCAACCGGGAACAACTGGCGCGGATTGCTACCATCCCGATCGCGAATATACAGTGCGTAGCGGCTGTCAACCGAGCGGAGCGGGTTCACGGCTTGCCCATAGACGATGCCTGCTGGTGCCCAGGCCGGCCAGGTCCACATGCCAACCTGTTCGGCTATCCGAGCCATAAGCGTTCCATCGGCGGCGAAAAGCCACAAGTCGAAGACTGGGCTGTCTTGTGGCTCTTCACTGGCTGTGGGGGGGCCGTGAAGTACTGCAGCTACAAAGCGGCTATCGGGTGACCAGGCCAGGGAGGGCACCCATACCCATTCACTGTAGGTCTGATAGGCGGTGAACTCGGCCAGGACGGTGGTGGTCTGGCTGAGGATGTCTGCAACGCCGATCTGATCAGGGCGGGCGTAGGCTACCCGACGCCCATCGGGCGCCCAGTGGAAGGTGGTGCCCCACCAGCTATACACACCAGCGGTGCTAGGGCTGATGACCTGAGTTGTCGTCACAGGTTCCTCTTGGACAGGGGGCAGGACATCGTCTAGCGGTACCAGGTTCAGATCGTTGTTAGCACGCCAGCCGGGCGCACTGGGCGTCCGCTCGGCGGTGCTGTAGGCGATTTGGTCCCCACTGGGAGACCACTCGGCTGAGAGAACTCCCTGGATGGGCAACGAAATTGGCGTCTCACCTACGATGGTAGTGTCGACCATCCACAGTTGGTTGATGGGAGTCTCTATATCACCTTCCAAACGACGGCTGTAGAGCAGCCAGTGTCCATCGGGTGACAGTTCGAAAACTCGGCTATCCAGGTCGCCTTCGGTGGTCAGCGGGCGCCGGGCGGTGCTGGTGCCGCGCATTACCCAGGCGTTGCCGGCCGATAGGAAAGCAACCGTGCTCTCCAAGGGGACTGGTTCCAGGCGGCCTTGGGCGCCCACAGCAATAATCTCATCCACCGGCTCGGTCATCGGCAGCCGCGAGAACTCTGTCCGCTCCACCTCGACGCCGTTTTCTAAGACGACACGATAGGTAATTTCGTCCTCGCCGTTGACCCCGAGTTGGATTAGCCGGGTCTCGCCTGTTGGCAATGCTTCATTGGTAACCGTCTTGCGCTCAAAGGGGACTGGCACACGTGTGGTCTCGAATTTCTCCTCGATACGGGTGACCACAATGACCATGCCTGGTTCCGTCTCCACGTACAGGTCAGGGTTGACTCGATCCAGGGGACCCAGACTGACGCCAGCGGCGGTCAGCGCATCGCGAACGGTGACTGATTCAGTGGAAACCGTTCGGCGACTGTAGTCCACCTCAATGAAAAGAGGTTGGGGTTGGCCCTGGCAGCCAACCAAGATTGGCAGGGCCAGCACCCAAACGGCGAGCAGGCAAATCTTTGATCTCAAATCGCAGGTCTCTATTGTGGCCCCCTGTTAATTATAGCAGGCAAATGGCAATGTAATGTTAAGTAATGCTACCACGCTTAAACCAAATCAGCAAGTCAGCAAATTGGCCAACATCAGCCTGGGCGGGGCGCATTGCCGAGGCGCGAGGCATCAGCCACTGGGTAGATCTGTGAAGTGGAAGATTTCAGACTTCCAGCTGGCGGGCAGCGAATTCCAGTCCTGCGGGCTATCCAGATCGAAGGCGACACTGTCGGCGTGGTAGAGGGTCGGTTCTACGCCCGCCTTACGGGCGGCGGCGCAGTGAGTGGCGAAGCTGTCGGGGCCAAAGGCGAATGGGATGAGTTGCGGGGGGCGCATCAGGAGGGCATTCGTGCCTGTGCCGCGGTGACAGGGGGCGATGACCAAGCCGGGGAACCTGGTCCCTAGGTTCAGAATTGTTTCCAGGTCCTGCACTCTAAGGTGGGGCAGGTCGGCGGGCAGGATCAGAAGGCCACTGGCTCTCCGGGCCTGGGCGAAACGTGCCCCCTGCTCTAGCGCCGGGTTGAGTCCCGGAGAGGCTTCCAGTAATCCCCAGGCGCCCTGGGCTTGGGCAACAGACAGCAGCGCCTGATCGCGGCTGACGACCACCACTTGCTCTACGGCGGCCCTGGCTAGAAGCACTGTGCGCTGCAGAAGCCAGCGACTAAGGGCAGCGCGTTGCGCTTCAGTCAGCATCGGTGAGAGGCGAGATTTTGACTCGATATGGGGTTTTGCGGGGATAAGACAGTAGATCATTGCATATCAACATCACAGTTGGGCAGCGAATTCCAGCACTTCGTGCGCCAGGCGCACCCGATCTTGCTCTGTCCTCATGATGGTGTCTGTCACCAGCGTACGGATGCCTAAGTCGAAGGCGATAGTCATCTTGAGGTTCTCGTCCCGCTGGTCGAGGACGAAGCCTGTCAACAGGTCTTGGTAATAGCGGGCAACACCCACGGGCGAGACTTCCAGACCCAGTTCGCGCATCATTTTGGCCGCCGGCCCCTTGAGCGCTTGCTGCTCAATGATTGGGGTGATGGCCAGCTTCGGGGCGCGGCTGGCAGCGATGATGCGACGCAGGGCGGGCAAGCATAGGATAGGGTCCAAGCTAACGAAGGGGTTGGAGGGACAGAAGATGATTATATCGCCCTCGCGTAGAGCAAAAACCACCTCCTGAGTGGGCTGAGCGCTATCAATGCCTTCGAAGTGGATAGACTCTACAACCGGTTCCCAGCCACGGTGGACAAAGTACTCCTGGAAGGGAAGCGGGCCCTGGTCCGTGTGGACGACCGTGCGCACAGGGGCGTCAGTCATGGGCAGCAAGGTATGACGCACGCCCAGCAGTTTGCAGAGCTCGCGCGTGACCCAGGTGAGAGGGAACCGCTGGCGCAACCATTGGCTGCGGCGTAGATGAGTGGCCAGGTCCCGATCACCCAACCGAAACCAGGTCGGGCCGGCATACCGGGCCATCATCTCCAGCATAGACCAAGATTCGTCGCGCACACCCCAGCCCGTCTCGGGATTAGCCAGGCCAGCCAGGGTGTACATGACTGTGTCCAGGTCTGGGCAGATTTGCAAGTCCAGGAGTTCGAAGTCGTCGGCAGTGTTAACGATGATGGTCAGGCATTCAGGAGGTAAGAGTTGAGCCAGTCCCCAGGCCAGCTTGGCACCCCCCACCCCGCCGGCCAGGGCTACCACGTTGAGTTTGGAGATTGGAGATTCAAGTGTGGCATTCATAATCTCTTCCTTGCGCTTTCTATCTGCTCTTGTCCTGTGTCCCTGTGCCGAAATCGACGCTGCAGAACTACCGTTAGGCCAGGAATTTGACGCGTGCGTCCAATGGCTCCCGTTCTCTGGTCGGTGATTCGGCTGGCCAGCCCAGGCTGATGAATGCCTGGGGCTCCCAATCTTCAGGCAGCCCGAGCGTATCGCGGACAATGTCTGGGCAGAAGAGAGGGGCACATAACCAGCAGGCACCCAGGCCCTCAGCGTGGGTG
The DNA here is from genome assembly GCA_020343875.1 of Anaerolineales bacterium. Taxonomy (GTDB): domain Bacteria; phylum Chloroflexota; class Anaerolineae; order 4572-78; family NAK82. Next base: position 3,539,469 of record CP070811.1, on the reverse strand, counting down.
GCCAATAGTAGATTTTGAGCGGCCAGAGCTACGCTCTGGGTTGCCATAGTCCACTCGGCACGACGGCGTCTGTCGTCCGGGTAATCGTGCATATCGACCATCGTCATACAGAGCAGAATGAGAATAGGGGCGCGGGTCAACCGAGTCCGCCGCCGGTCGGCGTGGGCTTCGATTTGGGATGCAGGTAGGCCATCGGCGGCTAGGTCGGCGCGCAGAATGGCGTTCATGGCGCTGGCCAGGCGTTGCTTGGTGTCGTCATCTTCGATCACAACAAAGCGCCAAGGCTGTCGGTTGTGAGCCGATGGGGCCCAGGCGGCAGCCGTCAATAGCCTTTCGATCGTCGCTCGCTTCACCGGTCGGTCGGCGTAGCGACGAATCGATCGCCTCTCTCGGACAAGCTGGTAGAGGATTCTGGGTGGTGTCACTCCTCATGCCTCTTTTTCGATTTGGGGTGCGTTTCTTTAGCGGAACAAGTCTGTTTCGGGCGGTCTAAGAATTTGGTGAGCTGATATGTCCTCGGCCGGTGAGCAGGTCAGGCCGCGCACCAGCACAACGGGTAGGCCTTCGTCGGCCTGCCCCATGACCAGGCTGGCACCCGCAGCGATCTGGTCAGCAAATCCGACGGTGGTGTGCTGCAAATGATAGCCGTACAAATCGGGGCAGCCTCTTAGGTCTTGTACCGGGGTCAGGCCTGCCAGGCCGATGGCCATGCCCACAGTCCCTTCACGCCATGGGCGTCCGTGGCTGTCGTTGATGATGACCCCTGGCGCGGCACCGGTCAACTGCTGCAGGCGAGCCCGGAGCCGGCGGGCCGACGCGTCCGGGTCGGCGGGCAGGCGTAATACCAAGTCATCTTCTGGGCCGACATTTGAGTGGTCCACGCCAGCGTTAGCACAGATGAAGCCCAGGTGGTGCGCCACGATGAGCACGTACTGGCGAGCGCGGATGACCTCGGCCGTATCCCATAAGATCACCTCGACCAGGCGCGGATCTTTGCCAGTGACTTGGGCCAGCTCCATCGCCCGGGGCGAGGGGGTGACATCACGCAGACGCACGAAGCGGTTTTCGGCCTTGGAGATGACTTTCTGCGCGACGACCAACACATCGCTATCTTGTAACCACAGGCCAGCAGACTTGACGGCGCTGGCCACAAGTCCGCCCAGGTCGTCGTCAGGTTTGATAAGAGGAATGCCGCTGAGTGGCGTGAAGATGAGATCAGGCATACTCGCTATCCTGAACCATGTTCCCTTGGCAGCTCACGACCGGAGCGCGTAGCTCGCCTTACCCGTCGATGGATCGGGCAAGGCCAGCAATGGCGAATGATGGGGTGGAAGGCCTGAAGGATCCTCACTCCTGGCTTTCCTGATTCCTTGCGCCCTGATCCAAGCCCGTAATCAAGATACCTGCGCCTTTGATCTTGTAGCGAATGTTGATGCCGATGAGCACGGCAGTAAGACCTTCAATGACGACGGCGTTTTGCAGGGGACCTGCATCCAATCCTCGCATGCCGGCTGCCGCTGCCAAGGCGATAGCCTCGGCTTTTGCCTCTTTATCGTCGCCACAAACGAGCACGTCGCACTGGACAGGGTGGTCCGGGTCGTCCAGATGGGCGGCACCGACGTTCTGGAAGGCAGCCACTACGCGCACATCATTGCCCAGTAGGGCCTGGGCTTCGGCAGTAGCACTGCCACCAGGCGGGATATGCACCCGGCTCACCTTGGGCGGTTGCAGGGGGACAGTCACGTCCACCAGGATTTTACCGCTCAACTCAGCGCGAATGCTCTCCAGGGTGGGGATATGGGCACTGTAGGGGACAGTTAACACCACGAGGTCGGCCGCATCGGCCGCGCTAGGGTTGACCATACCGCGGATCAAGGCTTTACCCAGCCGGGCGTTCAATTCGGCAGCCACACGCTCTGCCTTCTCCTGTTGGCGCGAGCCGATGATCACCTGATATTGGCCTGACATGGCCCAACGTAGTGCCAGGCCAGGGCCTTCGTTGCCAGTGCCACCGATGACGGCAACCGTTTTGGTCATAGGGGTGTCTCCTTAGTGGCGGGATGAGGCCACTATAGCGCAAGTTGGGGTACGGGGCAAGTTGAAAGGGGGATGCCTGCCCTATCGGCCCATCTCGGCCTGCGGGCCATGGATGGTAGCAGCGACACAGGCTTGGGGCTTTCGTGCTCACTGCGTGGGAGGCTTGAACGAGTTGACGCCGGGCCAAAGTAAAGACTCACCCTTGATTCCAGCCAGCATGGGAAGGCCGAAAACGAAGGGAATGGCAATGGTGTGCAGTACCAACGGGTTGAGTATGTTCCACCACCAAACGCGCATTGTTTCATAAAGGGTGATAGATAGTAGGGCAGTGAGCCCGAAGGCGGCGACACGGGTGAAGGCTGACGACGGAACCAGCAAGGCCGCAACCCCCAGTGGCCACAACAAGTACCAGGCGTGGAATTGCTGGTTGGGCAGCACCAGATACCAGAAGAAGACGCCAAAACTGGGGACGAGAATCACATGTGCCACCGTCGGCGGGCCAGTGAAGGCACGCCAGGCTAGCCACAAGTAGATAATCAGGAACAAAGCACCCATCAGGTAGCGGCCGATGTCAAAGGCGGGGTTGGTGCCAAGCCACGGGCGGAGAATCAGCACCAGTAGAGCGAAGGGAGATTTGCCCGCCCCATGTCCCAGATTGCGTACAGCCCAGTTCTCCCAGCCAGGCCAGACAGGGGTCATCAAGGCCACTCCCAGCCCACCGATCAGCGCCAGGTTGCCCGCAGCGACCGCAAACCGGCGCCACCAGCTTGACTCGCGGCGCGCCAGATACAGCAAAAAGAAGGGTACAGCCATCACTGGGATGAACTTGGCAAAGATGGAAAAAGACAGGGCTGGGCCAACCAGCCAGCGGCGGTTGCCAGCGACGAAGTAGACGGCCAGCAGCAGGAAGAAGACCATCAGGATGTCATTGTGGCCGTTGCCCGCTGATTCTAGCAAGGCCAGGGGATTCCATGCGAAGGCAGCGCTGGCGGCCAGCGCCCAATCGGGCTTGAGGCGGCGGAGGGTGAGGCCTATGAGGGCGACGCAGCTCAAATGAGCCAGGGTGGTAATGGTCTTGAGTGCGAAGAGATGGGCCAGAAGGTTACCGCCCACCAGCCGGAAGGCCAGTAGCGACGTTCCTTCCCATACCAAGCCGTAAGGGGAAGGCGCGTCGGCCCACTCGGCAGCCAGGCCTACCCAGGGATCGCCCAGGAGATCTTGGGGCGCAGTCGCCAGCGGATTGAGGCCATGGATCGCCCAGCCTCGCGTACGCACGGCATAGATGAGCATATCAATGGCGGTGGTGGGATAGGCCATCGCTAGCGTGGCGCCAAAGAGGGTGGCCCCACCCACGATCAAGCCCCACGCCCACCGGCTGCTGGCGGAATCTCTGGGTATAGTGCTGAGCGTCCTTAATACGATGGCATAGCCAGTGAAGAGGGCCAGGATGGACAGTGTATAGCTGGCTGCGCCGCCAACAGAGTGATGAGTGAGCTTGGCATAGTCAACCGGAGGGATCGTGTTGTAGAAGCGGGCCAGGGGGAAGGGACGAACGAAGACTAAGAAGTAGATGAGCTCGCTGGCCAGGCCAACGGCAGCCAGCGTTAGCAGTGCATCAGTTGCCCTGGGGCGGGACAAAGCCATGCTCCTTGAGAGCGTGTTTGATAGAAGCTGCGACTGGTTTGGTCGGGTAGGCCGAAATTAGCATGAGTGGCACCTCACTCTGCTTTGTCGGCGCGGGGATACATATGCTTACCGTGGGGATGTACCCGGCTGCGGGCTTTGTCGGAGCTAAGGCCAATGCGGGCGAAATTCTCACGCGCCTGATTCAAGCTTACGCCGTTAGCGCCAATCGGTTCGTCGGGTACTGCTTCTTGCACTGGGTCGCTCTTCCAGCCGCAAACCAGACATACGTCCCAGTTGCCCAAAATGGGCAGCGACTGATACTCACACACCGGGCAGGGGAGCAGCCTGGTCATCCGGCCGCTGATGTCCACCGACATGTTCATATTGCCGTGTAGGTAGGCGCTGAGATAGGCATTGGTCACGCCGCGCAGCTGGCGCTTCATCTGGTGAAGCAAGACCGGCTGGTAGCGTGGGTCGGAGGGGATAATGGTGGGTGGTATGTCGTGGCGGTCGTGCTGGACCACCAGTGCCGGATCAAGTTGCCGGCGCAGATCATCGGGGATGAAGTCGTTGAAGAAGCTGTGTATAGCTTCGACGGCCTCAACCTCCGTCAGCTTATTGAGCCGATATTCGGCGATGAGTTGGATGGCTTCGCTCCGATGCATAGTCACATCTCCGCTACCCGTCGCCAGACCTCTTTTGCCAGTCCCTTTGCTTTGGCAGCGATGGCTTCTTCATCCAGCGTGAGTAGTTCACGGTTTTTCATCAGCAGCTGGCCGCCGGCAATGGTATGTGTAACCTGGCTGCCATCTATGCCGAAGATAATGTGCCAGGGGAAGTTGCCGTCGGTGATTGGAGTATAGGGATAGTAATCCAGCAGAATGATGTCGGCTAAAGCGCCCGGTTCCAGCACACCGACTGGTTGCGGCCAGAAGATACCTGCCAGCTTGGTGTTGTTGGCGAAGGCAATTTGCGTGACGGCATCGCCGGGCATGGCACGCGGGTCATGGGCGTTGATTTTATGCAGTAGATAGGTGGCGTGCATTTCGGTGAACATGTTGTTGGAGAATCCGTCGTTGCCCAGGGCAACGTTGATGCCTCGTTTGAGCAAGCCCGCCACGTCGGCCACACCAACGGCATTGTTCATATTGCTGCGGGGCTGGTGGGTGACTTGGGTGCGGGTAGCACGCAAAGCGTCCATTTCGTAGGCATCAATGTGTACGCAGTGAACGGCGATGGTCTTGGGGCCGAGGGCGCCTCGCTTTTCCAGCCGCTCCAGCACCCGCCTGCCGTATTTCTTGAGGCTGTCAGCCTGGTCGGCTTTGTCTTCGGCTACATGGATGTGAAAACCCACGTCCAGGCCCTGAGCTTCTTGCAGGCAGCGCTCCAGTGTTGCGTCGGAGACAGTGAAAGCAGCGTGTAGCCCAAAGGAGGCGGCCAGCTGCGGATGTGAGTGTGCCTGTAACTCACGGATGAAGCGCGCGTTCTCGGCTATGCCGGCTTGAGCCCCTTCCTCTCCATTGCGGTCAGTGACTTCGTAGCAAAGGGAAGCGCGTAAACCTGCCTGTTTGACCGCCTCGGCGATGGCATCCAGGGAGCCATCAATGGCGTTGGGGCTGGCGTGATGATCTATCAGGGTGGTTGTCCCGTGGCGGATAGCGTCGGCAAGCGCTACCAGCGCACTGTACTTACAGTCTTCCAGGGTTAGCGCTCGATCAACCTTCCACCACAGTTTTTCAAGAATTTGGACGAAGTTGTCGGCTGGCTGGCCTGGGATGGCCATACCTCGCGCAAACGCCCCATAAAAGTGAGTGTGCCCACAGACGAGGCCAGGCATTATGATTTGGCCCTCTGCATCCAGTATTTCCTCGTGGTGGTGTTTGGCGCTCAACTCGGCGGTGGAGCCGACCTCCACGATGGTATCTTCTTCTAAGTAGATGGCGCCGCCGGGGATGACCCGTGGGTTGTCGCCCATCGTGAGAATCGTGCCATTGGTGATCAGCATGTGCGATTCCTCCTTCACCTCCCATTGTATCGCTCCAGGCGCGGCGTGTCAAGGGAAGACCAGCCTGCAAAGTGTATCGAAAACAGCTGGAATTCAAGAAACTGACCAGCGCTGTTGATCTGCTCTTCTTGCAGATCTCAACTGGCAAGGATACACCACCCCTACCTGCTGGCTTGAAAACCGGGTTTGACAGATGGACTGGCTGTGCTTACAATGGGCGAACAGGATTTGTGGGAGCCTAGGAAGCTTGCAGCTTCTGCCTCTTCTCATCTTGCAGAGAAGCCGATCAGAGTCGTGAAGATTGCCCGGTTTGGCTTGACATATCCAGCCAATTCTGAAGCCTGGGGGGGAAATAGCTTGAGCTTGCCAGTTCAGGCTGAGCCTAAAGTACGAGGTCCAATTGATCTGTCCGTAAGGTGGCTTCCCTGTAATTGCTTGTATCCATATTGTGATTCCGTGCCTTCTTGGCACGTGATGGCGTAGAGCGATGCGCGCATATTTTGCTGCCGGTGGGGCGGCGGTTCTGTGGGGAGCTAGCTTCCTTTTGACCAAAGTCATCCTTGCCCAGTTGGGGCCTATGTCGACCGCTGCCTTACGCTGGAGTGTGGCGGCCCTAGCGTTGATGGTGGTGAGCGGTGCCACGGTGCGCGGCCGGGAAACACTGCGTCGGGCCCTGCATCACGACGGATGGGCCTTCGTTGGGCTGGGAGTGGTGGGGGTAAGCCTGTTCTACGCACTGCAAAATTTGGCTCTGGTTTACACCACTAGCGTGGACGTAGGTCTTATCATGAATGGCTTTCCTGTTCTCACCGCCACATTTGGCGTGTGGCTGCTCAAGGAGCAGTTCAGCTGGCGGGCGGTAGGGGGACTGGCCATGGCAACGGTGGGTGTGACGCTTATCACTCTGGGCGGATTGGGGGAAGCCGAAACAACGGCACGTGCTCGATTGTGGGGTGACCTGCTGGCACTGGTGGCTACAGTGGTTGGTGCAGTTTATATTTTGGGTGGTAAACGGCTGGTGATGACTTATAATCCTCTGGTTGTGGCTGCGCTGGCTGGTTTATTTGGGGCCCTGATGTTGATGCCGGCTGCTGCCTGGGAGGGGCTCACCTTGCGCCTTTCAGCTGGCGTGTGGGCAGCCTTATTGGGCTTAGCGCTGGGTTGTGGGGCTGCTGCCAACTGGCTTTGGTGGTATGCTGCCTACCGGTTGCCCATATCGCGCGCGGGAGTCTTCCTTTACATCACCCCGCTGGTGTCCACCGTTTTAGGGGTTACAGTACTGGGTGAGCCTTTGACGATGGCCACCGTGGCTGGGGCAGGATTTGTCATTGGGGGGGTGATGTTCGTCCAAACCTGAGGGGGAATGTGTTAGGGGGGGACGGGCAAGTGCCTCCCACTTGACCCACCGCCAGGGAGGCCCCAGATTAGGAGATGTTTCCTCTGGTCAAACGCGCATAAAGCTGGTATAATGTGCACGTAATTAATAGGCAGCCACCAATACAGAGCTGATGCAGACTGGCGAGGGAGGCGTGTTGCCAGAACGCTTCAGGACTCTCTGATCCTCGCTGTACAGGTACCGTAAATGGTGAATCAGAAGGCGCTACCGGAACCTTCTTCGGGATGGCGTGACACGTTAGGTCGGTTGACGGCCAGCATCGGAACCAAGATAATTTTGCCCTATCTGCTGCTGACGTTGGTCGTTGCGGGTATTGGCGCTTATGTGGTCACCAGCTTGGTCACCGGTTCGATGCGTGAGCGATTTAACAATCAGCTTCTCGATGCGGGCCGGGTTGTGTCTGAGGGTGTGGTCCGCCACGAGTTGGACCGGCTAGAAGTGCTGCGGGCTGTGGCCGGCACTCAAGGAGTGCCTGAAGGCCTGGCGGTCGGCGACCGAGAGATGCTGGCCAGCTTGGTGCCACAGATCGCCGCGAACAGCGATATTGATGCGGTGGAGTTGCTAGACATGAGGGGCATCGAGATCTATGGCTGGCAGCGCCCACTGGGGCAGAGCCGGACCGACGGCGTGGAGCGGTCAGGGGCTGATTTCTCCCGGCTGGAGGATGTGCGCCTAGTGCTTCGTGCCGAGGATGTGGATACCTTAGGGGAAAAGCGTGCCCTGCTTGGCCAGACGCCCTATGGGATGATGGTTTTTGCCGTAGGGCCGGTCCTTCAAGGGGAACAGCAAGTCGGTGCCGTCATGGTGGGTACCTACGTGCGAGAGATGGTGATTGACCTGACCGAAAGCGCCGTGGCCAAAGTGACCTTCTATGACCTAAGCGGGGGCGTGGTCGATACCACGCTGGGGGGCGGGCAGGAAGGCGTCACCGATGTTCTGAAGGAGTCGCCGGAGCAATATGAGGCAGTAGTTGCGCTATTGGAGGAGTCACCTGACCGATATCAAGCGGTGGTATCCGAGTCAGAAGATCAAGTTCCATTGAGAGAGGTAGATGTCTTGGGCCAGCAATACGTGCTGGCCTTTGGTGTCTGGCAACTGCGGAATCAGTCCTTTGGGCTGTTCAGCGTGGCTTTGCCTACAAACTTCATCGTGAGCGCTGCTGTGACCAGCAGAAGCATGTTGAACATTATCTTTTCAATTGCCACGGTGGCTGTGATCGGGATTGGCTTCGTGGTTGCACAGCGCATCATTCGCCCTCTCAATCGGCTGGTGGAGACCTCGGTGGCGGTAGCAGCAGGTGACTTAGCGCAGCGTACGGGCATTCGAAGCAAGGACGAAATCGGCAGCCTGGCCAGCTCGTTTGATGTGATGACCGAAAGGCTCTCGGAGCGTAACCGCCAACTGATTGAGCAGGCCAGCAAGCTGGAGGCTATCCTGAATAGTATTGCTGATGGTGTGATTGTGCTGGATGTGGAAGGCGAGATCATCACTTCCAACCCAGCGGCGCAACAAGTCTTAGCGGATATGTCAAGTGACTTCAGGTCTGCCCCGCTGCGCGAGCTGCCACCCCCGGTCTATGGAGGCATTGATGACGTACCCGAGATGGAGCAGTTACCAGCGCCAACTGTGATCCAGAAACCACAACGCTACCGGGTGGGTGGCCGCGTGTTGAGTGCGTTAGCTGCGCCGGTTAAGACACCTGACGGCGAAGAGTTGGGTACGGTAGTTGTTTTGCGTGACGTCACCCGCGAGGTCGAGTCCGATCGGCTGAAAGATGAGTTCATCACCAACATTTCGCATGAACTACGTACACCGCTGACTGCGATCAAGGGATATAGTGATCTACTGATGATGAGTCGTGGCAGCCTTTTGGACGATCGCCGCCTGGAGTTTGTGCGTACAGTTGGCGATAATGCCAATCAATTGCTGCATCACATCAACGAATTGATTGACATCTCTCAGATCCAGGCCAAGAATCTGGGATTGGAGAGAAGCCGGTTGCGTTTCTCGCAGCTGGTAGGTGAGGTGGTGGAGAAGTGGCGGGAGCCAATGGAGTCCAAGGGCCTGGCGTTGCGGGTAAGATTGTCTGGAGGAGGCTTGTGGGTAGAGGGTGACTGGGATCGGCTGACTTGGGCCGTTGAGAATCTTATGAGCAATGCTTATCACTATACGTTGTCCGGAGGACGTGTTGAAGTTCGAGTTTTCCAGGAAGACAACCAGGCCCGCGTAGATGTGGCTGATACAGGCGTTGGGGTGGCCGCTGCTGATCAGCCTTACTTGTTCACCCGCTTCTTTCGGGCTCACAACGAGTTGACTTTCAGTGTCCGAGGAGTGGGTCTGGGATTATTCATTGCCCGTTCAATTGTCGAGCTACATGGCGGGCAGGTTTGGGCTGACAGCGAGTTGGGGGTTGGCAGCACCTTTAGCGTCGCTTTACCGCTATTGCCGGAAGGATGAGAGTTGTTAGTATTCAGCTTCATATTCTACTAGGGTAACAACATCCTGGCATGTAACGCCCCCAATACCCCAAAAACCGTTGAGAAGGGGTACTGGCGGCCAAGTATCCCCAGGCATCCATCCATCGTAGGCTACTCGCTCGCCACGAACTGACAAATATTGGCTAGGTGAGCCTCAACACACTGGTATTCTGTAGGGTTCAATTCTGTGGCCGTGTCTTTGTCATCGGACCCTCAAATCGGGTCCCTCTTTCCGACTTGCAGGGACTGAAGGCCAACTGATTCCGTAGGGAGTCAATTATCGTCTGCCACTGAGGAGAAGTATGCCATGGACTCATTCTCCCCGAAAGACGACCGACGTGTCCGGCGCTACTGGGAACTGCTGCTAGTCTTGGTTGCGCTGTTGACGGGTTTCGTTTGCATATTCCTGTCAACTTGGCTGGCACTCAGGGTCCAGCCTGAAATTCTGGCCTCAGCCAATATGCTGCCGGTGAGTCAGGCCGATTACGGGCGGCTCCCCATCGAAGGCACTTCGTTTGCTCCCTTGAATCCTGAGTTGGGCGCCGAAGCGGCAACCGACGTTGCTCGATTGGCCGGCACGCCCGTCACCGGGGATGGCACGCCGGTGGCGGTTGTGATCCTGCCGTCGACGCCCACTGCCACATCTGTGCCGGATTCGACGCGGGCGGCCTTGCCAGGAGCTACGGACGAGGCAACGCCAGCGGCGAGTCTTACGCCGACATCCGAGGACTTACCCTCGCCAACCAGCACGCCCGCGTTGCCTACTGCGACTGCTACGCCAACCCGCAGGCTCACTGCTACGTCTACCAGGACCGGCACGCCAACCATCCCACCTACAGCCACGCCCACATTTACGCTGATCCCGCCGACCCCGACTCCTACCCAGACATCCACACCTGTCCCGCCATCACCGACTCCCACTGAGACGTCTACACCAGTGCCTCCATCCCCAGATACTCCCACACCGACGAATACCCCGACCTTGCCGGCTCCCATCGCTCAGGCTATGGTGCCCAACACCGAGGTCAACACAAGCACGGTGGCAGTTAGCATCACGGGTTTGAATTTTCAGTCCGGTTGTCGGGCCTGGCTGGGGAGCGTTGAGTTGCTGGGGCCCAGCTGCGCGACTACAACCACTCTCCAGGCCTCGGTCCCGATTGACATAATGGCGGGTTATTATGGACTGACTGTCAGCAACTTTGATGGTCAGTCGGACACGTTGAGCGGTGCTTACACGGCCACGAACCCAATTCCTCTAATCTCGAATCTTGCACCTGCGGTGTCAACTTTGGGCGCCTCGGAAATGGTTGCTGTAGCCGGTGACTACTTCCGTAATACTGGCACCCCGGGGGGCCTGCGAGGTGCTTTGGACGGTACATCTGTCAACGTGACCTACGTTAGCCCGACTACGGTGACCGTAGCGGTGCCTCCTACCTTATCCTTAGGGGTGTACACGTTGACTCTGACAAACCCCGGCCCCACCGACCCCAGCAGCAGCCTGGCCAATGCGCTTACTGTTTACACCTATACTACTGCCACAACCTCCTGTGAGCCTCAACCACTGTGTGAGGATGCCATCGGTGAGCCAGATGGTAACTTTGTCCCAATCTCAGGCACCAACGTGATTACCATTGACTTTGGGGCCGGGAATGGCATTAATAATGACCCCGGCTATGACATGGTCTTCTATGAGTGGCCAAACCCCGACATTGGCTCTGGTGTCCCAGGTATCCTGCTTAACTCAATCACCATTGAGGTTGGCTGGGATCCAGGTACGGGTATTATTAGTTGGTATACTGTGTTTGAATGGAACGGGGACGGCTCGCAAGGCGGAGTAGCGGGAACAAACATAGATGGCTATGCCACCGACGAAGTGCACTTAGAGCCTATTCCTTGGTACGATCTGTATCCAGGTCCTGCCACGCTTCCGCATAATTCCGGTATCGCCATTGATATTGGAGCCGCAGCAGTTCCGCCATTGCCGCCATCGTCTGGCCCATTCCGTTGGGTACGCGTGTCCTATCCGTCGACGGCACCGTCCGGGGGGACGAACCCCTGGGCAGAAGTGGATGCGATTGTGCGCTTGAACTAGTTGCTGAACAGCCGCCTTTTAGCAGAAAAAGGCCATCCGTGAGGGGTGGCCTTTTGTGTTAACGGTTGATTGCGATCTATAGCCGGTGCCTGCCTGAGTCAGTCACTGGTTTGAGAGGGGAGGAAGGGGACAGGCGTATTGGTTGGCGGGGGCACAGGAGGTGGCGTTTGGGTAGCAGTGGGCGACGCGGTGGGGGTAGGCGTCGGCGATTGGGTGGGGCTAGGCGTGTCAGTGGGCTCGCTGGTGAGTGTTGGAGTGGGGGTATCCACTCCAGTCGTTGGTGATGGGGTAGGGGTTTCCGCTCCTGGCGTGGCAGTGGCTGTTTTCGTTGCGCTGGGTGTGATAGATGGTGTGAAGGTGAGAGTAGGCGGAGAATATGGCAGCCAAAGCCGTTGGCCCACGAAAATGTTGTCGCTTCTTAGACAGTTGGCTTGCACGATGGCGTTGACTGGCGTGTGAGTGCGTTCCGCCAGGGAATAGAGCGTATCACCGGATTGTACCGTATATGGGACCCAGTTGGCCGGCGGCCCGCATGGCGGGGGTGAGGGGGGCGGGACGACTCCCGGGGGCACGAAGATCACCTGGCCGATGGACAGGGTTTGATCAAGCAGGCAATTGGCCTGCATGAGCTGGGACGCGCTGGTGTTATGCCGGTAGGCCAACGAGGTCAGTGTGTCGCCGCTTTGCACTGCAACTGGTACCCAGCCAGCTGGCGGTGTGCAAAGCTCAGGGGTGGGAGCTATGATGACTGGCGTAGATGTAGGCGGTGCAGGGGTCGCCTCGGCTGGGGGCGTGGCAGTAGGCTCGACAGGGGGAGGCGGGCTGGTTGGGATGGGTGTGGAAGTTGGTGGTACCAGCCAGGGTGTGGGGGTGTCAGGCGGTGGTGGCGTGCCGGGTGAAGGTTGTATCAGGATGGGGGTTGGTAGCGGGGGTTGGGTGGGGACCGGCAAGTCCTGTAGTGAAAGCAAGATGGCTGCTACCAGCGTCAACACAACACCACCAATGGCTACCACCCCTGTCAAGATTGGCCGCCAGCGAGATTGGCCCGGCCGTCGGCCGTTTGTATGATGGGTGCCAGGCGAGCTGTTAGCCATAATTGTGCTAACCTTGTTTAGTCAAGTGGGTCAGGGCTCAGATCCAGAGGTGGTACATCCACTTCCAGCCAGGGATCGTCGTAGTGCTGGCTGATGGGCAACAGAAAGCTGAACGTGGAGCCGACGCCAATCTCGCTTTCAACCCAGACGTGCCCTCCGTGAGCTTCGACCAGGGATTTGACAATCGCCAGCCCGACACCGGTTTCTCCCAGGCCGTTGATAAGAGGACTTTCGGCTCGGTAGAATCGATCAAAGACTCGCTCTTGATCCTCTGGGGCGATACCCCCACCAGAATCCTGGAGGGAGACTTTTAGATAATGGGTCTCTTCAGGGTTGCCGGCTTCCTCGTCATAGACCAGGGCCGACACTTTGATAGTAGATCCTACCGGCGAACACTTGGTTGCGTTGCCCAGGAGATTGGCCATGATTTGGTGCACGCAATCGGTGTCGACTTCCACTGGCGGCATTTGCTCTGGCAGGTCTAGCTCAAGAGTGAGCTCCTTCTCTTCTAGCTGGGCCCTGGCGCCGATGATCGTATCTTCGATAATCTCGGCCATGTCCACCGTGGTAGGCCGGATCTCTAATTGACCCGCGTCAATAGCCGTGACACCGATGAGGTCGTTGAGCATGCTGCTCATGCGTTCGATATTGGCCTTGATGCGTTGCAGGAATTTACGCTGCATTTCGCCGATGAGACCCACCGATTCGCCCAGCAGCAAGTCAGTGTAGCCAGTGATGGACGTCATTGGCGTGCGCAACTCTTGCGATAGAGAAGCCACGAATTCGTCGCGGGCCTGCTGGCTCTCGGCTTCGGCGGTGATGTCGTAGAGAATAGCAACGCTGCCTTCTTGGCGTTCGCCATCGGGAGCGGCTGCCATAGGGCTAATAGTAGCCCGTAGTACCCGGTTTCCCACCTGCAGGGTGGTAATAACCATTTCGTCGGAATGGGCGATGAGTTCCCCAATGGCTTTCTGCCAACGTTCATCCTGAGCCACCTGGTCCAGCGGTTGGCTGGCCAGCGCTTCCGGTGAAATCTCCAGCATTTGGGCGGCGGCAGTGTTCACGCGGCTTACTTTGCCGTTGGGATCACCGATGATGACTCCGCAGGTTAAGTCTTCCAGCACTGTTTGAGGGCCGGAAGCCTGGGGAAGGACCTGCCCTCCGGGGCTGCGCTGCGCGCGCCGGATGGCACGCGCCAGTTTGCGGGTCCGCTCGCGGGTTTGAGCCAGTGCTTCGGCAAGGCGTTCGGCCTCGGCAGCTTCGTGTTCCAGGTCTCGGACTTTTTCAATCAGGGCGTCCCGTTCAGCCTCCAGCTGCTCCAATTCGGTAGCGCTGGCTTGTGCCTTAGCTGAGAGACTCTGGATCTTTGAATCCTTTTCGCGAGACATTTGCTGGATGGCGGCCCGACCGGTTTTGACAGCTTCTTCCAAGGTTGCCAGTCGGGTGTGTGCCTCTTGCAGAGCCTTCTTATTACTCTTGGCAGCCATCTCCTGCTCATAGAGCCTTTGCGCGAACAGGGCTACTTCCTCGCGGCTCTTTTTCAGTTCGGCTTCCATAGCCGCCCGCTGTTTGCTGGCTTCCATTTCCTGGTTGCGGAGAGTCCAGGCGAGCTGCTGAGCCTTGGTGCCCAACGTCTGGTGCGTCCGGGCATTTTCGATGGCGACTATTACCTGGTCGGCCAGGGTCCGGCACAGCTGGGCTTCGCTGGGGGAGAAGGGGCGCCCGCTGCTTCCGTTACCGACGATTAATACCCCTATAGCCGTATCGTGGCGAACGAGGGGTTGAATAATCAGCGGTCCCGTCTTTTCCGATCCCATCAGGGAAAACAAGATGCGTAGTTGCAGGTTGTCGTCCCGCTCGTTGATTTGAACCTGGCGCACCCGGCGGAGCGCGTGCTTGACGGCTTGTTGCTCGTTAATAGGAAAGGCGACCGCTTCGCCGCGACCTTGGCGAGCTGGATTGTATATAGCGACCATTCGAAGTTGGGTGGCCTGTTCATCTTCCAGGAGTGCAATGGCACATTGATCGGCTTTTAGGGCCCGAGCCAGGCTTTGCGCTGAGCCTTCCAACACTTCTGACAAGTCAAGGGAGTGGCCGATCTTACGCGAAGCCTCAAACAAGTTAACAAGTCCCCTGATCTGCTCCAATGAGGTCTGGCTCAGGCCTTGTAGCTGCTCGCTCTTGCTGCTGAGATTGGCAATTGCCCCTTGATAGACGGTGAGGACCATCAGAGGATATGCGACGAGTTGTCCCAGCCGCATCCAGGCAGGTACGTTGGGAGCGGGGTAGAGTGGCAAGATTCCAATCAACATCAGAAGGTGCAACGCATCACTGATGAGCAATCCCATGAAGGCGGCTACAGTTAAGCTGAGCTCTTCTCTGCGCAGCGCCTCGGAAGCGGGATCTATGGCCAAGGCGACGATGACCGCGATGGTTGCAACAGTTTGCCAGATAACCCAAAGCCATTCCTGGCCTGACAAGTTGTAATCAGGAGGCGGCATGCTTCCGGGGATAATCTGACCACTCCATACCGTGGTGAGGATGACATACATGACACCTGCAATCAACGTGTTGGCTCCCAGCAGGCCGATGCCAAGGGGGAGGCGGTTGCGCAGCGCGGGCACAAAGGCCCAGCCTAGCAACCCCAAGCTGACTACGTTGACCATCCGTTCCAAGGGGGGAATCCAGGCCACCGCCATATCTGGGGATCGCCTGGCGATTATGGCCGCTAGCACCAGAAATATACGCAGCACGATCATACCGCCGAAGGCGATGACCTGGGTGCGGGCCTGGATATTTACGACGTTTGGCCAATTATCTTTGGTTCGCCGCCACTGCCCCCAAGCAATCGTCAGGCCCGCTTCGATGACGAGCAGGACGACAAAATGGTAGATTAAACTGCCAGCCTGAGTACTCAGGGTGGTTAATATGCCATACAGCATAGATTTCGATTCCAGAGGCGATTGCGCCAACCTGTTGGTAAAACAACGGATGGCGAGTTGGTGTCCGGATGTAACTGGCAAGGAGCAGGCTATCCGAAGATGCTACCAGTTTCGATTTAGAAACGTGATCGGATTGGCTGAATTATAGCACAAAGGGCTGACTTTAGGCAATAGCCTAATTGAAAGGGTGTGCTTCACTACAGTTGAATTCGGCTGGAGCTGATTATCAGATCCATAGAGAGAGCGATTGGAGACCGGGCTGCAGATTATAGCGCTTACGGTGCCGGCTGGTACAAGCGACGGTAGTGAGCGTAGTTTTCATAGACATTGCGAACGTAACGACGGGTCTCGACGAAGGGTATGGTCTCGACGAAGAGATCAACATCCGGCGTGTCGGACAGCCAGTTGTGGATATGACCGGGGCCGGCATTGTAAGCTGCTAGCGCCGGGATGATCTCCCCCTGGAAGGTTGACAGCTGCAGACTGAGGTACCAGCTACCGAAATATATATTTACATAAGGCGACCAAAGTTCGTTATTTTCGAAATGTGCCCATCCCAGCCGCCCAGCAATCCACTCACCTGTGGCTGGGATTACCTGGGTCAACCCGCGCGCATCGGCTGGGGAGGTGATGGAAGGCTCAAAGAGACTCTCCTGGCGGATAAGGGCGAAGAGAAGCAAGGGGTTAACCGCCTGGGCCTGAGCTTCGGCAATAACCAGTTCTTGATAGTAGACAGGAAAGGAGAGACGTTGGATGTACAGCGGGACCTCGGTCCGGCTGTTAGTTGGTGAGAGCCAGGTGAGACGCTCAGCGCAGATGATAGAAAGGCGATACAATCCTCGGTCGCGAAAAGCAAGCGCCAGTTGATACATAGCCAGCGGATTGTCCCACCATTCATCTTTGATCATGTCAAACTCTTCCAGAGCATCGGCGCGGCGGCCGACTGCCAGCAACGCGTCACCTCGCTGAAAAGAGGGACTCTGGACAATGGCGGAGTTCGGGGCGGAGAAGACCAGCGTATGGGTCAGGGGCAGCCAACTCGCTATCCAGTCTTCGGCCAGTGCTTGCTCGCCCTCTGGGTCGGCAGAGTAGAGGGAGGCAGCGCCCGTAGCGGGGTCCGATGCTCCATCCAGCATCTTTGTTGCCCGCAGACCGTAGTAGGAAGTTGGCGCCCAGCGTTGAGCTGTTTCAAAGGCAGCCTGCGCCTGATCGGGGTCCTCCAAAGCCAACCAGGCTTTGCCCAACCAAAAGCGGGCGGCCGAACTCGCTTGGCTGTCAGGATAGCTTTGGCTGAGCTTCTGCCAGCCATTCTGGGCAGCTTCAAGGTCGGCGCGACGGTAGTCCAGGAGAGCGGCCTTGAAGAGGGCTTCGGGTGCGCTTTCGTCCTCCGGGTAGCGGGCAACCAAGTCTCGGAAGCTCAGGGCTGCTTTTTGCAGATTGCCGCTGGTCAATTCGAGCTCAGCGGCTTCCCACAAGGCAGTTGCCGCCAGCTCCGAGCTAGGGTCTTTCTCAGCAAAGACCCGGTAGGTTTCGAGAGCTTGGGGTATCTCATCGCGCCAAGCGTAAGCCTCCGCAATTTCCAGCCAAGCCCCGGCAATATGTTCATTCTGGGGATGAGCTTGGATGAATTCATTGAATTGCTGAATGGACTGCGAAAGGTTGCCGTTCCCTTTTAGCGAGAGGGCTAAGTACCACCTAGCATCCTCTCTATAGGATTCAGGATTGGCCTCGATGTGGCGGGTAAAGGCTTCGATCGCCGGCTGGTAGGCCTTGGCATAATAGTCCACCAATCCACGTTGATAGTCGTCGACTGGCACATTTGCTTCAACCATTTCAATCAAGGCCAGATAACTGTGGTAGGCTCTAGGATAGCGATTCACGGCCTGAGCGTAACGGTCGTAGGCAGCTTCCAAGTCGCCGGCTGCCATCAACGTCTGCCCCGCCAAGTAGAGAATCTCAGCCCGGTAGGTGCCCACCCGGGCGATGTTCAAAATGGCGTCGTACTGCTCGATAGCTGATAAGGGGTCCCCTTGGGCCAGTTTGCTCTGAGCTATACTTTCACGCATTTGAACCACCCAGCCGCTGTCGGGGGCGACACGTAGTCCGTCAGCGAAGGCTTGAGCAGCCCGCTCGTAGTCAAGAGCCAGCATGGCGGCCTCGCCCATACCTCGGTAAGCGTAGATCGCCAGAACCTCGTCACCGGTATCAAAATAGGCCTGGTAAGCGCCGATGGTCCGCTGCCAGTCTTCGAGCTCCTCGTAGGCTCGCGCCATCAAGAAATGGACCGCTGCTAGCTGAGGATCAGCGGGGTAAGTCAGGGCGAAATCTTGCAGGGCAATCAGGGCGGCCCGATGGTCGCCTGCTTCCAAAGCGCTGCGTCCTACCCAATAAGTGGCCAGGCGGGCTTCCGCTTCATCAGCAGCAGGGTCTGCCAGCAGAGCCTCAAACTCGTCACGAGCCCGGGGGTAGTCGCCCCATGCAAAGGCTTGCTGCGCAGCGGCCAGGCGGACGCTGGGAACGGGCGTGGGTGTCGGCGTGGGCGTAGGCGCAGGAGGGACGGTGGGAGTGGGCGTCAGTGTCAGGGTGAAGGTAGGTGTGAGAGTGGGTTTTGGTGTGGGGCTGTTTGGCCTGGACGGGATGGTTGAAGGACTTGGAGCGATGGTCTGAGCGACACGAATATGAGTCGGCGGGTAAGTAGCCTTAGGGGGCGCGTTGCGTTGGCACCCCGAAGACATCGTTATGCTGAAAAGAAGTACAAACCCTAAGCCAATTGTCATTCTTTGCATAGGTCGTTATTATGCTTGTGGGCAGTGAGACTGTCAAGATAGTCACACCGAATGAGGGCGCAACCTTGGCCAGGCCTTGGCTGCATTATGGCCTATGAGGATGGGAGGCTGGTATATGGGGCAGACTTTAAGGTTTGAACAAGTGGCTGTGCTTTACAAATTCCGAAAAGTAAGGTATAATCAGGGTCGTGAGACATTCATGGCCGGTCTCATTTTTGTTTGTCGAGTTCCCTCGTCCATCTGGGGCGAGGGATACTCTTTAATCTTGTGAGGTTCCTATAATGGTGGACAAACCTGTATTTTTGACTGAACATGGCTTGAGAAAACTGGAAGAAGAACTGCATTACCTGGAGACCGAACGGCGATCTCAGGTAGCTGCGCGCATTCGGTCAGCCAAAGAAGAAGGTGACATCAGCGAAAATGCTGAATATGACGATGCTAAGCACGAACAGGCTTTTGTAGAAGGGCGCATTATGACGTTGCGTGCAATGATTGGAAATGCCGCCATTATAGAAAACGACGGTTCCTCCGAGGAAGTGTGTCTAGGTTCACGGGTTGTTGTTTTGGAAGAGGGCCAAGAGGAGTCTGAGGTTTATCACATTGTTGGCTCGGCCGAAGCAGACCCACTGGACGGCCGTGTCTCTAACGAGTCGCCCATTGGGCGCGCGTTGATGGGACGGCGCGTTGGCGACGCTGTTTCGTATCAAGCCCCCGCTGGTGAGATTCGCTTCACCATCCTCAGCATCAATTAACCTCAGTTCGATAATTACTCAAGTCATGTGATTTCGAGAAGGGTAGCCACAAGAAATCTCTCATAACAATGCCTGCAAAACAAGTCTTCAGGGATTTTTCGGCACTCGAAATGACATGCTGACATGCAAGGAATGCTCGAACTAAGGCAATTAGCAATCAAGCGGTAAGTTTTAAGGAGCAGTAAGAGGCGTCTGGCCTTCCCGGATGCCCCTAAGCCCCTGTTCTCTGATAAAGGCAAGATGATGCTTGAAGACTTTGGAGACCAAGTTCAGCAACGAATGCTCAAATTGCAGCGCTTGCGCGAGCAGGGGACGGAGCCCTATCCAGCTCGTGCTGGCCGCAGCCATACGGCGGCCGAAGCCCTGGCTGCTTTTGAGGAGACAGAAGCCGCTGGCGGCGAACCCCCAACTGTTCAGGTAGTAGGCCGGCTGCGCGCCATTCGAGTGATGGGCAAGAGTGCTTTTGCGCACGTTGAGGATGGTAGCGGACGTATCCAGGTGTATCTGAAGCAGGATGTTCTTGGCGAATCTGCTTTCGAAATCTTCAAACGTGATTTTGACTTGGGTGACTTCATCGGCATCGAGGGCCACCTCTTTCGCACTCGCACCGGCGAGGTGACCGTGTATGTCCGGTCGTATCAGATCTTGGCCAAGGCGCTCCACCCCCTACCCGAAAAGTGGCATGGTTTGAAAGATGTCGAAACCCGCTACCGCCGGCGCTATCTAGACCTGATTGCGAATGAAGATGTGCGGCGTATCTTTATTACCCGAACGCGCATTGTGAGCGCGATGCGGAGGTTCCTGGACGAACAGGGCTTTCTGGAGGTAGAGACTCCTACCTTGCAGCCTATTTACGGTGGGGCCATGGCCCGGCCTTTCACTACGCACCACAATGCCCTTGACATGACCCTTTATCTGCGTATCTCTGACGAGCTGTACCTCAAACGGCTGATCGTGGGCGGATTGGACAAAGTCTACGAGATCTGCAAAGACTTCCGAAACGAAGGAGTCAGTACCAAGCACAACCCAGAATTCACTCAAATGGAGTGCTATTGGGCCTACGCCGACTACAATGATATGATGTGGCTGACTGAACACATGGTCGCTTTCATTGCTGAGCAGGCATTAGGTAGCATGCAGTTTACTTTTCAGGGACATCAGATTGACGTGACCCCTCCCTGGCGGCGTTGGTCGCTGCGGGATGCCATACGGGAGTTAGCAGAGATTGATTATATGGACTTTCCTACTCTCGATGCTCTATGGACTGAGGTCCAACGACGTGGCCTGGGCATGAGTCCTCAGCCCACGTGGGGCAAGTTGATTGATGAATTGCTGGGTGAAATCGTGGAGCCGACCCTCATTCAACCGACATTCATCAAGGATTATCCAATTGACATCTCTCCTTTAGCAAAGGCCTTGCCTGACGACCCTCAGACTGTGGAGCGCTTCGAAATATTCATTGGTGGTCTGGAAACGGGCAATGCGTACTCTGAGCTGAATGATCCAATTGGACAACGTGAGCGATTTGAGCAGCAAGGGGTCGGCGCAAAAGCCGGTGATGAAGAGGCTCATCCGATGGACGAGGATTACGTATTGGCCCTTATGCATGGGATGCCTCCCACTGGCGGTCTGGGCGTCGGGGTAGACCGGCTCACGATGCTGCTGACTGACCAGACATCTATCCGGGAGGTAATTCTCTTCCCCCATATGCGGAGCGAGGAGTGATTGAAAGAAGAGCCTGCTTATGCCCACAGCCCTGCTAAGCGTCTCGGATAAAACTGGAGTGGCTGACTTCGCCCAGGCTTTATATAAGCTGGGTTGGAGTCTGGTTGCCAGTGGCGGCACCGCGCTTGTGCTGCGTGAGGCTGGCCTGACGGTCGCCGACGTGACCGATGTGACGGGTGCGCCAGAGATGCTGGGAGGGCGGGTCAAGACACTGCACCCCACCATCCATGCTGGCATCCTGGCCCGTACCACTGACGCTGATATGTCTGAGTTGGCCATGCACGGTATCCATCCCATTGATCTGGTGGCCTGCAATTTGTACCCGTTTAGGGAGACCATAGCAGGCTTGGATGTGTCTCTGGTGGAGGCGGTTGAGCAGATTGATATCGGGGGTGTCACTCTGTTGCGTGCTGCGGCCAAGAATTTTCAAAGAGTGACGGCGATCTGCAGCCCTGACGACTACGAGGCGGTGCTGAATGAGCTGCGAGCGCACGGGGTGGTTTCGCCTGAAGCGCGCCGCCAATTTGCTGTTAAAGCCTTCGCCCACACTCGCGATTATGATATTGCGATCGAGGCCTATCTTCGCTCAACCCAAACTGAGGTCTCGGGCCCTCAACTTGCCAATACTTTAAGTCTCTCCTTGCCTCTGGCGCAAGAGATGCGCTACGGTGAGAATCCGCACCAGGTGTCTGGACTATACGCTCAGCAGGGCGTTGGCCCTCTGGGGGGAAAGTTGCTGCAGGGCAAACCGCTCAGTTTTAACAACCTGCTTGACCTGGATGCAGCCTGGTGTACGGCCCTTAGCTTCGAGGAGCCGACCATTGTCATTGTCAAACATTTGTCGCCCTGTGGCATCGCCTCTGCTGAGCGCCTGGCGGCTGCATTCCCAGCTGCGTTGGCATCGGATCCGGTCAGCGCCTTTGGTGGCGTAATCGCCTCCAATCGAACGATTGACTGCGCAACTGCCAAGGAGATGCACGAGCTATTCGTGGAGGCGATTGCCGCACCAGGTTTTGATGAAGGGGCGCTGGAGTGCTTCTCGCGGGATAAAGCTAATTGCCGGCTGGTCGCTGCTCCTAAGCCGTTTCGTGACATGTGGCAGCTGCGCTCGGTCATGGGGGGCGTGTTGGTACAGTCGGTGGACCAGGGCGATCCACCTGACAGCGAGTGGCGTGTCGTTACCCAACGCCAGCCGACTGGTGAAGATTTGGGCGCGCTTCGCTTTGCGTGGCGATCCTGTCAGCATGTGAGAAGCAATGCAATCGTTCTGGCCCGTGGCAGTGCTACGGTTGGCATCGGCGGGGGGCTGCCCAGTCGCGTAGATGCTGTGAAGTTGGCCGTGGCCAAGGCGGGTGAGCAGGCCCGCGACGCAGTGATGGCCTCTGACGCGTTCTTTCCTTTCCCGGATGGCGTAGAGGTGGCTGCCGAAGCCGGGGTGAAGGCTGTTGTGCAGCCTGGGGGCTCCATTCGTGACGAGGCGGTTATCGATACCGCTGACCGCCTGGGTCTGGCGATGGTCTTCACTGGCACTAGACACTTTCGTCACTGAGTCTGGCACTTTGCTTCCGCGGTCAGCTTGTGCAAACAAGCCATTTGAGTAGAATATGGGTTGAAAGTACCTTGCGAATCAGTTGTCATTCGCGGTGGTGTGGGTTACTGAAGCGGGAAACTGTTCAGAACCGTCGAGGAGGATAGGAGATTTATGGCGCAATATCAGATCCTCTACTGGAGATATATTCCGCTGGGTGTCAAGGCTACAGACCTGGATGGTACTGTGAGAGAGAACTTGCCGCATCGGTTTCAGGAGGCCATCGATCGGCTGGCTACGAAAGATGGCGATACCAGTACATCGGCCTATACCTCGATGTTTCGGTGGGGTGCAGCAGAGGAGCGAGAGGGGAGCGCCGCTGAGGTGGCCAAGGCGGTCGTCGCAGAACTTGATGCCAAATGGCCTGACGAGATCCCGCTCGAGCCGCCGGAGTGAATGCAGAGGAATCTTCGCAAGTGGTGAGGGTTTAATCTAACCCGCCCGTCAATTTGTAAACGGGAACTGACCGAGAGAAGCCTTTGACCGCGACTGGTTTGAGAGGCTCTGCCCCAATCGGCAGGCTCATGCAGCGATAAGTCTCCTCATCTATGAGAGTCTGACCACTGGTTGCAAGTTTTGACAGACGAGAGGCCAGGTAGACCACCGGCCCGATGACTGTATGCTCGACGCGCTTGACTGAACCGACATTGCCTACTACGGCTGTGCCTGTGCACACGCCTATGCCCAGGCCGGTTTCAAGCGTATGCCCCAGCCGCTTTTCCCAAGAGTTGAGCAAGCCTTTGAGCACGTTCTGCATTTCTAGGGCTGCTTGGACCGCCCGAGTTGCATCGTCCAATTCACCTTCCCTATGGGCGATCGGTGCGCCAAAGACTGCCATCACTCCATCACCCAAGAACTTATCCACCATTCCCTCATAGCTGAAAACGATGTTGGTAATCTCCCCGAAATAGTCGTTAAGCAGGCGGACCATCTCCTCCGTCTCGAGCCGTAACACCAATTCGGTGGAACGGCGTAGATCGGCCACTAGGACCGTCACTTCTCGGCGATGGCCTTCCATGCTGAGCTTCAGTTGCCCGTCAAGTAACTGATCTACTACCTGAGGGGCCATGAATTGCTCAAAGATGCCTCGCGTGCGATAGAGTTCTTGCTGCTCGTGGAGCAGCGTGTCCAATAGGCGCGCGCTTTTAATACGCTCTACCGAGTTGTCTATAATGCCTGACAAAAGCATCAGATCGCCACTGGAAAAGTCATTCTGCCCCATACGGCGACCCAGCCCGACACCCCCAATCAACAGGTGATTCACTGTAAATGGCAACCATATACGAATGTCAAGCTGTCTAATCCAGTCGACAAAGGGCGATTCTCCCTCGGCTTCAGACAGCACTAACCAGCGCGGGGCCGAGGGGGAGCGCTCTGTGGACCAACTATAGTATAGCTCTTGCAAGGTTTGGGGCACGAACTTGGTGGAGACCGCTGTCCATTCTCGTTGAGTATATCCTTGTTGGAGGGTGATGCTCCATTCGTTGTCAGTTTCGCTGACCGTCAATGCTAGGCCAGTGGTGGCATCGAAGGCGCCCATTACCCGCGATAGAATTACCTGGAGGATCTTTGCGGGTTCGAACATGGAAGCTGTTTCGGTCCCAATTTCGTATAGAGTGCGCAGTTGCAAGATGCGATTTTCCAGTTCTCGCTGATTGCGCTCCAATGCGTCGATACGACGCCTTAGCATTTGATTCTGCTGGGTGAGATTGTTGATTTCTTCGTCCACGCCGTTGGGTGGTAGGGTCATGATGGTCCCGCTCCCAAGTATATTCTACCCATGGCTCCAATTATATCCATTTAGGACTAAATTGCCAATCAGGAAATGTAGGGGAACATATATGAGAGAGTCTAACAATTGCGTAAAGATAACGAAAATTTCCCGACATTGGTACCAATGCCCTATGGTTTGGTGCAAAATTAGATGATAGAATAAGAATGCACAGGCAGGTAACGGATATTTTGGTAGCCTTGTGACTTCTGCAAGAAAGGAGGTAACGCAAAAATGTTGTTCCTTCCGCGTGAGAAGGGTCAGGGCCTGGTAGAGTACGCATTGATCCTAGTGCTCGTGGCCATCGTGGTCATCGCCATCCTGTTGCTCCTGGGTCCGGTTGTCGGTAATGTGTTCAGCAATATCGTGGCTAATCTCTAGGTACAATTTATATATCAGGCGATGATCTCCTTTTATCTGAAGCCCCGCTACCCGGCGGGGCTTTGCCTTTGTATGTGCCTGAGTAGGTCATATACTGGTGACCAGTTGCACGAAACCAGCTCTCCGGTGTATAATGCTCCCATTGCTGAATTATTGTCAATTATTCTTGGGTGGAAAGCGGTATACTTACGCGGATCCGGTATAACATCGGCGTAGAGGTGTACGTTAATGCCAGTTATTGCTAGATCTACAGCGGCCCTTCGTCGGCCGCCGCCTAACATAGAGCCCGGCTATCGACGAACCTGTATGCCATGGGTGTGGACTGAACGCGGGCTCGTATTGGGCCTCGGCTTGGTCTTGATCCTCCTGTCGGCCGGCTGTGGAACCTCGCGGTCAATATCGCCGGTTACTGAATCGGCCCCTCTTGCATCACCTGTCCAGGCTCCTGTCGGCACAGATGTCTCCTCCCCCGCGGCTACTTCTGAGGCTGATGGGGGCTCGAGTCAGGATGGTCGCCCTCTGGCGGCGCGGGTCAACGGGCAGCCTATCTTCCTGGATGTGTATCAGCAGCACGTTGTACAGACAGAACAGGCCCTTAGGGACCAGGGCCTAATCTTGGAAGGCGAGGCGGGTCAGGCCCAACTGGCCCAGGTTCGACAGAATGTTCTCAACGGCCTTGTTGAGCAGGCCATCATAGAGCAGGCTGCATCCGCTGCGGGGATTGTGGTGACGGACGACGAGTTGGAAGCAACGGTGCAAGAGAGCATCACTCTGGGGCAGGGCCAGCAATCCTTTGATCAATGGCTGGCTGAAAATGATATGACTATGCAGGAGTTTCGGGATACACAGCGCTCCCAATTGCTGGCCAGCAAGATGATTGAACATGTCACCGCCTTGGTGCCTACGACTGCCGAGCAGGTACATGCCCGGCACATTCGCACATCTGAATTGGACAATGCGCAGGCATTGCTGGATGAGCTGAGGAGCGGCGCCAACTTCGCAGCCCTGGCTCAACAAGCTTCCGAAGATGTCAGCACAGCTCCCAACGGTGGCGACTTGGGCTGGTTTCCTCGCGGTGTGCCTTTGATGCCGCCAGCGGTTGTAGAAGCAGCCTTTGCTATGAACCCAGGGGAGGTGAGTGATGTGTTGGAGAGTGAACAGGGATACTACATCATCAAAGTAGAAGCACGCGAGATGAACAGACCTCTTACCCCTGAGATGCTCCTCTATGTCCGACAAAAGGCCTTTGAGAATTGGCTGTTTGAGCAGTGGGAAAATGCGGTCATTGATCAATACATTGATATGTAAACCTATATGGACATAACTTGTTATTTATGATATACTTAGCCCAGGTAAAGCAGAGTCGCAATGCGAGTGATGCCTAGCCAGCCGAAAATATTCTCCGGGGGTGCCGCCAGTTCGGGCCACCTGGCTTCAGGTGCCGGTGGGTCTCCTTCGAGAAGCTGGGGACTGATCGTCTTAGCTATTGTAATCGGATTGTTGGTGCTGGTGGGCGCTGTGTCGTTGGGGGTATTCTTTTTGCTGCGTGAGCAGCCGTTCGATGTACCTGAGTGGCAAGACCCCCTGACGTTGGTGAATGCTGACCTGATAGACCCTGCACTAGCCTTGGCTGGGTTAGGTGGTGTGCCGGATGGCGACTTGAGCGCCAGGGCTCTGAACCAGGCGCGGGCGGATACGGCTTTTAGTGTGTTGGTCTTCAGCCCATCCATTGGAGACCGGGAGAGTGCTGGCGATTTTTTGCTGCTGGCCAATCGTTATCGCAACGACAATCGGCCTGAATATGCTGTCGCCTGCTATCGGTTGGCGGGTACGATTGCCACGCTCAGCCCTGATCTGCCCGATACAGTCCGGGCAGAAACATTTGTTCTGGCCGGAGAAGGGCTGGCTGATCTGGGACAGTTTGGGCTAGCCCAACTCTATTTTGACCAAGCGTACAACGTAGCGACGGTCAGCCCGTATTTACAGGCGGCAACCCGGCGTAATGTCTTTCAGCGCCTGCACCAAGGCTACCAAGTCATCGATGATCGGGAGCGAGCCCGGGTTAGCCTTGAACGGAGCGCCGAGGCCTTCCCGGTAGTCACGGTGGTCGAGTCACCGCCTGTTCTACCGGTGGCCGAACCCCCTCTGATGTCGTTGGAAGTGCAACAGTCAGAAGCAAGGCGGTGGGAGGCAGCCCAGGTGCTGGCCAGTGAGCTGGTCGAGCATGGAGGCCGCGTGCCGCCAGAGCTTGTGACCGCGCTGGGAGGGGCGCTGGTGGCCGAAGATCAGGCCAAACTGCCCTATTTTGATTCGCAGCTTGCGGCGACCTCGCAACTTTCGGTGCAAATCAGCATCATCCAGGCGCGTATCAATTGGTTGGCGGTTAAGCATCGTGTGGCGCGCCTGGGTTATGGTATCAGCTTGGTTCCGGAGTGGGAAGCCGAGGCTGAAGCTATTCGTGCTGACCTGACCAAGTCTTATGAATTGCTTTTTGCGCTTTACGCCGACCTAATCGTGGCTATGCCTGATGCTGAGCAAATCGATCTGGCGGCTGAAGAGATTCTCAGGCGAGAGATTTTGGCCGGTACATTGGGTCGTTATCCAAATTATCCAGCCGAACAGCGAATTACTCAGCTGTATCAAGCTGCGGAGCGGTTGGTGGAGGTGAGGCCAGGCGAGAAGATGCGCGTTGTGGTGCTTCCCTATAACGGTGTCGACTCATTGGTGCTGGTGGACGATGCTGGCTTTTTGGCAGCTACTCATCGCGACTGATGGCAGGTGCGAACGGCAAATAGCTGACCCTTGGGATCAATAGCCGGCTTGATCGGCTATCAGGCGTTGGCCGGTTGCCATCCAAAAAGGAGGCGTTTCGATGCTAAGCGACCGAATGGAGAGTGTCCTTCTCTTCGCAGTCTTGGTGCTGATAGTGCTGACAGTGCTCTTCTACGGCGTCATCTACACCACGTATAGCGCGGATGAGCCGCTGGTGCTGGGCCTAACGGGGCCGGGTGAGCCAGAGCGGCCGCTGGCTCCCAGGTTCACCGAGACGCCTGCTTACCCACCCACATGGACGGTCACACCCTCTAATACACCCGCTCCTACCGGAACGCCGACCGAAACGCGCACCCCCACGCCTACTTCGACGTTCACGGTTACACCTACTCCCGTTCCTTCTCGCACGCCGACTCCTACCAACACGCCATTGCCCACCCGTACCTTTACGCCAGTACCCAGCCCAACTCCCCTGCCTTGGGTAGTGGATACGGTGGAGACTGAGAACAACTGCGAGGTGGTTCGGGTGCTCATCGAGGCCATCAGCTCTGATGGTGTGGGCCAAAATGGAATTCAGTTTGAAGTTGGGGAACTTAACGTGTCGGGGAGCCGTTTTGTGATCACCACTAACCCCAATGGCCTTGCAGCCTGGGACAACGAACCCGGCAAGGCACGCACTTGGTTCGTGGCCCCCCTCCAGGACGGGCAGCGGGCCGGCAAGCTGGTGACCTGGCAATCCGATGACGAAGACGTTTGCGAGATCAGCAGTGCCGTTCAGATCTATAAGATTACCTGGCGCCGACTGTATTAACCTTTTATCCAGCTCCGTGTTTGAACCATGCGAGGGTTAACGACCCTGGCATGGTTCAATAGTTTGGTTTGATAGCGAGGTAGATTAACTGATGACATCCGTTGCAAAACGACAACGAATACCTACTGGCATCCCTGGCCTGGACTCCATGCTGGGAGGAGGGCTGCTGGAGACGTCGGCGGTTCTCGTGAGTGGCGCACCTGGTGTGGGAAAAACAACGCTAGGCATGCAATATCTGGTCAATGGCGCACAACTTGGCCAGCCCGGCCTGCTGGTGACTTTCGAGGAGTTCCCGGCCACCTTAATACGAGATGCAAAGGCTATGGGCTGGGACCTGCGAGCTTTAGAAGCTGAAGGTAAGCTGCGTATGCTTTTTACCTCACCAGAAGTCCTGGTGAAAAGCCTGCAATCCCCTGACAGCCCCTTGAGTGAAACAGTTCGTAACCTGGCTCCACGTCGTGTGGTGATAGACAGTATGGCCCACTTCCTTCGTTTTGCCACAGATCCTGTCGAATTGCGCCACATTTTCAACACGTTGGTAAATGCGCTCAAGCGTGAAGGAATGACCAGCCTGCTTCTCGATGAAGCCACTCGACTTCTAGGAGCGCAATACCGCCAGTCGGGTTCGCTGCCGTTCGTGGTCGATGCTATCTTGCTTATGCGCTACGTAGAGGTGGATAGCGCTATGCAACGAGCGATCGCAATTCTTAAGATGCGAGGCAGCGCCCACGCCAGCGAGATTCGTGGTTATTCCATCGGACAGGGCGGGATCAAGATCGGTGAGCCATTCAAGGACCGGGAGGGTATTCTCTCGGGCAGCCCCCACCGCGTTTCATAAGGTTCTCCTTAGTCCGATTGTTGTAACATATGAAGACCCCAGATCTGCCAGACGGGAGTTGCCAGGGATAGTCTCCTGGGGCAACTCCTTTGAGCTTGGGGCGGACTTGCGTTCGGCCGTTTGTAAACGTTGGACATTCCACATCTTGAGCATCATCCACGTTTAGTTTCATCACTCGTCCGTGGCAATCCTTCGTGGTGGCGCTGTGGACCTGGCAAACCAGTATCACCCCCAGTGAAAGATGCAGAGGACGGTTTCTATGCCTGAACGTGAGTATCCTGATTCGCCTCAGGTGGCGGTGGGCGCGATTGTGGTGAGAGGGGAGCGGGTTCTTCTGGTCCGGCGTGGTCAGTCACCGAGTGAAGGGCTTTGGGCTATCCCTGGCGGGCGCGTGAAATTAGGGGAAACGTTACAAGAGGCAGCCGAGCGGGAAATCATGGAGGAGACCGGGCTAAGCATATGTGCCGGAGACTCAGTTCATACGTTCGACGTCATTCTGCGTGATGATGACGGGCGGGTTCGATTTCACTATGTGATTGTAGACTTGATGGCCGATTACGTGAGCGGTGCATTGCGGGCCGGCGATGACGCCCGCGAGGCCCGCTGGGTTGCAGCTGAAGAATTGGAAGAGCTGGCGGTCAACCAGAGCACCCTGGAAGTCCTGAGACGAATTGTGAACTTCGGTACGTAAAGGCCCCCTACCACACCCATTCCAGTTCCACGTCACCGATGTAGACTGTATCATCTGGCTGCACACCGGCCTGGCGCAAAGCGTCGACTATCCCCATAGCTTCCAGCAATCGTCCCGCTCGTTGCACCGCGTCATGGTATTCCCACATCGTCTGGGCTGCCAATAGCTCAACGCGCTCACCACGGACTCGCCAACCGTCGCGCTCTCGCTCGATGGTGAACTCGGGACTCTCTTCCAGCCGGAAGGTGGGGATTTCCTCAATAATGGGCTTTGGCCTGGGTAGGCTGGATAGCATGTGCCCCACCTGAGCCATCAACTCCCAAGTTCGTTCCCCGGTTGCTGCGGAAACTGCATTGGCGGGCAGCCCGCGGGCCTGGATGGCGGCCTGCACTTGGGGCCAGGTTGCCCGCGCCTGAGGCAAATCCAATTTGTTGAGCACTACAATTTGAGGCCGGCTGGCTAAGGCCGGATTGAAGAGACGGAGTTCCTGGTTAATCTGCTCGAAGTGGCGCAACGGATCGTCAGCGGCGCCGTCTAGCAGGTGAAGGAGCAGGCGGGTTCGCTCAACATGGCGCAAGAACTGGTGACCCAGTCCTGCCCCGGCGTGGGCCCCCTCGATGAGACCGGGCAGGTCGGCCATCACAAAGTCGTACTCATCACCCACAGTCACCACACCTAAGCTGGGCTGGAGAGTGGTGAAGGGATAGTCGGCAATCTTGGGCCGGGCTGCACTGACGGCTGCCAGAAGCGTGCTCTTTCCGGCATTAGGCATGCCAATCAGGCCCACGTCGGCCAGCAGTTTGAGCTCCAGCCGTAGCCAGCGTTCTTCCCCAGGCGCGCCTCGCTCGGCCAGGCGCGGGGTTTGGTGAGTGGAGGAGGCAAAGCTGGCGTTGCCTCGACCGCCTTTTCCTCCTTGGGCGACGATGATGCGCTGCCCAGGCTCAGTCAGATCCGCTAGCAATGCGCCGGTGTCGGCATCGCGTACCACGGTGCCGGCAGGCACCCAGACGATCGTATCATCTCCCCGGGCACCGGTCTGGTTCTTTCCTCTACCATGCGTGCCACGCATAGCC
Source organism: Anaerolineales bacterium (assembly GCA_020343875.1). Classification (GTDB taxonomy): domain Bacteria; phylum Chloroflexota; class Anaerolineae; order 4572-78; family NAK82. Next base: position 3,508,612 of record CP070811.1, on the reverse strand, counting down.
TTGAAATGGACCTGTTTCTGAAAGTGGATCAAAGTGTTCAGGTGAGGATTCACTTCCAAGGCCACATCGCCCCCGTCACCGCCACTACCCCCAGCCGGTCCTCCTCGAGGAACGTATTTCTCTCGGCGAAAGGCAATAATACCGTTGCCACCGTCGCCTGCTTTTACATGGATCTTTGCTTCATCAAAGAGCATTGGGTTGCTCATGCTCTTCTCCTCTGGGTAAAGCTCCGGAACAGTCCTCTTGAAGGGGCAAACAGAAAGGCCAGAATGAAGAGAAAGGTGCAAACCAACACGATCGCAGCACCTGACGCAACATTCACATAGTATGAAAGGTATAAGCCACCCACCGCTGAGATGGCGCCCGCAGCCGCGCCGATCAGCATCATAACCGGCAGCCGTCGGGTGAGAAGATAAGCCGTGGCGGCGGGCGTCACCAGCATAGCCACCATCAGAGCGACGCCTACCGTTTGAAGAGAAACCACGATGGCAATAGCGATTAGGGCCAGCAACAGATAGTGCAACAGCCCGTGCGGCAGGCGCAATGTGGAGGCCAGGATTGGATCAAACGAGAGAACCAGGAATTCTTTGTAGAAAGCCAATACGATTAGGATGATTAACCCGCCGAAAATAGCCGTCAACCACAGATCGGCCTGGGACACGCCCAGTACGTTGCCGAACAAGAAGTGGGTCAAGTCGACTGTATAATTGTGTACTGTTGAGATCAAGGCAATTCCCAGCGCAAACATCCCGGCGAAGAAGACGCCGATGGCGGTGTCTTCCTTGATCCGCTTACCCCTGGTAAGGAATCCAATGCCGATGGAGGTCAAAACTGCAGTCAGCATCCCCCACCAGAAAAGGGGCCTTTGTGCCCCACCGCCGATCAGATAGCCCACCGCCACACCAGGCAACAAGGCGTGAGCTAACGCATCGCCAAAGAAGGCCATGCCACGTAGCACAACGTAGGTACCGACGGTGGCACACACGATGCCTACCGTGACCGCTGCGAGCATTCCACGCACCATGAAGGGATAGGCGAGTGGATCAAGAACCCAGTGCAGTAAGCTGTTCATTGCGGGTGATGCCCCTTTCCACAGCATGTATCGCTCAGCGCCATCTGGCCTTCACTGGTTTGGATCAAGCGCATGTGCCCTCCATAGGCCTGCATCAGTCGCTCTGAGGTGAAAACCTCGTCCGGATGCCCAAATCCCACCAGTTGGTGATTGAGCAACATCAAGCGATCGAAGTGTTCTGCGGCCAGGTTTAAGTCGTGGGTGGCAACCATCACCGTCACGTTCCGTCGGCGCAACTCTTCCATGATGCGAAATATGCCTTCCTGGGAGGTCACATCCAGGCCCGTCAATGGTTCGTCCATGAGCATCAGCTCTGCTTCTTGAGCCAGAGCACGAGCAATGAACACTCGCTGTTGCTGGCCGCCCGATAGCTCTCCGATTTGCCGGCTGGCCAGGTGTTCCATGCCGACCACAGCCAGGCACTGGCGCACGTAATCCCAGTCACGCCGCCCTGGCCAGCGCAGCAATCCCAGCTTGCCGATACGACCCATCATCACCACGTCAACCACGTTCACCGGGAAGCTCCAATCCACCTGGCTGCGTTGAGGCACATAGGCGATACAAATATGCCCGCCAGGCCCATGCCCGTACACCTTTACATCCCCTTTGGTGGGATGTAGCACGCCAGCGATGACCTTAAACAGCGTGCTCTTGCCTGCTCCGTTAGGCCCGACCACGGCCACTCGCTCGCCTTGGGCTAGCTGAAACGACACATCGTCGAGGGCCAAGGTGCTGTTATAACGCACTGTGATGCCCGACACTTGCAGAGTAGGGGATCCTGCTTGGTGGGTGACATATCTGCCGATAAGCGTTGCCATATTGTCTCCTGTACGGTGCATCCCTTGCGGTGTTAGTTCACTCCAACTCTTCCCTCAGCTGACTCATCAAGAAATCGTGGATCGCCTCGGCGGCCAGCTGATGACCTGCCACAGTCCAGTGCTGATCGTGGCGAAAATGGAGGGGTGGTGCATTTGGCTGGCTAGCGGCTTGACGAAAGATGGGCAGCAAGTCCAGAAAGGGGATGTCTTGACTGGCCAGGAATCCGGTCAGGCGGCGGTTGGGTGCCTCCAAATCCCAAGTTGAGGCTCGCATGGCCGGGTTGCCGGCCAGGACTTGTTCCCACTCATCAGGATAGATTTGCTCGGGGGCGCCAATGATGACCACCCCCAACCTGGCATCCCGTTTTTCTACCTCTTGGCGCAGTCGAGCAATGATTGCCTCGCTCAAAGCCCAAGCCTCTTCAAATGGCTGCTCGGGAGGTGATTGATAGACAAGGAAGGGGATGGGCGTAGCCGGATGGCTGGCTCGGACCACCCCTTCGCCGCCCAAAATACCGCTTGGCCCCAGGTATTCTACCAGTGCCGGTACATTGCGCAGGTAGGGGGTCAGAAAACGATACAGGGCAGACGTGCGCCACAGGCCGTCAGACAGGGGCAAGAGCGGCGCCCCACCGCTATGAAGGACACTGCCTGTGCCAGGCTCAGGCTGAGTTAGGGAATGCGAGTTAGCCACTCCCTGTGAGTCTTGAGGCTCGGCCTGCAATCTGGTTTCTGATTCCAGTGGTGGGGGAATCAACTCGCCAGTAGGTGAGAGAGTGAAGAATTGTTTTTGCTGGGTCCCCCCGTTGCGGGCGATTTCCAGGGGACCGTAGCTATTGATGGCGTCGTTGCGAATAAAAAAGGCCAGCAGAACCAGGTCTGGATTGTAGCGAAAGCCTTCGGCCACGTAGAAAATGGCTTCCTGGTCTGTCCCCCAGCCACCCACACCTGCATTGAGCACCTCGACTGGTTTGGCCAGCGACGTTGCCAGCAGATCTTCCAGTCGCTTGTGGTAGGTATCCTCTAGATCGACTTGCAGGGCTTCGCCAAATGAGTCTGCCAGTGAGAGCACCCGCACAGCCCCGCTTGGGTTATCGTAGCCGATTTCCCGGTCGCGTAGTCCCCGGGCATTGATGCGGACTTCGGCCTCAAATTCATTAAAGTCGCTATGAAAGATGCCGCCGCTGTAAGGGATGTGCCACCAGCCAAATAGCGGGTGTGGGGCCCATATGGCTGGGTTCGGAGCGGGGGACGGCGCCAGCTTGACCAGCCGCACCCCGATTTCCAGGATCAGCAAGGGGGCCAGAAGCCCGAAGGCGATCAGTGATAGCCGGCCTAAAAGGCTGGATAGAGATCTTGGGGTGAAACGGGATGCATAACGGCTCGGTCGGAGCCTCGTGCGGTTGTGTGTGATGTGTGACACAGGTTTGCTCTCTACTACCCCTGGCTAAGTGGCAGATAGGGAATTATGGTGACGAATCTGACCTGAGTATAACATATTGTATGGGAGCCAACAACCTGTCAAAAGGGGCAAGGTAGGAGCCGATTTTGGCGCTGTACGTAACAGCGGCGGTGGGGGTATAGGCCGGTTACGCCTCGCGCCTGCTGCTCGTTTTGGTAGATGGCGTAGACTACATCCGAGTCGAGGGTAGGGCTATTGGCGGAGAAGAAAACGGCGAAGTCGAACCAATACTCATAATCGGCCACAAAGACCAGGACATTGGTCATGCCAGCGTCCCGAACGACCTGCAATGGCGCAGCGGTGATGCCTGATTTGCCCTGGAATGGACTCAGGCGCATTGGGAGGGAGAACAGACCGTTGTAGAGAGTCAGGGCTATCAGGATTAGGTAGACTGCCAATCGGGCCAGGGGCGGGATCATTCTTGAAGCACCTTGCTCGAAGAAGCGGCGTGCGCGGTAAGAGAGACGTTGCAGGGCGAGAGATAAGACTTCGATGCCACGGGCGGTCAGTAGCAAGAGCATAGGCAGTGCGGCGTAATAATAGCGGGGATATCCGGCGTCGTGCCCGCCGTAGTACCAGTACGTCAGGTGCAGATTCACCACCGAGGCAAAACCGGCCAGTAGCAGATAGTTCCATCGGTCGTGGGGGCGGAAAACGAAAGGCAGCCACAGGAAGATGATGTTCAGGTAGCCTGGCCATCCCAGGAATCCACTGGCTAGGGCGTTCAAGTTGTAACGGACATAGCTTAGGCCGGTAGCCAATGTGTATCCTTTGAGGCCAACGTTGGGGCCAAAGCCGGGTCGATCGTAGGGCCAGACAAGCCCATATGGATTGGCAAAATCCCTGATCAGCCAATACCAATAGGCTGACAAACTCAAGCCGAAGAGCAGGGCAATGGCAGTGGCAATAGCTCCCTGGGAGAGCATGGCCCGGTCGCCGCGCAAGCCTCGGGCCAGGCCATATAGAGCGAAGGGCAGGCTTGCCCCGATCGCATCGTATGGACGGGTAATGATCAGCCAGCCCCAAGCCAGGCCGACCAGGGCAGCATACCGGCTCTGACTACCGGTTTCGCGGATTAACTTGGCGAAGGCCCACAGGAACAGGGTGGTGAAAAACAGCGAAGTAGGATGTGAGAGTAGCGAAGACGACTCGGCCAGGAAGACAGGGCAAGTGAGACCCAGCGTGGCCGCCAACAGCCCAGCGGCCGGTGAGTAGATCTCTCGCCCCAGGTGGGCAACCAGCCACAGGGTCAGGGAAGCTAGCAGCGCGTTTACGACCCACGGTTGGCCGGCGCGCACACCCAGACTGAGCAGCAAGGGGTATCCTGGCGGATACTTGCCGAAGCGCTGGCCTTGGTAGTCCAGGACGAAGGGAGACCAATATGATTCGGGGTAAGGGGGCGTGGGCACGCTGAGCCGTCCTGTGGCGAAGACTTGGGCCTGGAACAGGTAGGCTGCCTCGTCATCCACGTGCGGGACGCGCTCAAAGATACCCTGAGAGATTAAGGCCGTCAAGAAGAAGGCCGCCACGCAGATTAGCAGTAGCGTCGCGTACCAGAAGGGTCGCTGGTTGTCAAACCACATCTCTGGCTGCCGGCACCCCGGCCAGGGATGTCGCCTGTTGAACGGCCCGCACGACCGCCTCAGCCACGACCGAGACAGCCACGGCGCCTATCACACTCACGTTTATGGGTACGTTGGCCTGTTGGCCGGTGGCCAGGGCGAAAATGGTATCGCCATCGAACATGGTGTGGACGGGCCGGATGGCCTGTGCCAGGCCATCGTGGGCCATCTGCGCCAACTTGTTGGCTTCCTCCTTGGAGAGGGCTGCGTCGGTAGCGACCACGGCCAGGGTGGTGTTGGACGCAACGGCCAGCATTATACGGCTCAGGTCGCCTTGCAGCTGGTCGACGGTGTGGAGAAACCCTGGGCCTTCCGGGTTACGAGCCCCGGCAATGATCTGACCGGTTGTCGGATCTACTACGTCGCCAAAAGCGTTGACGGCTACTATGGCGCCCACGGTCACGTCACCAGCGATGCGCCGGCTGGCTGTGCCGATGCCGCCCTTGGTGCGGGACAGGGGCCCCAGTAGGTTGCCGACCCTGGCCCCAGTTCCTGCCCCAATACAGCCCTCGTCAACTGGCCCGCCTGTGGCTGCTTGACAGGCAGCATATCCGGCCTCTGGGCCGGGACGGGTGTCCGGCTGACCGATGTCAAGATCAAAAAGTACCGCGGCGGGGACGATGGGCACTAAGGCCACGCCCACGTCGAAGCCGATACCCTCTTCCTCCAGCCAGCGCATAACGCCGCTGGCTGCGTCCAGGCCGTAGGCACTACCACCACTGAGCACCACGGCGTGCGCTTGCTGCACCATGTTCACCGGGCGCAGCAAGTCGGTCTCACGGGTGCCCGGCGCTGAACCACGTACGTCCACTCCGGCTACCGCTCCCTGGCGGCACAGAACAACTGTGCAGCCGGTGGCTGCTTCTAGGTTCGTCCAGTGACCAACTTTGATCCCTTTTACATCGGTAATGGCATTGTGCACAGCACTACTCTCTTTCTTAGCTCTGGACTTTAGCCAATAGAGACGTTTGCATCCGAGGTACGCAAGCCGGGCCACGAAGCACAACAACTGAGGGCATCGGTGGTATGCCCAGGCAAGGTATGTCTGTCTGCGAAAAATGCGGCGCATAGGAGGAAAAGCCAAGGCCCAGTCCTACATACGGATGAACATTTTCTGCTCGACGGTGCCGCCAGGCGGAACAACGACGAAATCCTCTCCCAGTTTCTCCTTTTGGTGAGGGGCTTCCAGTAATCGGCGGATCAGGCCGTCGGAGCCGATGCGTTCGTGGTAGGTCATCCCCCAGCGCTGGGCGCAAAACTGAGCGACCTCCATGGCTTGGGGGCGATACTCGTCCAAATCGGCCTGAGTGTGGGCTACGAAACATAGACGCTGGTACCGGTGGTACATCATGTCGATAAGCATATCAGCCTTCTGCAAACCGAATTGGTTGACGTAGGCGCGATACTCTTTCAGTGGGTCACTCCCACTTTCAAGCCAACCCTTCGTCAGGTAATAGGTGCCTGGCTCAGCCTGAAATGCCTCGACGTAGACCTGGTACGAGCCAAGCAAGATAGCTATGCAGTCATCCGCGCGGGGAATAACCAATGTGTGGGGCCCGGCCTTTAGCCCGGCCAGGCCATTGCCGCACAGACCATAGCCAATCAATACCAGACTGGGCTCGGGCAGCGCATCAAGTTGGGCCTGGAGGGTGGGCGCCATCTTCTGGGGTCGGATGTGGAGGCCATAGTCCATATAGATGATGGGAACCTCTGCGTCGGGCAAGTGGGGTTGGATCAGGCTTTGCATGACGTGACAGGCCAGGATGACCACAGGTTTTCGTTTTGCGCGCATGTTACCTCATTCTGTGTAGCTTTCAAGTCTCGGCCGGGCACCTTAGGGCCGCCGAGAAATTGTTTGCCACGCTGTGTTTCATTTCGCCGGGAAGTCCGCCTGAAGAGCGGGGAATCGTTCTTTCACAGGCTCCCAGGTTCTGGGCTATCAGCCCTGATAATGCTAAGGTTTGTCCTGGTATAGTGCCTCTAATTTGGGGACCAGGGCATCCCAACCGTAGGTTGCCTGCGCGAATCGATATGCCGCCTTACCCAATTGGATACGCTGCTCCGGGTGATCCAACAAGGTCAATACAGCTTGGGCGAAGTCCTCAGCTGTGTCTGCCAGCAATAACTCGTGGCCATGTGTCACTGGGAATCCTTCGGCCCCTAGCGAGGTAGCAACAATTGGGCTGCTCATGGCCATAGCCTGCAGAAGTTTCAGGCGAGTTCCACCACCGACCCGCAGCGGGGCTACGTAGACGGTGGCCCCAGCTATATAGGGGCGTACGTCGGCCACCCAGCCAGTGATGGTGATACCGGGGACTTCTTGCAGAAGATCCAGCCGGGGGTGCGGACGTTGTCCGACGATGGCCAGGCTGGTCTGGGGGCGGTGCTGACGGATGATCGGCCATACCTCGCGTCCCATCCAGAGCATCGCGTCCACGTTGGGTCGAAAATCCATCTTACCGGTGAAGACCAGGTCAAAGGGCTGAACTGGCCCATCGTAGCCGGTATGCTCGGCCAGGTCAACGCCATTGGGCACGATCGTAATGTCGATCTCTGGCGCAATGGCCAATATCGCGTCCCGATCGGCCTCAGACACTGCAATGACACGATCGGCCTGACGGCATACGTCGGCTTCGTAGCTTTTCAAGCGCAGCCACTGCGCGAAGGAATAGGCAGCTGCCGGCCAGCGCAGGGGGGTGCGGAGATCGGTCAGGCAGGCACGCTTTTGCAGAACCCACTCGGCGTTGTGATCCTCATACACGATCAGCGGACGAGGCCTGGGAGTCTTAGCGGCACCGTAAACGTCAAGAATAGTGGGCAGATAGGGGGTCAGCTCGATGCCCTCAATCTGAACCACGTCAAATGAGGTTTCCTCCAACCGCATAGCCAACCGATCACGAAAGGCAGGGGACCAAAGGCGCCAGGCCATGTCGGGCTGTCGGGTGGTGAGCATCTGACGCAGGCGCAGTATGCTCCCGCGTCGGGGGACCGGCACGCTGTCAACCCACTCACAGATGTCCAGCAGCGGACGGGCATTGTCCAAGGATTGGTCTGGCTCCAGGAAGGTGAGTAAGCAGACTAGGTGCCGTTTGGCTAGTTGCGCGATAAGGTTGAAATTGCGCAGGCTGGTCCCTTGGTGCGGAGGGTAGGGCAACTGGGGGGTTAGTAGCAGCAGTCGCATCGTCTTCTCGGCATCACCCCGCCACTTGGTGATATACGTCAAGGGTTTCTTGCGCAGCACGTCTCCATGAAAACATCTTGGCCCTTTTCAACCCCTTGGCGATCAAGCTGGCTCGTAGATCCTCGTCTGTCAGGATGCGCCACATGGCTACTGTGAGGCCATCGATGTCATGAGGGTCAATCAGGGTTGCTGCATCTCCTACCACTTCGGGCAGGGCCGACACATTGGACGCGATCACTGGCGTGCCGCATGTCATTGCCTCGAGGGGCGGCAGGCCAAAGCCTTCATAGAATGAGGGATGGACCAGCAAGTGAGCTGCATTGTACAGATAAACCAGGTGCTCCGATGGTACCCGCCCCAAGAAACGGATGTGATCATCCAGGTTGAGGGTCCGGACCGAGTCGTAGACCTCATCGCTGAGCCAGCCCTGCGAGCCTGCCATAACCAGCTTTTCCGGGCGTTTGTAGTCGTCAAGTAATTTGCGATAGGCCTGCAACAATCCAGGCAGATTCTTACGAGGCTCGATCGTGCTCACAAACAGAATGTAGTTCTGATCAATGTCGTAAGTTTGGGCTACGTAACGACGGGCTCTATCAGCGTCCACCGGCTGATAGATGGGATTGGCTGCTTCGTGAATGACGGTGATTTTCTGCTCAGGGACGCCCAGCAGCTTGATCGTGTCCTGTCGGGTGCTCTGTGATACAGCGATGATGTGATCCGTGTTGCGCACAGCTTGATCGATCTGGCCATAGTAGCGTGCAGACTCTCTGGTCAGGAAGTGGGGGTAAAGCAAGAAAGCCAGGTCGTGAATGGTGATGACGGATCTGCAATTGCGATGGAAAGGGGGAATAAAGTCGGGACTGTGGAGCAGATCCAGGCGCAATCGTCCTATTTCAAATCGCAATGTGACTTGCTCCAAGCGATGGTGACTAGGAGTCCACAGGGACGCCCGGCTGAAGTAATGGCCGTCAACCATCTGTGTGTGATCCTTTTGACTTTGCAGAAGGACGAACTCGTCTTGGTTCGCATTTAAGCCGGCCAGTGCTTCAGTGAGCCGCATAATATATTGTCCGATTCCGGCTCGGCTGTAATAAACTAGACGCGCGTCAATACCGATGCGCATATTTGAGCACACCTTTTCGGGGGAGAATAGAGCGTCGCAGGGCGGTCATTTCAACAACAAGCCCCCCATCCGAATTTATATTGTCCGGGTTTGGGGGGCAACACTGACCCATAGGCGACGCCTATCATACCACCGTTAGAGATGGTCGTCAAAACGGGCGTATGGATTTGGGTGCGCTAGAATATGTAGAGCCTTGACTCAACTTACCCCTGATGAAATGTGCGTTACGCGGGGTAATTTGACTAAAGTCTGTAACTATGCTATAGTCTGGCGTTGCCAGCCGTGGCTAACGCGTTTCTGTTGAGTTAAAACCGGGGTAGGGGTGCCATAGGTTATGGTATCTTTCGATGTAGGAGTCGCCGCTGACTGGCTCAGGCTGCGACGGAGGTAGATAAGGAGAAAAGGCAATTAGCAGCAAAGACCAACGCATCAACGAGGAGATTAGAGCACCAGAAGTTCGCTTGATTGACGAAAATGGTGCTCAGGTCGGCGTGATTTCCATCACAGAAGCGCTTGAAATCGCCCGCACCCGGGAGACCGATTTGGTGGAGGTAGCCCCTAACGCCTCGCCGCCCGTTTGCCGCTTGATGGATTATGGCAAATTCCTCTATGAACGGTCTAAAAGAGAGAGGGAGGCTCGTAGGGCTCAAAAGCAAACGGAAGTCAAGGAGATCCGTTTGCGCCCAAAAACTGGTGAGCATGACATTGCCTACAAAGTACGAGATGCGCGCCGGTTTCTACAGAAAGGGGCCAAGGTAAAGGTGCGCATTCGTTTTCGCGGCCGAGAGATCACTCACCCTGAAGTTGCCAAGGAGTTGCTTGATCGCGTTGCCGAAGAACTGAGTGATGTCGCCGAGGTCGAGAAAACAGCCGCAATGGAAGGCCGTACGATGCTGATGATTCTGGCGTCGACCAAGGGCTAGGCCCCGGCTTGCCCTTGACGATCTTTTTGGGTAACACCCTGCAGAGCACGGCTTTGGCCCAAGAAGACGGTTACAAACCGCCTTGGAGTTGGTGCACTTGCCTGAATAGCAACGGGGCGAGACCTGAGCGTTATCCCCAGGGCACCGAAAGCATATAGGAGTGACAGAGTATTATGCCAAAAATTAAGACACATAAAGCAACTGCCAAGCGTTTTCGATACACTGGGCGCGGCAAGCTGGTTCGCACCAAGATTGGCAAGAGCCACCTGCGACGCAAAAAGCCAAGCCGGGTCAAGGTACTGTTCGACCGAATGATCCCGGTTGAGGGCGCTGGCAGTAAAAGGCGCGTTAAGCGCTTGGCCCCGTATCTTGGCAAAAAGTGATGGGCGCAACTTGATGATCTTTTATTCCTTGTTTTATGTAGGAAGGTGATAACCTCGTGACTAGAGTGAAGGGGGGTCCTCAGACCCAAAGACGGCACAAGAGAATAATTGCCCAGACTAAGGGCCAGCGGGGCACCAAGCATAACCTTTTCAGGCGCGCCAACGAAGCGATGATGAAGTCGTTGTGGTATGCCTATCGTGACCGGCGGACCCGGAAACGTGATTTCCGCCGCTTGTGGATTGCACGGATCAATGCGGCCGCCCGGCAGAACGGTCTGAACTACAGTCAGTTTATGCACGGATTAAAAGAAGCCGGCATTGAACTAGACCGCAAAGTCCTGGCTGATATGGCAGTTCACGACGCCGAAGGATTTGCCAGCCTGGCCGAGGCGGCTCGCTCTGCGGCAAAAGTATAGTGCTAGGCTAACCAATCAGAAAGCCTGCGACCCTGTAAAAATCGGAGAGACCTGACGGACTTTCGAACGTCAGGTCTCTTTACTTATTATACCCGGATGTGCTGCCCTAGATTGAGCAGATAGTGGCTGCCGTTGTTCCCTGCAGGCTCTTACTCAGAGGGATCTCTCTCAACTTGGCTGTTTTGGCTAGCGGAGGACGATTCCTTATCCTCTTCTCCCTCTTTCGGCTTCTCTTCGGCCATTGCAAGCAGCTTCTGTTGAACCAGGTAGTTAACTGTCCCTTCGGGGTAGTTGCCTTCTTGGTCGGCTTCGCCAGCTGGAACTCCGGTCAGCAGCTGGATGCCCTGGTCAATTGTCTCGATGGCGTAGATGTGGAATTTGCCATCCTTAACAGCCTGTACCACGTCGCGTCGCAAGACCAGGTGGCGCACGTTGTCGGCGGGAATTAGCACACCCTGGGTACCGGTCAGCTCGCGTGCCCGGCATATGGCAAAGTAGCCTTCGATTTTGAAGCTGGCCCCGCCGATAGCCTGAACGCGTCCTTGTTGGTCTACCGACCCAGTCACAGCCAGGTCTTGCCGAATTGGCAGTCCGCTTAAGCTCGACAGCAGCGCGTACAGTTCGGCGGAGCTGGCGCTGTCGCCATCGATCCGTTCGTAGCTTTGCTCAAAAGTGAGGCTGGCTGCCAGGCTTAGGGGTTTCCTACGGGCGTATTTGCCGCCAAGATAGCCTTGCAGGATGAGCACGCCTTTGTTGTGGATGTTTCCGGCCAGATGAGCCTCGCGGTCGATGGCGACGACGCCCCCTCGTCCCATGTAAGTCCGGGCCGAAATACGTGACGGGACGCCGAATTCGTAGTCGGCCATACTCAGTATAGTCAAGCCGTTGACCTGACCCACTATCTTTCCCTCGGTTTGGATGCGAATGGTGCCCTCCAGAATGCGCTCCCGCAATCGGTCTTCCAGATGACTGGCGCGATACCGGCGTTCTTCAAGGGCCTGGTCGACATCAGCGTCCGTGACGATTGGGTGCTCGTTTTGTCGTGCCCAGTGAGCAGATTCTTGGATCACCTCTACTACGTCTACAAAGCGGGCGGCTAGTTTCTCCTTATGAGCTGCCGCCCGGGCGCCAAACTCAATCACCTTGGCCACGGCCGTCCGATCGAAGGGCAGCAAATCATCGGCACGCACCCGTGAAGCGATGAATTCGGCGTAACTTTGCATCGCTTCGGGTGAGCGATCCATGGTTTGGCCGAAGTCGGCTCGCACCTTGAAGAGCTTGCGAAAATCCTCATCCAGGCCGTAGAGCATGTAATACGTGCTTGCGTCTCCAATCAAGATAACCTTGGCCTGAAAGGGGATAGGTTCTGGTTCAAGGGCGATGGTGGTGGTGACCGGCAAGGCCTCATCTACCATCTCAGTTCTGATCTCCCGGTTCTTTATGGCCCGCTTGAGGGCATCCCAGGCAAAAGGATAGGTTAGCAGGTCGCGCGCGTTCACTACCAGGTAGCCACTGTTGGCATGGTGTAGGCAACCGGGCCGGATGTGGGTGAAGTCAGTCGTCAACACGCCGAAGTAGACTTCTTGCTCAATGCGACCTACCAGGTTGCGGTAGGTGGGATTGGTGGCGTAGACGACCGGGGCGCCTTCGGACCGGCTGTGGTCGATGATCACGTTCACCCGGTAGCGGGTAAATGGGTCCCTTCTGGGCCGCCCAGCGGGAGGTATTGGCGTGCCTGCGCCTGCCTGGTCGCTGTCCTTAGTCTCCGTTTCTTGACGAAAGTCAGATACGTTTTCGACCACGTCTTGTCGCACTTCGGCCAGGTATTCGGTGATTTCGTCATAGGCAGCATACTTCTGTTCCAAGTCGTCAATGCAGTCGCTGGCTACGAAATTGGCTACCTCGCGGTCAAGCTCGCGCAACTTCTCCTTGGCAGTCTTTTCCAGCCCTCGCGCTTCACGCATGGTGCGATCGAGTCCTTCCTGCAAGTCCTGGCGATGGGCCTCGAAGCTGCTTCTCATTTCTTCGGGGAGCTTTGCATATTGTTCGGGGTTGAGCACCTGGCCATCAACCATGGGCGCCACCACCAGCCCCATCGCCGTTTGAACCAAGGCAAACCCACGTCGGCTTACTTCAGCATCCAGTTCTTTCAGAATTGCATTGCGAGCCCGTTCCATCTCCTGCACAACAGCCTCTGCACGATGCAGGTAATCGTCGCTGTCGAAGGCGGTGGGGATGGAACGTTGCAGATCAAGGATGAACTCTTCCATATCCTCACGCAACCGATTGCCATAGCCTGAAGGCAACTGTATAGCACGCGGTCGCTTGGGGTCGATGAAGTTGTTAACGTAGCACCAATCATCCGGTGCTGGTTCCTGGTGTACCTTGCGGTCCAAGAAGGTATGCACAGTGGTTGCCTTGCCAGTGCCAGCCGGTCCCATCGCATAAATGTTAAAGCCGTAGCTGGGAATCTCAACCCCAAAATCAATGGCCCGCACTGCCCGTTCCTGCCCGATGATTTTTTGCAGATCAGGCAGGTCGTTGGTGGTTTCGAACTGGAACTGGTCTGGGTCGCACACGAAGGTCAATTCGTCGGCACTTAGCTCGAGTTCTTTGTCTGCCATTTGAGCGCTCCTTGCCTAGACAGTAGAGAACTAAACATCATTGCTTCAGCCAGATTCTGCGTGTTGCCTGTAGGGTGGCGCGTTCTTGTCAGTGGGTGGAAGTCGCCAATACGACTGGGCTGGGGTCGAAGCAAGCCAGCCAGGCCATAATTCTCTCCAAGAATTGCTGGTCTACCTCGTCGAAGGCATTGTATTGGTCGCTGTCCACGTCGAAAACAGCAATAAGCTGTCCGGCCCGGTCGAAGACGGGCACCACAATTTCACTCTTGGAGTGGGGGTCACAGGCGATGTGACCGGGGAACTGATGGACGTCGGGCACGATGATCGTCTGTTGGCCACGGGCGCAAGCGCCGCACACGCCCCGATCGAAGGTGATGTGCAGGCAGCCTAGGGTGCCCTGGTATGGCCCAATCAGCAGCTGCTCTGCTCCCACCCGCCGGTAGAAGCCAGTCCAAAAGTAACTGTCAAAAGCCTGGTGCAAAAGGCAGGTTACGGTGACCATGGCTGCCAGCAGGTCTGTCTCGCCGTCCAGCGTAGCTTCGATCTCCTGCATCACGCGTTCGTAGGTAGCCGTCTTTTGTCGGCGGTTCACCATGATTTCAGTTACTCCTTGGTGACAGGGCTACCCCGCTGTGGCTCCCCGGGGCCGAAGGAGGACGAACAGGGCCAACACTGCCAGCCCGGTCAGGCTGCTTCCCAAGCAGGGAAGAGTCTGGCCTTCGGTGGCAGGGGGTGGCGCCTCTTCAGGTGCAGGGGGCGTTGGCGCCGCCTCAGCAGGCGCTTGGGTGGGTGTGGAATCGGGTTTGCCTGTGGGGGCAGCTGGCTCTTGGGCAGGAGCAGTTATCTCCAGAGGAGAGGCGTCAATGCCCGCTCGCCAGGCGTTGTCCAGGCCCCACGTGTCAACGCCCAAAGCCTCTTCCAACGCATCGTCGTAGAGAGCCCCTTCAGAGAAGATTTCTAGCAGGTGGGCCATTGCATCTTGCCCGTAGTGCTGGATGATGAATTCAACGATCATGCCGCTCTCGGCGTAGGCCAGGCTGGCTTGGTCGGGGTCAGCGGGGAAGCTGCTGGAAAGGGTTTGCAGCGTCATCAGATCTCCTTCCTTGGCGCTGCTGGCGACCGCACTGCGATAGCCACGCCAGGTGGCATCGAGTTCACCCGACATGTAGACTGCCAGCCCCTCATCAAGCCAGCGGGGGATGTCGCTGAAGGGGTTGTCGGTGGCCTGGTGGATGACAAGGTGGGTTAATTCGTGTGGGGTGGCTGCCAGCCCGTAGTCCAAGTCGGCGGGCGAAACGCCGATGACCACCACTCCCTGCTCGGTGAACGCCTGCCCGCCAGTCCACTCTTGCGACCCGACAGCGATGGCGTCTCGCAGGTCATTGTAGCCAGCGTAGATAAAGATCTTTACCGGCACTTCGACCTGCACGCCGGCCTCAGTCTCTATCTGATCCAGCGTTTTGTTGGCCTGGTCGAATAGAGCCTCACCAAAAGCCCGTCCCCCTTGGTACCAGTATAGGGCCAGGCGGTCACTGCTCAGCGTCTGCCAGTCGTGCCGCTCGTCCATATAGAGGAACGGCTGACTCTCGGTTGTGAGTTCGTTACCGGCTTCGTCAACGATTTTCCACCAATACTCCAGCTCAGTGCCGGGAGGCAGATAGTCTCGCTCTTGATCAATGCTAAAGCTGGCTTCCAGGCGAGTGCCTGGCTCAATGTCTGCGTCACCCCTGGCGGTGGCTAGCTGCCCGCCAACACGATAAAGCAGACGCACTTCGGTAATTTCGCTGGCGCCCTCCAGGCTGATGTTGAAAGTGATATGATCGCGA
This sequence comes from Anaerolineales bacterium, assembly GCA_020343875.1. Lineage (GTDB taxonomy): Bacteria > Chloroflexota > Anaerolineae > 4572-78 > NAK82. The sequence goes on along the minus strand of CP070811.1, from coordinate 3,493,162 downwards.
AAAGCGACCTCTACGTTCTGGTCCAGCACCCGGATAGGATCCTGGGCAGCGATGGGAGTTGGCAGCGCCAGGCCCAGAATCAACAAAGTCGCTAGAATCCACTGCCGCATCGTTGTTTTCTCCTATAAAACAAAAAAATCGCTGCCCCACCCAGCGGTAGAGGCAGGCTATGGTTGACGATGGAATCCGGATAGTGAAACTAAACCAGGGACCCCGGCTCTGGAAGTGCCTCTGCGGGTGTGTTGGCCCACTTGTCTCCTTCCTCGATGAGCATCACCGGGATGTCATCACGGATGGGATATTTGCGGCCACAGTCGGGCTCCTGGCAAACGAGCCACTTGCCGTTATGGACTAGTTCTAGCTGACCGGGGTCGTCGCCCGGCTTACGTGTGTCGCCGCTCACGCAATAGGGGCAGCGGAGTATTTCGAGTAGATCTTGGCTTACTGCCATGATAGGACCTCCTAGCGCACCCGATAAGTTCGGGGGTGAGTATACCACAAGTAGGCCACAAGCTCAATTCAGGTGGTTAACTCGATTGCCCCTTGGGGGCACTGCAGCACGCAAGCGCCGCAGGCAATGCACCGGCCCTCATCGCGAAAGATGGCTTTGCGTGCCTCCAGGTCTGGGGTCCAGCATCCGATCGGGCAGGCTTCGTAACACTGCCAGACACCGGCGCATTTATTTTGATCAAAACGGATGCGTAGCCGCCGGGCAATCGTAAGATGTCTGATTTCTTCCTTCAATGTATCGCGCCAATTCATGGCTACCCCCTGCCCATCTACATACCCAAAAATAGCTGGCTAGCCCCATAGACCAGCAGGGTCAGCAAACCGACGCCAAATTGCACGTCCCAGTTGGCCTCCCCCCGCATCAAGGGGCTTGTGCCCTGGAATTCGCCGGCTACAAAGTAGGCCAGAAAGCCCAGCCCCAAGCTGCGGTTGATGTATTTGATCAATGGCCAGTCGCCGGCCAGTTGGCCCCAAAGAATGACTGCTAGCACCGTGGCAGCAGTTAGAAAAACACCTTTCACCAGCCCATCGTGCCCCGGAATCCAGGGCAAGAGCAAGCCAAACACGAGGGCTTGCACAAACATGGCCCCCAAAGTCAGCCCTAACAGGTGCGGCCAGAGGATAGCTAGAGGGATGGCCAGCAGAACACCGAAGAACATGCTGCTGGTAATGGTCATCTCCAGCCGATCGCGCAGTGGAAAGGTGACCCATCGCATCGCATCGGTCTTTACCCGTCCGGCGGCCAGGTAGGCAGGCAGGTCGCGAGCACGGACCGGCCCCCAGTGCACTCCCCACTGTGTTAGCTTCCGAATACGCCATCCGTCTACACCGTTGGCGCATAGTTGGGGCAGGATCAGTGCGTGATGATCTACTAAATGATCCACGCCGCTGGTTTTGATGGCCGAAATGATGTTGTCGGCAGTGAAGTGTCCGCCCCCGGCCGCACACCAAACGTTGATGCCTCGGCTGTTGGCCACTACCAGCCAACAATCTACCCGCCCGTCCAGCTCGCGCACCACTCGGCGCACTGTCAGATCATAGTTGCCTGTGACCAGCACTGGGCTCGTGCGGTTTGGATTGCCCACCCGGTAGAGTCCGGTGGCTATTTTGGGGTAGGGCGGGACGAAGCGATTGAGCAAACTGATCAGATCAAGCAGAAGGGTCCTGGGCGTAACCTGGTGATGCAGTTGCGGGATAGCCTCTGGCGAGGGGGCAGGAGGCAAGGCCGGTAACGGTGTTTCTCCCACTATTGTCGCCATTGCAGACTCGGCGGCACAGGGAAGGCAGCAGGTTTTGATACCCGTTTCCGCTTTGAGGGGAATCGCCTCACTCTCGACGGCAGGGCGGGCCTCGATGAGTTGCAGGCTGCCTCCCAGGTATGATGCTATGACGTGTGGAGTAAAGTCGGCCTCAACCAAGGCCGTCGGGAAGTGACTCAAGGCCTGGGTGGTGGTACGCGTCAGCAGCCAGGTGATGACGACCAAGGGCAAGCGTACGGCGTAGAAGAGAAGTCGGGCTCCCACGCGGTCTGGAATAATCTCATCAGCGATGAGCAGGCGGCCACCAGGGCGCAGCAACCGGCGGGCTTCGGCCAAGGCGTAGCGCTGTAACTCGGGGGGAAACTCGCTGAAGGCCAGCGTGCTGACGATCAGGTCGAAGGAAGCCGGTGAAAAGCGATCGGCTAGTTCCGACACGTCCATTTCATAGAATTCGATGGCTTGAGCTAGGCCAGCCTTGTCCGCTTTACGTTGGGCCTCGGCAAGCATGAGGGGTGAGGCGTCCATCCCCACCACCGCTGCCCCCTGCTCAGCCATCATCAGCGCCAGAGTGCCGGTACCACAGCCGATTTCCAGCACCCTGTGGCCGGGCTGCACATAATTGGTAGCGATGAGTTCCTTCAACGGTGTCAAGCGGCCCAGGGTGAGCAGCTGAATGCCTCGGTCGTAATCGCCCGGGGTTGTTTCGAGCCATTTCATGAAGACGGTGGCCATTGATTGTCTCCTGGGGGAGCGAGGGTCACGGCTGGCTCTGGTTTTGGCCTGGGCAAGCCGCAGTCGCTGGAGGGGAGGCGTGGCGGAGCAGAAATGACCCTTCCTCCCACCGATAATCGGCACTGGGCGATCCTAATTGTAGCATGACATTCGCTCGATGTCGAGACGAATCTCACCCTTGGGTGCGTCACAAATAATGGGGAAGCACAGGGGAGATACGGGGGGAATCCCCCCGCTCTCCCCTGGTTTGTCCCGATTTCCCAAAAATCTGGGACGCGCCCCTCACCCTTTACGGAGTGTCAGTGGTGATATGAAGGTCGCCGAGGGCGACAAAGGCCTCTCCGCTGTCGGTGAGCAGACGTTCACCGCTTTCCGGCAGATAGAGTCCGGCGATGAGGGCATAATCACCTGGGGATAGGTCGGCGGGCAGCACTAGGGCGTGCCGGTCCTGAATGTGCTCTCCTGGTGACCAACTAGAGGTGGGCCGGGTCCACACAGCGGGATGGCCGTCGGACTGGGTGACAGGGCTGCCCTCCGCATCGAGCAAGTGGATATAGACGTGGTAGTCGGCCAACACGGGTTGTCTCGCCATCCAATGGAGCGTCAGAGGCAATACATCCCCGGCATAGGCCGTAGGCAGCGTGTCGATGCGCTCCAGGATGATGTTACTGCCCAACGCAACGCCTATGGGAGTCTCTGTCAGCGGCTGGGGGGGGAAGTGATACAGCGCCAATCTCCGACTCCCCACGGAGGTGTCCTCGATCCGAAACCCCTGGCGCATTAGCCATGTCTCGACATTACTTTGTTCCGGCGGCAGCCAATTTGGAAGATACCACACGTAGGGGTGGTTACTGGTCATCTCGGCCAAAGCGGCGGTCGTATCGCCGTTGAAGGGCGAGCCGGCGTTGAGGCCCAGCACATCGGCGTGTCCTTTATATAGATCGGCAAAGGCAGCCGATTCTTCGGGGGTGGCCGTGATTATTGCATCCGCAGCCGTGGCGCGGGCATTGAGCACAGCTGCGGCATCCCGCAAATCGCGCGGGTAGAGGGTGTGGGCTCGGACCAACAGCCAAGCCGCGGCGAACAGGACGGCGAGACATGGAAGGATGACAGGGTGGAGGATTGGAAGATTATAGAATCTTGCAGAACCCGACTGTCTGCCAATCCAATCCTCCGGCTTTCCGGTCTTCTGACTTCTAGGTCCTGCCATCTTGATTAGCCCCCACCCGCTAAGGACAACGGCTATGACCAGAGGGGCCAGCAGCAGACCGTCCATCCGACCACCCGTTATCCAGGCGAAGTCCAGGTTCTCCGGCCGCAGAAACTGGAACTGGCCGACAAGGGGCGAATAGCGGGATGCGAAGAACGTAATCGGCGCGAAGAGAGGCAAGCCCGTATCCAGCAAACGATATTGGAATAACTCGAAGTGGACACTGAGGCCAAGAACCTGGATCAGGGTGCTGAGAACCGCCAACGCCAGGAAACAGGCTCGCCACCATTTCGACTCTGTTCCCCATCTTATTGCGGGTACCAAACCTATCACAAAGAACGGCAACGTGGGCACCATGAAGCGTGGCCCCCAGGCGAAGCCGCCATGCCACATAAACCATTTGCCATAGAGAAGCAGGTGGACCAGTATGACCGCCCAGGCCAGGGCTGCTTCAGCTCGATGTCGCCGGTAGAAGGTCGGGGCGGCCAGGAATGCCATTAGCAGCACCGGGGCATAGAGTAAGAGGCCTCGCCCGGGACTGACCAGCATACCGGCAACGCCCTGCCACCAGATACCGCTGAAACTCTCTTCTGCCAGATAGCCGGTGTTAAAGGGGTCGCCGTAACGGGCCAGGTTGTAGTAGGCAATGGACATGGCCATGGCGAGCAAAGGCGCACCGAAGCCTACCCAGGCTCCAAGGCTAGTGGCTAGAGTGCGGAGAGTGCGGTTATTTGATCCACGATTTGGGTTACTTGAGCCACCGACGCCGCGCCGTGCCAATGTTTGATAATACAGGAGCAGCAGCCCATAGAAAGGGATCATGACGGCATTAGCATAGCGGGCAGCGACGGCGATGGCCAGCGCCAGGCCAGCCCAGAAGGCGTTGATGATGCCTGCGGTGTGGCGAAAGCGCATCAGTGCCAACGCGGCCGCGAGCAGACACAGGGCAGCCAGCGGGTCACTGAAGAAGGTCTTGGCATAGGGCCAGGCCAAGGTTGCTAGCCCAAATGTCAGAGCGGCGACCAGAGCCACCCGGTCGTCGTAGTCCAATGCCTGGAGGTAGCGGACCAAGATCGCGCCGGTGGCCGCGGTGACTAGAGCATTAAAGACAAGGACGGTTGTGGCTGGGCCCCAGGCTGGGATGATCAGCCCCAGCCATACCAGTGGAAGGGCCAGCAACGACACACCTACCCCCTTGCGTATGTAAAGGTGTCCGTCGAGGCCAAGGATACCTTGTTGAAGACCCATCCAGCGAATCTGATCCGCGTCCCACTCGCCCCGGCGGACCAGGCTCTCGGTGGTTGCGAACATGGCTAGCCCGTCCGAGGAGTGAAAACGGGGGCTATAGGTGAGTAGATAGACCGAGAAAAGGAATAGGAAAAGAGCCAGGGAAAGGGCGAGGGGCGAAGTCTGGGGTGCGGCGTTGGTCTCGGCCCTTGGCTGGCAGAGGTGGGTGTCACCGTGTGAAGAATCCACTAGGAATGCCTACTACTCTCATGTGGCAAGAAGCTTGCTAACCTGAATTCGATAGTTTTCTGCGTGTCAGTTCGACCGGAGTGAAAGGAAGGTGGAAATCCCTGATAGGGTTGCTTGCAGGATAGCGCCTAAGAGGTTTCTTGTCACTTCGGCCCGCTTACGCGGTCTTGTCAAACTTGATCACCGCGAAGGGTTATCACCTAGCTCATAGGTCTAACTTTAGATGCAGCTCCTTGAGCTGTTGTTCAGAGACGGGCGACGGGGTGTCCGCCATCAGGTCGGCGGCGCTCTGGCTCTTGGGGAAGGCGATTACCTCTCGAATATTGGGCTCGTCGGCCAGCAGCATGACCCAGCGGTCAATGCCGGTCGCGATGCCGCCATGGGGCGGTGTGCCAAACTCGAAGGCTTCCAGCATGTGCCCGAACTGCTGCCTGGCTTCTTCTAAGGTTAGACCGATTAGACTGAAAACCTTCTCTTGTAGCTCCCGCCGATGAATTCTTATACTGCCGCCTGCTATCTCATAGCCGTTGCACACCAGGTCGTATTGCTTGCCACGTGCCCGGCCCGGGTCGGCATCGAGGAGGTGAATGTCTTCGTCCATTGGTGCGGTGAAGAGATGGTGGCTGGGGTCCCAACGCTGTCCCTCCTCGTCCCAGGTTACGAAGGGAAAGTCAGTCACCCAGCATAGGGCCAGCACGTTGGAGTCCCGTAATCCGAGCCTTTCGCCCAAGGCTAAACGCAAGCGGCTCAGAGATTCATTGGCGATCTCAGGCCGGTCGGCGATGAAGAGCAGCAAGTCTCCTGGCTTACTGCCCAGGCGATTGACGATGTCTTGGACCTGCTCATCGGTCAGGAATTTGGCGAAGGATGAACGGATTTCTGCTTCCCCTTCGAGTGCTAACCAGGCCAACCCGTGAGCGCCGAACTCTCTGACCAGGGCGTTCAACTCGTCAATTTGCTTACGGCTGTATCCTCCACATCCCGTCGCCTTAAATCCTTTGACCAGGCCGCCGCTGGCGACCGTTTCGGAAAAGACTCGGAAATCGCATTCAGCGGCTATGTCAGAAATGTCAGTCAATTCCATTCCAAAGCGCATGTCGGGCCGGTCGGTACCAAAGCGCTCCATTGCTTCGTGATATCTGAGTCGTTTGAAAGGTTTGAAAAGGAGCTCTTTGTCGCTGACCTGCTCGACAATGGCGGTATAAAGCCGCTCAATAATGTCCATCACGTCGTCGCGATCCACAAAGCTGATCTCCACGTCTAGCTGGGTGAACTCCGGTTGCCGGTCGCCTCGCTGGTCTTCATCGCGGAAACAGCGGGCAATCTGGAAGTATCGTTCGTAGCCCGCTACCATCAGGAGTTGCTTCAGTTGCTGTGGGCTTTGCGGCAATGCGTAGAAGTTCCCCGGGTGGACCCGGCTGGGTACCAGGTAATCGCGAGCTCCCTCGGGCGTACTTTTGAAGAGAATCGGCGTTTCGACCTCCACAAATCCTTCCTGCACAAGAAAATCACGGATGAACTTAATGACTTCGTGACGCAATATGATATTGCGCTGCATTCGCTGGCGCCGCAGGTCCAGGTAACGGTAGCGCAGGCGCAGCGCCTCATCAACTGGCGTATCTTCGTTGATGTAAAACGGAGGAGTTTTGGCCGGATTGAGTGTCTCTACCTCTTGCGCAACCACCTCGATCTCGCCAGTAGGCAGGCTGGGGTTTTCAAGGCCAGGTGGTCTTCTGCGAACGTTGCCTTTTACCCTCACCACATATTCCGCCCGCAGATCGCGACCTAGCGCGTGCGACTCAGCAGAAGTATCAGGGTTGAAGACGACCTGGGTGACGCCCCATCGATCACGCAGGTCTATGAATGTCAGGCCGCCGTGGTCACGACGGCGATGCACCCAGCCGGCCAACGTCACCGTTTGGCCGGCATGCTCCGAGCGAAGTTGGCCGCAAGTATGGGTTTTTAGGGTCGTCATCACAGAAAGCACCTTTCTCTTCTCCAGATGGCGTTATTATACCTATTGCGCGTAGAATCTCAAGTAGGCGGCAGGTTCAGCAGTAATATGCCACGTCCCAAGTCTATTCTTGGGGGCGAATCAGGTAGTCGCTTGTACCTTTGTCCCTGGTCTCTCTTGTGTTTTGGGAGGCGGAGCTTGGATAGTTTGGTGTGGCAGGACAGATTGCCTATTGCCAGCCACCGAGTCTTATGTTAGGATGGGCATAATTGGGGCAAGCGGGATCACGTCAATGGAATGGGGAACTTGAGAATCAAGGGTTGACTGGTCATAGCTTTAACAGGAGAAGCTTGAGAAGCAAGGGGTGTGGCTCGAGGAAGCAGACAGTATGAACGATGTGGCAGGCGCACTGAAGAAAGCATTCCCTGGACTAAAAGGCGATGGATTGGACCATCTTGTGGAGGTTGCCCGCGAACAATTCTACCCAGCGGACACGGTGATTGTTCACGAGGAGGAGGGAGGCCAGACATTTTATATCATTCTTCATGGCCAGGTTGAAATCAGTAAGCAGATTGACGATCAGACTCGGCGGGTGCTGCACCACTGCGGCCCCGGCGAGTTTTTTGGTGAGATGGCTCTCATCGAGACCTCATCTCGCACTGCAACAGTACGGACTGTCACGTCGACCTCGGTGCTCGAGTTAGACAAGGACGATTTTGACAGCGTTCTTGCCCGGCATCCGGCAATGGCTATGACGGTAATGCGCAAACTTGCCGAGCGTTTGCGCTGGGCGGATCAGACGGCTATTGCAGAGCTGCGTCAGAAGAATGAGGATCTGGCACGTGCCAATCTGGAGCTAATAGAGCATCAGCGAGTGCGATCTGAGTTCCTGACCGCGATTGCTCACGAATTGCGGACGCCTCTCACGGCGGCCAATGGCTATCTGACGCTGGTCGCCGGAGGCAATATGGCTTCCGATCAGTTACAGCACGCTATCACCCGGGCAGAGCGAAACGTGAAGCGGGTCGTTAAGCTAGTTAATGACATCCTGTTCCTGCAGGAGATGGAGCTGATATTGCCCGAATTCCAGGCTGTAGCGCTGCAGGAGCTAATTGCGAAAGTTGTGGCAGGCAAACGCCAACAAGCTATCGGGAATAATGTGTCACTTCGGGTGCAGGTAGAGGAAAACTTGCCTCAAGTAATGGGAGATTCCGAGTGGTTACGCCGGGCCATAGACGCTTTGCTGGACAACGCTATCAAATTCAGCCCCAACGGGGGCGAGATTGCGGTGCAAGTCACTTACCAATCTGGCCAGGTGCAATTAGCCATTGGCGATCAGGGAGTAGGGATTCCGGCTGATCAAATGGATCGGGTCTTTGAGCGTTTTCAACGTGTCGAGCGAGATGGGCTCCATCTCTTTGGTGGCGTGGGATTGGGTCTTCCGGTTGTCAAGCAGGTCGTGGGGCAGCATGGAGGGACAGTTGAAGTTCACAGCGTCGAGGGACAGGGCAGCACTTTTATTGTCAGACTGCCGGCATCCAGCTAGATATTTGCCTGTCAATGACTTTGCGTTTTCGACAGCAATCAGGTATCAACTGGTGGCAATAGCATGAAGGCTTGTCTGGGCAGAAGCTAAAATGATGGGGCGTATTTGCGGTCCCTTGTGAGCTAGTGTACCATAGACTGGATCAGCGGGGGGCTATCCAACTTGGCTATCACAATTTAGAGGCCAGCCAATGTTGCTAAAGTTTTGGGGAGTGCGGGGCTCGATACCAGCGCCCCTGTCTTCTGATGAGGTTCAAAGTAAGATTGTCCGCGCTCTGCAAGCTGCGGTGGTCAAGCAAGTTGACCTCTCAAATCCAGAGACACTCGACGAATTTGTGGCTGGGCTGCCCCTTTCTGTTCGAGGAGTGGTAGGCGGCAACACTTCGTGTATCACAGTTGAGACACCCGAAGGTCTGGTAATCTTTGACGCAGGCAGTGGTATACGTGCGCTGGGAGATGCCCTGATGGAGAGAGAATTTGGGCAGGGCAAAGGGGAAGCGGCTATCTTCTTCACACATACCCACTGGGATCACATTCAGGGTCTCCCCTTCTTTCGGCCTGTGTATGTGCCAGGTAACCGCTTTGTTATTTATTATCTGCACTCAGTGGTCAGGCAGGTCATCGTTGATCAGATGAAGGCAGAATGGTTCCCCGTCCAGTTTGACTATCTGAAGGCTGACCTGGAATTCAGAGAAATCGAAGTAGGCCGGACCGTGCAGGTAGCCGGGATGGAAATCCAAGGCAAAGCGCTTCAGCATCCTGGCGTTGCCTATGCCTATCGAGTGGAGAATGGGCCCTCATCGTTTGTGTTGGCTACCGATGGCGAATATAAAAATCTGAGCGCCTCCCATACCAGGGAGTACATTGATTTCTTCAGGG
>CP070811.1:3480718-3483497 GCA_020343875.1 Anaerolineales bacterium | reverse complement strand
ATCCGGGCTGATGATACCACCCTTCTCTTCGACGTAGGTTTTAATCAGAAGCAGGAGCACCCGTCCCCGCTGTTGCGCAACATGCAGGCCTTGGGGGTAACCCCAGAGGAGATAGATTATATCGTCATCTCCCACCTGCACCTGGACCATGTGGGTGGCTTGAAGCGCCAGCGGGAGCGAAGCTTTGCCCTGTCCAAGGAGTCGCTCGACCTGAGCGGGGTGACCGCCTTCGTCCCAGAGTCGATGACCCATGCCACTGCCCGGGTGGAGGTGGTGGAAGAGCCCCGGCAAATCGCTCCAGGCGTGGTCAGCATGGGACCGATCGCCCGCCAACTCTTCTTCTTTGGGTGGACGCCGGAGCAGTCGCTGGCCATCAACGTGGAGGGGAAGGGGGTGGTCGTGCTGAGCGGTTGTGGGCACTCTACCATTCAGCACATCCTGGCCCGGGCGGATATGCTTTTCGACGTCCCCATGTACGGTGTCGTCGGCGGCCTGCACTATCCGGTGACCGGCTCGCGCAGGCAGCGTATCTTGGGCACCGACAAATGGCCCTGGGCTCCAATCAGTTGCGGGGATGTAGAAGCCAGCGTTGCGCACCTGGCCAGCCGAGCCCTGAAGCTGGTGGCCCTCTCTCCCCACGATAGTTGTGATTGGAGCCGTGACGCCTTCCGCCTGGCATTCGGCGAGGCATATCAGGATGTGCATGTAGGCGGGGAGATTATCGTGACTGAAAGTTCATAGGCAGTTGAAAAAGGAGGAGCAATATGAGCAAGGTTCGCTGGGGCGTCTTGAGTACGGCCAAAATCGGTGTCGAAAAGGTGATTCCGGCCATGCAGTTGGGCGCATACTGCGAGATCGTGGCTATTGCCTCGCGCAGCCTGGACAAGGCGCAGGCGGTGGCTGACCAGTTAGGCATCCCCAAGGCCTACGGCTCTTATGAGGAGCTGTTGGCCGATCCCGAGGTGGACGCTATTTACAATCCTTTGCCCAATCATCTGCACGTTCCTTGGTCCATCCAGGCGCTGGAAGCTGGCAAGCACGTTCTATGCGAAAAGCCCATCGGCCTCAGCTCAGACGAAGGCTGGGAGTTGCTAGAAGCGGCTGAAAAGTATCCTCAGTTGAAGGTGATGGAGGCCTTTATGTATCGCCATCATCCTCAATGGCAGAAGGCGCGACAGTTGGTGGTTGAGGGAGAAATCGGCGAACTGCGGACCATCCAGTCTTTCTTCTCATACTACAACGTCGATCCCAATAACGTCCGCAACATAGCCGAGATCGGCGGTGGTGGGCTGATGGATATCGGCTGTTACTGCATTTCGCTGTCCCGATTTATCTTTGGAGGGGAGCCGCACCGGGTGTGTGGTATGGTGGAATACGACCCCCAATTCAAAACCGACCGCCTGGCCTCTGGCATACTGGACTTTGGGCGGGGCACTTCGAGTTTTACGTGTGCTACCCAGTTGGCCCCTTATCAGCGAGTCAACATCTTTGGGACCGAGGGTCGGGTTGAAATTGAGATTCCGTTCAATGCGCCTCCCGACCAGCCCTGCAAAATGTGGCATCAACGTGGGGACGTGATTGAGGAAATCGTGCTCGACATTTGTGACCAGTATACGATCCAGGGCGACCTCTTCTCGCAGGCCATCCTCAACGACACCCCGGTGCCCACCCCGCTCGAAGATGCACCCGCTAACATGGAGGTGATCGAGGCACTCATCAGCAGCGCAGAGAGAGGAACCTGGGTCTAATCAAGACGTGGAGGGCTGGGCTAATGAGGACTGCTGCGGTCATCATCGGGATTGATGAATATGTCAATCGACCTTTGACCAGCGCCGTTAATGATGCCAGGGCTTTTCGGCAAGCCTTGCTGGACCTGAATCTGACCGAAGAGCCGCACATTACCATGCTCACCACGCCCCTGGGCGATAGCCAGGCCGAGGCCACCAGGGACAACATCGCTGACCTGCTATATGAATTCTACGATCACGGCGAATCGTACCAGCGTCTCTTTTTCTTCTACGCAGGCCATGGCTTGCTGGCTTTTTCTGATCCGGCACGCAGCCGGGTGCGTACCACGCTGATGCCTTCAGATGTGCAGGATCTTCAGAGGCATGGCGCCAAGCTGCTGGACTTGAACGAGATTCAAGAGCGGTTCCGGTTCAGCGGCCCGGAGGAGCAATTCTTCTTTGTAGATGCCTGTCGGGACCTGGATTACAAGGCTTATCCAGACGTGGGGAACCTGGGCTGGGGGGGCGGTCGTCCGCTGGGGGCGGCGCGCCGTCAGGCTAACCTGTATGCCGTATCGGAGCTGGGCAAGGCCGAAGGGGCGGCAGGCGGCCTGGGCCGCATGACGGCTCACTTGCTGGACGCACTGCGCAGTGACGTGGCTGCGGTGGACTATGATGAGCGCCAGGCTGAGTGGGTGGTCAGCATGCAGTCTCTGAGTGACTACGTCAAATGGGCGGTGAGCCAGGAATTGGCCAACGAGCCCTTGTATAAGCTGAAGTATATGGTGCCCCAGTTGCAAGAGCCGGATCCGAAGCCATCACCGATCCGGGTGGTAGACCCGGTGGGCGTGGCCTGGCTGACCATTCACATCGAGCCTGACGAAAAGGCGGCAGGCACGCAGGTGGATATCTCCTTGAGGGGCGTTCGCCTGGGCGACAGTTGTCTACCGCCGCGCCAGAATCACGAGCAAATCCCCCTCCAGCCCCAATACTATCGGGTTGATGCCAGAAGTGGCATCGGGTCTGCCGATCCGGAGCGCATCGTAGTAGAT
>CP070811.1:3418418-3480618 GCA_020343875.1 Anaerolineales bacterium | reverse complement strand
CTGCTAACCCAAGCCTTTGTAGAGGCACGCTACAGCCAGCACGTTGTTGAGCCAGATCAAGTCCAACGGGTGAGGATCAACTGGAAACAGGTGAAAGCTGCCCTACGATCGATTAAGCGTACACAAGAAGACCAATAACTATCGGCGCGAGATGCCCCACAGGAATACCAACCCCGCCAATACAAAAAGGCTGGTGCTAGGCCAGCCTGGTCCTTCGTTCAATCGCAACAGGGTCCCAGAGATCAGCAAGCTGGCAGAGATCACCCCCCAGTTAAGCCGGTCTACTGATCGCTCAAGTCGGCGCAACGCACGTGCCGTGTCCGGCGACAGCGCAGCCTGCATCGTCAGATCGCCACGTTGCACCTGAGTGATGAATTGGTCAAGACGCTTGGGCAGTTGGAGCGCTAGCCGGGCCAGGGTCCCGATTTCGTCCAGCCACCCCTGCCAGCCTTGGGCCAGTTCTTCAGCCGCCAGCCTTTCGGCAAAGGGGATTGTGGCCGCCCAAGGATCAAAGTCAGGGTCAAGGCCAGTCGCCATGCCGGACAAAATCCCCACTGCTCGCCCTACAAAGAGTATGTCGGCCGGCAGCTGAAAGGGCATTTCATAGATGATGTCCCGGTATTCGCGCAGGAAGAATTCAGCCTCTTCAAAGGCAATGTCGCGAATCTGCCCCATCTTCACGCCCCACAGGCGTTGAAACAACACGTCATGGACCTCTTCCAGGCGTTTCCTATCAGCGCCAGGGAGTAGAATGCCAGCATCCATATACGACTGCACAATTCGATGTGCGTCACGGGTGCCCAGGCCAATCAGATAATCGCGCATGTTAGCTCGCAGCCGCTCGGGAACAACAGCCACCATGCCGAAATCCACAAAAATGAGCAGAAAGGGACGGGAGTCATCCGGCCTGGCATCGATAGCTGGCTCCAACGGGCGCACAAAGAGATTACCAGGGTGTGGGTCGGCATGGACGAAGTTGGTTACAAAGATCTGTTTGAGGTAAGTATCGTACAGCCGCCGGGCTAACTGTGCCCGGCTAATTCCCGCTGCCTCGATCTGATAAAAATCGTTAATCTTGATGCTGGCTACATTCTCCAGTGTGAGGACACGCCGGGTAGTGTAATCCCAATAGATGTCCGGGATATAGATGCCGGGATCGTCAGCAAAATCAGCTGCAAAGTGTTCGGCGTTCTTAGCCTCAGCCACAAAGTCCAACTCGGCGCGGGTATTGGTGGCAAACTCGTCAAAAAGCCGATCCAGGTTGACACGACGCGCAATGGGGCGATAAATCTTGAGCCATTTCACTGCTGTGCCAATAGCAGCCAGGTCAGTCTCCACCAGGGTTCGAATATGAGGCCGCTGCACTTTGACAACCACCTCTTCGCCACTGGCCTTCAGGCGGGTCTTGTGAACTTGAGCCAACGAAGCGGCAGCTTCAGGTTCGGGCGCGAACCAGTCAAAAATCTGATCGATTGGGCGCCCAAATTCCTCAACCACCACGGCCTGAACAGCAGACAAGCTCTCGGGAGGGACTTCATCTTGCAGGCCTGCCAGCTCGCTTGTGACTTCCTGAGGCAGAACATCGACCCGGATGCTGAGAAACTGGCCCAACTTAATCAGAACTCCCCCCATATGCACCGCCAACCGGCGAAAGGACTGCGCAGTGCGGCGCCAGCGGGCTATCGAAGATTGTTGCGCCATAGTCCGTAGGCCCGGGATCCGTCTCAGGATCAGGTCCCACCAAATGACGGATAGGAACACGCCCGCGAAGAAACGTACGACGCGCAGGTAGCGCAGCCGATCAACGGGGGACGACTGGGGGGATTGGGTTGCACTGGTCATGATTCATCCCACTGACCAAGGCCAGGTTGCCTAAAGAGAGGTAGGGCTTTGCACAAAAAATTAGCCACGCAACGTCACAGAGGGTCTCGATAATCGGCGTTGGCTGAGGTAGTGTAATTCAAATGCCATTCCGGGTCAAGTTAGATTCTTGCATTCCCTTCTGAATATGGTATAATCGTGGCGATATCCTACCCGCAGGCTGGAGTTTCTGAGGCAAGCGAGCACCATGGTGCCTTCGCCACTTGGAATCTTCAGGAGTCTTGGGTGCAAGATGGTGACCATAGCTCAATAGGCAGAGCATCTGGTTGTGGCCCAGAAGGTTGCGGGTTCAAGTCCCGTTGGTCACCCCTTACTGCCCTCGTAGCTCAGTCGGCAGAGCAACCGCCTTGTAAGCGGTCGGTCGTCGGTTCGAGTCCGACCGAGGGCTTGAGGGCCAAAGTCGCGAGGAGACGCTCCCGACTGACAAAAGCAAAAGCCTTGCTGGAACGCTGCAAGGCTTTTCCATTTGCGCTATCAGACCCCCTTTCTCTCTACACGCCTGCTCGCCTTATATCTTCGGGCATGCTATACTTGCCCATAATTCAAGTAAGGAGAGAGCCGTGTCATCAGTTGCCATCATAACCGATACCGACGCCAGCCTACCAGCCGATGTTGCCGCTTACTATGGCATCCGGCAAGTGCCCATCACCATCCATTTTGGGCAGGAAATCTTAGAAACAGGCATCGACATCGACGATGCCCGGCTGTTTACACGGGTAGACCGTGAAGGCAAGCTGCCGACCACTTCCGCGCCAGCGCCCGGCAAATTCGCTGAGGCCTACCAGGCCGCCTTCGACGCAGGCGCGCAGACAGTCATCTGCTTCTGTGTCAGCGGCGAAGTCAGCGCTACCTACAATTCCGCAGTCACGGCCCGCAATCTGACTCCCGAGCGCGACATCACCGTGGTCGACTCAAGTAGCCTCTCCATGGGACAGGGGTTCATGGTCATAACGGCAGCCGAGGCCGCACAGGAGGGCGCCGCCAGGGACGAAATCATCGCCCGCGCCATGGAGGTAGGCCAGCGCACCTACCTTTTCGCGGCTCTCTCCACACTCAAATACCTGGCCATGAGCGGGCGGGTGGGCCACCTGGCAGCAGGCATGGCCAACCTGCTGAATGTCAAGCCAATCTTAACTCTGCGAGACGGCAAGCTAGACTTACTGGAGCGCGTTCGGGCCCGAAAGAAGGCTTGGTCTCGAGTGATCGAGCTGACCGCGCAAGCCTTGGCAGATCGCCCAGTTGAACGGATGGCCATTCTGCACGTTTATGCGCCCGAGGAGGCACGTCTATTCGAGGAACAAATTCGGGCCAGCCTGCCCTGCCCCGAGAGGATTATTATGGCCGAGCTCACGCCCGGTCTGTCTGTCCACTCTGGCGCCGGCCTGGTTGGGGTTGCGTTCGTGGTCGGCAAGTGAGGCTTCGGCCGAACAAAGAAGGGCCTATACTCATCAAAGAGACTCAGGAGGAGACACAAGGATGGTAAAAAAGAAAGTCGGTTACGTGCGCCTGGAATGGACGTGCTCCAGTTGTGGAGCCAAGAATCCCGGCCCCCAAAAGACATGCACCGGCTGCGGTGCGCCACAGCCGGAGGACATAGAATTTGAACAGGCCGCCCAGGAGGAATTGATTACTGAGGCGGAGGAAATCAAACGCGCTAAGGCGGGTCCCGATGTGCACTGCGGCTATTGCGGCGCACGCAATCCGGCAGGGACAGAAACCTGTACCCAATGTGGCGCTGATATGAGTGAGGGACAGGCACGTGCCAGCGGCCAGGTTATAGGAGCCCATCGTGATAAGCCGGCGGAGGAGGTGCCATGCCCATCTTGTGGTGCACTCAACCCAGCTACCGCACACAAGTGCTCCCAGTGCGGTGCGAGCATGGCTCGCACTGAGCCAGAGCCTGCCCAGCAACCAGCCCAAGCCCCAAAGAAGGGGGGGTGTGGCCCGCTAGTTTATGTAGCAGGTGCGGCTGTCATCCTGCTGATTGCACTGGGCGTCTTCCTTACCCGGCCCTCCAGCGACATCGCCGGCGCGGTTGAGGCAGTAGATTGGACCCGTAGCATCGCCATTGAGGCGCTGAGCCCGGTTACACGCGAGGACTGGCGTGAAGAAATTCCATCCGAGGCCGTTATCGGAACCTGCAAGCAAGAAGTCCACCACACGCAAGAGGAACCTGCCCCCAATGCCCAGGAAGTTTGCGGCACTCCCTACACGGTAGACAAGGGGAGTGGCTACGGGGAAGTGGTACAGGACTGCAAATACGAAGTATATGCTGACTGGTGCAAGTATGAGGTGAAAGAATGGCAAGCCATTGACACGATAACCCTCAATGGCAACGATCTGGCCCCACGCTGGCCAGCTTCCCAGCTAGGCACGGGCCAGCGAGAGGGAGAACGGGAAGAGCGTTACGAATGCATCTTCGACACCGACGGAAAAACCTACACCTATCGAACCCAGGATGCCGCCGAGTTTGCCCAATGCCAAATTGGAAGCCGCTGGACTTTGAAGGTGAACAGACTTGACGCGGTGGTCTCCATTGAGCCCGCTCGCTGAGCCATGCCGCGAGCAAGTAGGAGGGCATACCCATGGATGCCAATCGACCCGCGACAATCTATATTTCAGCCGCCTCGGACCTGATGTCCGAACGCGAGGCATTGGCACGTATGATCGCTGCACTTCCAGTAACGCTGGCCTGGCATATCCTGCAAACGCCGGTCACTGGCACAGACTCCCTGGATGTGCAAGGCCTGCAATCTGCCGATCTGCACCTGCTAATCATGGGCTGCGACATTCGCGCCCCGGTCGGGCTGGAGTGGCTTATGGCCCGCCGCGCCCATCGTCCCGTGGTCGCATACTTAAAGGCCGGCGTGCCCCGCACACCGGCCGGTCAGGTCTTCATCAACGATGTAGGGGATGTATGGCAGCCCTTCGCTGACGCTCATGATCTGAGCCTTCAGGCTCAAAGCCTGCTGACCAGGCACCTTTTGCGCCACGCAACCCGCTATGCGCTTAGGCCGGACGAGTTAGCGAAGTTAAAGGCGTTGTCCACATCGGATACACCAGCGGAACAGGCCAGCCACGGCCAAGAGACCGGGCACAGTGCTGTACTCCTCTCGCGGGAGCGCTTCCAACCCAGCCAGGGAATTGTCGTAGACGAGTCCTGATGACGACGATATCAGAGAACCAAGATGTCTGATCACTGCCTTCGCTGGGGGCTGATTTGCACAGCCCGCATCAATCGCGCACTGATCCCCGCCATCCAAGCCTCGAGCCGTGCGGAGTTGGCCGCCGTCGCCAGCCGCGACCTGGCCCGCGCCCGGAATTACGCCCACCAGTGGGGCATCCCCCGTGCTTATGGCAGCTACCAGGCTTTGCTAAATGATCCACAAGTAGAGGTGATCTACATCGCCCTGCCCAACAGCTTGCACTGCGAATGGGCAGTGAAGGCCGCCCAAGCTGGTAAGCACGTCCTGTGTGAGAAACCGCTGGCCCTCAGCACAGAAGAGGTAGACCGAATGATTGAGGCCTCCCAGCGCAACCAGGTGGTACTGCTCGAGGCCTTTATGTATCGCTACCACCCCCAAACCCTCAAGGCGCAGGAACTGGTCAGCCAGGGGGAAATTGGCGATGTACACCTGGTGCGAGCCGTCTTTTCCTACACGCTCAGTCGCCCGGGTGATGTGCGCCTGGACCCAAGCCTGGGCGGCGGTTCGCTGTGGGACGTAGGCTGTTACCCGGTCAGCTTCGCCCGGGCCATCATCGGTTCAGAGCCGGTGGAGGTTTTCGGCTGGCAGCTTCTGGGGGACAGCGGGGTGGACTTGACCTTCGTAGGCCAGATGCGCTTCGCAGCCATGTCCCCTCAGGGGAGCGACGGCGCAGTGGCCCAATTCGACAGCAGCTTCCAGGCTCCCTTCCGCTGGGAGGCAGAGGTGATCGGCAGCCAGGGAACACTATGGCTGGAGACGCCATGGAAACCGGGTGCCGCCCGGGAACCGGCCGGCCTGCGCCTGGTTCGTGACGGACGCGAAGAAAAGGTAGCGGTGGACGACGTGAATGCCTACCTGTGCGAAGTTGAGGCCATGGCCGACTGCGTTCTCGACAGCGCCGAACCCATCCTGCCCCTGTCCGATAGCCGCGGTAACGTGGTCACTCTGAATGCCCTTTATGAATCAGCACGCACAGGTCAGGTGGTTTCGCTTCCCGCTTGACAAACCCCGATGAATCGGATCTGCCCACATTAAGGCTTGACAGTTCAGGCAACAACGCAAATGGTCCAGCTGACAGTGTGGCCGATTGGATGCCTGAAACAGGTAGTTTATGGGCAAGAGGCTAGAAAACTTCAGGGCTTGGGGAAGGTTTACTCAAGAAGCAAGGGAGATCACACACCATGAAAATCGATACCAATATCGTTGTCGGTGATTTGCGCCAGGTACCAGAACTGGCAAAGGCGGCAGAAGCGGTGGGCTTCGACGGCATCTGGGCGTCGGAGACCAGCCACGACCCCTTCTTGATATCGGCCTTGGTCGCCGAGCACACTCAGCGACTCAACCTGGGGACAGCCATTGCCGTCGCCTTCCCCCGCAGCCCCGCAACGCTGGCCTACCTGGCCTGGGACCTGGCTGCTCTCTCCAATGGACGCTTCATCCTGGGTTTGGGCACTCAGGTAAAGGCGCACATCGAACGGCGATTCGGTGTGAAGTGGGAAGCACCGGTGGCCAAGCTCCGCGAGGTCATCCTGGCGATGCGTGCGCTGTGGGACACCTGGCAACATGGCACCCAGCTCAACTTCCGAGGCCAGTTCTTTAAGCTGACGCTGATGTCCCCTTTCTTCAACCCTGGCCCTATTTCGCACCCCAACATCCCCATCTACATCGCTGGCGTCAACCGTGGCATGTGCCGGCTGGCTGGCGAATTGTGCGACGGATTCCACGTCCACCCCTTTCATTCGGTCCAATATCTGCGGGAGGTTACACTGCCAGCCATCGAAGAAGGACTACGCACCAGTGGTCGCCAGCGGAACCAGCTGGAATTGGTTAGCAGTGTCTTTGTAATCCCCGGTGATACCGAGCCAGAGCGAATTGCAGCCAGCCACCCCATCCGCCAGCAGATCGCGTTTTATGCCTCCACGCCATCGTACGCGCCGGTGATGGAACTCCATGGCTGGGGAGGTACCCGCGAGCAGTTAAGCCGGCTGGCGGCCAAGGGGCGCTGGGGCGAGATGCCATCTCTCATCAGTGACGAGATGCTGAGCGTATTTGCTATCAGCGGGAGGTGGGCCGAATTGCCTGGCAAGATTATGACTCGCTACCAGGGATTACTTGACCGGGTGATGTATTATCTCCCCTTCATACCCGGCGATATGGATGATCGGTGGCGAGGAGCTATTGAGTCGTTCAAGGACGCAAACCAGCACAGCCCTGCTGGCTGAGGCATATGCCCAAATGACTTGCCCATACCCGTCGCCCAGCATATAATGCCTCCACATCTCTTGGTGTCTGGAGTCAAATCATTGAAACTCTCAATCATCATTCCTGTTTACAACGAAGTGGATACCCTACGCGAACTCCTACGGCGCGTGCGGACGGTAAAAGTGGTGGTACCCACTGGCTTTGACATCGACGGGAACAGCGGCCAAAGTGTGCGCCTTGAGAAGGAGATCATCGTCATAGACGATGGTTCGAAAGATGGATCCCGTGAGATTCTGCAGGAAGAAGCAGCTCAGGGCGATTTGCGCGCTTTTTACCACCAACACAACCAGGGAAAAGGGGCTGCCGTGCGCACCGGCTTTCAAAATGCGACCGGCGACTTTCTTGTCATCCAAGATGCCGACCTGGAATATGACCCACGCGAGTACCGGCTCTTGCTGCAGCCTATTCTGGAGGGCCGGGCCAGTGTGGTGTATGGCTCCCGCTTTCGAGGCGGGCCGACCAAAACTATGTTCTTCATGCACATGCTTGGCAATCGTTTTCTGACGCTGGTGACCAACATTCTATACGATACCATCCTCAGCGATATGGAAACCTGCTACAAGTGTTTTCGGTCGGAGGTCATTCGCGATATTCCCCTACGCGCTCGCGGTTTTGAGTTCGAACCAGAGGTAACGGCCAAAGTGCTCAAGCGCGGCCACCGCATCTACGAAGTGCCCATTTCTTACACTGGGCGGGAATTCGAAGAGGGGAAGAAAATCAACCCCTGGCGTGATGGTCTCAAGGCCATCTGGACCTTGATCAAGTACCGCTTCATGGATTGAGTCGCTGGCTGGACATAGAGGCTGAAGCATCAATTCCACCCCTGATTTGCCCTCTTGGCATGATCAGGCTTATAATAATTTAGACCTAGTCGGTCCATTATTCATCTGACCAGGAGGCAGAAACATGGTTATTGAACGCCCTGAGGCAGTCATATTTAGGGGACAACCGCAGACCGTAATAGGCCAAACCCTGAAACCGGGTGACAACGCCCCTGACTTTAAGCTACTGGCCAACGACCATTCGGAGGTGACGTTGGCTGATAGCAGGGGTAAGGTGCGCCTGATCAGCGTAGTCTCTGCGCTGGATACCGGCGTTTGCGACGTTCAGACCCGCCGTTTTAACCAGGAGGCCGATAATTTTGGGGGCGATGTGGTAATACTGACTGTCAGCGTAGACCTGCCCGCGACCCAGAAGCGCTGGTGCGGTGCAGCAGGTGTGGATCGCGTGCAGACCCTCTCCGATCACCGGGACATGAACTTTGGGGATGCCTATGGTACCCACGTCAAGGAGCTGCGCCAGGAGCAGCGGGCCATCTTTGTGGTAGACCGCGATGATATGATTCGCTACGCAGAGTATGTGCCCAAAATTGGCCAGCACCCCGATTACGATGCGGCACTGAGCGCTCTGCGCGAGGTAATCGACTGATTCGCTATTCAGAAGCTCCAATCTTTATCAGCTTATTTGTCAGTAAGGGCAGGTCTGGAACGACCTGCCCCTTTCGTCGTTGACAAGGCCCTACCAGGTCAGTATAATCCACTGAACAAAGGTCAAACTGGGAGCCTGCTGCGTTAAGTGGGCGCACCATGACCTGTGCCCGAGGATTACCCGCCGGGAAATCGTCGGGACCATCAAAAGAGGTACTTAGATGAAACCGATTCGCACCTTCACCATCGTCCCATCACTGCCTGCACCTCTGGAGCCCTTGCGCGAACTCGCTTACAACTTGCACTGGGTGTGGAACCACGAGACCATCGAACTCTTCCGCAGGCTGGATAGCGACCTTTGGGAGGCAACCCATCATAATCCGGTCCTGATGTTAGGGACCATTGACCAGGGGCAACTTGCGGCAGCGGCTACCGATGTAGGATTCCTGGCCCAACTGCAGCGTGTCTCCCAGAGCTTTGCCGGCTATATGACCAGCGAATCGGGCTGGTTCCGTCGCATCCACGGCACTGTGGAAGGCCCGCTGGTAGCCTACTTCTCGGCCGAATTTGGTTTGACTGAGTGCATGTCCATCTTCGCCGGCGGACTGGGGGCGCTGGCCGGTGACCATCTAAAGTCGGCCAGTGATCTGGACATCCCGCTTATCGGCGTTGGGCTTCTCTACCGACAGGGTTACTTGCGACAATATCTTAACGAAGCTGGTTGGCAGCAGGACGTCTACGAGGACAACGACTTTGACAACTTGCCAGTGACGCTGGAACGAGGCCCAGACGGGACGCCGCTCACGGTCGACGTCGCTTACCCCGGTCGCCAGGTCACCGCTCAGGTGTGGAAGGCCCAAGTAGGCCGTGTCGCTCTCTATCTGCTGGACACCAATCTCCCGGTCAACCGTCCTGAGGATCGAGACATTACCTATCAGCTGTATGGTGGTGACCTGGAGATGCGTATCAGGCAGGAGATTATGCTGGGTATCGGCGGATACCAGGCTCTGAAAGCCCTCAAGCTGGAGCCGACCATCTACCACATCAATGAAGGACACGCCGCTTTCCTGGCGCTGGAACGGACGCGTCAACTGATAGAAGCCCACAATCTCTCGTTTGCCGAGGCACGAGAGGCAGCCTCGGCCAGCCTGGTTTTCACCACCCACACGCCCGTGGAGGCCGGACACGATTACTTCCCAACCAGCTTGATGGGTCGCTACTTCGCCGCTTACGCCCAAAGCCTAGGACTCACGTTCCAAGATTTCCTGGCCTTGGGCCAACGGGACCCCAATAACCACAATGAGGATTTCTGCATGACTGTCCTCGCGCTGCGTATGGCCGTCTCTAGCAATGGCGTAGCCCGGCTACACGGCCAAGTCAGCCGGCGGATGTGGCAAGGACTATGGCCGGGGGTACCTGACAGCGAAATTCCCATCGTCCACGTAACCAACGGAGTCCACTTTGAGTCGTGGATTTCCCGGGATATGAAGGAGCTTTACGATCGCTACCTGGGACCACGCTGGCGGGAGGAGCCGGCTGATCGGACGGTATGGCAACGGGCCGAGCGCATTGCGGCCGAGGAGCTATGGCGTACCCACGAACGGCGCCGAGAGCGGCTGGTGGCCTTCGCCCGCCGGCGGCTGCGTGCTCAACTCAGTCACCGCGGCGCACCCCAGACCCAAATCCAAGCTGCCGATGAAGTGCTGGACCCTGAAGCCTTGACCATCGGGTTTGCCCGCCGCTTTGCGCCGTACAAGCGAGCGACTTTACTCCTGCGGGATCCAGATCGGCTAGCCCGCATCCTAAACAACCCTGAACGCCCCGTACAGGTCATCTTTGCCGGCAAGGCTCACCCCCGAAACGATCCAGGCAAGGAACTGATCCGCCAAATTGTAGGTCTAGCCAGTCAGGAGAGATTCCGGCACCGGCTGGTCTTCCTGGAAGATTACGACATGGCTGTTGCCCGCTATCTGGTGCAGGGAGCTGACGTGTGGCTAAACACACCACTCCGCCCCCGAGAGGCCAGCGGCACCAGCGGGATGAAAGCGACAGCTAACGGTGTGCTCAACCTCAGCACGCTGGATGGATGGTGGGATGAAGCTTACCAGCCCGACGTGGGTTGGGCCATCGGGCGAGGGGAGACATATGACGACCGCGAATACCAGGACCAAGTGGAGGCTGAAGCTCTGTATGGCCTGCTGGAACGGGATGTAGTTCCCCTCTTCTACGATCGTGACACCAACGGGCTACCGCGTCGCTGGATCGGGCGCATGAAGGACTCGATCGGGACTTTATGCCACTTCTTTAACACCCACCGCATGGTGCAGGAATATGCGGAGCGCTTCTACCTGGCTGGGGTGGAGCGCTATGCGCAACTCACGGCTGACGGGATGAATCGAGCCAAGGCATTGGCAACTTGGAAGACTCGCATCCAGGAAAGTTGGTCTCAGGTCCGCGTCGAAACAGTCGAGACTGAACCTTTCAGCCAACTTCAGGTCGGCAATAAATTCCACGTCAGGGCACGAGTCCGCCTGGGCACCTTGACACCAGAGGATGTGAGGGTGGAAATCTACCTGGGCCGGGTGGATGCGACCGGTGAACTTATGCATGCTGAGGCAACCCCCATGCAGCCCATCGAGCAAAATGAAGCAGGCAGCTATCTCTTCGAAGCCTGCGATGTCACCTGCTTTGCGAGTGGTCGGCACGGCTACACGGTACGCGTGATCCCTTACCACCCTGACTCGGCTTCGCCGTTTCTGCCGGGATTTATCACGTGGGCGTAAGACACATCCAACAAACAATCATCATTGAGGTGATACGATGACTGAGAAAACAAAAGATCTTTTCGGCGCTCGTGCCACCTTTGACAGCGGAAGTGGAACCGTCTATTACTACCGATTGAACAAGCTGGAAGAAGATGGCCTGGGGGCCATCTCGCGCCTGCCCTATTCTATCAAGGTGTTGCTGGAGGCAGTCTTGCGAGAATGTGACGGTTATGTGGCTACCTATGATGATGTGGCAAATCTAGCCGCCTGGAATGCCAAATCGCCTGAGCCAATGGAGTTGCCTTTCAAGCCGGCCCGCGTGATTATGCAAGATTTCACTGGCGTGCCGGCCGTGGTAGACCTGGCTGCCCTGCGTTCAGCGATGACCAGGCTGGGAGGCAGTCCACACAAGATCAACCCGATCGTCCCCGTAGACCTGGTGATTGACCATTCGGTCCAGGTAGATGTGTTCGGCTCCTCCATGGCCCTCTCCCGCAACGCCGAGATCGAGTTTGAGCGCAACCGCGAGCGCTATGAATTTCTACGCTGGGGCCAGCAGGCCTTTGCCAACTTCCGGGTCGTACCCCCTGCCAGCGGCATTGTGCACCAGGTCAACCTGGAATATATGGCCAAAGGCGTGCAGACCAGCCAGGAGGACGATGGGGTGGTCGCCTTCCCCGACAGCTTGGTGGGAACGGACAGCCACACCACCATGATCAACGGCCTGGGGGTTGTCGGTTGGGGTGTGGGGGGCATCGAAGCCGAGGCAGTTATGTTAGGCCAGCCCATCTACATGTTAACTCCGGAAGTTATCGGTTTCCGGCTGACCGGCCAGCTGCGTGAGGGGGTCACAGCCACTGACCTGGTCCTGACCATCACCCAGCGGCTGCGGGACAAAGGCGTGGTGGGCAAGTTCGTGGAATTCTACGGCCCCGGCCTGAGCAATATGACCCTGCCTGATCGAGCCACCATCGCCAATATGGCACCTGAATACGGGGCTACCATGGGCTTCTTCCCTGTGGACAACGAGACTCTACGCTACCTGCAGCGCACCGGCCGCCCCGAAGAGCTGGTAACTCTGGTAGAACGTTACACCAAGGAGCAGGGCCTGTTCCGGGTGGATGGTGGTCCTGACCCCGCCTTCACGGACACCCTGGAACAGGATTTGGGCGACGTGGAGCCCAGCCTAGCCGGACCTAAGCGCCCGCAAGATCGGGTGGCACTGGGGCGTATGCCGCAGGCCTTCCGACAAACGTTGCAGGCACCCCTCGATCAGCGAGGATATGCCCTATCGGATAAGAACCTCGACCGCAAGGTAGCGATTGCCCCTGATACAGCCCCAGGGGAATCCACAGGTAAGACCAACGGTAGCGGTGATACACTTGGCCACGGCTCGGTGGTCATTGCAGCCATCACCAGTTGCACCAATACTAGCAACCCCTCCGTGATGCTGGGTGCCGGCCTGTTGGCCAAAAAAGCCGTCGAGCGTGGCCTGGAAGTGAAACCCTATGTGAAAACCAGTATGGCACCCGGCTCCAAGGTGGTGACCGAGTATCTAAACAAGGCTGGCCTGACTCCCTACCTGGAGCAATTGGGATTCTACGCTGTCGGCTATGGTTGCACGACTTGCATTGGGAATAGCGGCCCGCTAGCTGAGCCGGTGGTAGAGGCCATCACCAGTGGTGAGCTGGTTGTGGCAGGCGTATTGAGCGGCAACCGCAACTTTGAGGGCCGGATCCATCCCCACGTCAAAGCCAATTACCTGGCTTCACCACCGCTGGTGGTTGCCTATGCTCTGGCTGGCACAGTTGACATTGACCTGAACGACGAACCTTTGGGCTTCGCAAAGGACGGCCAGGCCATCTACCTGAAAGATATTTGGCCCACCCACGCTGAAATCGCGGCACAGATCGAACAAGTGTTGAGCCCTGACACCTTTAGGCAGGAATACGCAGGGATCGAGAGCAGCAACGAACTCTGGAATGCTATTCCAGTCAGCGGCGGAGCGCTCTACGAATGGAATCCGGAGTCAACCTACATCCAGGAGCCGCCCTTCTTCGTAGACCTGACCCGGGAGGCACCGCCCATCCAGCCTATCCAGGGGGCGCGAGTGCTGGTCAAGGTAGGCGACAGTGTCACCACCGACCACATCTCTCCAGCCGGCGCCATCGCCAAAGACAGCCCGGCTGGGCAGTATCTGATCAGCCTGGGCATACAGCCTAAAGATTTCAACAGCTATGGCTCGCGGCGCGGCAATGACCGAGTTATGACTCGCGGCACTTTTGCCAACATTCGGTTAAAGAATCAGCTGGCACCTGGCACGGAAGGAAACTGGACTATTTACCTGCCCACCGGGGAGGTGATGAGCATCTACGATGCTGCCCAAAGGTACAAGGCCGACGGAACATCCCTGTTGGTACTGGCCGGTAAGGAATATGGCACCGGCTCCAGCCGGGATTGGGCGGCGAAGGGCACCTTCCTGCTTGGAATCAAGGCCGTGCTGGCCGAGAGCTACGAGCGCATCCATCGCAGCAACCTGGTGGGCATGGGCGTGCTGCCGCTCCAGTTCCGAGAGGGACAAAATAGCCAGACACTAGGCCTGACAGGGGATGAAGCCTATACCATCTACGTAGACGATGACCTGAAACCGCTCCAGGAAATTCGGGTGGATGTCACTGACGCTCAGGGGGACACACGCACTATCAGCACAGTCTGTCGTGTAGACACACCAGTAGAGGTGGATTACTATCGCAATGGAGGCATTTTGCAGACGGTGCTGCGCAGTTTCCTGTAAGGCGCACCTGCACAGAGAATTGGCGACCCATTCGGAAATTGCCTCTTCAGGGGGCTGCCATGCGTTGGACGGGCGTTGGGCGAGCGTCAAGCATCAACGAGGCAAGTTTATTATACTATGAGCATAAATCGGTGTGAGGCTCGGCGCAATAAGAGCCG
Source organism: Anaerolineales bacterium (assembly GCA_020343875.1). Lineage (GTDB taxonomy): Bacteria > Chloroflexota > Anaerolineae > 4572-78 > NAK82. Next base: position 3,466,125 of record CP070811.1, on the reverse strand, counting down.
GGGAGACAATCCGCGAGGGCGGTGGCTCGGCTCAGCCCCCACGGGGCGCCGAGCCTCATACTGTCCATACGTATCCTCAATTTCTACGCCACCAGCCAGGAAAGGTAACTAACACCGTCTTGCATCTGCTCTGCACTTGCCAGGCGGCAGGGGCGTCCTGGCTGCGTCACGCGGGCCAAGATACACGGCCCGCCCCTCCGGCCCACGCCGGCCCTGGCAGTCAGTCCGGGCGACATGGGTGTGCGGAAAAAGTGTCGCCCAATCCCCTCCTGAGGCACAAGAAGCCAGAATTTACCAATCCTTGGCCAGCAAACCTGCGATCAGTTTATGCCTGGGGGTATAGGCTAGGACCCCAGCACAAGCCGATACGCAGCCAGTGTCTCACCTGCAGTCTTCTCCCAGGTGAACTGGGCTGCCTGGGCTAGCCCCTTCTGGCGCATTTCTGCGTGCAGGTCTTCCTGAGTGCAGAGGGCAATGATTGCCGCGCCCAACCGCCGGGGATCATCTGGATCAATCTGAAAGGCGGCCACACCAGCTAGCTCCGGCAGAGAGGTGGTGTTGCTGGTAACCACGGGCGTGCCGCAGGCCATGGCCTCCAAAATGGGCAGGCCAAAACCTTCGTACCGAGAGGGGAAGACAAAAACGGTCGCCGCGCTGTAGAGGGCTGGCTTATCCACCTCGTCTACCCAGCCGGGGAAGCGAACTGCATCGTCCACCCCTAATTCAGCGGCGATGCGGCGCGGATCGGGGGAGAAAGAGCTATCTCGGACCGGAAGATTGCCCGCCATTACTAGTGGGTAGTCATCCCCTAGCGCATCATAGACCCACGTGTACGCATGCAGCAGCGCCCGCGCGTTCTTGCGTGCATCAAAACCGGACAGCCACAAGACAAAGCTTTCGGGCAAATCGTATTTGCGGCGGATGGCTTCAAGGGCGCTGGGGTCTTCGATTGGCCGGAAGTGTGGTGCGGGTGCGAGATAGATCACCCGCACGCGAGGGCCGGGAAGACTCAAATGCGCCAAGATGTCTCGCTTGCTGGCCTCGGAGTCGGTCAGGACGAGACGGGCGAAGGAAGCCGCTGACGCCACCAGGGATGTGTAGAGCCGGACCCACACACCTGCCCGGTAGCGAGGCAATACCATGGGAATAAGATCGTGGATAGTTACCAGTGTGGGAACTATAGGCCTGAGAGGGGAAGCAAAATAGGGGACGTGAGCCAGATCGGCCCCAAGCTGACCACAAATGCGCGGGAACGTGCTTTGCTCAAACCAGAGTTTACCCAGATTCCCAGGTCGGCACGGGACCGGAAACAGCCTCACCCGCTCGGGCAGAGGCCCATTTATCCCCTCACTCGTTATCCAAGCCGGCACCACCAGGCTGATTTCCAGGGCCGATTCCTGCCTAATGAGGGCGGGTACTAGATGGCGCACCGTCTGCCCACTGCCAGTGGCAGGTTGATCCCAAAACCAACCGTTAATCGCCAGGTGCATTGTCGTTGGGAACCTCTGACATCGATTTTGACCCCTCCCAGCTGATTATACTCTGTTTCTGGGCACTGCCAAGCACACGGCACCCTGAAAAGCTCAGACAGCGTGGAGGTATGTCGTGATGAGAGACATAGTTGGGAAACAATTGGGAATGTGGTAGAATAATGAGCCAGCTGAGTACCTGTCAGTTGAGGAACCATTGCCAGGCAGCAAGGCCTAAGGCGATGGTTTGTTCGGGCGCGTCCCAATAATTGGGAAAGCTCAGGGGCAAATCCCCCAAGTTTGTCCCGAATTCCTAGAATCTGGACCTACCCAGGTGAGTTTAGCGCATTTGACTTTTGCCCCTGGCAGCTTTATCATAAAGTCTCGATTTTGCCACATGGAGTGAACCAATTGGATCAACTCGGTGATTTGTTGCGCCAATCCAGGCAACAACTAGGCTTAAGCCTGGACGAAATAGAAGCATCAACTCGCATCAAGCGTGCCTACCTGGAGGCGTTGGAAGCAGAGAACTTTCAAGAGCTCCCCAACCAAGTTACCACTCGTGGTTTCCTTCGAAACTACGCCTCGGCCCTGAAGCTCGACGTAAACTACGTGCTTGAGCTTTACGACAAAGCTAATCAAAATAAAGGCGTGGGCCGTTCGCCTTTTGAAAGAAACAGGATGCATCTCAAGAGCATCCCTATGACTCCCCCTTCCCGATTCTCACCTGATTTGCTGATCGGCTTTCTTTTGATGACAGCGCTGCTGGGTATCATCCTGTACTATGTTTACCAACAACACTTGTTGCCCTTGGAAACAATATTGACCTCTGGCCCACCTTCGCCGACCAGCCAAGCAGCCCTGGTTCTCCCTACACCTACACCAGCACCCACGGACACCCCTACCCCAACTATTACGCCTACTCCTCTATTTTACACTGGTGTTACCGTCGAATTGGTCATTACTGAAGAGTCGTGGGTTCAAGTATTGGTAGATGAAGCCAAAGCCTTTGAAGGCATACTCCAGACTGGCGAGCAACGACATTGGACAGGTGATAGCCAGGTGGCCGTGCGAGCTGGCAACGCTGGAGGGGTGGAGGTGGTCGTCAATGGCGAGTCCATGGGGCTGATGGGGGAACCCGGACAGGTAGTTGACCAGATATGGGAGAAGATTGAAGAGACTCCTGCTGCGGCCCCGGATCAGAATAACAACACCCCCAGTCCCAGTCCCACCAGTCCTTAGCGTTTTGTAGCTGCAGCTAATCAACTGGAGGAGCGTTGGTCTGGGGAGGAGGGAAGATTGGAAACCATTGCTGTTGAAGTACGCGATGTGATCAAGCGGTTTGGCAATGTGATCGCCGTAGATCGCGTCTCGCTGCGCATCCGCGACGGAGAATTCTTCTCACTGCTCGGGCCGAGTGGATGCGGTAAAACGACCACCCTGCGTATGATCGCTGGCTTTGAACAGCCTACTGAAGGAGAAGTGTTCATCGCCAACCGGCCTGTGGCTGGCGTTCCCGCCTTTGAGCGCAACACCAACATGGTGTTTCAGAACTACGCTCTTTTCCCCCATATGACGGTTGCTCAAAACGTAGCCTTTGGACTCCAAATGAAGCGGGTCCCCCGGGCCGAGATCAAGCAACGGGTAACCGGGGCGCTGGAGATGGCCCGCTTACCAGGCATGGAAGATCGTCGCCCCAGCCAGCTTTCTGGTGGGCAGCAGCAGCGAGTGGCGCTGGCGCGGGCCTTGGTCAACCGGCCGGCGGTGCTGCTCTTGGATGAGCCTCTTGGCGCCTTGGATCTCAAGTTGCGCAAGGAGATGCAACTTGAACTGAAGGACTTGCAAGATCGTGTCGGCATTACCTTCATCTACGTCACCCACGATCAGGAAGAAGCCCTGACCATGTCTGACCGCATTGCGGTGATGCACGAGGGGATAGTCCTGCAAATTGGCACCCCAACCCAGATTTACGAGCGGCCCAATTGCCGCTTCGTGGCCGACTTCATCGGCGAGACCAATTTCCTCGAGGGGCAGGTCATCGCACAAGAAAACGGGCGTGTCACCGTGTTGATCGGGCCGGATCTGAAGATCCAAGTGCCGGTCGACGCGGAAGGCAAGGCCGATACGCAAATAACAGTGGCCATCCGGCCCGAAAAAATCCGCCTGCTGAATGAGCCACCTCCCCCACCTGCCAACTGCCTGGCTGGCATTATCCAGGAGGTAGTGTATATCGGCACCGACACCCACTTCCAAGTCTCCGTGGCAGAGGGCATCAAGATCCGGGTACGCCAACAAAATCGCATCTCCACGCCAGATCAACGAGCCTATTCTGGAGACCGGGGCGACCAGGTTTACGTGGCCTGGGCTCCCGAGAGCACCCTCTTGCTAAGAGAGTAGGAGAAGGTAGCAATGGCCATCGTCGAACAAGAAAGATCGCCAGGGAGGTTGGCAAGCGGGCTGTTGCGCTGGTTTCGAGGCAGCGGCACCGGTCAGGTTTTGGGCCTCATCTCACCTGCTGCTCTGTGGCTGCTTATCTTCTTTCTCATCCCGCTGCTAATGGTCTTGCTGGTTAGCTTTGGCGAGCGGGGAGATGCTGGTCAGGTGGTGTATAGCTGGACACTCAAGAACTACGTACGCTTCTTTGGCAAGGTGGGCGAGCGGTATCTTTATATACGCATCTTTGCCCGCTCCTTGGGTATCGCGTTGATCAACACCTTGCTGTGTCTAATGATGGGCTATCCGCTGGCCTACTTCATCGCTCGCCAGCCCACCCGCCGGCGTAATGCTTTGCTTCTGCTAGTTATGATCCCCTTCTGGACCAACTTCCTGGTCCGAACTTACGCCTGGATGGTTATTCTGCGTGACACAGGTGTCATCAACAATCTGTTCCTAACCCTGGGGCTCATCGCCCAGCCTCTGCCTCTCTTATACAATCAGGGCGCAGTTATCCTGGGCCTCTTCTATGGCTATCTACCATTTATGATCCTCCCATTGTACGCCTCAATTGAGAAGCTCGACTTTTCGCTAGTTGAAGCCGCTCAAGACCTGGGCGCCAATGCCCTGCGCACATTCCTGCGCGTCGTGTTGCCGCTGACAACACCAGGCATCGTGGCTGGCAGTATTATTGTCTTCATCCCCTCCATTGGCGCCTACGTGACCCCTGACTTGATGGGAGGTGCTAAGGTGACCATGGTCGGTAATCTCTTGCAGCAGCAGTTCCTTAAGGTACGTGATTGGCCATTTGGCTCAGCGGCGGGCTTCATTTTGATGTTGACCGTATTGGCGGCTACCCTGATCTACTTCCGCAGCGGAGGAGAGACACTGTGAGATCCCCTTCTGCCGATGCTATGCTTCCTCAGCCCGGCCGCCTGGCAGATTCGAGCATATTCGTCATAGAGTTGTTGGAATCTGCTGCCCTGGGAGTGTTGGTCGCAGTCTGGGGCCTACTACTAGGTGACATGCCAGCTGAACAGATGCCACGCTTTGCGATGGGCTTTGCCGCCGGCTACTTGGTGTTGCTGGCCCTCTCAATTCTTTGGCAACAAAGCCAGATAGGGCGCACTTTGCTTACCTGGCTGTCGCTGGGATCCATCTTCTTTTTCCTGCTTTTATTAGATCTGAACCGGGAATACGTCCTGGCACGAGTGGTGCCTCGCGCCGCTGGTCTGCCCCGCATTACCGAGAAAACCCGCGAGTGGCTAGCCAATCTGAGCTGGCTGGCCTACATCTTTCTATACGCACCCATTGTTATCCTGATTGTTTTCTCGTTCAACGCGGCAACCGTCACGGAAGGAGGGCGCGTGTTGAGCACCAGTGTGTGGAAGGGTTTCACCTTCAACTGGTACTCCGAACTGGCGCAAAACACCCGCATCATTGATGCCGCATACAACACACTGGTGGTAGCTACTATCTCGACTGTCATCGCTACCACGATTGGCACCATGACCGCGTTGGGAATGGAGCGCTACAACTTCTTCGGAAAGCTGGCCTTCGATGCTACCCTCTACCTGCCAATCATTATCCCCGACATCGTGATGGCTCTCTCGCTCATCCTTTTCTTCGTCCTTATCAATCTGGGGCCATGGACACTGAGTCTTTCTGAGCAAGTTGCTGCTTCCACCATCCTGCCCGAGTTCCTGGCCAGTTTTCTGATACGCCTCATCCGGGTGACGCCCATCATTATTGCCCATGTTGCCTTCAACATCTCGTTCGTGGCAATAGTGGTTCGCGCTCGCCTGGCCGACTTCGATCGCACGCTGGAGGAAGCAGCCCAAGACCTGTATGCTAACGAATGGCAGACTTTCCGCCGCGTCACCTTGCCGCTGATTATGCCAGGCATCATCGGCGGCGCCCTGCTAGCGTTTACCCTCTCCATCGACGATTTCGTCATAACCTTTTTTGTTTCTGGGCCAGGTGCTACAACCTTGCCGGTCAGAGTCTACTCAATGATCCGCATCGGTGTTACGCCAGAGGTGAACGCCGTTTCGGCCGTGATGCTGATTGTATCCATCGTACTGCTTGTGCTCTCACTGGCACTGCAAAGGAGGTGACAGAATTAGAGACTTTGGGATCTTACCCAAGAAACATCATTTAACCACTATCCAACACAAGGAGGTAGGAGAGAATGAAAAATCGGTTTCTTTTGCTCACATGGCTGTTAGTCATGCTGGTGGTGGCAGCTCAGTGCGGCGGCGGGGCTGCCCCGCAAGCCACCGAAGCCCCACCAGTGGCCACCGAAGCCCCAGCAGCCACCGAGGAAGCGATGGCCACCGAGGAAGCTGCCCCCGAACCCGAGTTGGCCAAAGAGCTTTACGTCTTTAACTGGGCCGACTACATCGACGAAGAACTCCTTACCATGTACGAAGAGGAGACCGGGGTCAAGATCATCTACGACACCTATGACAGCAACGAAGACTTGCTGGCCAAGCTCCAAGCTGGCGCCACTGGCTATGACGTCATCTTCCCCTCAGACTACATGGTGGACCAGATGATAGATTTGGGCCTGCTGGCTGAGCTTGACTTGAACAACATCCCCAATTTCCAGTACCTAGCCGACTTCAACAAGAATCCAGCCTATGATCCTGATCACAAATACAGTGTACCTTACTTCTGGGGATCCACGGGCATCGGCTACGAAGCCAGTGTGGTGGATCCGCCACCCGACAGCTGGGCATGGATTTTCGATCCGGAAATCGTGTGCCAGTACCAAGACGGCGGCGTGAATGTGCTCGATGATGAACGCGAACTGATTGGGGCGGCCCTCCGATACCTGGGCTACTCCCTGAACGATACCGATGAAGCGCATCTGAACGAAGCGCGCGACGTGATCATGGCTGCCAAGCCCTGCTGGAAGACTTTCGATAGCGCCGGTTACATTGACAACCTGATGATCCCTGGCGAGGTTGTGCTTACTCACGCATGGAACGGTGATGTCTTCGTGGCTGCCGAGGAAAACGAAAACTGGACCTACGTTATGCCCGAAGAGGGCGGTGTAGTCTGGCAAGACAACATGTGTGTCCCGGCTTCCAGCACACGCAAGGCAACTGCCGAGCACTTTATCAACTGGATGATGGATCCGGAACACGCCGCTCAGAACACTAACTACGTGTGGTACCCCAGCCCAGTTGAAGCTGCCAAGGAGTTCATCGACCCCGAGATCCTGGAAGACCCGGCCATCTACGTGGACGACGAGACCATCAGCCGCCTGGAATGGATTGAGGAACTACCCGGCGACGGGCTGAGTATCTGGGATCGGGTCTGGACAGAGATCAAGGCACAATGAGTCTAGAGACCCAAGATTAGAGATCATCTAAAGTTTCGTTTCTTTACTCTGAGCCTTTGGCTGACAGTTGAGGACAAGTCGTAGGACAACACAGCCCGTCCTACGACTTGTAATTCCTTGCTTACCCGGCTCTAATCTGCAGACGCTGAGAGGAATATTGAATGAAACCTATGTACATCAACGGTCAATGGCTGGAAGCCAGCGATGGCGCCACCTTTGACGTCTACAACCCGGCCACCGAACAGGTCATTGATAGCGTACCCAACGGGAGCACTGAAGATGCGTTGAAGGCTATCGCCGCTGCCCAAACCGCTTTCGAGGAATGGCGTTGGGTTCCGGCCGTCGAGCGGGCCGATATGATGCACGAAGCGGCGAACAAAGTCCGTGTCCACTTAGACGAGCTTGCCCGCCTAAACACCCTGGAGGAAGGCAAACCCATCCCCGAACATGAAGAGGAGCTGGAGTGGACTCTTAACACCTTGCGCTACTACGCTGAACTAGCCCGTAACTACCGGGGACGGGTATTGCCCTCGGCGGAGCGTAGCCAATTCAACTTTGTACTCAAAGAGCCGTATGGTGTGGCTGCATGTATCGTGCCCTACAATTATCCGATGCTGCTGATGATCTGGAAGGTGGCCCCAGCCCTGGCAGCCGGCAACACGGTCATCATCAAGCCCTCTAGCCACACCCCGCTGGCGACCCTGCGGCTGGCCGAGATCGTATTCGATCATTTCCCGCCCGGCGTAGTCAACGTGCTGACGGGGCGCGGCAGTCGCGTCGGCGATGTGCTGGTGGATCATCCTGACGTGCCGGTCATCGCCTTCACCGGTTCTACCGCCGTGGGCCAGCACATCAGCCGGCTGGCCGCCGACCGGATCAAACGCCTACACCTGGAACTAGGTGGCAAAGACCCCTTTGTGTTGGCTCCTGACGCTGACATTGAGACGGCCGTCGAAGCAGTGGCTTACGCCGCCCTCATCAATGCCGGGCAGGTTTGCACCTCCTCAGAGCGCATCTACGTGCCTCAAGAGAAGCTAGGCGCCTTCTCCTCTGCAATTGCCGACTACGTGAGAGGGCTGCGCATTGGCCCCGGTCTGGAACCTACCACCGACGTAGGGCCTATGGCCGCCCCTGGCTACCGGGCAAAGGTCGAGGAACACGTGTCCGAGGCCAAAGCCAAAGGGGCCAAGATCCTGGCGGGTGGTCAACGGCCAGGGCAGTTCGAACGAGGCTGGTATTACGAACCGACCGTCTTGGTCAACGTAGATCACCGTATGAAGATTATGCGCGAGGAAACCTTTGGACCCTGCATCCCCATTATGGGCTATCGCGACTTTGACGAGGCAATCCGCCTGGCCAACGACACCCAATACGGCCTGGGAGCTGTCTGCCGTACCAATGATGCCCGCTTTGCCAAACGTTTCTTCGAGGAGGTGCGGGCCGGCACTATCTGGATCAATGACCCCCTCACCGATTGCTACGGCGGCCCCTTCGGCGGCATGAAAATGAGCGGCAACGCCCGCGAACTGGGTGAAGAGGGGTTGGAAAGTTTCCTGGAGACCAAGCACGTCCATTGGGATTTTGACGACGCAGCCAAGTCGTTCTGGTATCCGTATTGATCTCGACTCAGGAAGTCAGGGGACAAGGGATCAAGAAATGGATTTCCGACCATCGCCGCCCGGGTACCCTGATTTCCTGATCACTATCTTTAAGGAGACCGCGCAATGACATACGACACATCCTACTTAGCTCCCGTCTGGTTTCACGTCACCGATCTGGTGGTAGACCGTGGCGAGGGCACTTACGTTTGGGATACCCGCGGAGTGCGCTATCTGGATTTCACCAGCGGTATCGGCGTCACCAACACCGGGCACTGTCATCCCAAGGTAGTTCAGGCTATCCAAGAGCAGGCAGCCCGCTTCATCCACGCTCAGGTGAACATCTATAACCATGAGCCTCTCTCGCGCCTGGCGCAGACGCTACGGCAGGTAGTCCCCTCGCACCTGGACAACTTCTTTTTCTCCAATTCCGGGGCGGAGGCGGTAGAGGCATCGGTGAAGCTGGCACGCCACGCCACCGGCCGCCCCAACGTCATTGTCTTCCAGGGATCCTTCCACGGGCGCACGGCACAGACGATGGCCATGACTACCAGCAAAACGGTGTACCGCGTCAATTATCAGCCCTTGCCGGCCGGGGTTTTTGTAGCTCCATACCCATACTGGTACCGGTATGGCTGGGACCCGGAGCAGACCAGTCAGTGGGCACTAGAAGAGACGCGCTTCTTGCTACAAACCCAGACTGCGCCCCTCGAGACGGCGGCTGTGATTGTTGAGCCGGTAATTGGGGAAGGGGGCTACGTGGTGCCACCGCCATCCTTTCTGCCTGGTCTACGCCAGATCTGCGACGAGCATGGCATCTTGCTTGTTCTGGATGAAGTGCAGTCCGGCTGTGGACGCACCGGCAAATTCTTTGCCTTTGAACACTTCAAGGTAGAGCCCGACATCCTGGTCATGGCCAAAGGGCTGGGCTCTGGCTTCCCCATCTCGGGTATCGCAGCCTCGCACGAGATGACAGAGAAATGGATGGTGGGCACTCATGGTGGCACCTATGGCGGCAATCCAATAGGCTGCGCTGCTGCTGAAGCGACTGTCCGCGTCTTGCTGGAGGAGAAGCTAGTCGAAAACGCCGTCCAGCGTGGGGCGCAACTGATGGACGGCCTGTACGAGATACAATCCCGCCACCCAATAATCGGCGATCTACGCGGCCTGGGCCTGATGGTTGGTGTGGAGTTCACCGAACCTGATTCGCGCAAGCCAGCGACAGATGTCGCCAAAAAAGTCATCCAGCACTGTCTAGAAGAGGGCCATCTCATCCTGATGAGCTGTGGGCCCTATGGCAACACCGTCCGCTGGATCCCGCCTCTGGTCGTCAACGAAGCTCAGATTGACCAGGGGCTGACCATCTTCGAAAAAGCAGTGGCAGCGGCAGTTTAATCTGGTACGGAGAGGGAGACAAATCGTAGGCAATCCAGGCTCAGAAGCAGATGCTGGGGTGGCACCCAGCACCCTGGCTGTCAGGTCTGGGATCTCAAATCTCGAATCCAAGGAGGGTACGTATGCGTAGTCGAGGTGGATGCCTTGAAGGTCTCATGCGCCTGTTTTTTCTTACGGCCGCTTTTGATTACCTGGAAAACCGTTTCGGCTTTGGGCGGGGCTGCTCCTGCAGCGGGATCGGCTGCGGTTTGATCATCCTATTCGTTTTTCTGGTCCTGGTCTGCGGTACTGTGACAGACACCGACTGGACTCGCTTTAGCTTGAGTGGACTATTTTGAAAACCTGCAATCGGGGAGTTGGACCGCTGCCATCGGTGCCCAGCGCTCAAACTTGATATGTCTCCTTCCCCGGTTCCCTAATTCAATCGGAGGATATTAAATGGAGCCAGAAGTTCTTGACGTGATCGCCCGCTTAGAGATGCGTGACCAACAAGAGCGAAGCCTTGGTTTGGTCGGATCCGATCGGATTCAGGCTGTGCACCCTGATTCGGGTCGTCTTCTCTACGTCCTGGCCCTGGCCAAGGAATCCAAGAGTATCGTCGAGGTCGGAACTTCCCATGGCTACTCGACCCTGTGGCTGGCAGCGGCGGCCAAGGTCAATGGGGGCAGAGTTGTTACCTGCGATATCAACCCGGAACGCATCGCCGCCGCCCGGCAGAACTTCGCCGACGCCGGCCTGGCTGACGTGATAGAGATTCTGGAAGGCGACGCCCGTGAGACGCTGCGCGGGCGTAGCGAGCCAGTGGACCTGCTTTTCATTGACTCGGAGAAGAGCTATTACGAGACTTTTTTCGACGCCGTCTACCAGCGGCTGGTGAAGGGGGGTATGGTTGTGGCCGACAACGCTGTGTCACACCAAGATGAGCTGGAGGACTATATCTCCTATGTGGAAAACCACCCCAACCTGGAAAGCGCCCGAGTTCCCATTGGCCGTGGGTTGGAGATCAGTGTGAAGCTGACCGCATAACATGCAGATTGAACGCGTATTGGTTCTTTTCCTGGATGGAGTTGGCCTGGGTGAAGATGACCCCGAGGTCAACCCCTTCGTACAAGCTGATTTGCCGACACTGCGGGGGCTGCTGGACGGCCGGCGGCTGGTGCACGCCAATAGCGGGTATGCCACACGCCACGCCACCCTCTTGCCGCTCGATGCACAGCTGGGCGTATCCGGCCTTCCCCAAAGCGGCACCGGGCAGACGACCATTCTTACTGGCATCAACGCCCCGGCCCTACTTGGCCAGCACTATGGGCCTTATCCCAATCAACCTCTGCGTGATTTGTTGAGCAACGGCAGCCTCTTTGCACATCTGCTAGCGGCCGGCAGAGCAGCGGCTTTCGCCAATGCCTACCCCGACCGCTTTCTCAGCCGGCTGGATCGGGGCACTGAGCGCCTCAGCGCCAACACCCGAGCTGCTTTATCGGCTGGCCTCAAACTGCGTGGCCCGGCCGACTTGAAGGCTGGGCGAGCTGTCTCAGCTCTGCTGACGAACGAATACTGGCGTCAGTGGGGCTACGATGTGCCCGAGCTGTCGCCAGCGGAGGCAGGGGCGCAACTGGCCCGCCTGACCGAGGATCACGTCCTCACTTACTTTGAGTTCTGGTACACCGACGTGGCTGGTCATCGCCAGGATCGAGACCTCTCTTTGCACGTCCTCCACCTGCTCGATGAGTTCATCGGGGGCGCTCTTGATGTGCTGGACTTGAGGCGTACATTGCTGCTAGTCATCAGCGACCATGGCAACTTCGAAGATTGGCGCACGGCCAAACACACACACAACCCGGCATTGGCCCTGCTGATTGGCGCCGGACATCAAACCATCGCCCCGCGTCTGCAAAGCCTGCAAGATATTACCCCCTCCTTGAAGGAAATCTTGCTGCCCTCAAGCTGATAGATTCAGAACCATTTGGCCAGAAGCATATCCAACGCACCTGACTCTCTCAGCTCGATCAACGCCTCGTCAATCGCCTCTGCCAGCCGGCGCGACCTGGAACGGGTGGCTATGACGTAGGGCTCATCCGTCAATGTCTCAACGATGCGTACTTGCCCCCTGTCCTCGCCAACAAATTGATAAACTGACACGGCGTCGGCAATGGCAGCGTCGGCCTGACCATTAACCAACGCACTCAGGGCCTCCTGAGCTGTTGGCTGGGGAAGTGTCTCCATGCCGTCAGCCCCCTGCTTGAGGCGGCGGGCTTCCATATCGGCCAGGCTTCCCCACTCCACAGCGACCTTACGCCCGGATAGCGACTCGCTGCCAGCTGGTGAGACGTCATCGGCACGGACGAGCAGCAACTGGCCCGCATTGAAGTATGAATCGGAGTAAATCACATCCTGCGTACGCCGCGAGTCATAAGGTAACCCAGAGATGATCGCATCCACTCGACCCACCAGCAAAGCATCGTACAGCCCGTCGAAGCCCACGTTGACAAAAACCGGCTCGGCGCCTAACGTTGTGGCAATGGCACGAGCCAAATCGGCGTCAAGCCCTACGACACTGCCTGCCGCATCCAGCGATTCAAAGGGGGGAAAACTGGCATCCAGGCCCACCCGCAACTGCCCGCTGGCCCGGACCCGCTCCAACGTTCCATCATCTCCCCCCCTGCGTACCAGCGCGCCCAGCGCTACGGCCACCAGTAATACGATAACCGCACCACTGCCCACCACCCACCGCAGTCGCTGGTTACGCTTCACGACGTTCCCCTCCCATCGCCTGGAATGATATCGGGCAAAGCAGGCGATTAAACGTCTCATCCGGGATGCCCCGAAGAAGCTTCACCAGCAAAGAAACGGCCAGGAGTGAAAAGAGAAATCGGGCCCAGAGAGTGCCCGATGGATGCCCCCCCAGAGCCATCATGAGCAGCGTGTCCTCGATAAGGCTATGGGAAAAACTCATCAGCGCAATGGAGAAGAACACATCCCGTCCCCCCAGCCTCCCGGAGCGCGCTTCTTGGATGATCAACGCCCCGCCGTAGGTGAAACCCAATGTCAATCCAACGATCGTAATCGGCGCTGCCGCCTTGCTCATGCCCAAGGTGGTAAGCAGTGGGCCAAGCAGGCGGGTAAGCAGGGCCGTCACACCCAGGCGCTCCAGTACTTTCATCAGAAACAGCAATGCCACAATGATCAGGAAGATAATCAAGAGGTTCTTGACTTCATTCTGTGCCCATGCCAGCCACGAGGGGTTCTTCGGCGGTGGGGACCAAAGAGCAACGCTGGGCTCCTGCAGAAAACCTGCGTGCGTGTAAACCTGATGCAGTCCCCAGCCAATCATCAGCGCCAACATGACACGCAGGATAGCGATGACACCCAGGCGCGCGCCCGCTTTCTGGCTGATCCGGAGTTCGACGGGTAGCGAGTGGGCCACTAGCACCACCGTGGCCAGCACTGTGGCTTGCGCGCCTGTCAGGTGTGCTTCCGGCGCCAGCGTGGCAAAAAGCGCCACCCCCGCATACATACCAGCGATCATAGCTGTGGCCCAGACCAACCCCATACTCCCAGGCAGGCCCATCAACTCCATAACCGGCTCAAGGACGACACCAAAATACTCAACCACGCCTGCCTCGGCGAGAAGCTTCACCAGGATAATGATCGGAATTGTGATCCTGAACAGGCTCCAACTAGTCTTAAGTGCCTCACTCAAAAGCGCCAGGGCGCTCATCGTCAATCGGCTCAAGGGAAAATCTCTCTTCCTCCACAAATTTCAGCGTAAAGATTCCTGCTGGCCCGCATGAGCCATCGGTGGAGAAGTAGGCGACTTGAATCGGTAGACACCTACCTCGCCCCGCCACTTGACAATGACAATCACTTCATTCTCAGGATCGTATGCCCTCACGATACCTGCCACTTCCTCAGAAGGCCAGCCACGCCCAGTCTCTTGGACCTCCTCGTCAGAGACGTATACCAGTGGCCCCGCTGCACCTTCCAGGGTATCGGCTGCCTCAGCGTCTATCACCACAGCGCCACGCCCATCTCTCTGGTACCCCTCCCAGCTTACGGCAGAGATCCGCTCTATATTGGCCGCGATCAACTGTTGGCTAACCACATACACACGCTGGCTCAATATACACCTCCTGTGAACGAAATCGTCGGTATTGGTCGCCCCTATAATGGTTTCCATCACGCGAGCCACATCGGTCTCGTACTCGGGAATCTACTCGAATCCTTCCGGCGCCCCCAATTAATGATTCCCCGGAAACGTTCCGCAGAATCGTCGGGGCAGTTGTATGCTACAGAGTAATTCCGTATAATACCCCTAATGCCTTCTTATGCGGATTTTCCCCATGTAATCACCCAACAAGGGTGATTCTACGGAAATCGCGTGAGGCTGTTGCGGCTCAACCTCAACAGTATACATCAGGTGGTCTTTTCGTCCAACCAGATTCCCCGAACGGCGATCCAAGAATGGGAAAGCGTCCCAACACCCCGTCCTGGCCCGGAGTGCACAAGGCGTCCCTCTAAGATCGATGATACTCAGGAGGGGGGCGCCAAGACATAACCTAAATCACATTTGCCATGTACTCATTCAAGAAGAACTTGGTATTCTTGTGACGGCTTTTCGCCTAGTTCCTGTCCAAAATGCGAAGTTACTAATGAACAAGTGATATGTGGGAGGGAGCTGTGAAATGAAATCCATAATAATCAGGGGGCCCTTTGATGTTGAGATCATCGATGAGGACATTCCAGAAGCAGGACCGGGAGAGATCCTTGTCGAAGCTGAATTATCTGGCATCAGCAGCGGCACTGAGATGTTCTTGTACCGCGGAACATATCCCAACTTTAAGCTAAAGAAATGGGCCCAGTGGCAACAGTATCCCGTATATCCAGGTTACGAATTGGTCGGCAGGGTAGTAGCAGTAGGCCCCCAGGCGCGCAGTGCTGGTTCTTCGGAATCGATTGATTCGTTACAACCCAGTGCAGGCGTGATTATCGCCGACACGGGTGAATTTGAGGTGGGAGATCGGGTGATTTGTCTGGGAACGCACCAGCAGTTTTCGAGGGTCCCAGCCACCTTGGCGGCCAAGATCCCCGACTCGATATCCAACGAGCAGGCGACGCTGGCGGTCTTGGCAACGACCACCATGCATTCGACACGCAGACTTCAATTAGAGTACGGAGACACTGTGGCTGTTATTGGCATGGGGGTAGTTGGCAATCTAGCCCTGCAACACGCGAAATGTGGAGGAGCAGCCAAGACAATCGCATTAGACCTGGATCGGGCAAGGCTTGAACTGGCTAAGAAAGTTGGGGCAGATTTTACCATCCAGGTTGGAGCCGAAGATCCTATAGAAGCCGTTCTTCAATATACCCATCATATCGGCGCCGACGCTGTAGTTGAGGCTAGCGGAGCGGAAGGCACTCTGCAACTGGCGCTGGAGATTATGCGGGACAGAGGCACTGTAGAATTGCTGGGATGGAGAACGAAGGAATCAAGTTTTATTTTTGGCGATTTATACTTCAAAGAAGGTAAGATCATCGCCACCAGAGCGATTGGCCCGGATCCAGGCCTGCCTTACTCGTATGTCCGCTGGGGCTATGATCAAAGTCTGCGCCTTGCGGTTGAAATGATAAGGGATGGACGTCTCAAAACCGATTTTTTCGAACCTTCAAGGTTTTCTTATACGGATATCAAAAAGGTCTATGACCAGATTGATAAGGATCCTACCAGTATTGGCCTGCAGGCTGTTCTAGATTGGAAATAGCACTTCTGTTTGGGGGGGCGAGCCGACTATACGGATAGCCGATAGACGCGGTAGCGTTTGTAGATCTTTGCTCCCATTCTCTCGGCAAGCATGGGCGTATAAGGGTTATCAGCTGACGTGAGCGACAGATCAGCCCACTTGAACCCTTTGGCCCGAGCGCGTCTGGCCAACTCATCAAAAAGCAACACACTGACGCCGGTGCCCCAGTATTCGGGCAACACCAAGACGCTTTTCACAGCCAGACATTCAGGCTGACGGCGCATGTACCACCACAACTTGAGGTAATCCCACGGGTAGCGCAGTCCATTGGCGCGCTGAAACGCCTCGTTCAGATTAGGAAGGCCCGGAAACCAGCCCACAACCTTCCCCTCCACTTCCGCGAAGAGGACCAAGTCAGGGTCGGCCACCTCACGAAAAGGTGCCAGCGTCGCGTACACTGCTTCACGCTGCCAGGGAATATGATCCGGCAAATGCACCAGGGCAGCGTTGAGTAGGTGGTACACCCGCTCGGCTTCATCTTCCCAGCGTGTCAAGTCGGCACTACGGAGGGTGATGCCGCCTCGTTTGCGGAGGCGGTTCGCCAGACGGGATAGGCGCTGCAAGGCAAGCCCATCCGTATTAAGATCTATGGCGTAAGCCAGGTTATCTCCCCGCGCCGGCTTGAAGCCAAACCTCTCTATGAAGTCCTGGTAGTAGGGTGGCGTATGCCCGCAGAGTAACACCGGCGGACGATCACGCCCCTCAACCAGCAAACCATAGCTGTCCTCAAAGTCCAGGTTGAACGGCCCGAACAAGGCATCCAGCCCGCGTTGCCTGGCCCACCCGGCGACGTGATTCAACATAGCCTCAGCCACGCCATAATCTTCCACACACTCAAAAAATCCGAACAGACACTCCTGCTTGCGGCGCTGGGCGTTGGTTTTTCGGTCTTCCCCCGCGCAAATGGTCCCTACCGGTCTACCGTCCCGCCAGGCGATGAAGAACTCAGCCTGCCCACGCTTGAAAAAAGCTCCCCGTCTAGGGTCAATCATCTTGGCCCGTTCGGGGAGCAAAGGAGGCACCCACAGAGGATCGCCGCGATAGATACGCCATGGAAATTTGAGAAAGGCCCGTCGCTCGCCAGCGGTGCGGACGGGAAGAATGTGGAGTCCTTGTCCTAAGCGGGGATTGGGCGGCATCACCCATCCACCGGAAATGCCCGCCTGAGCTGCCGCACGGCCTGTCTCAACCGCTCTTCATTCTCAACCAGCCCAAACCGTAGATAGCCTTCCCCATCCTCCCCAAAACCTCGTCCCGGAGCAACAGCAACCTCCGCTTTTTGAAGGCACTGCATGGCGAATTCAATAGATCCCATTTCGCGATACGGTTCCGGAATTTTCACCCAGGCAAACATAGTCGCTCTCGGTCTCTCAACCTCCCAGCCGGCGCGTTCAAGGCTTTCACATAAAGTGTCACGACGTTGTGCGTAGATCTGCGCCTGCGCTCGCATGTCTTCCTCACAGTGACGCAAGGCGATGACCGTAGCAATCTGGACAGCCTGAAAAATGCCATAGTCATAATATCCTTTGATACAGGCCAGCAAGTTCACCATATCCGGGTTCCCCACCACAAAGCCGATCCGCCAGCCAGCCATATTGTACCCTTTGGACATGGTCAACGATTCAACGCCCACATCCTTAGCACCAGGAGCTTGTAGAAAACTGGGCGCCTGGTATCCATCAAACGTGGTTAGTCCGTAGGCAAAATCGTGGATCACATAGAAATTGAAACGTTTGGCAAGTTTGACAACCTCTTCAAAAAAGCCAATCTCAACCGTATGAGCTGTAGGGTTATGCGGAAAATTCAGAAACACGATCTTGGGCTGTGGAGAAACCGTTCGACACATATCTGATATTCTTCGCAAAAGGGCCTCCTCGCCATCCATCATCGATACCCCAATTACATTTGCACCCGCGATGACAGGAGCATAAACATGGATTGGAAACGATGGCGTTGGCGTCAGGGCCACATCACCAGGGCCAAGCGTGGCCAGGCAAAGATGGCTGATTCCCTCCTTGGACCCAATGGTAGCAATGATCTCAGTTTTCGGATCTAGCCCTACCCCCCACTGCTGATCATAGAAATAGGCCAGCTCACGGCGCAGGTTATAAATGCCTTGAGATACGGAATAGCGCTGATTCTGCTTTTTGCCAGCTGCCTCGCGCAGTTTATCCACAATCGGCTGAGGGGTCGGGTCGCTTGGATTGCCCATACCCAGATCAATGACGTCCACCCCTTTCCGACGAAGCGCGGTCTTTAGCGCGTTAATCCGGCCGAATAAATAAGGCGGCAACCGGTGCATCCTGGCGGCAGCGACCGACGGTAGATCTACGCTCAACAAGGCTTCAGATGAATACTCAAAATCGTTTTGGTCTGGCTGACTCATAGTTTCCCCCCCATTTTCATTCGCTCTTTGGGCCATCCTACACCGTAGTTGGCTGATTGTCAATCCGCCACATTTCAATCTTGACACGTATTGTCACATATCTCACCAAAAGCAGTCCCCCGCACTAATCACTGACTCGGATGAGCTGAACTGGTAGGGTGTAGCCTTACGGGCTGATCGTGCCAATTGCGTAACGCTGCACTTCCAGGTAGATCGGCTTCGGCTCAAAATCAGGCGTGACAAAGGTGAAGTAATCCAGGTAACTCCGGGCAGCCCAGGGATAACGAAAAGCCCACCAGGCTACTGCCTGGCACCAATCCCACTCCCGGGCCAGCTCGTAGGCCTGGATAGTGTAGCGAATTCGCTGGGCGGGTTTCACGGCCCGTGTCCAGCGAGGATGATCGTTCCAGCCGCCCTCGGTGATGAAGATCGGTTTGTGGGCGTCGCCCTGCTCGACCATTACCTGGCGCACCAACTCCGTCCGCCGGTAATTGACCACCGTCGAGGCAGGTGGGTCGTCCGCAGGATACACCCATCCATAAGCATGAACGGCCAGGATATCGAAATAATCGCCTCCGCCGGCCGCGTACATGCGCCGCAGGTATTCCAGGTCATCCATGCCCCACTCGCTGCCAGGCGGGGCCAGCGTGGGAGCCAGGGCACCAGCCAGCACCTTCACCTCAGGCCTGGCCTCCTTCGCCCGCCGATATGCAATTTTGAGCAAGTCGGTGTAGCCTTCGGGATCAATGGGTTGAAAGCCCCACTCGAGGGCCAGATTAGGCTCGTTCCAGATAATGATGTAATCGACCCGACCTTCGAAGTGATCGACGAAGGCGTACACGAAATCCCCAAAATCCTCGTAGCGATCTTGGGAAAGATATGATGAAGCGGTGTCCTTGGGGCGTGCCCAGTCGGGTACCAATCCCAGGCGGGCCACAACCGTCAATCCTTGGCGCCTGGCGTGATTCACCACCAGGTCGGCGTGAGTCCAGTCGTAGATGCCAGGCACCGGCTCCAGGTAGGCCCAAGGAAAATACTCCACAATCCAAGAGGCCCCCATCTCACGCACCATCTCCAACGTGCCCTTGATTTTGCGTGGCTCTACCTCATCCGTGAGGCGGGTGTGCACCCCAATTTTGGGATTCACGCTAACAACTGTCCGTTGTGGTCCCAGCGGCACCTCGGTCAACGGGACCGAGGTTGAGACCACCAGAGCGCACATCAGCAACACAAGTGCTCGGGAGATATACCTGGAGATGTGATTTCCTCTTGAGAACAACTTCATAAAGCCAATTATAAGCGCGCCATCCAAGATGACAAACTTGTCTCCGCAGAAAAAGCCTGAAAGCCTGCTTGGGCCCACCTGCTGCCTTGCACGGCGGATAAATTCCAATATAATTTGTACAACGTAGAGAAATAGTTGTGACGCGGCCTTCTGCGAAGGGGGTGCACACATGGGCAATTGGATCGAGCGCAATCGCGGATTCGTCCTCGTCACGCTCATCAACCTTACCGTGGTAGGAGGCCTCTTCTTATGGATGCAGCGTCCGGCCCCCGCGCCGATTGAAGTTGTTCCCCCGCAGCCCACCCCCTCCCCTACCCTCCAGCCGCCCGCCACGCCATTGCCTTTGCGTGTTCACGTCACTGGCGCGGTGTTGCATCCCGACGTGTATTGGCTGCGGCCGGGCAGCATCGTAAAGGATGCCATCGGGGCTGCCGGTGGTGCCGCTGACGACGCAGACTTGGTCCGTATCAACTTGGCCCAAGAGCTACACGACCAGGAGCGCCTATACGTGCCTCGCGTGGGCGAATCAGATGCACCGCCGCCCGTGACAGGCGGAGAACCGACACCGCCTATTGGAGAGCTTGCGCCAAGCCACAAGATTAATATCAACACGGCTACCGCCGCGGAACTGGATACCCTACCAGGTATCGGCCCGGCGTTCGCTCAACGCATCATCGACTATCGGGACGCCAACGGCCCCTTCCAATCGATTGAAGAAATCATTCTTGTCTCCGGGATAGGGAACGCAACCTATGATAAAATCAAAGACCTTATCACCCTTGGCGATTAACCCCGTGGACTGCACGGTGTTGACAGAGCGCCAGGCAGCCGAGACATTGTAACGCACCGGATGCTTGCTCTTACCCTTCAAGTCAGCTACAACAGAGCCAGAGTATCTACCGACAGAAAGGACACTATCACGCGTATGCTAAATCGGGCCGCGATTCCTCCTCACAACGTGCGTCGCTTTCGACTACATAACTTCGTCGGACGCCAGGCGGAGCTGGCGCAGTTGAGCACCTGGCTTCGAGAGTCGCCTGTGGTGGCCATCACCGGATCGAGTGGTATCGGCAAATCTAGCCTGGCCACCGCGTTGGCGTATTCCTTGATGACTGAATTTGACGAAGGGGTAATCTGGGTCAGTGCCTTTGGGGCAGATGAATTTCGTATCTACGACATCATCCGCGCTATTGAAGACGTGCTGGCCACCGGCATTACCAGCCAGCCTCCCGACAAGTGGGAAATCCTGGCTTTGCAGCAGCTCTACGGGCGTCGGAGATTGCTCATCCTCGACGAGATTGCGCAGGCCGCGCCAGAAACGGCCAATCGAATCGCTGAAACAATTGGGCGCATAGGCCCGGGCGGTCCAGGGCGAGTGGTGTTGGTAGGGCGGCATCTTCCACCACCGCTCATCAAATTGGCAGGAAGCTATCATCTGAAGCTGGGCGGGCTGACCGAATCCGAAGCTTCCACGCTAGTGACTCAGATGACCCAACTGCCTCCTGATGCCGATGATTTGCAGCGCATGAGGGAGATTTCAGGTAGCCAGCCACTGGCCCTAAAGCTGCTGGTGCCCATCTGGCCTGCAGCGAGCAACGGCCAGACGCGCCCCCTTGATAACCTGCTGGGCAGGCATCCCCCCGAAGAGTGGGCCAGATGTTTTGAGACGATCCTGGGCTTTGTGCTGGATGACCTGGAGACATCCCACCCGACAGCAGGGCAACTGATCACCCGATTCACCCTGTCCAGAGGCGGAGGCGACTTCCAAGCGATACAGGCCCTGTATTGGCCAGGGCTGGGGCCGGCGGTCGACTTGGAGGGAGCAATCGCTGAGCTAATCCGGCGTGAGCTACTACAATATGATACGGATGAAGATCGATACTTTCTTCACCCTGCCTTGCTTCGCCCGCTTATGGCCAAGAAGCTCGTATCTATTCCTTCCGACAAGCAGCAAGATTTCGCTCGCAGCTATGCTCAATATTACCTTACTATTGCCCGGCAGTATGAACGTGTCCCTCCCCACGAATGGAACCAGCTCGAACGGGACTGGGCTAATATCCGCCAGGGAGTCGAGCAAGTCACGCAGCAACTGGAGGCAATAGCAGGCGCTTCGGTCGAGACCCTTTTGGCTCGAATTGACAGTCTGGGCAACCTCGATACTCGGCTACCCAGTGACCTGTCTCTAATGCGTGACTACGCCCTGGCTTTACGAGCCTATTGTGTACAACGCCAGCCACCATCAGGCTTTCGCTGGCTGGCAGCTGGCGTCGTGGCTGCTCAAGCGCTTGGAGATTCCTGGTCACGTACGCTGATCGGCGGGCGGTTGTGCACCCTAGCCTATTTTCAGGGCAAATATGATCTGTCCGAGACATGGCTGCGACATAGCCTGAACGCCTTGGTGCCTATCAATGACATCCCTCGCCTAAGCCGGATCTGGGCAGACCTGGGGGCCCTTTACAAAGCGCAGGGGCGGTTTCAAGACGCGATTGATGCTTGCCAGCAAGTCTACTCACTAAACGAGAAGATGGATAATTGGCAAGGGGTAGGGTCAGCCCTGACCCGAATCGGGTCAGTCTACTATGCCAGTGGAGACCTGGAGAGCTCGCTGAACTCCCATCAGCGTGCCCTGGCTCATTTTCAAAAAGGAGCCGAGGCCAGAGGACAGGCCATAGCCCACAATAACATTGGCTTGATCTACGAAGCAAGGGGCGAATTTGAGCAAGCTATTCATCACTACCAGGAAAGCGCGCGCCTGCACGAGTCTTTCAACCACCTGCAGGGGGTGATGACTGCCTATGGCAACCTGGGCTCGGCATGGTATGAACTGGGCGACTTTCCGACAGCGATTGAGTGGTACCAAAAGGACCTGAATCTGAGTGAAGAGCTGGGCGACTGGACAGGCATGGCTGCCACTTTGCACAACATGGGACACGTCGCCCTGGAGATGGATGATCTGGCGGCTGCCCAGGACTACTTCACCCGCAGCCACGACCTCTACATCCGCTTCGGTCTAGATGAATTCGCTGCCGAGGAAGAAGCTCTCATCCAAATCGTCCGCGATCGCCGGGCTTTGCGCGGCTGAAACCAATACGTTTTCAGCCATGAAAAAACCCGCCTTCTTTGGCCTGGCTACCACGCCATGCTCAGAGAAAACGGGTCTCTGAGATAAGAAATCCGCACACTAGCTGATTGTGCGTGTCTGAAACACGCGTGGAGTACAACCTCCCATTACAGGTTTGCTGCAGGTACCCTTACACTAGTTCGCGAACGCCATACAGCATAACATCCACATTGAGCCCTACGTTACTGAGGATACTGTTTAAGAAATCCTCGAGCTGCCCCGGCATAGCCAGCACCGCCACCACTACAGCGATCACTACCAGTAGTCCCAGCAAAACCAAACAGCCGCAACCCCACAACAAGCATTTGCTCCTCTTTTTCTCTGGCTCCAGCGGGGCCGCCATCGGCGGTGGAGAAGGTGGTGGAGTTGGGCCGGGTTGAGCCTGTGTGGCCTCAGCTTTAGTTTGAAACACCAACGAAGTCTGCCCTATGCTTATCGCATCACCCGACCGCAATGGTTGCGCTCCGGTGATCTGTACGCCATTCAAAAAAGTGCCATTTGTGCTGCCCACATCCTCAACGAAATAGTCCCCGCTCTGCCAACTTATGCGTGCGTGCCTTCTAGACACCTCTGGGTCACGGATAGATATACCCACCCCCACTTCACGGACCAGGATGACCTCGTCGCCGCTTATGGAGTAGGACGTGCCCACCCCGGCTCCCTGACGCACCATCAAGCTGGCCTGTGGTTGGCCCCACGCCAGAACTGTTTGGTCGTCCACTGTTATCTCCTTTCGGTACAGCTGAATCTGGTTTACATAGGGATACTACCGAACAAAGCGATAGGAAGCCAAGTGTGGGCGGCTATCTGTAATAACGCACGACCAGTTGAGCCGTACGGCCAGCCCAGTCAACGCTATCGTTGGCACCATCGCCATTGGTGGCGGCTTCAAAACGCAGCCGGATGCGGAAAGTGTTACTCCCGCTGGCCCTTTGAGAGATCACCCGCCCGGTGACATCAATAGGGCCATCCAAACCTACCGAGTCGCTGACAGTTGCCAGGCCGGCCGCCGCCCCCGCATCGTAGTCGGCTGCGTCCAAGGTAGCGCCCCAGTCCACCTCTTCAACATAAAGAGGGCGCAGCCATTCAAACGGGCTACCGTTCAGGGCATAGTTGCTCACATTGAGCCTGGCTTCGATGATCTCTGCGCCAGCCAGACTCGACAGATCGAACGCGAAGAAGGCGCGCAACGCCTGGTTCGTGCTGTCATCACCGACGAAAGGTTGCGGTGTGAGCACTTGGCCGTCCTCCCGCACCCACCCGCCACCAATATGGTTGAGCGTAGCAGTTTGCCCCGTTCGCACCGTCACGGTCACCGTGCGCTCAATGAACCCACTGGCTGTCTCAGCCCGCACACTATACAGCGTCGTGCTGGCTGGACACACCTCGACTGAACCAAATGGGCCAGCCAGGCCCCAGTTGCTAAACTCCCCTCCGTTCAGATGGGCAGCCGTTACATATTCGATGTGCCATTGCAGGGTGGTGCACTGACCAGGATTGATGGTCGTCTTGGTCGCCCCAAACTCGACAATGGCAGCAAGAGCGGTAGTCGCGGTGGGCGTAGGAGTCGACGTCGATGTGGAAGTCGGTGGGGGCGTACCGGTAGGCGACGCGGTAGGCGTAGGAGTGGTGGTCGGTGTCTCGGTTGGCGTCGGCGGCACGGGCGTCTCGACCACCGGCACATTTTCAGTGTTGCTGGGCCGGGTAAAAGGTGCATAAACCCAAGCCCGTTCAGTGCTGTCCGCCGGGTAAACAACCTGCCACCAACTGCCGTCGGAGTTTTTACCTGTCACCTCTACCTGAGTGTTGACCGGTAGCAAGCCCAAGACGGAATAGTCTTGTCCCGGTCCCTCACGCACGTTCAGATCAGTCGTTGTGACGGCCATAGGCCGACCACCACCCGGCGTGGCAGTCTCAACCGGCAGCGTAGGTGTTGGTGTGTCGACTGTCACCTGCCCACCCGCCACAGTAATCATCACCGTCGTGGGCGCACTGGATGCGCCCAGACTATTGTAAGCACGTACCTCCAGCGTATAGCTGCCAGCCACGGTCGGCGTCCAGCGTAATGTAGCCGGAAAGGTGGGCTGTCCCTCGGCGATGGCGCTCTGCTGCTGGTCTACCACGTTACCACCCACCCACAACTCGGCCCGGGTAATGCCATTGGGGTCACTGGCGGTGGCATTTACCACCACAGGCTGATTAGCCTGCAGCTGGCTGCCTGCGACGGGGGATTGAATGAAAACACTCGGAGTTGTCTGTGTTACCTGTACCCGGTTACGGGTCAGCAGCCAGGCGGTGAGACCAGCCAAGGTCAAGATGACCACCACCACGATGAGCAATCCGCCTAACCAGCCGACGGCCAACCAGGGCGTCCTTTGGGCCTGCCTGTCTGATGGCGCCTCTGCCGAAAAAGAGGGTTCCGGCGGACGTGGAGTGTCCGGCGGATGATAAGGAGGCACGCCCACCGTAGAGGGCGCTAGAAAACCTTCCACCGAGAATACCGATGCTCCCACAGCAATGGTCTCTGTTGGCTGCAAAACGTGAGGGGTAGTGATACGTCGTCCATTGACCAATGTGCCATTGGTACTGCCCATATCTTCAACGACGATCTCGTCACCTCGCCGCATTACGTGGGCGTGGTAGCGTGACACCTGCGGGTCATCCAGGACTATATCGTTGTCTGGCGCACGCCCGATGGTCAGCAGATCGCCAACCATGGTATACACTTGGCCGATGGCCGACCCCAGTTGCATGCGCAGCCGTATTGGCGGCCGGTCATCCCCCGGCAGGGTTGCATCCCCTGGCGGATAGCCTGAACTCATCACTAATTAGACCTCCTCTTATCCTCTTCCTCTCTAGGGCGCGTCCCGGATTTCCAAAAATCGGGACAAACCTGGGGGGCTACGCCCCCATGCTTTGCCAATCTTTGGGACGCGCCATCTTCTCTCCGTCTCCTACTCACGGTCGTTCGATGCGTGGGTTGAGCCAAACCGCCCAGTCCTGGGCTGCGGAACCGTTTGCCCACACAGTGAGGCTGAATTGCACTTGTTTGCCGGCTAGAGGCGATAGATCGACCTCAAACGGAGCCAAGCTGCCATTGTACGCCTTGTTTCTGTCGCCCAACACGTGGTAGCTGCCTGACTCCCGATAGCCCAGCACCCAGCGCGCATCCCCAGCACCAGCCCCGGCCAAGAAGCCGATGTTAGTCTTGAACACATCGCCATTTTGAATGACCACGTTTACATCGTACTGACCGGTGATACCGCCCCCGCTTGTCCACTTAGGATGCGTCTCCAGCACCCGAGCTGGAGCGCTGCCATTCTCAAGCTGGAAGCCTTCTCGGATGAGCGCAAATCCCCGGTTGTCCACATCCGACCCCGGGAAGGGGAGCATGACGCCTGAATTATTGTACCAACTCGCGGACGGGGCCTGGTCCACAAAGTTGTAAAGCTCTACCGGCCCCGCGGGCGGATTGACCGAGATGGTTAGCTCGGCAGTCGTTTCACCAGCGGCATTGATGGCCACCAGCCTGTAGACGGTAGTGCTCATAGGAGAAACGGTCTTGTTCCCTGGCGCAACGACGCCTTCCTCGGTCCCGCCGTAGCGCAAGTAAGCAACCTGAGCGTTGGCCAGGTCCCACTGCAGCAGCACGCTCTCACCAGCGGTGATAGTGTAGCGATCTGCAGTGAAGCTGTAAATAGTCGGTTTTAGGGGGACGGGCGTCGCCGAAGGGATGGGCGTATAAGTGGGCGTAGGTTGAGGCGTGCCAGTGGGTGTATGTGTAGAAGTTGGAAGCGGCGTCACCTCAGCCACTGGCACCTGCTCCGTATTACTGGGCGTAGAATAGTCTTCTTTCGCAGAAACCCAACCCCGACCATCACTGTTGGATGGGTAGACGATTAACCACCAGGTTCCTTCCGGGTTCCTGCCAACCACCTGGGCCGACTGGCCTTCCGACAGACCACCAATAACCGGATACTCCACGCCGGGTCCACTGCGGACATTCAGCCCAATGCGAGCTGTGACGATTGCGGACCCGCCGGCTGCCTGGGTGCCAGTGGGCGTGGTCGTGAGGGTGCCGGCGGGCGCGGGAGAGACGGGTGTGTCGCCTGGCTGTGGCGTGACCCCAGCAGAAGCCTCGGCCACAGAGACAATCACCTGAGCCGGGTCGCTCGCCAGGTTATCCACGTTGTAGGCGCGTACCTCGACGGCGTGACTGCCTACAACGGCGGGTGTCCACGACTGACTGGCTGTGTAGGCGTTTACCGCCGGAGCGACGGCCTGGGTGTGGACTGGCTGTCCATCTACCCATAGCTCCACCCGGCTGATGCCTTTGGCATCCGCAGCTACTGACTGCACGATAACCTCTTGCCCTATCTCGAAACTACTGCCAGCCTGCGGAGAGGAAATCGTAACCGTGGGCTTGCTCGATTGGCTTGTGCCGCCAATGCTACAGGCGAGAGCTGCCACCAGCAAACCCATCAGCACTGTGGCGATGGCAACCTGAGGCCGCCTCATGTCATTCATCAGTAAGGATACCTCCTGATATACAGATAGACGATACTTGCCCATCTTAGGTTCCAAAGACAGTGAAGTCATGCGGCTATCCGCCGCAGGTGCTCGTGGTTGCCTGGACTGTGTTGCTAGGCCACGACTCGCCTCCCTGGTTGAAGGCGACCAGGTAAAAACGATAGGGCGTTCCACAGGCTAATCCGCCAATGTCACCGCTGACCGCATTGGAGTTAAAAGTTGCCACGACTTGGCGCGTGTCCGCGTTAACCAAACGAAAGCCCTGCTCATTGGAACTGGCGTCAGTCCATGTGAAGTCGAAGCCGTTAGCCCGGATGGCAGAGGTGTTCAGATTCAGCGGCGACGCAGGCGCTGGCGGAGGGGCAGGTCCGGGCTGAACGGTCAGGGTAACCGTACGCTCAGCGCTGCCCGTCTCATTGCTGACCACCAGGCGGTAGCTCGTGGTGGCATTGGGCGAGACGCTCAACGAGCCGGCAGGTCCGAGGGCCTGGTCCCCCGGGTAGAGGCGGGCAAAGGCGCCGTTGATATAGTCCCAGCGAATTGTGGCTGCCTGACCCTGGCTGATGACAGTGGGAATCACCTCAAAGCGAGTGATAATAGGGGGATCGTCTGGGCCGGGGCGGACTTCGATAAGGGCGCGGACCATCGGGCCAAACTTGACCTCATCAGGGTTACGCATTTGCCACCGGCTGGTGAAGGCGCCCAAGGTATTGGGGGCGATCATCGGAACGGTGATTTCTACAGCCTCGCCAGGCGGCACCGTGCCTGGCAAAGCAGTGGGGCTCGGCCCGCCCAGCTGCGAGCCCTCTACAAAGACCAACTGATAGCTCGTGTCCCAGGCACAAGTGCCGATATTGCGCAGCCGCCAGGTTTTGTTAAAGGCGACCCCTTTGTTGAATTGGGCACCGTCGGGCACGGTCACGTCGGCCACGTAAGCAGCATTGTCATAGCAAGGAGTGGGGGTGGGTGTAAAGGGCGGCGGCGGTGTGTAAGGAGCGGTAGGTAACGGTGTGACAACAGCGAATGGATTGGGGGTAGCCGTCGCCAACTGCACAGCGATAGCAGTCTGCTGCGCCAGCACATCTACCACATACAGGGTGATAGGCTCAGAATATCCCCACTGATTAGAGTTGTTTTGAACAGCCACTTTGATTTCGTGAGAGCCAACGGCGTTGGGCGTCCAGTATAACTCCTGGGTAAGCTGCGTCACCGGCGGGGCAGATGGTAGCCCAGTCACCACCGGTTGCCCATCCACCCAAAGCTGAATCGATGCAATGCCACGCGGGTCATCTATGAGCGCGCGGACCGCAATGGTGCCGCCCTGCGAGACCGTGCTATGGCTAGCCGGCGCTATTATCTTTACCTGTGGCACACCCTCTACCTCAGGCGCACGAAAGGGACTGGCGGGACTGCAGGCGACCATCAGCAACAGAATTGCGCATGCCACGCTGGTCACTGGCAATTGATACCAGCACCTTCTCATCGAATTTCCTCCTCAGAAGCAGCAAACCGTATTCCTATCAGCACCGGCGCGCTTTCTCAAAGAGACAAAAGGCACGGATGAATATGTCTCGTGAAAATCGACCTGTTCTCCAAATCATTCCCCATAATTTACAGCGTTTGAAGCTTGGCACCAGTTCGCGTACGAATGGGCATTTTTGCCAGCAAAACAGCGGGTGAAATGTCAAGTTCTTTGTGAACCAATGCTCAGGAAGTTCTGCCTGCCATTATAACATAATATCATCAATTTTGGTAGATAGACCTTATTCCTAACCTCTATCTTGACGTCGACCGATTTTTGTGGGAAAATTCCCCACAAGAGGGGAGACAATGTCCAAATCAGCTCAGCTATTCCTGGTGACAGCCTTGGCCTATCTGGGCTTGGGGCTCATACTCCATGCGATCGCTATGTTCGACATATGGCTGGGATTTAACCCTCTGGCCTATACGTCGGTGGGAGCGACCATGCAGGCCTTGCTTATTGGCTGGCTGACTCAATCAGTCATGGCACTCCTTTACCAGCTACTGGTGAAGTCACCCCGCATGGTGACCATGGTCTGGGCTTGCCTTAACGTAGGGCTGGTGCTGACTATTGTGGGCCAGCCAGTGCTGGCGCTGACCGGTAATGACCTCGTTGGCGGCCTGGTGGCTATGGGCGGGCTGATGCAGGTGGCAGGCGGCATGACGTTCGCCATTGAGTTAGTTCAGGCATTAAGGAAATGACAAGCGCTTCATACGACGAAACCATCCTTCATTTGCACGCCCTTCCCTGTCCCTGTATAATCCCTGGGACGAACCTCCAGCCCTTTTGTCCCTCGCCTTTCGTCCAATCACCAGCCGGCGGCTGAACGTCCATTCCCTTGAACAGGTATCAGCGTGGACCGCGAGCGATTATATCGAACTGACGGACTAATTTTGCATCGTACCGACTTCGGCGAGGCAGATAGCCTCCTGACTGTCTTTACGCCACATCTGGGTCGACTGCGAATGTTGGCAAAGGGGGCGCGCAAGCCGACCAGCCGCAAAGCGGGCCACGTGGAGCCTTTCACCTACGTGCACCTGCTGGTGGCCCGAGGGCGCAATCTGGACATTGTATCCCAGGCCGAGGCATTGGAGAGCTTCCGCCCTCTGCGTGAGAGCCTAGAGCGAGCCAGCCAGGCTTATTATCTGGGAGAGCTGATTAACAGTTTCATCGGGGAAGGTGACGAAAACCCTCTTCTTTTTGACCTGGCCCTGGCTACGCTGGCCCGCCTGTGCGAAGCGCGCGACCGGATGCTGGTTCTGCGCTTCTTTGAATTACACTGCCTGAGGTTGGTCGGCTATCAGCCGCAATTGCACTTCTGTGTGGAATGTCAGACACAACTGGACCCGGTGACCAACTACTTCCATCCACCCTCTGGTGGCATGCTGTGCCCGCGCCACGGCGAAGCCATCCGGGCTGCAGAGCCCCTGGCTATGCCCACTTTTAAAGTGTTGCGCTATGTGCAGACTCACCCGTGGGACCAAGTGGCAATCCTGCGCGTCAAGCCTGAGACCCATCTCGACTTGGAGGCTGTCCTCCAGCGCTACATCGTCTATTTGTTGGAGCGGCGACTGAAATCGGTGGAGTTTATCCACCGACTGCGACGAGAGGTCCAGATATCGGATGGCAGATAAGCGACAAGATCAACCCAAATCAACTGAACCAAGGATGGCACATATTAATGACCAAACCCCTTAACTTCCAGCAAATCATCATGACTTTGCAAGAATACTGGGCTGACCAAGGCTGTCTGGTCTGGCAGCCCTACAGTGAAAAGGTAGGCGCTGGCACGGCCAACCCGGCTACTACTCTGCGTGCCCTGGGGCCCGAGCCGTGGAACGTAGCTTATGTGGAACCTTCCTTCCGTCCTGATGACGGCCGCTATGGCGACAACCCTAATCGCATGCAAATGCACACACAGTTCCAGGTCATCCTCAAGCCCGACCCGGGAAACCCACAGGAACTCTATCTAGACAGCCTGTACGCCCTGGGCATTAAGCGAGAGGAACACGACATCCGCTTTGTGGAGGATAACTGGGAAAGCCCAGCCCTGGGCGCTTGGGGGCTGGGTTGGGAAGTGTGGCTGGATGGGCTGGAGATCACTCAGTACACTTACTTCCAGCAGTTCGGCGGTTACGATCTGGACCCGGTCGCCGTGGAGCTGACCTACGGACTGGAGCGCATCGCCATCTACCTGCAAGGCGTGGACTCGGTTTGGGAGATTGATTGGGACGGTCGCCATTCCTACGGGGATATACTCTTGCGCCAGGAAGTTGAGCATTGTGTGTATGACTTCAAAGTGGCCAACGTGGAGCGGCTGATGCAGATGTACAACTTGTTCGAGGAGGAAGCCAAAGCTTGTCTGGACCGCGATCTGGTTATCCCTGCTCATGACCACGTACTACGCTGCTCTCACACTTTCAACCTGCTGGACTCGCGTGGCGCCATCGGCGTCACCGAACGAGCCAGCTATTTCGCCCGTATGCGTGACCTCTCACGCCAAGTAGCGGCTGCTTTCCTACAACAACGCGAGAGTGCAGGCTATCCATTTCTCAAATCGACAAATCATCCAATCAGCCAAGCTACGAATCAGGAAATCAACAAGGTTGCAAGCCTCCAATCTAAAGCCTACGATTTACAGTCTCCAGCCGCCTTTGTACTGGAAATCGGTGTTGAGGAATTGCCAGCGCAAGACGTGACGGCTGCCATTGAGCAACTCACGGCTGGCGCCCCGGCGCTGTTGGAAAACCTCCGGCTGGAACACACTTCGGCAGTGCGGGTGGCTGGCACGCCACGCCGCTTGGTCATCTACGTGGAAGACCTGGCTCCATACCAGCGAGACGAAGAGCAAGCCGTGAAAGGTCCCCCCGCCCGGGCTGCCTTTGAGGCCAATGGGAACCCCACCAAAGCTGCCATAGGCTTCGCCCGGGGTCAGGGGGTGAACGTAGCCGATTTACAGGTGCGCGAGGTGGCCGAGGGCAGATACGTCTTCGCCATCCGGCAGGTTGAGGGAAGACCCGCCGCCCAGGTATTGAGCGAAGCGCTACCCGAATTGGTGGCTGGCCTTAACTTCGGCAGAAACATGCGCTGGAACCAGAGCGGTATCAGCTTTAGCCGCCCTATCCGCTGGTTCGTGTGCCTGTTGGGTGATCAGGCGATCCCCTTTGAATACGCTGGCTTGACCAGCGGACGAGTGAGCCGGGGACCCCGCTCTGCTGGCTCTCCATTGATCGAAATCGATGCGGCGGCGAATTACTTCTCCACGCTGGCTGCCTGTGGTATCATTCCAGATGTGGACGAGCGGCGCGCCGCCATTCGCGAGCAAATCCAATACCTGGCAGCCGAAGTCGGGGGCACACCCCCTGATGACCCGGAGCTGCTAACAGAAGACACCAACCTGGTTGAACAGCCGACTGCTCTCCGGGGTGAATTCGACCCCGCCTACCTGTCTCTCCCCGAGCCGGTGCTCACCACGGTGATGAAGAAGCACCAGCGTTACTTCCCGGTGATCAGAGACGTTGGCAGGCCCGACGCTGAACAAACGCCTGATTCCCAGGCCCCTGGCACATTGATGCCCTACTTCGTCGCCGTTCGCAACGGCGACGCGCAGCATCTGGAGGTGGTGCGGCGAGGCAACGAGGGAGTGTTGCGCGCTCGCTACGCCGACGCCGACTACTTCTTCGCGGCGGACACCACTCAGCCTCTAGAAAGCTTTTTGCCCAGGCTTTATACGCTTCTGTTCCAGGAGCAACTCGGCTCCATGCTGGACAAGACGCGGCGACTGGAGCAACTGGCCCCCCTGATTGGGCAGGAACTCAGCCTTTCAGACGAAGAATTAGACACAGTCCGCCGAGCAGCGCATCTGTGCAAGGCCGACCTGGCAACCCAGATGGTGGTCGAGCTGACCAGTCTGCAAGGGGTAATGGGTCGCGAGTATGCTCTGCACTCAGGGGAGCGTGACGCCGTCGCCAAGGCAATCCAAGAACACTACATGCCCCGTTTCACCGGCGCCCCCCCTCCCACCACCCGGGCAGGGCTAGTGCTCGGATTGGCCAATCGCCTGGACAGCCTGATCGGCCTTTTCGCCGTCGGGCTAGCGCCCACCGGCTCGGCTGATCCATACGGCCTGCGCCGTGATGCGTTGGGGCTGGTGACTGCCCTGATCCAGACTGAAACTGACTATTCGCTCGCCAAAGGGCTAGAGGCGGCTGCCCGCTTGCTGCCGGCGCATGTGGAAAGCAGCCCGGAGGTACTAATAGCCTGTCTAGACTTCATAAGGCGCCGCCTGGAGGGCGTGTTGCGCGAATGGGGTCTGCGCCACGACGTGGTGCAGGCAGCCCTGGCCGAGCGCGGAGACAATCCCTACCGCTGTTTGCAGGCAGCTCAGGCCCTCCAGCGCTGGGTGGAGCGGGAGCGTTGGGAGCCACTACTGGTCGCATACGCCCGCTGCAAACGCATCGTCCGCCCCATCCTCGCTGAAGTGCGAGGCTACCGAGTCGAGCCTGAAGCCTTCATCGAGGCAGCCAGCCGCGACCTGTGGGCTGCCTACCAGCGAGTTACCGAGAGCCTGAAAGCAGACCGGAACGTAGACGGGGTAATGATTGCCCTGGAACAGCTCACCGATCCGATCAACGTCTTCTTCGACAAGGTGCTGGTAATGGCTGAAGACGAGGCGCTACGCCGCAACCGGTTGGCCTTGGTCTACGCCATCGCGGCTATCCCGGATGGTGTGGTGGATTTGAGTCAGGTGATGGGCTTCTAGAAGATCCGATGCCTCTCACTGGCCATGCATCAGCCGAGCTGCCTGGAAGAACTCCGTCGAACAAGAACGAGGCCAATCCCCAATTGAAGCCAAAAAACGGCCCGTCTCGCCTTGAGACGGGCCGTTTGCTCTCCATACGCGTGGCCTACTCACTGTCTGTAATGGGCATCTGATAAAGACGATAGGTTCGATAGACATGCGCCCCGTACGCCTGTCCAATATTCAAGGTGATACGGTTCATTATCTCGTTGTTCTCCAGAATCCAAGACATCTCAATGGTCTGGTAGCCGTTCTTGACTGTCGCTTTGAGCGTTTCAAACATGAGTAGCGACTCAATTCCCCGTCCGCGGTACTCGCTAACGACGCCCATGATCATCAGGCGCGCCCGAGTGATTTGGCGGGCGTACCACAACGCCTTGAGCCAGCCGAGGGGAAACAGCCGCCCGTTCAAGTGCTTTAGCACCTGGTTGGCGTCGGGGATGGCCACCGACACCCCCACCGGCTGGCCATCTATCTCGGCCAGGATGGCCAGGTCGGAATCCAAGATCTGCTTGAGATCGATGGCCGTCTTCTCGATTTCGGCATCGGTCATGGGGACAAAACCCCAGTTCTTCTCCCAAGCCAGATTATACACATGCTCGGCCCGCTCAATTTCCTGAGCATAGTTCTTCATGTCGACGGAGCGTATGGTGATGCCCAGCCGCTTCTTGACTTTCTCGGTCACCCGGAGCAACTTGGGCGGGAACCGGCTGGGATCTTCACCAAATTGCACCAAGTCACCGGTGTAGGCGTACAGGTCCATGGCTTTGCTCAGGCCAAAGCGTTCGCAGAACTCAATGTAATAAGGCGGATTATACGTCATCATGACCACCGGTGGACCGTCGAAGCCATCAATCAGCAGGCCACACTCATGGTTTTGCGAAAAGCTGAGCGGCCCGCGCAGCGCCATCATACCCCGCTCGCGCACCCAATCCCTGGCAGTCGAGAGCAACGCCTCGGCGACGGCATAATCGCTCACCGTCTCGAAAAGGCCGAACATGCCGATCTTCTCATCGTGAACTTGGTTGTGCAAATGATCGATGTGGCTGGAGATAGTGCCCACCACCTGACCATCTCGGCGGGCCAGCCACAAAGCAACGTCGGCGTGATCAAAGAAGGGATTATGTTTGGGATCAAGGAACTTGCGCCGCTCGCTCAGCAGAAAAGGCACCCAGTTGGGGTCCCCCTGGTACAATTTGAAAGGCAATCGGATAAAATCTTCGATGTCCTGGCGAGTTTGCACCCGTTCGACGCGCACATTTTTGCCAGTCATGACCGTTTTTCCTCCAGGGCCGATTGATGGGGGGCAAGACTCAAACTTCTATTAGGGTATTCGCTGTCACGAGAGCTCAAGCGTGTCACCGGGTTCCATAACCATCACCTTGGTTGACGTCTCGCTCTCCACGCGGCGAGCCCAAGCGTGAGGGTCCTGCTTGATCACGTCAAAGGTGTTGTAATGAATGGGCACCACGCGCGCTGGTTGGATAAACTTCACCGCCCGTAGCGCATCATCAGGCCCCATCGTAAAATTGTCACCGATTGGCAAGATTGCCAGGCTGATGCCTTCCTCACCGATGAGCTTCATATCGTAAAAGAGGCCCGTATCACAAGCATGGTAGATCTTCTGGCCCTCGACGTAGAACAGAAAGCCAGCTGGGCTGCCGCCGTAAGCCCCATCCGGCAACCCCGAACCGTGGTGGGCTATGGTCAGCTTCACTCGCCCCCACGGATAATCATAGCCGCCGCCGATGTGCTGCGGATGGACATTCTCCACCCCCTGCCCCACAAACCAATTCTGGATTTCAAAGTTGGAGATGACGGTGGCACCGCTTCGCTTGGCAATAGCTACAGCGTCCCCTACGTGATCACTATGGCCGTGCGACACAAGAAGGTAATCAGCCTTGACTTTATCCGCCCGCACGGGCGCCAGTGGGTTGCCAGTAAGAAAGGGATCGGTCAACAACTTGGTGCCATTGGTCTCGATTAGAAAACAGGCATGGCTATACCAAGTGAGTTTGACGCTCATTCTTGCCCTCCTTTGATTTGATCACCGAGCACAGGTTCTGCCCGAGATTTTAGGAGGGAATCCCCCTAGTTTGCACGGATTTCCTAAAATCCTGGACACACACCCGAGCACAGCATTGTTGAGAAACTATGATACGCAGAGTATAATGGAGCATAGGCAAGTTGTCAATCCAGTTTTAAGTTTGCACAAGACAGACTACCACAGGAGCCTCCCCATGAGCTATCTCACGCATCTGGAATGTTCGCTCTGCGGCCAATGCTGTCCTGCCAATACCCTGCAGACGACCTGCCCAACCTGCAATCGTCCATTGTTGGCCCGTTACGACTTGGCAGCAGCCAGAGCCGCCTGGGACCGGGACTCACTGGCAGAACGCGAGCCAACGCTATGGCGCTACCATGAGGTGCTACCCATAAGCGACGATAATCGGGCCATCAAACTGGGCGAGGGATACTCACCCCTCCTGCCCGCCCGGCGGCTGGGAGAGGCGCTAGGCCTCCCTCATCTCTACATCAAGGATGAGAGCCTGAATCCCACCGGCTCGTTTAAGGCACGCGGGCTGTGTATAGCCATCTCACGCGCATGGGAGCTGGGCGTAAAGGAGGTGGTTATCCCCTCAGCGGGGAATGCAGCCGGCGCGATGGCCGCCTACGTCGCCAGGGCTGGATTACGCGCTCACGTCTTTATGCCTGCCGACGTGCCTCTGCCATTTCGCTTGGAATGCCAGGCGCTGGGAGCCGACGTCAGGCTGGTAGCAGGGTTAATCACCAACTGCGGCCAGGAGGCGCAAAAGAGTGCCCAGCAACATGGTTGGTTCGCGGTATCCACCCTCCAGGAACCCTATCGCCTGGAGGGAAAAAAGACCATGGGGTATGAGCTGGCCGAGCAATTCGATTGGCATCTGCCGGATGTGATCATCTATCCGACTGGGGGAGGCACCGGTCTGATCGGAATGTGGAAGGCCTTTTCCGAATTAGAGGAATTGGGCTGGATCGGTAGCCACCGGCCTCGCATGGTCGCCGTCCAGGCCGATGGATGTGCACCCATCCCACGCGCTTTCCACGCCGAAGCCAATTTTGCCACCCCCTGGGAAGGGGCGCACACAATCGCCGCCGGGTTACGGGTGCCCTCAGCCATTGGCGACTTCTTGATGCTACGGGCGCTGAGGGAGAGCAATGGCAACGGCGTAGTTGTATCCGATAGGGCGTTGCTAACAGCTCAAATGCGTATGTCGAGCATGGAGGGGATCTTTGCCTGCCCTGAAGGAGGCGCCACATTGGCCGCTCTGGAGATACTGCTTGCTGAGCGATGGGTTTCTCCCCAGGAGCGGATTGTCCTGTTCAATACGGGCACCGGTCTGAAGTATCCCGATGCGCTTCCGATTTGAAGGGGGCGTTGGACCTAGACAGGAACAGCTACACCATGAAGTGGGCTGGCACTATCGGAGGCCAGAAACAGAATGACTTCGGCAATGGCTTGGGGCTTGACCCAGATGCTATAATCCGCTTCAGGCATCGCCCGGCGATTGGCTGGCGTGTCAATCGTGCTGGGTAAGATACAGTTGACGTTGATCCCTTCCCCTTTGAGTTCGGCTGCCATACTCTCGGTCAAATGCACCACAGCGCTCTTGGACGCGCTATAGACGGCCATGTTGGCGCGGCCTTGCCTGGCAACTCGCGCCGCCACATTGATGATCTTACCGTAGCGTTGTTGCAGCAAGTGAGGGATGACGGCACGACTGACCAGGAATACCGATCGGGCGTTCAAGTTGAGCATAAAATCCCAGGTTTCGAGGGATGTCTCATGGACCGGTGCCCCGGCTCTATAACCACCAGCGGTATTAACCAGCACTTGAATCTGGCCAAAACGCTCGAGCGTCTTATCCACCATACTCTGCACAGCTTCGGCGCTGGTCAGGTCAACCGAGTTGGCCAAGAGATAATCGGATGAATCCACCATATCCGGATAAAGGCGCTGAAGGCGATCCTCCGCCCGATCCACCAATGTCAGCCTTGCCCCAGCGGACTGAAAAGCCCTGGTCACAGCATTTCCCAGGTTACCAGCAGCACCTGTCACGATGACCACACGCCCAGAAAAGTCAACCATCTCTCAGCCTACCCCCATCCAAGAGCCGGCGGCTACGTCCACCAACCACAGCAGGTGGCCCGGGTCCGGCCTGACGATTTGCGCTGGAAGGGCAGCCGGGTTGCGCGGACCCGTCAGCACCTGTCGCAGCCGTTCGGATTTACCTGCGCCTGACACGATAAAGATGACATCGGCAGCGGCATTGATGACCGCGGGGGTGAGAGTAACGCGCCACGCACCAAGCTTCTGCACATAATGAGCCACCACCCAGCGCTCTTGCTCGCCAATCGCCGCCGTGCCTGGAAAGAGGGATGCCGTGTGTCCATCGCCGCCCATCCCCAGCAAGATCAGGTCGAATCGGGCACCAGGCATCTTTTCCCCTTCTTTCCCCGCAGGAGTCTGCGCAAAGAAGGCGCGTAGTACCTGCTCGTATTCGATGGCTGTCTGGGCCGGCTCCAGCTCACCACGCAAACGATTCACGTTGGCAGCTGGGATGGGCACATGATCGAGCAAGGCCTCGCGTGCCATCCGATAGTTGCTATCGGGGTGATCAGATGCGACACAGCGCTCATCCCCCCAGAAAATATGCACACGAGACCAATCTACACGTTTAGCGAAGTCGTCCGAGGCCAGCGTCGCATACATAGGCTTGGGGGTCGCCCCTCCTGCCAGCGCTACGGCGAATCGTCCCCGGGCGGCTATCGCCGCCATGGCCAGGTCGGCGAAATGCCTGGCCGCCGCCTGGGCCAGCACAGCCACATCTGGATAGATCTCAACCCCTTGTGCCCCAAAGCCATTCGAAGAATACCCCATCTCAACCCGCCTTCGCACTGTATTCGCTACAGCCCTGTCGCCAGGTCCGGTCATCGCGGGCCATGAGCTGATCCGCCTCGA
Source organism: Anaerolineales bacterium (assembly GCA_020343875.1). Classification (GTDB taxonomy): domain Bacteria; phylum Chloroflexota; class Anaerolineae; order 4572-78; family NAK82. Next base: position 3,427,436 of record CP070811.1, on the reverse strand, counting down.
CCGGCCCCCAACTACCCGGCTCATAGCTCGTCAGCGGAGGCGCTTCTGGCTGCTGACAGAGTTGCACAATCGGATCAACCAGGTGCCAGGCCATCTCTATCTCGTCGCTACGAGCGAACAGGGAAGCATCCCCAAGCAACGCATCCAGCAACAGACGCTCATAGGCATCAGGTAACATACCCTCAAAAGAGGAGTGATAGTGAAACTCCATGTCAACCGAGCGCATGGCCTGAGCCGAATCAGGCACTTTGGTCTGGAATTTGAGACGAATGCCCTCGTCAGGCTGGATACATAGCGAAAAGATGTTGGGCGTCAGCCGATGGTCAGGAGGCAGGTCGAACATCACGTGAGGTGGGCGCTGGAACTCGATGGTGATCTCAGTGGATTTTTTGGCCAGCGCCTTGCCAGAGCGCAGATAAAAGGGTACACCTTGCCAACGCCAGTTGTTGAGGAATAGCCTGACGGCAGCATAGGTGGGCGTACACGAATCGGGCGCAACGCCAGGTGTCTGAAAGTAGCCCCGGTATTGGGCATGCACAACGTCGGCAGGAGAGATAGGCTGAATGGCCGACAGCACCTTGATCTTTTCATTACGCACCGCATCGGCGTTGAAAGAGGCAGGCGGCTCCATAGCCACCAGGGTCAACAATTGCAGCAGGTGGTTCTGAAACATATCCCGCAATACACCCGCCTGGTCGTAATAGCCAGCCCGATGGCCCACATCCACGCTCTCGGCGACGGTAATCTGGACGTGGTCCACGTAGCGGCGGTTCCACACTGGCTCAAAAATGGTGTTGGCGAAGCGGAAAAATAGGATGTTCTGTGCCGTCTCTTTGCCCAGGTAATGATCGATGCGATACACCTGATTTTCATCAAAGACGGTGTGGGCGGCCTGATTGAGGGCACGGGCCGAGGCCCAATCGTGTCCAAAGGGCTTCTCCACCACAAGGCGCCGCCAGCCCTCGGTATGCTGGGCCATGCCCAACGCGCCCAGGTTTTGGATGATAGGCACATAAAACTCCGGCGCGGTCGCCAAGTAGTACAACCGCTGCGCCGGCCCATCCTCCAATTCGCGCAACGAGGCCTGCAAACCCTCATAGCTGGTGTGCCTGCGGAGATCACCACGCACGTACCACAGGTTAGCAGCGAAGTTCTGCCAGTCGTTCTCGTCTACCCCACCCGCGAACTGGTCCGCCCCATCGCGCAATCGGGCTCGGAAATCCTCGTGAGTGTAGGGCCGGCGCGCGAAACCGACCACGCGCGTGTTGGTTGGCAGGCGGTCTTTGCGATGGAGATTAAACAACGCGGGTATCAGCTTACGTCGGGTTAGATCGCCTGAAGCACCGAAGATAACAATGGTAGTGGGTGGTGCATTTGCATTGACTGGGTCTTGCATCTTCTGCCAATCCCCCTGGTCTCTCATTCAACCTTCAATCCGATTCCACTCCTTAATTTGACGCCCCCAGCAATGAGTTTCTTACCTGAGCGCTGCTGGAACGACAGAAGCCATTGATGCACTCCATCAGGCCCTCCAGGGTGCGTCCCCTAAATCTGGGACGCACCGGCCCTCCGGAGACCCGCAACCACAAGCCAGGGTTTTGATATTGGATACCCGATTCCACGTGTCGCATACCACAAATCTAATTCTACCGGAAAGGCAAAACAGGGGCAAAACCGTGTTTACTCATTTCTTTATCTATGGTATAGTTATGGCAGACATTAGACGATGAGGCAGGTACATGATGAAAGCAGTGGTAATGGCAGGAGGCTCCGGATCAAGGCTTCGCCCCTTGACAGTTGGTCGCCCCAAACCCATGGTACCCCTTGTCAATAAGCCAGTGTTGGCTCATATCCTCGACCTGCTCAAACGTCACAACTTCTCTGAAGTCGTCATCACCGTTCAATACCTGGCGGACCTCATCCAAGATTACTTCGGAGACGGAAGTAGCGTGGGGCTGACCATCCACTACGCCGTGGAAGAAGTGCCGCTGGGCACAGCAGGTAGCGTGAAAAATGCACAGCGTTACCTGGACGAGCCCTTTCTGGTCATCAGCGGTGACGACGTAGCTGACATTGATCTATCCGACATCTTCCGATTTCACCGCGAGCATAGATCACTGGCCACCCTGACCCTCAAGTCTGTCACCAGTCCACTGGAATACGGCATAGTCACCACTGACGGTGAGGGACATATTACCCAATTCCTGGAGAAACCAAGCTGGGGCCAGGTCATCTCTGACACTGTCAACACCGGAGTCTACGTCCTGGAACCCGAAGTACTGGACCTGCTGGAGCCCGACGCGCAGTACGATTTTTCGCAAGATGTTTTCCCAGCCCTGTTGAGCAAAGGTGCGCCACTTTTCGGCTACGTGACCGATGGATATTGGTGTGACATAGGCAACATTCAAGCTTATATGAAAGCTACCACGGATGTACTGGAAGGTAAAGTGCGTCACATCAAAATGGGGAATCATATCGGCGGGGGAGTATGGGTCGGCCAAGGCGTGGAAATCGCACCTGATGCTGCCCTGTACGGACCACTCTACCTGGGAAATGAAGTTAAGATTAAGGGAGGGGTGGTCATCCATGGACCGGCGGTGATACGCGACTACACCATTGTCGACAACCGGGTTCAAATCGAGCGATCTGTGATCTGGCGGAACTGCTACGTGGGCGAGGCAGCCGAGGTGCGCGGATCGGTCATTTCTCGACAATGCAACCTCAAAGCTAAGGCGGTGCTCTTCGAAGGCACTGTGGTAGGTGATCACTCTCTCATCGGTGAGGGGGCAGTAATCCACCCGAACGTAAAAATCTGGCCTGGCAAAGAAATAGAGCCGGGGGCCACAGTCAAAAGTAGCATCATTTGGGGGTCACAAGGCCGGCGCGTGCTCTTCGGCCGATATGGGGTGACCGGGGTAGTAAACGTGGATCTAACGCCCGAATTCGCAGCGCGCCTGGGAGCAGCTTTTGGTGCCACATTGCCCAAAGGGTCGTTAATCACCATAAACCGAGACCCCCATCGCAGCCCACGCATGTTGAAGCGCGCCATAATCTCAGGCCTGCCGTCGGCTGGCGTCAACGCGTGGGACCTGGGTACTCAGCCTATCCCTGTTGCGCGTTACTACACCCACCACTCAGATGCGGTTGCTGGTGTCCATGTTCGCCTTTCTCCTTACGACCAACGAGTGGTCGACATTCGCTTCATAGACTCCACAGGACATAACCTGGATGATGCCCAAAAACGTCACGTGGAGCAGGTCTTCTTCCGTGAAGATTTTCGACGCGTGTACCTGGATGAAATCGGTACTATCAACTATGCCCCGCAAGTTGTGGAACGGTACACGGAGGGCTTTCTGCGAGCCATCAATTACGACGCCATTCGGAACGCACAATTCTACATCGTGGTCGATTACGCCAACGCCCCCATTTCGGCGGTGCTGCCGGGCATTCTCAGCAAGCTAAATTGTAATGTGGTCGCCCTCAACGCCAACATTGACGAAACACGCATGGCAATTCAACCTCACGCATTCCAAGCTGCCCTTGAGCGCTTAGGCCTTATCGCCTCAGCTCTTAGCACGAACATCGGGGTGCGGTTGGACGTAGGAGGGGAGAAGATTTTCCTGGTGGATAATCAGGGAAACCGCCTGGAAAACACTACAGCCGCAGCGGCGATAGCCAAACTGGCTTTCCGTGCTATACCCGGGGCAACTGTTGCCGTGCCAGTGACAATGCCCAATGTGTTCGAGCAAATCGCCGATCAACACGGCGGCCATGTCATTCGCACCAAGGTTGACTCGCATACCTTAACCAAAGTAGCTTGCGAAACTTCGGTTACAATGGCCGCCGATGGCAACGGCAATTTCATATTTTCAGAGTTTCAATGTGCCAGTGATGGGCTAATGGCTATAGCCAAACTCTTAGAATTCCTGGCCACGCAACAGACGACCCTCCAACAAGTCATAGCTGAGCTGCCCCCATTTAAAGTGGCCCAAAGCCAGGTCTCATGCCCATGGGAGGTGAAGGGCTTGGTAATGCGGCGGCTCAACGAGCACAGCCGACGCAGCCAGGTAGAAACAACCGATGGCGTAAAAATCACGCTCAATGAGACGGATTGGGTGCTCGTACTGCCTGACCCGGATTACCCGCTGTTTCGAATTTACGCCGAATCGGCTTCACAGGACCAAGCTAAAGCGCTAACGCAAAAATACGTCGATTTGGTGAAAAAGCTGCAGGAATGACAAGAGCCTATTATTGGCTGCACACCCATCAAGGACTTTGCCTGACGAGACCCAAAAGGCCGCCTGAAGTATATCAGGCTCCCAATAGCCGTTGGTGTCACAAACAGAGCCACCCGCGCTGGGTGGCTCTGTTTGCAGGTTACTTACTTGAGTTGAACGGTGGCGCCTTCGGCTTCGAGCTTGGTTTTGGCATCTTCGGCTGCTTCCTTGGAGACGCCTTGCAACACGGCGCTGGGCGCTCCATCAACCAGTTCCTTGGATTCTTTGAGGCCCAAGTTCGTCAACTGGCGCACCACCTTGATGACCTGGATCTTCTTGGCACCGATTTCGGTCAGCATCACGTCAAATTCGGTCTGCTCTTCCACTTCCTCGGCAGCCGCCGCAAGCGCGCCCGGCATCGCAGCCGCCACTGCCATAGGCGCCGCTGCAGTCACGCCCAGCTTCTCCTCCAGCAACTTGACCAATTCTGAAGCTTCAAGCAGGGTCAGTCCCTGAATTTCCTCGGCGATTTTCTCTAAATCAGCCATTGTGTTTACCTCCTACAAAACATAGATGAAGTTTTATTTTGAGTTGGTCGGGGCCACAGCGCACTATGCGCCGGCCCCGGCACCTTCCAACTTTTCGGCATAGGCCTTAATAGTCGCTGCTAACTTGTTGCCGGTAGCATTGACAACGCCGGCCAAGCGGTTGCCCGGTTGCTGAATAACACCCAACAATTGAGCAAGAATTACCTCTCGCGGCGGCATGTTGGCCAGCGAGTTGACTTGTCCCGGGCTCAGCAGCTTGCCTTCCATCAAGCCGCCTTTGATCTGCAATACCTTGGTATCTCTGGCGAAGTCGTCTAGAACTTTGGCCAAGGGCGGCGCTTCGCCAAACGCGAAGCTGATGGCCGTGGGGCCTTTGAGCATATCCTCGGGTGCAGGCAAGTTGGCGACTTGCAAGGCACGCATAGCCAAGGTATTCTTGACAATGCTATATCCTCCCCCAACCTCCCGGACCTTGGCACGAAGCGTTTCCATTTCCGACACGGTGAGTCCGCGATAGTCCGTGAGGAATATCGCATTGCTGCGCGAGAACTTGTCAGCGTAACTATTAACCAGTTGTTCTTTCTTTTCGCGTGAAATGGCCAAGCTGTATCACCTCCTTTCTATGGTCGATTCTCTCTGAAAATCCGCTTTTGCGGTTGGGCGTCTTGGTTTACCTAAGATTTCACGCAACGGTACCTGTGCTTCACACGTGCCTTACTCGAAACCTCTTTGGGCAACCTGCTACGCCGTCAAAAAAACGTCTTTGCAGCTGCCGATGCAAAGACGTCCTACTCCCCACTGCAATAGACCGCAATGGTGTTGTGTCATCCCTTGCCTCGGCAGGTCTGCCTGAAACACTGGCAGTTTAAGCGTCATCTGACACGCCTGCTGTCTCTGGCCCCTTGTATTCAATTGGGCAAAACAATTTCCAACGCTTACGCGGGGGCCCCGCGAGCGACGGGCTATAGTCCGTCGCGTGCAAATCTCAAACGAAACACTAAACCGTTTCCAACTGCGAAGCCTGGAAAACGTCGAGTTTGACACCAGGTCCCATGGCAGGTGCAATGGTGACACGTCGGATGTACTGCCCTTTGGCTGCCGCAGGCTTAGCACGCTGTACAGCTTCCATCAGGGCAGCAAAGTTCTCCGCCAACTGCTGCTGTGAAAAACTGACCTTGCCAATAGGAACATGAATGTTGGCAGTCTTGTCAAGGCGAAACTCCACACGTCCAGCCTTGAGTTCCCTTACCACTCGTCCCAGGTCTTCAGCCGGCACAATTGTGCCCGCCTTGGGGCTGGGCATAAGCCCCCGAGGCCCGAGGACTTTACCCATGCGACCTACCTTGCCCATCATCGGCGGGGTGGCCACAGCCACATCAAACTCGAACCAGCCCCCCTGAATCTTCTGGATCAGGTCATCACTGCCAACGTAGTCGGCGCCTGCCTCTTCAGCTATCTTTTCGCCCTCGCCCTCCACGAATACAAGCACGCGCACCTGTTTACCTGTACCATGAGGCAACGAAACAGTGCTTCGGACCTGCTGGTCGGCATGGCGGGGGTCCAATCCCATCCTCAAATGAACTTCTACGGTCGCGTCAAAATTGGTATACGAGACCTTCTTAACGAGTTCCATCGCCTCTTCTGGCGAATAGGCTTTCTCCCGGTCAATGAGCTTTGCAGCCTCTCGATACTTCTTGCCTCGTGTAGGCATTTTCAAAACCTCCTGGTGGTCATAACGGACGCAACGTCCTCCCACAGATATAGTAATCAGTCAACAATGCTGATTCCCATGCTCCGCGCGCTGCCCTCTACTTGGCGCATTGCCCCTTCAACGTCTACGGCATTCAAGTCTTTCATCTTTTGTTCGGCGATCTCACGAACCTGGGTTCGGGTAACAGTTCCCACCTTCGCCCGGTTTGGCTCACCAGACCCCTTCTCGACGCCAGCCGCCTTTCGGAGCAAGTCGCTGGCAGGTGGAGTCTTGGTAACGAAGGTAAATGTTTGATCCTGATATACGGTGATTTCAACCGGGATGATGGACCCCATCATACTCGCAGTGCGAGCGTTGTACTCCTTGCAAAAGGCCATAATGTTCAAGCCATGCTGACCCAGAGCCGGGCCCACCGGTGGTGCTGGGTTGGCCTTACCCGCCGGGATCTGCAATTTGACAATTGCCTTTACTTTCTTAGCCATTCGAATTAATCCTCCACAGTACCCACGTCGCCAGGCAAACGATACCCACGTCGCAGGGCCATTATTTAACCAGTGCATCCCGTTGCCAAACACGGCATGCCTGGCATCAAATCAAGCGATTTCTACACTCGCTCAACCTGCAAAAAGTCTACTTCTACCGGTGTCTCGCGGCCAAACATGTTTACCAGTACACGTACACGAGCACGGTCGGCATCAATGGCATCCACCGTACCCATGAAATCTTCGAAAGGCCCATCAACAATGCGCACCTTCTGCCCCTCACTGAAACTAACTTTGATAGTGGGCGCCTCAGCCTCCATACGTTTGAGGATTTTGTCCACCTCTTCCTGACGCAGAGGAATGGGCTTGGTACCCGATCGCACAAAATCAGTAACGCCAGGCGTATTTCGTACCGCGTACCAGGTATCGTCGTTCATCAACATCTCAACCAAGATGTAACCCGGAAAGACACGTCGCTCTGTGGTACGGCGCTGACCGTCCCTCAATTCCACCTCTTCTTCGGTAGGCACGACTACCTGAAAGATTTGATCCTGCATACCCATCGAATCAATACGGTGCTCCAGGTTCTTCTTGACCTTGTTCTCATAACCCGAATAACTATGAACCACGTACCAGGCAACACCTTCTGGGCGTTCAGGCTCTTTCTCTGCTTCTACCTCTTCCTCGGCAGTCTCAGGGGCGGCTTCAGCGCCCTCGGCACTGTCAGCGACATCGACTTCAGCTGCCACGTCAGTGGTCGCCAAGGCGTCATTGTCAGCACTGGCAGCTTCATCCTCGAGAATCGCTTCTGCCGGCACTAAGTCGTCAGTCTCTGGGTCATCTAGTATGACCAGATCTTCGCTCTGGTCTGGTTCCATCGATTCAATCATCATCTGTAATCCATTCCTGGCAGGCTGGAACTGAGTGCCTGCAAGATCACTCACGCCCAGCGAAATAGACGACTGCCACGCCACCAATAACCAAGAGGACGCCTACCCCAATCCACAGCAGGTTGCTGGTGATGATACCCTCCATGACTTGGGAAAAGACCAAATCACTACCATACAAGATGATGGACATGGCCACCGTCGTGCCCAGCACAATCAGGGTAAGATTCCATGCCTCTTCTCGGCTGGGCCACGTCACTTTGCGCAACTCTGCACGAGTATCTCTGAGATAGCGCACGATGGGCTCGATCAGACGAGCAGAAAGGGTTTGTTCAGTCTTGCTAGTTGCTTTGGCCACGTTGGGCTAGCTCCTGTTCTGTCCCGCCATGGGCTTGATCAGCTTGTCTCTTGGGTCGTCCAGAGATCACCCCCAAGAAAGGGGAAGACCTGCCTTGGCCGGCTTTAAATGGCACTCCATATGCCTATCCGATAAACCACTCAACAATGACCACAGCCCACCCCTGGACTGTGGTCCAATGCAAGCACTGAGGCTCTCAGACAGGTGCGAGACGCGATGCGCCTGCAAACGACAGTCACTACTTGGTCTCACGATGCAAGGTATGAGTACGACACCGCGGACAGAATTTCTCTAGCTCAAGACGAGTCGGATCGTTACGTCGGTTCTTTTCAGATGTATAGGTCCGCTCCCGACATTCGGTGCAGGCCAGAGTGACCACTATCCGTACCGCTTTCTTTGCCATTTTTCGTCTAAAAGGGGGCGGAGAGGATAAAGAAAATGTCTCTCGCCCCCCTGACTCCTTTCTAACGGTCAGTTGGTTCAGGCTTGATGGGCGGCAAGTAAACCCATGCAGTCAATCAACTGGATACGACTGGCCGTCCAGTCAACTCTTCGGGATTTATTACTCGATGATCTTGGTGATGACGCCAGCCCCAACCGTTCGGCCACCCTCCCGGATGGCAAACCGGCTCCCAGCTTCCAACGCCACCGGCACGATCAACTGCACCTTCAGGTTCACGTTGTCCCCAGGCATCACCATCTCTACTCCCTCCGGCAACTCCACCGCCCCGGTCACATCCATGGTCCGAATGTAAAACTGCGGCCGATAGCCCTTGAAGAAAGGCGTATGCCGTCCCCCCTCATCCTTCCTCAAT
>CP070811.1:3414373-3418318 GCA_020343875.1 Anaerolineales bacterium | reverse complement strand
GTGCCAGCCTGGAATTCTGTGTCCATGTAGTTGTATTGGATCTGGCAGAAGGTCCAAGTGTGGTCGTCTACGATTTCCTTGAAGACCTGGTATGTATCATGAAAGGAAAATCCCAGGTGACCGATGCGCCCATCGGCGATCGGTTTGGCCGACCATTCCCGTATCCCCAGATTGCGTAGCTTACCCCATCTGTTCTCGTTAAGCCCGTGCAGGAGATACAAGTCAATCTGCTCAGTCTGCAATTTCTCAAGCTGCTGGTTGAGATACTTGTCGAAGTCTTGGGGTCTCTCAATCAGCCAGCAGGGCATCTTGGTGGCCAGTTTTACCTTCTCCCGGTAGCCTCCCTTGAGCGCTCGCCCCAGGAACAATTCGCTGTTTCCGCCGTGGTAGGAGTATGCAGTATCCATGTAGTTTAGGCCGTGATCGATGGCATACTGGATCATGCGCGTTGCTTCTGGCTCATCAATGCTGGCCTTGTCGCCGTCAAGTGTGGGAAGTCGCATGCACCCAAAACCCAGAATCGACCCCTGCCAATCCAACTCTCCAAATTTACGGTATTGCATATGAATCCTCCTGACTGTCAGCTCACTGGCCACTCTGGTCCGACAGGGGCGAAACGGAACATCCCGTATTGGGCCTGGTACATATTGAAGTCACCTGTCTGGCGGGTGATCTCCCACATTCGGCCAGCCATTTCCTCCAGCACGGGCCGGTGGGCAGGGTCCCGGGCCAAGTTGTGCATCTCGTGGGGATCGACGTCCAGCTGGTACAACTCATCCTCATCGAAGCCGTTGAAAACATACTTGTAGTTGTCTTGCCATAGGACCCGCTGGGTGTAAAAGAAGCGCTGGCCATGAAACTCGGCAAAGGCTTCGGATCGCCATTCCGATACCCTGGGCTGGAGCAGTGGCAGCAGCGAGCGCCCATGGCAGGGGAAGTCGCCGCCTGTGCTCAGTTCTATCAGGGTAGGGGCCAGGTCGACCAAGCTGATGATTTCTTCGACCCGCCGTCCGGCGGGGACTCCAGGGCCGTTGAGGATAAGAGGCACACGGTAGGCTTCTTCAAAAGCGGGAACCCCTTTCAGCATCAGGCGGTGGGCTCCCATATAGTCGCCGTGGTCGGAGGTAAAGACCACTATGGTATTCTCGGCCTGCCCCAGCTCCTGCAGGGCTGCCAGAATGCGCCCGATCTGATCGTCAAGCAAGGAGCACAATGCATAATAACAGGCGGTCGCCTGGGCAAACTGGGGCCACTCCAGTTGGTGCCACACTCGCTGTAAACGCCGGTAAATGCCGGGCCGGTCTGCCAAGTCATCGTCAAAACTGCGGGGGCGGGGGATGGTACTTGGGTTGTAACGCTCATAGTAGGTTCGGGGAACTACCCATGGGTCGTGGGGAGCTTCACTGCTGAGGAAGAGTGCCCAGGCACGGTCAGGTTCCTGGGCGGCTCGCTCCAGGAATCGGATACCATCAGAATACAATTGGTGCTCCAGTGTCGCTTCGACGGGGCCATCGACTACCCCATATAGCAGGAAATCCCGATATCCTTTTTGCTGAACCATCCCGCGCACCCGCATTTGATCATCCCGTTCCACCAGCCCCTGTAGTTTGTGGTAGCTCTCGACCTCGTAGGTGTCAAAGCCGAAGTTCTCCAGGCGTTGTGAGCGCTCGATGTGCCATTTTCCGAAATAGCCGGTGTGATAACCTGCCGCCTGCAGGGTTTGGCTCCAGAAAGGCAGGCCATCCTTGAGTTTGGCTCGATAGGGTTCCACCGTGTGCGTGCAGTCGACCATGCCGTGGCTGTGGGGCAACAGGCCGGTCATCAGGCTGGCTCGTGTCGGTGAGCAGATTGGATTGGGTGCGTAGCAGCGGTCAAAGTGAGCCCCAGTGGTGGCCAGTTGATTGAGATTTGGCATCTGGCAAAGTGTGCCGGGCCCGACGGTGTCAGCGCGCTGCCCATCGGTCATCAAGAAAAGCAGGTTTGGTTGAGACATTCTTCTGACTCCCTTTCTGTGGCTGCTCTGGAATGTGAACTCTAGGTCGCCTCTGCAAACGGGCCTACTGGCGGCTGGCTAATCTTTCCAGAACCTGGATACAATAGATAAGGGCTCGCGGCAAGTGGAAGGGATCCTTAACTGGAAGGGCCACAGTCTCGGTAAATGCATTGCCTTGCCGATTCAGTTTTTGGGTCCACTCTCCATATCCAGGGACCGGGTAATGGCTAAAAGCATAATTGTGCACCCGTTCGAACCAATCCAGGCACCATGCCTCACCCGTGATCTGGTAGGCCAGCAGGGTGGCATAGAGTGCTTCGGTGTGCGGCCACCATAGCTTGGCGTCGGCAAAGCGCCACCAGGGTGTTCCTCCCTCAGCGTCGCAGGCGTGGAAAAGCCCCCCGTATTCCTCGTCCCATCCCAATTCCACGTGCCACCTGATGGCATCGACGGCTTGGCGGATGCGGGCCTGATCCCCGCTTTGCTTGAAGATGTGGATCATAAACCACATGCACTCGATGGCATGTCCTGGCACAATCGAACGGCCCTGAGGGGAATCAATCAGCGAGTCATCCAGGCCCACGAACTCATACAGCAATTTGCGGTCGGGTCGCAGGTAGACATCCATAACCTGGGTGGCGTGGTAGAGGCTGGCCTCAATGATGGCCTGGTCGCCCAGGTAGTGGCCCAACTCATTGAAAACCAGCGAGAAGATCATCGAAATGGCGTGCGCCTTGCCCCCCTGGGGCACCTGAAAGGGGGCGGTCTGATAGGAGCCGGGACGGGCCAGGCGGCTGCGTACATTCTGGTAGGTGGCCAGAGCCAGGTCAATCACCTCCTGGTCATCAGTGGCCCGGGCCAACTCGGTGAGCCCGTAGATGGCAAAGCCGTCGGCGTAGATACTGGTCGCCCCCTGCAAAATCTGGCCCTTATTGCTGACGGAGAAGACCCATTGTCCCCGATCATCACGGCCATATTGTCTGACGAATTCGTAAATATGCCGCGCTACGTCAAGCCACTCTTGTCTGGGCTCGATTTTATTATACAGCGCGGAAAAGGTCCAAATGGCTCGCAGCTGGGACCACATGTACTTGTCCTGGCTGAGCAATTGGCCCTCGTCCGAGATGCAGGTCAAGATGCCGCCGTTTTGCCGATCAATGGCATGATTTAGCCAGAAGGGAACCACCCGCTCCAAAAGTTCTGAGCGATAGATAGCCAGCAAATCTGTGAATCGGGCCCTAATCTGCACGCTGTTGTCCTTTCGTGGCACGATAAGGTTCTATTTGGCCTGGTCGAGCGGATGCCGTTGAGTGGACTCCGCTCGCGGGATACGGAAATAACCCCAGAAGAGCAGAGCGCCGGCCGCTGACAACCCGCCTCCCATCAGGAAAAAGCTCTGATAGCCCAAAGCGGTGATCATGTAGCCACCCCCCAGGGCTACCAGCCCCCAGCTCAAGCCAAGGGCCATGGTGGTCGCAGCCGCCATGGCCGGGCGCCAGGCAGGTGACACGATTTCCATCTGATAGACTGCAATCGCAGGGCGGGTGATGGATGCCAGGGCGATCAGGCTCGTATAGCCCAATCCCGCCGCGCTCCAATGTGGGATCAGGGCCAGCGGAATCAGGCTGGCTGCCATCCCCAAAGTGCCAAACATATAAATGTAGCCGTTGCCCCAACGAGCTGCCAGGATGGGGACCACCAGTGCTGCTGGCACGGCCAACAACTGACCGGTCGCAGCTAACAGACCAATTTGTGCTGTCGGCACCTGCAAAGCATCATCCAAATAGACATTCAGGAAAAGGCGAGCAGCCCCTTCACCTGCTACCCGAAACAAGATGGTCAACGACAGCATGGTAATCAACGCGTACGCAGCAGGAGTGCGATTTAAGACGGGTGCTGGTGTTCGCCTGCCATCAGTTTCTTGGGTATTGGTCAGAACCCATATGCCAGGC
>CP070811.1:3401741-3414273 GCA_020343875.1 Anaerolineales bacterium | reverse complement strand
GGATAGCTACCTACATCCACGGTGTCACGGATTCCGCTCTCCTTTACATTCGCTTGGCCAGAGTCCCAGTTATTACCCCAGGGATAAAGAAAGGCGTCAGGTCCTCGGGCCGCCTTCTCCCACTCCTGCTCGGTGGGCAGACGCTTGCCGGCCCAGTCGCAATAGGCCAGCGCGTCGTCGAATGTAACCCGCACCACCGGGTGATTCTCCTCACCGGCTACGAATTCGTCCCGCCAACTGGGCGACCCCTCCTGCGTTTCAGCGTAGGTAACATAGCCGGTATCCTCCACAAAGGCCTCGAAATCAGCATTGGTGGCTTCGAACTTGTCAATTTCATACGCCGGCAAATCCACCTCGTGGGCCGGAGCTTCATTTGGATCGCTTTCGTCATTGCCCATCACATACAGTCCGGCCGGAATCTCAACCATCTCACTGCCTCGCAGGGCGATCTGTTCCTCCTGCGGCTCTTCATCTGGTTGCTGGCTGCTTGCCACCTCCAGCGTCGGGGCTGGCGTGGGACTCGGAGCAGGAGTTCGCGTGGGCGGAGGAGGGACCGGGGTCGGGGTAGCCACGATTTTGATCGAGGTAGCCTTAGTTCCTGGCTCGGCCTGGGGTGCCACTCGTTCCGGGCCTGCAGTCGCTGTCGCAGCCCCTGCTGACGAGGTGTCGTCCTCACCCACAGCCTCCCCAGGCGGCGTGCTCGCTCCACCGCAGGCAACTAGCCAGACAGCTGCCAAAATCAAAATGAGGATAACACGCATTCTTTGCATACGTTCGCTCCTTAAGGGTTCGGCCTGTTGCTACTTGCTAAACCGCTAATGGGAAAACGGCCGCAAGCGCCAGGCCGTGTGGCTCGAAGACTAAGAACAAGGCCAGCGCAAATCCAAAGACCAGTGGCCCCAAACCAGCCAGGTTTGCACCCAGGCCAGGTAACATGTCGTTCAGGTTCGGGGTGAGAGTCGAAACCAATTCGCGCAATAACCGAATAAAGACAGTCCCCAGAATCGGCCCCAGCGCGCTGCCCATGCCACCTACGATGACCATACCCAGCATCCAGACCGAGTCGATCAGATCAAGTTGCTCAGGGTTGATAGAACGCAGGTAGTGTGCCCACAGCGAGCCAGCCAGCCCGGCGTAAAAGGCAGACAGAAAGAAAGCTCGCAGTTTGTAGGCCACAATATTGATGCCCAGCACCTCCGCCGCCAGATCATTATCACGAATGGCCACGAAGGCGCGCCCGGTCCGAGTCCGGGCCAGGTTCTTCATGGCTATAGTGGTAAGGATGGCTACCACCAGGATGATAAAATACATCCCCCATTCGCTATCGAAGGCAAAGCCAGCCAGCCTTGGCACTGGAATCTCTTGTATCCCCGTCGCTCCGCCCAAAGTGGCAACCCAAAAACCGCGAAAGATCCACGGGATGATGAACTGGGCCGCCAGAGTGGCCATAGCTAAGTAAAACCCTTTGATGCGCAGCGAAGGCAAACCAAAGATCAGGCCGACGAGTCCTGCACCCAACCCGGCCAGGGGCAGGGCAAACCAAAAGGGAACACCCGCATACTTGGTCAGCACAGCCGAGGCATAAGCCCCCACGGTCATAAAAGCTGCCTGCCCCAATGAAATTTGGCCAGTGTAGCCAACCAGGATGGCCAGGCCCTGCACCGACACCAGGAAAATACCTATTAAGTTGAGAGCATCCAGAAACTGAGGCGGCGAGAAAGCCGGCACCGCAAAAAGGAAGGCCACCAACCCGACCGCCGCAGCCCACTGCCAGGGCCTGCGAATGACGGCCATATCGTGCGCATAACTAATATCAAAATCACCAGCCGGTCGTATGGCTGCCATGGAAATCTCCTATAGCAGATAGGCGAATCAGAAAATGGGGGTCAGCAGTTATGTAAACTATCAGCCTGCTATGCCTCAGATTCGTTCGATGCGTTTCAGGCCAAACAGACCGTCAGGCTTGAAAAGCAGCACCAACAACAAAATCACATAGGGTGCGATCTCAGCAGGATTGGTGGCTCGGATAGCCTGGTTGGCAGGCAGGCCGCCCACCAGATTCTCAATCACGCCGATGAGCAATCCCCCAATGATGGCCCCCGGAATCGACTCCAGCCCTCCGAACAGGACGGCCGGGAACGCCTTCAGCCCGATGCCAGCCAGTGTCGGCTCTACGCCACTGATACTGCCAATGATCACGCCCCCGACCAGCCCAATCACGCCGGCAATCGCCCACGCTGCAGCAAAGATGCGCCGCACTTTCAGTCCTACGCTCTGGGCAAGCTGGTGGTCCTCGGCCGCGGCCCGCATAGCCAGCCCAACCCGGGTGAATCTAAAAAACAGGGCAAAGATGGCCACGCCGGCCATGGCCAGGCCGAACCCCCACAGCAAGGCCACCTTGAGGACAACCCGCACATCTCCTCCCAATGGAATGATGACAGGCTTGAGAGGGAAAATCTCTGGGAAGACCTGGCGCGCCCCTCCAAAGACCAGAATGGTCACACCCTGAATGATCTGCGAAAGGGCCAAGGTCATCATAATGGTGGCCAGGATGGGTTGGCCAATCAGCGGGCGCAACGCCAGGCGCTCAATCAGCACTCCTAGCAGCACCGCCACGGTAGCCCCACCCAAGATAGCCACCCAGATAGGCCATCCTTGCTGGACCATCAAGCTCCAGGTGATGAATGCACTGAACATCAGCAGATGCCCTTGAGCAAAGTTGAAAATCTGCGATGATTTGTAGATGAGCACCAACCCCAGAGCCACCAGCGAGTAGATGCCGCCGGTCAAAAGGCCTGTCACCAAAAACTGAGGCAGCAGCTGCCAGTTCAAGCCATCACCTCCTCCACGTCCAATGAGCAAACCCGCACCGGCGTCTCCACCACGCCGCGCCGGCCGTCGCGGTATTTTACCTCGGCCTGCACACGAACTTCCTGCAGCCCGCTGTACATGGCCTCAATGATTGGCTGGTAGCGCTGCCCCATAAACCCGCGCCTTAGCTTCCGGGTGCGAGTCAGTTCTGCCTCATCGGGGTCAAATTCCTTGTGCATCAACACGAACTTTCGCACCCGGGCAGGTGGCGGCAGCGTCTTGTTCACCCGCTCCACATCGCTTCTAATCAGATCGTAAACCTCGGGGCGCTGCGACAGGTCCACGAAGGTGGTATAGGCGATGCCCCGCTTCTCGGCCCAGCGCCCCACGTTCTCAAAATCAATATTGATGATGGCGGTCACATATTCACGTTCCTGGCCACCGATAGACATCAAATCTTTGATGTAGGGGCTGAATTTCAATCGACCCTCGATGTATTGCGGCGAGAACTTCCCGCCCCCCCTCAGCTCCAGCAAGTCCTCCACCCGATCCATGTAAATCAGGTGACCATCCTCGTCGATGTAGCCAGCATCTCCGGTGCAAAACCAGCCATCTACCAGTTTCTGCGCCGTCTGTTCGGGAGCCTTGTAGTAACCCTGGAAAACAGATGGCGCTCTGACTAGCACCTCGCCTTCGTCTGAGATTCTGATTTCGACACCCGGTGGCGGCATGCCCACACTCTCGAACTTTACGTCTTCGCCGATATGCAGGGTGTGGATCTGTACCTCGGTGGATCCATACAGCTGCTTAATGTTGACACCGATAGCCCGAAAGAAGCGGACCACGTCCGGGCTGAGGGCAGCCCCGGCGGTGTAGGCCGACTTTACGTTGATCAGGCCCAGCTTGTCCCGCAGCGGGTGGAAAACGGCCACATCCCCCAGCCGGTAGAGAACTTGCCACAGCAGCGGGACCGTTTTCTGAGCAAAGCGCATCTCGGCAACTCGGTAGCCAACCGGTAAGAATAGGCGGTACAGCCAGCGGTTGATAGCGGTCGTATCATTAATGCGGGCCTGGACCATCGATACCAGGCTCTCCCACAACCGTGAACTGAAAAGAAGTGCGTGGGGGGCATTTTCGCGCAGGTTCTCCTGCACAGTCTCCGGCGATTCAGGAAAATTCAGAATCATACCAGTCAACACGTGAACGGTAAACCCCAACGCGTTCTCGGTAATCCAGGCAGGCGCCAGGAATGAGAGGTACTCGTCTGTGTCATAGCGAGGG
Source organism: Anaerolineales bacterium (assembly GCA_020343875.1). GTDB lineage: Bacteria > Chloroflexota > Anaerolineae > 4572-78 > NAK82. The sequence continues at coordinate 3,410,181 of CP070811.1, read as the reverse complement.
TCCACCTGGAGGGCCGCATTGGCCCCGCCCAGCAAATTCTTGTGTGCAATCATCGCCCCTTTGGGCAGACCGGTGGTGCCCGAGGTATAGCAGAAGATGGCCAGATCGTCGCCGCACCCCTGTGCCACCAATTCCTCGAAGCGACCAGGGCTTTCTTGGGTCACCCGCCGGCCCAGGGCCTCTATCTGGGCGAACTCCATCAGCCAAGACTCATCATAGTTCCACAGGCCTCGATCCTCCCAGTAGATGACCTTTTTCACAGCGGGCACTTTGTCTTTGATTTCCAGCAACTTGTCGCACTGTTCCTGGTCCTTGGCCAACACAAACGTAGCATCGCTGTGATTGACGATGTACTCGATCTCGCTGGGGATGCTGTCGGTGAAGATGCCCACCGCCACGCCACCACCGCTTTGGATGGCTAGCTGTGCCCAAAAATACTGTGGGTCGTTATCACCAATGATACACACCTTATCGCCGCGTTGTAGGCCCAGTTCCACCAGCCCCAGGCAGAAGTCACGCACATGCTCGTAGGAGTCCTGCCACGAGAAGGCCTTCCAGATGCCATAATCCTTCTGGCGCATGGCGATCTTCTTATCCCCGTACTGCCTGAGTCGCTCCAGGAAATGCTTGGGTAATGTGTCAGGGTTTACCACTATTTCCTCTCCAAAGCTTGAACTACGATACACAAGGTGTGTTCCCCCCAGGCCGCCCCAAGCGCATCACGTTTTATGCTGACTTTCTTCGCCCAGGTAGGCCTTGATGACATTAGGGTCTTGCCGGATGGTATCAGGTGTTCCCTCGGCAATCTTAATCCCAAAGTCCAGCACCACGATGCGATCGGCAATGTCCATCACCAGGCCCATATCGTGCTCAATCAGCAAAATGGTCACCCCACGCCGCTCGTGAATATCGAGGATGAAGCGGGCCATGTCCTCTTTCTCTTCAACGTTCATGCCCGCCATGGGCTCGTCAAGTAAGAGCATCTGGGGCTCCAGGGCCAGCGCCCGTCCCAACTCCACCCGTTTTCGGAGGCCATAAGGCAGCGCCCCCACCACACTCTTCCGAATGTGTTCAATTTCCAGAAAGTCAATGATCTCTTCCACCGCCTCGCGGTGTGCAATTTCTTCCTGCCGTGCCGAGCCAAAATATAGCATCCCGGCCAGCATGCTCTGCTTCATGTGCACATGGCGAGCGGCCATCAGGTTATCCAGGGTGTTGAGACCAGTATAGAGTGCGATGTTCTGAAAGGTCCGGGCGATGCCCAACTTGGCAATTCGATAGGCTGGCAGCCGGGTGATGTCACGCCTTTCGCTGCCAGTCGGGAAAAAGGTGATCTGGCCCTGGTCCGGTTGATAGAAACCATTAATGCAGTTCAACGTGCTGGTCTTGCCTGCGCCGTTGGGACCGATAACGGCCAAGATTTCGCCCTCCAAAACATCAAAGCTCACTCCGGTGAGTGCACTGGTGCCACCAAAGCTAAGATGGATATTCTCCACACCAAGTTTAACTGATTTGAAAGCCATAACTACCTCGTGGCAACCATGTATCCAACGGACTCCACAGATCGCGCCATATCTGGCTATCCGCTAGCCACCAGGCGCTTCTGCTCCCCCGCCAATAAGCCGTTGAGCACCAAATCAGCAAAAATGGCCGCTATCTCTCTCGGAGATAGTCGGCCATCTTCTCGATACCAGAGGACCAGCCAATTGTGCATGCCCATCAGGGCAAATGTGATCAGAGTGGCATCCACAGGCCGAAAAACCCCTGCATCAATCCCATCTTGGATGATCCCTTGGAAGAGTCCATCAAAGTAGTCGCGCTGAGCGATCAGCCGCCGCCGCTGCTTGAGCGTCAACGCCCGGGCTTCCATCAAAGAGACCGTTGCCTGGTCCAGGTCCTCAGTAATGAGCTCAATGTGCCGGACGATAGCCTGCCGCAGCTTTTCGGCAGGAGGCAGTTCAGCGCATGCGACCTCTTCCAGCCGCTCCGTAGCCACCTGCATCCCGTTCTCAAACACCTTTAGGAGAAGCTCTTGCTTGCTGGAGATGTGATGATAGAGGCTACCTTTCAGCAAGCCCACTGCCGCCGCAATGTCTTGCATAGACGTGGCATGATAGCCCTTCTCTCGAAAGATGCGGGTCGCAGCTGCGATGATCTCAGCGTCAGTGGTCACAAGCCCCCTGCTCCCTGTGGTGACCAAACGTTTGGTTGGGATTATATCACAACAAAGCCGCCCATGTCAACGATGAATTGCGGACTTTATCCCCGGCTCTATGCCCCCGGGCGCAGCCACAACGCCTGATAACCTGTCAGAGCTAGAGTCAAATGGCTATCTCGTACCTGGTAGATCCCCCCACCGATCAGGTCTTGCCAGGAGTTGACCTGGGGAAGGTCCCAAGCCGCCGGCTCCACGTGAATGACCTGTGGAGTCTCTGAGATGTTGACCACACACAACACGACATCTCCTCCTGCGTCTCGGCTCGAGCTCACCTGAGTCCCTTGCCCCAAGGCATCAGGCGCCCAGCGCACCAGGGCAAAGATGGCATTATTCAAGGACAACACCTGCTGGTCGCTGTTGGGATGGAAGGCCGGTTGCGCCCGCCGCTGGCCCAGTAGATGAAGATAACCACGAAAAACCTGATGCTGGCTGGAGTCTGGATCGGCCAGCTGGGCCTCCAAGCTAGCCTGCTGGAATTTCTCGCGGTTGATAGAGCGCGCACGTCCCGTATGCTCCGCACACGCGTGGCAGTTGCGGGAGCCGAATAGGCTATGGACGTAGATGCCAGGCACGCCTGCCAGGGAGAGCATGATCACCTGCGAAGCCAGGAAACGAGACACGTCTATGTCTGGCTGGGGGGCATTGGGGTCGTTGAGCGCGTCGAACAGGGTGATGTTGAGTTCGTAGACACTCCTTGAGCCGTCTGGGTTGGTCTTGTAAGAGACCTGCCCGCCATGGGCCAGGGTACGGCTCACGAGGGCCTCGACCTGGTCGGGGGAAAGCAATCCTTCGGCCGGCCGGACACCGATTCCATCGTGGGAGGCGATGAAATTAAAAAAAGTAGCTGAAGGTGGGCTCTGCAAGCCGGCTGCCCACTGCGTCAGATGGTAGGCATCGCCAGTCAGCAGGGTGTGCAGCACCAGAGGGGCCAGGGGGAACTGATAAACCATCTGGGCCTCGTCGGTGCCCCCCATCTCCAACAGAGGATCCCCAAAGTAGCTGATGTTCTCCGCATGGGGCACATTGGTCTCGGTGATGAGAATCACCCCCGGCGCTACCGCGTCCAGTACCGCCCGGAACAGCTTTACCACGCCATGGGTCTGTGGCAGGTGGATACAGGATGTGCCAACCTCTTTCCACAGGTAGGCAATGGCATCCAGGCGGATTACTTCTGCGCCGTGCTCGACATACAGGAGGAGAATGTCAATAATCTCCAGCAAGACTTGAGGATTGGCAAAGTTGAGATCTATCTGATCTTCGCTGAAGGTGGTCCACACGTGTTTCGGCCCGCTGGGAGTCTCAACAAGCGTCAGCAGGGGCAAAGCCCGGGGACGCACCACCTGCGAGAGGTCGGTACTTGGATCCACAACCATGAAATAATCGGTATAAGGAGCTTCGTCGCGCAGGAAGCCCTTAAACCAGGCACTCTGGCGCGAGATATGGTTGATGACCGCGTCGAACATCAACCGAAATCCGCGACTGATGTGGGCCACGTCGTCCCAGCTGCCCAGTTCGGGGTCCACCTGCCGGTAGTCAATGACTGAGAAGCCGTCGTCCGAGGAGTAAGGGAAGAAGGGAAGCAAATGCACGCCACTGATTGAGCCGCGCAAGTGAGTATTCATAAAGTCAGCCAGCGTTTGCAGAGGTGAGCGGCCCGGCGCGCTGATTTGGTCGCCATAGGTGATCAGAAAAGCGTCCCGCTCAGTGAGGCGTTCGGCCGGCGGAGACCTCTTTTCCGCCCACGCAGGATTACGCTGCTTAAAGCCAGCCAAGCGCGCCTGAAGTTGGTGCCAGACACGATCAGCCTCTTCTGCGCCATATAGAAAGTCCAGATGATTGCGGATACGCCTTTCTGGATTGGCCACGCCCGCATTTCCTCCTACTGCTAAGCCCACTCAGAGATGGGCGCTTGGGGCAGGCGCCATCCCGAAGTCCAACACAACACCTGGCCTTATTCCTGACGTGACACTTCTTGCCGGCACTCAAGTCCCCTCGTGCATCCAAATTCCGAGCCATCGCCGCACTCAGATGTGCCCCAAACAGGACAATCAGGTCGCTGATGGTGCCCCAAACTACTCAGTCGCCCAGGCATTCACTCATCAGTGCCACCAGTCGTTTTTCCAGTGTCTGGTATGAATAATACCGGCGCCCCAGCTCGTAATTGTGTTCGGCCATCTCGGTCGCCAGGCCTGAATCACGCAGCACGGCCCGCGCCTGTCCAACAGCCTCCTCAGTCAGAAAATCGGTGAATCCAATCACCTTGAACCCCTTGGGGCGAATGTCGATCAGAAAGATCTCGTAAGTGCTGATCACCACCGGCCGCCGATAGTATATAGCCTCCAGGAAGGCATTCCCAAAACCTTCTACCCTGGACGGATAGGTAACCAGATCGGCCTTCAGATACACATCTGCCAGCGAGTAAACCCTGCGCCCATCTGGTGTCTGGCCTCGCTCATGATTGACAACGTCGGATGCAAACAGCACTCGCACGCCCATCAGGTTGGCGTAGTCATGCAGATAGGTCTCGTAGGCGCTGCCCTCGTCACCAGAGGCATGGGAGATCAGCAAGACACATCCCATGTCCAGCCTACGTGCCAGTTCGATGGCGTGTTCGATACGCTTGCGGGGGACGATCCGCGTCGGCTGCAACAGCAGATACTCGTCAGATTGGATGCCCAGCGCCGATCGAAGGCCAGTAGCATAGGCATCTGGCTCGGGAGGCGGCGATTCGAAATCCATCACATTGGGCACCAGCCTCGATGTGGCCCCAGTGCGCAGCGCCAACTGGCGAGCGGCGTAGGAGTTAATGACCACATGACGAACAGAGTGCAGGATGGGGGGGAATGCTCCTAACTGGTAGTCGGAGGCTGCGGTGACCTTAAAACGCGTGCGTTCCCAGGCGAAATCGTGGTGGTGAGCAATGGTGGGTATGTTGGTCTCGGCAATCAGTTCCGTCAAGGCCAGGCCCAAAGGAATGTTCATGGGAATCGCCAGCGCGTTTTCGACGATCAGCAGCTCCAGGTCAAATGTGTGCACAAAGCTATACACATGTACCTTCAAGTGGCCCTTGAACCGCTCCACCCACTGCGATGTTTCGGGCGAGCGCACATAGTCATCGAAAAGCTCGGCGTTCAAGGCCTTGATCTCCGGGTGTTCAAAATGAGCCTCGGGCACCACATAGCTGCGCTCCTTGGGCCATTCCGATTCACCTGCGAAGTAAAAGCACTCATAACCGAGACCGGTCAGTATGTCCGACCATTTGCGGGTCTCGAGTGAGACGCCGTCCGTGCCTGCCAGGCGGGTAGACACGAAACCGATGCGCCGCCGTATGCCTTTGTCCATCGTTCTCCTCGTGGGTGTGACGGCTTCAGAAACTGGCCAGAAGCTCCTTTAGCTTGCGCGCCAAGACCTCCAGAGAGAAATGCTCCTGAGCGATGGCGTAGTTCTTCTCGGCCATGGTCTTGACCTGCTCCGGATCATTCAGCAGCTGGTGTGTTTTCTCTACAGCTGCCTCGTGTACAAAGCCGTCCAATTCGATAAACTCAAAGCCCAGCGGCCCGATGTCTGCGTTGTAGACCGGATAGCGATTGACCACCACCAGGCGTTTGAAGTAAACAGCCTCCAGCAAGGCATTCCCAAAACCCTCATAGGTGCTGGGATAGGTGACCAGGTCGGCATGAGGATAGGCATCCCACAGGGAGTAAACCTTGTGACCGTCGATCCTGGATCGCTCAGTGCCAATCATATGGTCAATCAAGCGCAGGTCTACCCGCATCACGCCCGCCTCCCGCTTAAGCCAGCGCCAATAGGACAGTCCCTCGTCGTGGGCCCGGTGGGTGATAAACAGATGCGCATGCGGCAGGTCCAGGCGATGCACCAATTCAAGAGCCAATTCGATGCCCTTGCGCTGGATGACGCGGGTCGGCTGCAAGATAAACAGATCATCCTTTGCCAGGCCCAGTGCCTCCCGAAAGTCCCTGTTGTAGGCATCAATCTCCGGGGCTGGCGTGGCAAAGTCGTGAACATTGGGAATGACCACGGAGTCGATGCCACGCCGGGCTTTGAGCCGCTTCTGGGCGATGGAGTTGATGGTGACGTGCTGGATTGACGGAAGCTTGGACGGAAAGGTCGTATCCAGGAGGTCCAAGATGTTGTTCGTCTGATAGCGATGGCGCTCCCAAAAGAAGTCGTGGTGGTGGCCGATGGTGGTGATCCCCAGCTCTGCGATCAGGCCAGTCAGACAAACGCCCAGCGGCAGATTCATGGGGATGGTCAAGGCGTTTTGCACGATGATCAAGTCCAGCCGGTTAGAGCGAATGAAGTGGCGCAGAGGCGCACGGATCTCGTCCGCCGCAGCATAAATCTCGTCGCACAGTTTCTCGCCGTCGCCTTCGGCGCTTTCGCCAAAGGCGCGCTGGCTTAGCAGAACCGCAGATTGGTGATCAAAGTGTAGCTGAGGAATCAGCGTCCCGCCGCTGGCATAGCCCCCCAGCTCCCCGGCGCAATAGAAGAGGTCGTGCCCCAGGCGGCGCAGCACCTGGGCCCACTTTTCCACCTCCAAAGAAACGCCGTCGGTGCCATTCAATCTGGTGGAGATGAAGCCAATCCGCATCTGTTTAGCCTTTCACCCCACCAGCCGTCAGCCCCTCCGTCAGGAATCGCTCAAGGGCCAGGAAAAGAATAACCACCGGCAACGTCATGATCGTGGAAGCGGCCATGACCACGTGCGGGCGGGGGCTGGGGTCGTTAAAGATGGTGTTAATCTTGATAGGCATGGTGAACATATCGCGACTGTTCAAGAACACCAGTGCGTACAGGAACTCATTCCAGGCGATCATAAAGGTGTAGATGGCGACCGAGACCAGGGCAGGCACGGCCAGCGGCAAGGTGACCCGCCAGATCACGCCCATGCGACTGCAACCGTCAATCAGGGCGGCCTGCTCGATCTCCGCTGGAATAGTGCGGAAGTAGTTGGCCAACATGTACAGCGCTACTGGCAGGGTCTGGGCCAGGTAGGTAAAGACCAGCACCGCCAGGTTATCTTGGACATCGAAACCCACCGATGCACCGATTCGAGACACCATGGCAAACAAGGGGATGATCAGCAAGATGCCTGGGAACAGGTAAATCAGCAGGATGCTGTTGAGCATCGCCTCCTTGCCCCGGAAGCTCAACCTGGCCACCGAGTAAGCGCCCAGCGTGGACAATATCACAGCAATCAAAGCTGTAGGAACTGCAATCTTGATACTGTTCAGGATATTGACGCCAAAATTCCAGAACCGGGTAGGATGGTTGGGGTCGAACAGTTCCTTGTAGGCCTCCAGCCGCAGGCCGCCGGGGATGTACACCGGTTCCCGGCCACCAATCTCGGCGTAGGTCTTGAAGGACGAACTGGCCATCCAGTAGAAAGGAAATAGGATCATGGTCAGGAAGATCAGCATGGCCAACAGGAATATAAAACGGGGCCAGTTGATCCACTGGGCCAGGTGGTCGATCAGATTCAGGCGGTCGTCGCGCAAAGAACGAGCAGGATCATTTGCAGTCATGTTTCCCTCCGCTTGCCGGTAAGGTGCTCTGCTGACCTATTCTTCGGCACCCTTCATGATGGTGCTCGCATATACCACCAGGAACACGACCAGGATGAGCAACAAGATCATCGCATTGGCCGCCCCTTTGCCAAAGTCGAACGACTTAAAACTGAACTGGTACGTAAGCACTGGAAGCACATTAGTGCCGAAGCCGCCTCCCGTCAACAAAAAGATGTCATCAAACTTGTTGAAGGTCCAGATTAACCGCAACAGGAAGATGGCGCCCAGCACGTAGCGCAGTTCGGGCAGCGTCACATGCTGGAACTTCTGCCAGGTGTTGGCACCATCGACGTCGGCGGCTTCGTACAGGGTCCGGTCTATAGCCTGAAGCCTGGCCAGGATCATCAGCATGGCAAAGGGGAAATAACGCCAGGCCTCGAAAACGATCACCAGCAACAAAGCCAGGCCGCGGGTGGCCAGGTAGGCTTTGGGTAACTCGATGACGCCCAGCCCCATCAGGATATCGTTAATCACGCCTGACGGGCGTGGATCAAGGATCCACTTCCAAACAAAGGCGACGCTGACGATGGGCGCCACATAAGGAAACAGAAAAATGGCGCGCGTCACCCCACGGGCGCGAAAGGGCCGGTTGAGCAGCAAGGCCGCCACCAGGCCGATCACCATGGTCAGCGCC
>CP070811.1:3361624-3401641 GCA_020343875.1 Anaerolineales bacterium | reverse complement strand
TCAGAGGGACGCTGCACTGGGTTTCGGCCCCCCATGCGCTCGAAGCGGAAGTACGCTTGTATGATCATCTCTTTACAAAGGAAAACCCAGACGATGTAGAGGAAGGTTTCGATTTCAAAGCCAACTTGAATCCAGACTCTTTGGAGGTTTTAGCATCTTGCCGTGTTGAGCCAAGTCTCGCAGCTGCGGCCCCTGGAAATCGCTATCAGTTCCTGAGGCACGGTTACTTCTGCGTCGATAGCGACTCATCCGCAGGAGCCCTCGTATTCAATCGGACAGTCCCCTTACGTGATACATGGGCCAAGATCGAGAAGTCGAGGAATAGCTAGAACCACTCAGTCGGTTGCCTCAGCGACGAGGGTTTGAAGGACTGGGATAATCGGGACATGCTCGACGAACTTCCTGTGTGGGCTATTGTAGATCTGGATGCCATTGCCTACAACATTGCGGCCATCAAGCGGCACGTTGGGGATCACGTGATCGTGATGGCTGTGGTCAAGGCCAATGCCTACGGGCACGGCGCCGAACCGGTAGCCCGCGTGGCCCTGGAGAGCGGTGCCTCGTGGCTGGCAGTCAACCGTGTCGACGAGGGGGTGGCACTGCGCCGGGCTGGAATCCAGGCTCCCATCCTGGTGATGGGTTACACTCCAGCCGCCGGTGCCATGACCGCCGTGGCACACGATCTGAGGTTGACGGTGACTTCAGCCGCACTGGCGGCGTCTCTCTCGGCAGCGGCCAGCCAAGCCGGCAAAACCGCCCCTTTTCACCTCAAAATTGATACCGGTATGGGGCGTTTTGGCCTCTTTCCCGACCGCGCGTTGGGCTTTCTCCGCGAGCTCAGCGCGCTTTCTGGTTTGAAGTTGGAGGGTGTGTTCACTCACTTTGCCGTCGCCGACCTGGTCGACAAGGACTACACGCACCAGCAGTTTGGGGCTTTTCTCGAAGCGTTGGACAAGTTGGAGGCGGCCGGCATCCACGTGCCTGTGCGGCATGTTGCTAACAGCGCAGCTACGCTAGATCTGCCTGAAATGCACCTGGACGCAGTGCGACCGGGCATTGCCATTTACGGCCTTCACCCTTCAGGCGAGGTACAGCCAGCCCTTCCTCTGCGCCCGGCGCTGACGCTAAAGAGCCGGGCGGGGCGAACCTGCACCCTGCCCCCTGGTAGCAGTATCTCTTATGGGCGGACCTTTGTCACACAGCGGCCTACTCCGGTGGCTCTGGTCCCTGTTGGCTATGGCGACGGTTACCTGCGCCTCAATTCGAACCGGGGTGCGGTGCTCATTCACGGTCAACGGGCGCCCATTCGAGGGAGAGTGTGCATGGATCAGTTTGTGGTGGAAATCTCAGGCATCCAGGATGTGCGCCTGGACGATGAGGTGGTGCTCATTGGGCGTCAGGGAGATGACCAGCTGACAGCAGAAGAGGTGGCAGGCTGGGGGGAGACCATCAACTATGAAGTGGTCACCCAGTTGATGCCCCGTGTGCCGCGAGTCTACGTGCGTGGTGGAGAAATCGTGTCAGTCGAGCGCTGAGAAGAGGCCTAGTTCTTGAGAGCGTTGCTCGAAGCTGATCGCCCCAGCCCAAACCGAGGCTTCGCCCTCATCCCAGTTTTGGCCCGTCGACCAGGCCGCTCGGACCCCCTACCATCAGACTATGGCAAGGCGACCAAGTGGTAGATGGTGCCGTCACGGTAACCCATGACGTAGATCTCCCCGGCCGCGTCCTCGCCAAAGGAACTGATGCTAATGTCCGTGCTGAGCAGCAGAGCCATCTGCCATTCTCCGGGTGCTTCCTCTCTCAGCCCCCAGATATTGCCGGAACAGAAGTCGCCGAAAAAGTATACACCAGCCATTTGGGGAAAGCGGGATCCGCGGTAGACGTAACCGCCGGTGATGGAGCAGCTCGGGCCGTGGGGGTATTCAGCCACCGGAACCACCAGCCCGCTTGAATCGCAGTTGGCTTGTGGCTCGAAGCAGTGGCTTGCCTCCATGGTGTCCCAGCCGTAATTCTCGCCTCCGAGGCTGGTAGCAGATTGGACGTTTATTTCCTCGTAGAGGTTCTGGCCGACATCAGCTATGTAAAGAGCTCCCGTAGCCCGGTCGAAAGCAAAGCGCCACGGGTTTCGTAGTCCGGTTGCCCAGATTTCAGGCCGAGCACCAGGCTGGCCGAGAAAGGGGTTGCTCTCGGGGACGTTGTAGGTGTCGACACCCGATACGTCGATGCGCAGCAACTTGCCCAGCAACACGCTAGGGTTTTGGGCATTGCCCCATGGATCGCCTGCCCGGCCTCCGTCGCCCATGCCTATATATAAGTAGCCATCAGGCCCGAATTGAAGCTGCCCGCCGTTGTGATTGGCAGCTGGTTGCTCAATCTGCAGGATCTTTTGTTCGCTGCTAGCATCTGCCTGCCGGGAATCGTCTGCTAGAAGCCGGTAGCGAGCTATGACGGTATTCCCGAGCTGGTCGGTGTAATTGACGTAGAAGAAACTAGCTGAAGTGTTCGTCTTGGCTGGCGGGTCAGACAAGCCGGGTGGAAAAGCGACGCTTAGGAGCCCTTGCTCACTTCCATCGGAGCCTACCCGGTCGGTGATGTCCAGAAAGGGCGATGGCTGCACAACGCCATCTTCTACAAGATAAATACGGCCTATCCTTTCAACGATGAACAGCCGGGATACGCCCGATGGGCCTTCTCCAGCATGCGTAAGGTAAACGGGCGTCTGAAACCCGGTAAAGACAGGCTGCAGCTCGATAGTCGGTGGAAAGGCCGGTCGTGGAAGGGTGGGCACAGAGGTGGATGAGGGCATAGTTGGCCGAGTTGGAGATGCGTAGGATACCAGCTCTTGTGATGCGGAAGGGGCAGGGCTGGTCATCCGGTCACTGGGAGATTTGGGCTCTGTGGCGGTCGAAGTCAGCCCGACCAGATGAGACGGCGATGGCGAAGGCGTAGCTACGGCCTCTGAAAGCGATGGGGAGGTGACGCTGGGCACGATGGTAGCTTGGGAGATAGCCAAGCCGTCAGGAGGGCTTGGCTTTCCCTGGCTGCAGGCGCTGACCACTACAAGCAAGCTGATCAAGCTAAGGTAAAATCGATAAGTCAATATAATTATCCACCCCAGTTACAGTACTAGACAGGCCGCTCATAATTATACTCAATCCACCCGAAATCTCCGATTCGCGAGACCTGGCGTGGGTTCCTTGAACCTGCGCTTCACTCGTTTGGGTGACTTTGTGTCATCCTGGTTTCATCCTCAAATCATCCGCAAAATCGCTCGCGCGCCACTGGTAAAATATGATAAAAGCGATATAATTAGTAAGAAGCTGGGTGAACTCCCTGGCGCTGTAGGCAGTAGAAGTGGTGCTTGTCCAACAACTCCTAAATGGAAAGACTTTCTAAATTATTGCGATAGTATTATAATAGACCGGTGATTACTCGGACCACGTCTCACTTGCAAGAAGAGTAAAAGATCGGCCAGTCAACTTGGCAGTGACTCTCTCAACATCAAAGCCTGCAAAAGGAGGAGAAGTCTATGACTGAAACGACGCCCCCTGCAGAAGAACAGTCGGCACTGACTCGACGTGAATTGTTGAACTATGCCTGGCTGGCTTCGTTGGGCGTTCTGTTGGTAAATGTGGGCGGCATCGGGTTTCTTTTTTCTATGCCCCGCTTCAAGCAGGGTGAGTTCGGTGGAGCCTTCTCCCTGGGGCGGGCTTCAAATCTGCCGCCGGTAGATGCACCACCGGCCAACAATCCCAAAGGCAAGTTTTGGCTTACGCGTACTGATCAAGGGCTGGTGGCACTCTATAAGGTGTGCACTCACCTGGGCTGCCTTTATGCCTGGAGGGACCAGGAAGGCAAATTCATCTGCCCCTGCCACGGCTCACAGTTTGAGTATGACGGTACTTATATCCGAGGGCCAGCGCCGCGCTCCCTGGATCGCTTCGTCATCCAGGTTCTCGGCCCCGACGGTCAGGTTCTGGCTGAGACTGACCCGGAAACCGGGGCCCCGCTGCCTACTCCTGATGACGCTGATGCGATCGTCCAAGTGGACACTGGCCGGAAAATTCTCGGAAAGCGCCGCGGCTGATTAGGCGTCGGATTTCGATGCTCAGCTGGCAGGAGTTAGCTCGGACGGGCTGCTGCTTGCGTATGCTGTCTGGCGCTCTATCAAGGATGATTTGAAGGGTGAGCATGGCCGCCATTGGCATCACGATGACCTGTCAACTTAGCCGTGACAGAGCGCTATTTGTGAGAGGGAAACAATGATCAAGAATTTGAGCCTACAGGATCTGCGCAGTCGAGCCTTGGAACTGCTGGACCAACGGGTGCGCATCATCACTGCTGGAATGGGCTTAAAAGAACTGCGAGCAGTGATGCGCGGTGACCCCCCTACCGAGAAGCCCAACCCTCGTTATCGGGTTCACATTACCAGCTTCATCTTCCATATTCGCCCCCGTTACTATCAACAAGCCAGCACCTGGTTCACTCACACTTTTCGCCTGGGTTACTTCACCACTCTCTTCTTTATCATCGAGATCATCACTGGCCTGATCTTGATGATTTATTATGTTCCCTCGCCTTCGGAGGCGTATCAGTCTATCCTGAGACTGGAGGGCAATGTAGCCTTTGGGTCGATGCTGCGGGACCTGCACCGGCTGGGAGCTGAGGCGATGGTGGCCTTTGCCGCCCTCCACATGCTTCGGACCTACTTGACTGGATCCTATAAAAAGGAACGGTCTTTTACCTGGCTCACAGGTGTGTTATTGCTGCTGATAACCTTATTCCTCAGCTTCAGTGGTTATCTGCTGCCCTGGGATCAACTGGCGTATTGGGCGGTGACCATTGGCACCAGCATGGCAGAGTCGGCTCCACTGTTTGGCAATGAGGTCAACCTGCTGCTACGGGGAGCGCCAGACATTGGGGCTGGCGGTCTGTTGCGCTTTTATCTGCTCCACGTGGTTCTGGTTCCGCTGTTGGGCATCGTTGTTCTCAGCATCCATTACTACAAGGTCTCCCGTGAGCATAATATCTCCCTCCCTGCCCGTATCGAGGAGGGCGATCTGCCTAAGGATGTCAAGAAGGAGGCCACCCAGCGCATTGATTTCATCCCCGACTTGCTGACCCATGAGGTCTTTCTGGCCTGCCTGACCATCTTCGCTATGGTGGTGATGGTTGCTTTCTTCTATAATGCTCCCTTAGAACATCACGCCGATCCTCAGAAGACTCCATTGGACACCAAGGCGCCCTGGTATTTCTTATGGATTCAGGGCATGCTCAAGCTAGGCGACCCAACTCTGATGGGGGTCATTCTGCCCACGGTAATCTTTGCCCTGTTGTTTGCCGTGCCTTACATTGATCGTAATCCGTACCGGATGATGAGCAAGCGGCCTGTTGCAGTGACCTTGGGCCTGCTATTTGTGGCGGCGGTCTTGGTCCTTAGCTATATGGGTACGCCAGGTTACGGCATCGAGACCCCTGCTGCCATTCGCATCGTCCAGGACTTGGCACCTGAGGAAGGAGTGGGTGCCTTGCGGGAGATTTCTTTCGAACAACTTGAGCCGGGCATCTATGAGGTCGGCAAAACTGATACTACCGCCCTTCCCCCAGAACTTGGTCTTGTCTTCATCGAGTTCGAGCGGCGAGTCAACGAGGCGGAAGAGGCAGGTAAGTTGCCCGGCGTCCAGGCAGTGATGATCATCGAAGACTGGCAAGCCGGCCTTAAAAAGGTCACTCCGCGCATCATTTGGTCAGACCCTGAGAGCGGGGACCAGAAGACTTTCGAAAAGCATATTTTCCTCCACCGCGACCGAGGTCTTGGCGGTGAGTAGCTCGCGCGTCAGAGGAGGTCGGTTATCGTCATGGCTCGCACACAGCTAGAGATTTTCATTGGATTGCTGCTGGTCTCCATCGCTGTAGTGGTTGTCATCTACGTTGGTTTCAACGAGGAGAACCGCATGGCCGAATGGACTTTGGCCCAAGAGGCCGGGGCAATTGAGGTGGGTGCTGACTTATTCGAAATCAATTGCAGTGGCTGCCACGGGGTGAAAGGGGAGGGCATCCCTGGCTTGGCGCCCCCTCTCAGCGACCAGTTTTTCTTCACCCAACGGCTGCAAGAAGTGGGCTGGGAAGGAACCTTGGAAGATTACATTATTGCCACTGTTTCTACCGGACGCTCTGTTTCGACGCGCCCTGATCAGTACGTAGGGGGCGGTAAGCCAGCTATGCCGGCTTGGTCCCAGCGATTCGGGGGCCCGCTTCGCGACGACCAAGTCCACGATCTGGCCGCTTTCGTCTTGAACTGGGAGGCCACTGCGCTGGGCAAAGCTGAAATCAGCGAACTGCCTGCCCCTACCCCCGGTGCTGAAGAAGCGGCCGACCCGGTTGCCCGTGGTCAGCAGGTCTATGTGCGGGGTGGATGCGCTGGTTGCCATGCCATCCAGGGCATCAGTGCCGGCGTCGTGGGGCCCAACCTGACGCAAATCGGTCAGGTAGCCGCTACGCGGCAGGATGGGGTCTCGGCAGAGGATTACATTCGCGAGTCTGTTGTAAATCCTGGAGCCTATGTCGTCGAAGGGTATCAGCCTAACATAATGCCCCAGAACTATGGCGAACAATTCAGCAATCAAGAGCTGGATGACCTGGTAGCCTTCCTGCTGGCCCAAGAGTAGCCGACCCACCCGCAAGGTTACCGGGCGTGCGGTCGAGGTTAGTGTTGCGTTATCCCGGGAGGTGCTTATGCAATCACCAAGCCGCCCTCGCCAGGTTGGGCTGGCCCTGTTGATTACCCTAATACTGATCATATTCTGGCAAGTGCCAGCGCTGGCTCAGGGCCCCACCGACGAGCAGCTCGAGTTGGGGGGGCGGCTCTACGCTGAAAATTGTGCCGTCTGCCACGGCTCCAGCGGGGAAGGACGGGTCGGTGCTACTTTATCCAAGGACTGGCCCTCAATCCGTCCTGATCTGCGTGTCAGAACTGTCATCGAGGAAGGTGTTTCGGGCTCGCCCATGCCGGCCTGGAGTCAGAAGAAGGGCGGCCCTTTGTCTGATGAAGAAATTGAAGCCCTCACGCTTTATATCCTCAGTTGGGAAACCGGTGGCGTCCCCCCGCTGCCCACGCTAGCGGTTACGCCTCGACCACCCATCACTCCAATTCCCGAGGTTGAAGGGGATCCCAACCGGGGAGCTGTCCTCTACGATGAAAACTGTGCCGTTTGCCACGGTTCTAATGGGGAAGGCCGTATCGGCGCAAGGCTGGCCAAGGAGTGGCCTGCCATCCGACCGGATCTCCGCGTTAAGACGACTATTGAGCGGGGTGTGCCTGGCTCTCCCATGTCGGCTTGGGGCCGAACCTACGGCGGCCCGCTGACGGGCACGGACATCGATGATATTGTAGCTTTCATCGTGAGCTGGCAGGCATCGGCAGACATGGTTGAGTTGGTGCCGACACCCACCCCCGCTCCCTCAGCCCTGAGCGGGCCATTGGGGGTAGTGGTGATGTTGGTGGCCCTTCTGGCGTTGGTTGTGGTGGGTGTCATCGGTGCTCTGGCGCGCAGAGAGTGAGCCTGCCAGCGAACCATGCATCAAATAAACTCGATACTTGAGGATTGGCCTGGGCTGACAAGTCCAGGCCTTTTTCCTTACGGTTTTGGCTAGATTTGCCAGGCCAGCCAGCCAACCAGCATCGTCAGATCTTGCTCTTTTCCAATCGAGGCGGGGATCTGGTGATTCCCTTGTAGCAATGCTTGCGATGGGCTCCATAGTGCTGGGGGTCTACCAGTGCCTCGAAGGCCACCTCGTCACGCCCCTGGGTCAGCTCTGGGCGCCCTCCAACTTATGACCAATCCTCAGACGTGAAAAGCCTCTATCACCCGGATACGTACACATCACAGGCATAGAGGCTATCAGTCGAAACTCGGACCAGAGCTAGGTTAGGCTTGCCGCTCAGCTTCTGTTTATTGCTCTGGCACCCATCCCTGCTGAAACCTGTAAAGGGAGGATCGCATCAGGCTTGTCTGCCAAGGATGGCGGTCGTCAGGCTGCCTTTTGCGTTACCCTACGGACTGGTACGGAAACCGGTCTAACGCCCATGAATATTTGGCGACCGCCGATGGTTCGCAATATGAGGGTAGGAGACTTGCGTCCTAATACCTGGTGCAATCCTCGTGGTGTGAGGGGCGTATTGTCGTTGGCAAGGAAAATCCGGAACACAGCTGCGGTCAGGGGGGTATGTTCAGTAATGTAGTCGGGCTTCTGGCTGCAGTGTGTGCGGATCACATGCCATATAAAGTCAACTTGCCTGACCTCTCCTGTGTCAAGACTAACCCAGTCGATTTCTTGAGGGTGTGTGGTGTTGGCGTATTCAGCCCGGCACTCTGAACACAGCAGGTCATGTAGATGAATCTGCAGATCCCAGCCTTTCTGCTGCCACCAATCGAAGTCTATGTGAAATTTAGTATCCAGGGTTGGTTTTACGTATCGAGCCATAAGCCATTAGGCCTCTATTGAAGCATCATAGGTCCAGTAGCCGTGTCCCATAGGGATGAAGCTTGCCTTGGTGGACAGTTCATGGAAGATGGGACCGGGCGGGCAGCGACGGACAACGTTCACAGCGCTGTACAACGTCTTGGCATGGACTGCCCCCTGGGGATTTAACTTAGCCAATTCCGGAAAGATTTGCCGTAAAAGGTTTGAGAGCGGCTTTGCCTGTTGTTCGGCGCTGGACCAATAAGTGTCGATGGCATCCGGGTCATTGACGCCGATCACCATCAGGTCATCGTATTCACAGGTGATCGGTTGCTTGAGGAGCTGGAAATTCAACTTGCCACTCTTATAGATGGCAACCCGAATCCACTCGCGCTTGAGCCGCACTGGTTGATAATCCACCATGGTGGTCAGTGGATCATCCGTGGCGTACAGAGAGATGTATGCGCCGGCCGGTAACTGGTTTTGAGCGTACCATTGGCCGAGGCCAAACACGTATTTGCCCTCGCTTACCACCCAGCCGGGCATCTGGTCACCCGAGCGTTTGTCAACAAACGTGATACGTACGTGGTGATCATCGGCTTCGGGGAAAAAGGGGTCGGTCTTGGGAATAATGGGTAACGTTCCCGCCCGACGATGCGGATAATTAAGGGTGACGACGGCCGACTCGGCATCAGAAAGAGGCGGGCGCATATGCACAGGATCCGTCATTTCGTCGTCAAGCTCGCCTACCAGCCGGCGCAATTCGTTGTCAAAGGGTTCCAGGTCAAAGGGCAATCCAGCCGAGTGTAGGTGCAGGGGTACCTGAGTCACCTTGGGAGGCTCAAGCCGGCGCAGATACCAAAGGACCTCTCCCTTAGGGCCTACGTTCTCGAAGCGCTCATCGGCGTCCAGGGCAAAGTTCATGGAAAGCACTTGGGTTTCAGTAGGGATGTCGGCCGGCAGGTCCAAATCCCCTAGAAACGCCTCAACTGGCAGGGGCTTGTCACCGATGTCAATGACCGCCTCGGCGATGTTGAGATGACCATCGTGAATGGGTACTAGCAGCCCTTTCAGGGACCAGAGCCCTCGGAAGTTGATGAATTCCTCGTTGCTCTTTAAGGCCGCTAGAAGTTTGGAGTGGATATGTGTGGTGTAAAGCTCGTATAGCTCTTGGGGAGAAGCCAGGCCTTCCGCTTCGGCCAGACTCTGCCCCGCCTCCAAATTCAGTGGATGGGGGTGGGCGAATTCGGCCACAAACTCGCTAACGCCACCGTTCGCTTCGAACTCGACCTGCAAGACGCTAAAATCGCCATATTGCGGGTTATGACCAGGTCGCTGACCTGTGACGGTGGCTGCCGCGTAGTCAAATCGGGGAAAGACCAGTTGATCCCCCACCTGATAGCTGTCTCTGGGTTGATACAGAGTGCCGCGTTGGAGTTCGGCCCGAATAGCCATCTCTTCGAGCTGGCAATGGCGCTGCACCACAGTCAGGGCCAGACTATCGGTAGACTGCGGCTGGTTTCTCTCCAGGAGCAGGCTATATAGATGTTCAATATCGTCAGCGTTTACGCTAAACTGCTCTTGCCAGTATGTGGAAGTCTGGGTTTTACGTTGGACCAATGAAGTAAGTCTCCCCAAATTTGAAAAATATCCATAAGTTCTATACCAAAGCCACATTATACCAGCCTCCAGCTGGCTTGACAAATCGCGGCCCCTAATCCGCGCGTTCAAGTCCGAATGCACTCTCTCCAGCCCGCTGCGCGCCTAGCCTCTCAAGGCCGGTGCCCTCCGGCTGTAAGATACAAGCCTGGGTTGGGATATTCTATGCTTCTATGCCCGTCTCAGTTTCACCCTGCTTATGTGGACTGTGATTTATCGAATCCTTCATCTCGTGGTATCATAAGACCACCTGGGAGGACGATCGACTTGGATATCAAAAGATATCGTGCGCACCTTCTTGTACTTACTCTCTACACGTTGCTGATCGTCGGGCTCACTTGGCCGCTAGTCACTCAAATGGCAACCCACATCCCTGGCAGTGCGGTCTGGGCCTTCGACGAGTCCACCTTTGTGTGGAATATCTGGTGGTTTAAGTTCGCTATTCTCGACCTGGGGCAATCACCGCTTCGCACAGATTACATCTTCTATCCCCTGGGCATTGACTTGGTGCTCTATACGTTCAATTTCTTCAATGCGATGCTCAGTCTTCCTTTGCAGATGACATTACTCTTGCCCCTGGCCTCGAACCTGACCATTCTGTTCGCCTATGTGGTGAGTGGCTACGGCACCTATTTGCTGGTGCTATATCTTTTGGTTAACGGCCGGCAGCGAGCTAGAGCACATGACGATGTCTTGCCCTACAGGTTAGCGGCCTTCGTCGCCGGGGCAGTCTATGCTTTTGCCGCCAGCCGAATGATCTATGCTGCCCTCGGCCACTACGATATGGTCACAGCACAGGGTTTTCCTTTCTATGCTTTGTTTCTTTTGAAGGCCCTGCGTGAGCCGGGCTATCGAAATGCTGTCTTGGCCGGAGTCTTTGCGGTTTTTGCCTTGCTGGCCGAGATGATATTTGGTGTGTTCTTGCTCTTTCTCAGCCTCATTTTGGTCTTCTTCGAACTGCGCGCGGCCAAAGCGCCCCAACCTGCCTCCTATGTGCCATCCAGCTTCTGGCACATTGTCTATCGAATATCGCCAGCCAGCTATCGTCTGTTGAAGGTGAGCCCGCGCCTGCTCGTGCTGGCAGGGACGGTGGGAGTCCTCTGGTGGCCGGTGATGCTGCCCATCCTGCGTGCCTTCGCCCATGGGGACTTTGCTCTGGCCGGATGGGGGGAGGGGCTGAAACTCTCAGCTGATCTGGTCGGCTGGTTCACGCCCACCCCGCTGCATCCCTTGTTGGGGGCTGACAACTGGCCAGCGCATCTGCGCGCCGTCGTTGAGGGTAACGCGCGTTTCCGGGATGTGAACACGGTCTTTTTGGGCTACGGTGTCGTGATTCTGGCAGCGATCGGCGCCCTGAAGGCATGGAGACAAGCCCGCGCTTGGGTATGGAGTGCGGTTGTCTTTGCCGTGTTCACGTTAGGACCATTGCTTCAGGTCAATGGACGGTTCCTTTTCCCTTTCGATAACCTTTTGCGCGAGCAAGGGCTGTCCCAAGATGTTACCTTTCCTCTGCCCTTTGCCTTGCTGCATTACATCCCTATCATCAAGGCGAATCGCGTACCCAATCGGTTCAGCGTGGTCTTGAGCCTGTCGCTGGCAGTGTTGGTGGGATACGGAGTCTCGAATCTGCTTGGTAGGCTTTTCAGCGCAGGCAGACATCAAGCACCTGAACCACCCAGCCACATGCTCCGCAGTCAGCCCGACGCGGGCAAAGTAGGTGTGTCAAATCTCAAATCCCCAGGCGCTCTCCAGCCTCTAGTCTCCCGCCTGATCGCCGGTGGCCTCATACTGTTGATTGTCTTGTTTGACCAGGTCTCCATTCCTTTGCCGTTGACCGATGCCCGGGTGCCAGAATCTTACGCGGCCATTGCCGCCGAGCCAGGGGATTTTGCAGTGTTGCAGCTCCCGCTGGGCTGGCGCAACAGCTTTGGTACTTGGGGTGCAGAGCGAACGCAATTACAATACTACCAATCTTTACATCATAAACGGATGCTGGCTGGCAACATCTCGCGCGCGCCTGACTTCAAATTTGACTACTTCACCCGCATCCCTCTCTTCCGCGCTCTGACGCAGACCGAGCTTTATCGTGAGGTAGATGCTGAAACACTGGCTCGTGCCCGTGCCCAGGCAGGGGAGTTGATGGCTCTGTATGACGTGCGCTACCTGATCGTCCACGAGCCAATTCCGCTTCGGTATCCTTACGTGGACACCATGCCTGCCACTCGTGAGCTGGCCTTTTCGCTGATCCCTCTGGACTCTGAGTCCGTTGCCAGCGGTGATGGTGCGTTCGTCTACCGCGTGATTCAGCCACCTGTCCCGGACCCTTTGCGGGTGGATTTCGGTGACTGGACCTCAGCTCCATATCGGGGTGAAGGCTGGGCTGATGACGAGGAAGTCTTCGCTGCCACCGCCAACTGGGTCCTGGGGACCGAGGCACGCCTTTTCTTCCCTGCACGTGGCGCTGGCGCCCGGGTCCTTAGGATGCAAATTGCTCCCTTCACGTTTCCCACGGCGCCACCACAGACCATGTCCATGACTCTTAACGGTCAGCAACTAATGGATGTAGCCATATCGTTGCGTGAAGGATGGCAGGTGATCGAGGTCACACTCTCGGAATCTGCGCTAGGTCAGGGGCTCAATATCCTTACCTTGCACTTCGACCACGCCACCCCCCCCTCGGCTGTGCTAACCGGTGTCTCCGATGACCGCTTGCTGGCTGCGGCAGTGGATTGGGTGGAAATTGGGGGGCGGTAGACAGCGGCTGGTAGAGGACTCTGTGGCCACGTGGCGATACGTGCCATCTTTTATGCATCATATAGCGATCAAATAGGCTTTTCTCATAGGCCTTATGACTGGAAAGGAAATCTCGATGACTGCAACGCGACTCCGTCTCTGGACCACCATCATTATCGCCTTTGTGCTCTTTCTACTGCTGCGCTTTGGCGTGACTATGTACACCAATTGGTTGTGGTTTCAGAGCGTCAAGTTCGAAAGTGTGTATGTTACCTCGCTGTTGGCCGGGGTGGCCGTGTTCTTCGGGGCAGGGGTGCCCTTTGCCATCATATTCGTGGGCAATCTCATGCTGGCCCGCTGGTTTTCCACGCGCGGGGAACTCTTTCTAGGTCAGCGTCGCACCCTGGACTTGCCAATCTTTGGCTGGCTGGTTTGGGCAACGGGGCTCTTCTTGGGCCTGGCAGTAGCTGCTGCTGCTACACCACGCTGGCTGGACTTCCTGCGTTTCTTCAATCAGGCGTCTTTTGGTGTGCGTGATCCTCTCTTTGGCCAGGACGTGGGCTTCTATGTGTTCACGCTACCGATGTATCACTTCATTCAGGGCTGGCTTATCACCACCTTGCTGATGAGCCTCATTGGCGTGCTCATCATCTACTTCTTCGCTCAGTTGCACAATCTGCGTGAAGGGGAGATCATCGTCTTGCCCCACGTTCGTTTGCACGCTTCGGCGCTGGGAGCGGCCCTGTTTGCCGTGGTCGCCTGGGGGCACCGATTGGCTGCCTTTGACTTGCTCTACTCGCCGCGCGGCGTCGCTTTTGGCGCCAGCTATACCGACGTTCATGCCGAGTTACCTGCCTTGCAAGCTATGTTCTGGCTGGCTATCATCATCGCTGGTACGTTGCTGGTAAACGTGATCCTGAGACGGCTCTGGTTGCCCCTCATCGGGGTTGGTGTGTGGATGGCCGTCGGGCTGGTCATCATCAGTATCGTGCCTGGTTTCATGCAACGTTACCTCGTTGAGCCGAACGAACTGGCTCGCGAGGCGCCCTACATCGAACACAACATCCAGTTTACTAGGCAGGCCTACGGACTAGACAATGTAGATGAGCGAGATTTTGGCCAGGTGGAGCGGCTAGGCGTGGAACAGTTGGAGGCCAGCCAGACCACCCTTCAGAATATCCGTCTGTGGGACTATCGCCCTCTGGGCCAGACCTACCGTCAGATTCAGGAGATTCGCCTCTATTACGGCTTCACCGACTTGGACATTGACCGTTACTGGATTGATGGCGACTATCGCCAGGTGATTCTGGCCGCTCGTGAATTGGATCAATCGCAATTACAGTCGGTCACATGGGTCAACCAGCACCTGCAATTCACCCACGGATACGGCGTGGTGATGAACCCGGTCAACGAGGTTACCCCCGAGGGGCTGCCCCAACTGTGGATTAAGGACCTCCCGCCGGAGATTTCGGTGCCACTCACGATTGAGCGCCCCGAAATCTACTATGGCGAACTGACGACCAATTATGTATTCGTCAATACTGGCATCGAGGAGTTCGACTACCCACGTGGCGACGAGAACGTGTATACCTTTTACGAAGGGACCGGCGGGGTACCCCTTGATTCCTACCCAAAACGCTTGGCT
This sequence comes from Anaerolineales bacterium, assembly GCA_020343875.1. Classification (GTDB taxonomy): domain Bacteria; phylum Chloroflexota; class Anaerolineae; order 4572-78; family NAK82. The sequence goes on along the minus strand of CP070811.1, from coordinate 3,387,141 downwards.
TTCGCCCTGCGCCTGGCTGACGCCAATGTTCTGCTGAGTCAGTACATTGACAGCAACAGTCGCTTGATGTTCAACCGGCGTATCCAGGACCGGGTGCGCCAGGTAGCGCCCTTTTTGCGCTATGACAACGATCCGTACCTGACGATTATGGACGGGAAGCTCTACTGGATCCAGGATGCTTACACGGTCAGCGACCGATATCCGTACGCTGAGCCGGTCAATAGGGATATCAACTACATCCGCAATGCCGTCAAAGTAGTGATTGACACCTACAACGGCTCGATGACTTTTTACATTTCTGACCCAACCGATCCACTGGTGCAAACCTACGCTGCTATTTTCCCTACCCTTTTCACCCCCCAGGATGCTATGCCCGATGGCCTTCGAGAACATCTGCGCTACCCTGAGGGGCTTTTTCGCATCCAGGCTACCATGTACCAGACCTATCACATGCGCGATGTGAATGTCTTCTATAACAAAGAGGATCTGTGGGATCTGCCACGCGAAGTCTTTTCTGGTCAGGATCAGCCTGTCGAGCCCTATTACGTCATCATTCGGTTACCAGGCGAGGTACAGGCTACAGGCTCTCCGGGGGAAGAAGAGTTCTTGCTCATTCAACCCTTCACGCCTGCTACCAAAGACAACCTCATCGCTTGGATGGCTGGCCGCAGTGATGGCCAACATTACGGGCAACTCGTCGTCTACCGGTTCCCCAAGCAGGAGCTAATCTTTGGACCGCTTCAAATCGAGGCCCGTATCGACCAGGACCCGGAGATTTCGGCCCAGCTATCGTTGTGGAGCCAACGTGGGTCGCAGGTCATCCGCGGCAATCTGCTGGTCATCCCTATGGAGCGGTCGCTGCTCTACGTGGAGCCCCTCTATCTGCAAGCTGAGTCGGGCCAGATACCCGAGCTCAAGCGCGTGGTCTTGGCCTCCGGCGAGCGAGTGGTGATGGCCGAGACGCTGGCCGAGGGGCTGGTAAGACTATTCCCGCAGCTTGACCTTCGCCTCGGTGCTGAGGCAGTAGAAGTGCCTGCCTCTGAGGCAGAGACGCCACAACCCAGCCCGGTCGTTTCCGGCGAACTCCCTTCCGACTTGAGCCAACAAGTCTATGACCTGGCCCGTCAGGCCGACGAGCACTACATGGCCGCCCAAGAGGCACTCCGCGCCGGTGACTGGGCCACTTACGGCAGTGAGTTGGATGCTATGGAGCAGGCGCTAAGGCAGTTGGTGGAGATCACCGATGCGCTGGCCGAGTAATGGCCAATCAGCAAGTTGGCAAAATGAAACCCTTTGTACGCCTGTTAGAGGCAGCTTGAGAAGACCGGTTTATTGATGCACTCTAGTATCCGATTATTTCTCTGAACGCACACTGCGAGTTTCGCTGACTAGACGAGGAGGATCAATCATGTCAGACGACAGAGTGGCTTTGTATTTGCAGGATGCTCATCCCATCCGCGAAGGGATGCAGCTGGCACAGTTCGCTGAGAAGCACGGCTTTGAGGCCGTCTGGCAGGCCGAGAGTCGCCTGGTGCGTGACGCCATTGTGCCTATGGCCGCCTTCGCTGCTGTCACCGAGCGTATAAAAATCGGTTCGGGCGTCATCAACAATTGGACACGCAACATCGGCCTGTTGGCAGCCACCTTCTTGACCCTGGACGATTTGGCCCCCGATCGCATCATTTGTGGCATCGGTGCCTGGTGGGACCCGCTGGCCGCGAACGTCGGCATCCAGCGGCGCAAGCCGCTGCTGGCTATGCGTGAGACAGTGGAGGTGATGCGCCGTTTGTTGGCCATGGAGAATGTCACGTTTCAAGGCGAGTTTCACCGCGTGCAAGGGATTGAGCTGGACGTGGTCCACGGCCGGCGCGAGCCAAGAAACGTGCCTATTATGATCGGCGCCACTGGGATGAAGATGATGGAACTGACCGGCGAAATTGCTGATGGCGCCGTGCTCAACTACTGTGTGCCACCGGAATACAACGACCCGGCCTTGGAGCACCTGCGCATCGGCGCCGAGCGGGGCGGGCGGGACTTCAGCGAAATAGACCGCCCTCAGCTGGTGGTTTGTTCCGTGCATCAAGACAAGGCCACGGCCCTAGACGGTGCCCGTGCCTTGCTGACCCAGTACCTGGCCCAGCAACCTCATATTGCTAAAGCCAGCGGCGTCAGCGACCACGTGGTCAAGCAAATCCAAAACATCCTGGGCTGGCCGGCGACCAAACAGCAAATCCAGGAGGCGATGAAATTCGTTCCTGACCAGCTGGTTCAGCGTATCACCGCCAGCGGTACGCCCGAAGAGGTGAAGGCTAAAGTGCGTGAATATGTTGCCCACGGCTGTACCTGCCCCATCCTTTACCCATTGGGTGATCCGTACTTGATGATTGAGGTCTTTTCAGAGGGATACGGCGACTAAGAGACATCTCTTGACAAAGCTTGGCCTCATATATTAATGACAGCCTGGGTGTCAAACCTGTAGGGCGCAACCCCTTTCTCCGTTTTATGTAGCTGGGTGGATTCCATTCGTTACTATTCAAGTAGGAGTGTGAACAATGGAAGCAAGATCTTGGTACCAACACTACGACCAGGGAGTGCCGCACACCATTGATTATCCCTCTATCGTGGTCCACCAATTCCTAAATGATACCGCTGCCAAGTACCCTGACAACACAGCCCTGATTTTCTTTGACAAACAGCTGACCTATCGTCAGCTCAATGCGCTGGTCGATAAATTCGCGGCGGGGCTGCAGCAGCATGGCCTGAAGAAGGGGGACCGGGTTGCCTTGTATATGGCGAACTGCCCACAATTCGTCATCGCCTATTACGCCATCTTGCGGGCGGGGGGCATTGTGGTTCCCAGTAACCCTCTGTATGTGGCGCGTGAGTTCGAGCATCAGGCCAACGACTCGGGTGCAAAGATCGCCATTTGCCTGAGCCTGTTGTACCCTCGGGTGAAAGAAGCCAGGCCTAGTACTGGCCTGGAGCACGTGATTGTCACCAATATCAAGGAGTACTTCCCGGGTTTTCTGAAACTCCTCTTCACGCTGGCCAAAGAGAAGAAGGATGGACACCGGGTTGATATCTCCAATGATCCGGATACGTACTGGTTCCAGGACGTGTTGAATGGCGCACCGGACAGGCCAGCCCCCATGGAAATTGCACCCGAGGATACGGCTGTTCTGATGTACACGGGGGGTACGACGGGTGTACCCAAGGGGGCCCAGCTCACCCAGCGTAATGTGGTTGCCAACGCTGTGCAGACTGCGGCCTGGATGGTAGATGGCGTTGAGGGTCAAGAGGTGTCGCTGACCGCGCTGCCTCTCACTCATAGCTATGCCATGACCGTCTGTATGAATCAATCAATTTGCCGGGGTTATGCACAGATTCTCATTCCCAACCCCCGTGAGTTCGCTCAGCTGCTGGGGGCCATCAATAAGCATAGGCCGACAATGTTTCCCGGCGTGCCCTCTCTGTACGCGGCGATCAACAATCACCCTGACGTGCTGGCTGGCAAATACGATGTCAAGTCTATCAAAGTCTGTATCAGCGGCGCAGCTGGGCTGCCGCCAGAAGTGCAAGAGGAGTTCCAGCGTATCACTGGCGGTAAGCTGGTGGAAGGGTACGGTTTGAGCGAGGCCACACCGGTGACCCACAGCAACCCCATCCGCAGCGGTGGGCGAATTGGCACCATCGGTCTGCCCTTCCCCGACACCGACTGCAAGATCGTGGACACCGACACAGAGACTGAGACGATGGGGCCTGGTGAACCGGGCGTGCTGTGCATCAGCGGCCCACAGGTGATGAAAGGCTATTGGGGCATGCCTACTGAGACGGCCAATGTCTTACGCCAGGATGAGACGGGCAAGGTCTGGCTGCACACTGGAGACGTTGCCCAGATGAGCCAAGACGGTTACTTCCGTATTGTGGATCGCAAGAAGGACATGATCCTGGGAGCCGGCGGCTACAATGTCTACCCGCGTGAGATTGAGGATGTGCTCTATGAGCATCCCAAGGTAATGGAAGCCGCGGCCATAGGTGTGCCAATTGGGGGCAGTGACCAACGAGCCAAAGTTTTCATCGTTTTGCGTCCAGGTGAGACGGCTACCGAAGAGGAGATCATCGAATTCTGTCGCGAGCGTTTGGCCAGGTACAAGGTACCCAAGTATGTGGAGTTCCGTGAGGACCTGCCCAAGACAATGGTAGGCAAGATTCTGCGCCGCGAGTTAATGGAGACAGAAAAGACGCAGGAGGCGACTTGAAAACCTTCATTGTCTGGTTTTAAAAAGTCTGGTGCAAAACAACAACGGCGCTGTCTACAGACAGCGCCGTTTTGTTATATCGTGTCCTATGCTGCCACTGGCTGCGGGGCGAGGATCAGTTTCTGTTTGGGAGGCAAGTCAGCGAAGAACGCCTCGAACTCTTCCGAATCAATGGTTTCTTCTTCCTTCAGCCGCTCGGCGATGGCTACCAGTTTATCCCGATGGTGGGTGATAACGGTGTAGGCGTGGCGATAGGCCTGATCGACCAGGCTTTGAACCTCTTCATCAATGGCCTGAGCCACCTCTTCACTGTAGTTGCGCTGCTCACCGATTTCCTTGCCCAAAAAGACCAATTCCTCTTTCTCGCCGAAGGTGACCGGGCCTAGTTTGTTACTCATACCATATTGGGTGACCATTGCTCGGGCCGTGCGCGTGACCTGCTCCAGGTCGTTGCTGGCGCCGGTGGTGATGTCATCGAAGATAATTTCCTCAGCCACGCGCCCGCCCAAAAAGACGGCTAGCCGTCCCAGGAAACGAGACTTGCTGATCAGGGTGCGGTCGTCTTCAGGTAATAGCAACGTGTAGCCGCCTGCCATCCCGCGGGCTACGATACTCACTTTCTGTACCGGGTCGGTGCCAGGCGTCATGCGGGCAACCAACGCGTGGCCCGCTTCATGATAGGCAATGACTTCCTTCTCTCTCTCTGCAATGACGCGGCTCTTGCGCTCGGGGCCCATCATAACCTTTTCGACGGCTTCCTGGAACTCGGTCATGCTGATGGCCTTTTTGTTGCGGCGGGCGGCCAGGATAGCCGCCTCATTGACCAAGTTCTCAATGTCGGCCCCCACGAAGCCAATCGTCCCCTTGGCAATTTTCTCCAGGTTCACGTCAGAGGCCAGTGGCTTGCCTCGCACGTGAACCTCCAGTATCTTCTCCCGTCCATTCCAATCCGGCCTATCCAACACGACCCGCCGGTCAAAGCGACCCGGCCGCAACAAGGCCGGGTCCAGGATGTCCGGCCGGTTGGTGGCTGCCATTACGATCACGTTCGTGTCCGTGTCAAAGCCATCCATCTCCACCAAGATCTGATTCAGGGTCTGCTCCCGCTCGTCGTGACTGCCGCCCAGCCCAGCTCCCCGGTGGCGACCCACTGCGTCTATCTCGTCCACAAACACGATGCAGGGGCTGTTGCGCTTGGCCTGGTCGAACAGGTCTCGCACCCGGCTGGCGCCTACACCCACAAACATCTCCACAAATTCGCTGCCGGAGATGCTGAAGAAGGGCACCCCCGCCTCGCCCGAGACCGCTTTGGCCATCAAGGTTTTGCCGCAGCCAGGCGGCCCAACCATGAGCACCCCTTTGGGAATGCGGGCGCCCAGGGAGATGAACTTCTCGGGCTCGCGCAGGAACTCGACCACCTCGGCCAGCTCTTCCTTGGCCTCGTCGGCACCAGCCACGTCGTCAAAGGTAATGGTGGGCTTGTCCCCTGTGAACACCCGCGCCCGACTCTTTCCAAAGCTCAGAGCCTGGTTGTTCGTGCCCTGGGCTTGCCGGACCATGAAGAAGAGAAGGGCCCCAAAGAGTATCAGAGGAACGATAGTGATCAATAGATTCGCCCAATCGCCCCAGGCGCCAGGTGACCCAACCTCGAACTCGATGTTCCTTAGGTGCGCGGCGGTTACCCCCAGGCTATCGAGGGCCTCGAAAATAGTAATGCCCGTTTCTTTGCGCGATAGACGTGGCTCGAGACTGGGATCATTATATTCGACGGTGAGATTATCACCTTGTACTGTTATGGTTCCGACTTTACCGCCCTTGATATCAGCTGCCACCTGACTAATGTCAATGTCTGGGCTCTGCCGGGAGCCTGAGAACACACTGAATATTAAAGCCGCGATGGCGACGATAATCAAGAGATATACAAGTCCATTTCGTAATAAACCTGAACCCACTTCTTTGCCTCCAAACGTATTCCAAGTCCAACCTAATTATACCAAAGACATTCCCATTTTGCCAGTATCCTGGGTGGAAGTTGAATGAATAGAAAGATCAGCATTTACGTCTACTTGACAACCCTAAGAGTTGCCATCACGTATCATGCACGATGTTTTGCCTGGTTGCACTATTCTCAATTCACCAAGATAGGCTGTAACACCAGGCCGTCATCGGCAGCACTGGCATGTCCTGGATCTGTCACCGGCAGACGGCCTGCGCCGCCGTACATGCCTACCCTCAGCCAATACTCGCCGGGCGGGGTGTCGGGCGGGATGGTGAACTGGTGAGTGTCGATGATTTGCTCGCCTGGCGCCCAGGTGCCAGTGGTGCGGGCTCCATTGGCCGGGAGGCCATCGTGCTGGCTTATCGGGCTACCGTCGTCACGGGTGAGGTGTACAAACACGGTGTAGTCCTGGTCTGGTGCTTGGATAGCCTGCCAGACCAACGTGAGCGGCAACGTCTCGCCGGGTCGGTAGTTCAAGCGTGGCAATTCGTAAGCAATCAGCGAAATCTTACCTGCCAGGATCGCACCCACTGGCACTCGCGCTCCGCTGCTGATGGTCAGCAACACCAGGCTGCGACTTTGCACGAGCGAGCCAGCCGGCGGGTTTTGTTCAACCACAATGCCAGGCGGTTGCTCACTCCAGGCTTCTTGGCTTTCAGCGATGAGGCCTGCAGACTGTATCTGAGCTTCCGACTCGCTCAATGATTTGCCTATCAGCGGCGGTACCTCGACCAGCTCCGGCCCCTGGCTGATAATGACGCCAATCGTCGTTCCCTCGTCCACTGGTTCGCCGGCTCTTACTGTCTGTTCTATGATAGCGAAAGCTGGGATCGTGGGGTGATTCGCCTGCCCAACGATTTCTATCTGTAATTTTGTGCCTTCGAGCACTCGGGTGGCATCCCCCTCCTCCATGCCAATCACGTCGGGCACGCGCACCTGGCCAATGGCCAGGGTGGCCGTTGGTGTAGGAAGACTGGCTGGGATCGGACGCTGCACGTATGCCCGATCAACAGTCGCCCATAATGGCACTAGCCCCAATACGGCAATCACAGCAAAGAAGCCGAGTGTCATAGCCACCCAATCCACACCAGCCGGTTGCGTAACGGCGTTGGCCGTTGCTGTGGAACTTGGGGCGAATTGGGGCGCTGGTATGGCGGCGGGAGCGTGATAGCCGGTCTGGCCCTCCTACTCTGGCGAAAGTCGGCCAACACCTGGCGCATGTGATCGGCAGTACGAAAGCGACCGCCCGGTTGCTTGCTCATGGCTGCCTCTATGATGCGGGCCAGCTGGGCAGGCACGCGCGGATTGACCTGGTTAGCCGGAGTGGGGGCCTCATACAAATGTTTGCGGGCCACTTCGGGGTCGGAGCCAGTGAAGGGAAGTCGGCCGGTCAACATCTCGTACAAGATGACGCCGATAGCGTAAACGTCGGTGGCGGGCAGCACCCGGTCACCGGCCGCCTGTTCGGGCGCGAAGTAAGCCGGCGTGCCCCATACCAGCTCACCTTCTTCGTCCATGGCTGATTCGCCCAGCGAGCGCGCCAGGCCAAAGTCTACCACTTTGGCCTGACCATCAGGGGCAATCAGGACATTGCCTGGCTTGATATCGCCATGCACCAGCCCCGCCCGATGGGCATAGCCGACAGCCGCGCAAACCTGCAGTCCAACCTCCACTGCCTGCTCTACTGACAGCATTCCCCCCTCTTGCAGTACGGTCCGAAGGTCACGACCCGGCACGTATTCCATCACAATATAGGGTCGACCCAGGTCTTGACCGAAGTCATGCACAGCCACAATGTTGGGATGAGTAAGCCTGGCCGCGCTTTGTGCCTCGTGGAGGAAACGCACTAGAAAAGTGGGATCTACCACATACTCTTGGCGCAGCGCCTTGACGGCGACTACTCGTCCCAGGGCCACATCTTGTGCCCGGTAGACTTCAGCCAAGCCACCCTGCCCAATTTTGGCCAAAAGCCGATAACGATTGTTGAAGATGGCCATATCGCTCATATATCTGCTAGTCCTGGAGGAGCTTGGATGTATTGTACCTCAGAATGGGCCTTTGTCCAACCGTTGAGCCCTACCTGGACGCTTCCCATAATTCTGGGCGGGGAATTCGCCTGGCCTGTTGCCTGACAATCGCGAGGAGGGGGAGCTGGTTGACATGTCTACTGTTTGGGGCCAGTCTGACCGACCTCTGTCATCAGATCAATGCTTGCTTCCGGTTGCCTTCAAAGTGGAGTATAATCTGGATGAAATCAAAGGGGCTATGCAAAAGGACTCTGCGTTCGACATAAGGGCAGCTGTCGCTGCTGCCAAAGATACGCTGATCATTCCAAAGCCGGCCTCTGGCCAGCCGGCGCTGGTGATGCTGTGTGGCCTGCCCGGCACAGGGAAAAGTACCCTGGCCGGTAGGCTGCTGCATCGGCTGCCGGCGGTCATCGTCGAGTCAGACCGGGTGCGCCGAAAGCTGTTTACCCCCCCGACTTACAGCGCTGAGGAAAGTCGGCATGTGCACAAGGTGTGCCACATCCTCATCGGCTGGTACTTGCGCCACTATTACCACGTGGTGTATGACGCCACCAATCTTTACGAACATCACCGAGCTTTTGGATATCGTCTGGCGGCACGCTGCGGCGCGCGGCTGGTGGTGGCAGAGCTGACTGCCCGCGATGAGGTGATCCGCGAGCGATTGATGCCGCGCCGGGGCGGAGACAGGGTCAACCGCGACCCACAAAACTACTCTGATGCCGACTGGCAGGTGTACCTGCGCATGCGTCGCCGGGCTGAGCCTATTCAATGTGACCATATCACCCTGGACACCACCGACGGAGATGTTGAACGGGGGGTGATTTGCGTGCTGCAGGCGGTCGGAGGCTAGTGACCCACCCAGGATGATAGAGGAGCGCCAACAACCGTTCCGCGAGGCAGGAAGGCTAATCGATTTGGACCCTACAGAGTAGAGGTGACAAAAAGAGGGCGCTGAGTAAGCGCCCTCTTTTCGGTTCAGCAATCGCTGTTTCTAACGAACGGCTTTGACTTTGATGCTGCGCGGCTTCACTTCTTCGGCCTTGGGCAATACCAGCGTCAGTTCGCCATTGCGGAAGGTAGCCTCGATATTGTCGGATTGCACCGACGTGGGCAGGTTGATGCGGCGCCCCAATGGCCCGTGATAGAGTTCGTGACGGTACCAGCTCCAATCCTTGGCCTCGTCCAGTGCCGCATCGCTGCGCAGTTCAGCCTTGATGATCAGCTCCCCGTCTTCAATGGTGATGTCCACGTCTTCCGGGTTAACGCCAGCCAGGCGGGCCTTGACCACCAATTCCTCATCTGTTTCGTACAGGTCAACGGGTAGCCGCCCCATGGCTACACTGCCATTCCCACCGGTGTGAGGCCGGTAAGGGCGAGCAACACTCTCCTCAAAGAGACGATTCATAACGCCTCTCAGTGAAACCATCTCGTCAAACGGGGTCCATCGAACAATGCTAGCCATCTTAGTTTTCCTCCACTATTTTCACATTCATTGATTGAATTGGTATCGAATTGCTTGATGGTCCCATCATACCAGGGTTGTGTTAGAGAAGTGCAAACGGTACGTTAGAGTTGCGTTAGTGAAGTGATAGAGTTGCATTAGCGGGGGTGAAGGCTTGCCGTTGGCCTGCCTACTGGCTTGAGCCCCTCTTCATAGAGCTATGCCCAGTCGATTGATGAGACCGCCCCCGGGCAGGCACCAGCCAATTTCTAACCAATTTCTAACTTTTTTGCCTCATGAGCCTTCTTTCGAGCCACTTATTGAGCCTACCCTATGCTATAATGGCTTTGGGTTAAGGTTTGGGCTCTTTGGAACTGCTGTAACTTCCCCTATTTTGTATATGTAAGGCATTCCATTGATCGTTGCTGGTTGTGCTGTTTGATCCAGCTTGGAGATCCTGGCATAGATATCTTGGTGTCGGGGATGCCTTCGTATTGGCTACCTATTCCAAGGCTAGCAGATCAGGAATTGCTTCCTAGGGAAGATCTTCGGTAGGCTTGCCAAGACCCCTCACCTGCTTGATTTCACCTTAACACTCAAAATGAGGCGCGTTGATGTCTGAAGCTGCTGCACTCCCGATTTCACTGAATAGCACGATTCGTTTGCACCCACTGTCCAAGCAAGGTGAAAACGGCGTGGTTATTGTGGGCCGGGGCGACCAGTTTCTGGAGCTGCCCAGGGAAGGGTTGGATTTTCTGACGTGGCTCGACGAAGGCCTGACACTGGCCAAGGCCAGGGAGCGTTTCGAGGCTCATTACAATCCCTTCCCGGATGAAGAAGTTTTGGAAGTGATCAACGCGTTTGTTGAGTGTGACTTTGTGGCCGCTGTTAATGGCCAATCGATTGCTCCTCGCCGGGTTCCTCTCCAGTCCAACGCTAGCTGGTTCCCTCAAAGCTGGGCCCGCGCTCTGTTTTCCAGACCTGTTCTGATTGCCTGGATGATTATTACTGTGCCTGCGGCGGTGCTTTGGGTGCTTACCCCTGAACTCTGGCCTCAACGCGCCGACTACTTCTGGGCTGATCACTATTCCCTGGTCGTGCTGGTCGGCATGCTGGTTTGGCTGGTGGGCATGCCCTTACACGAATTAGCCCACTGGCTGGCCTGTCGCGCCAAGGGCATTGAGGCCACAATTACCTGGACGCAACGACTGGGCTTCTTCCCTATGAGCCAGACCGTGATGCACAATATATGGGCAGTGCCCCGTACGGCTCGCTTTCTGCCCCTGGCGGCTGGCATGGTGTGGGACGTATTCTGCCTTAGCATCGTTCTGTATGTGCTCTACTTCGAGAAGACGGGCCTGCTGGCTGTGCCCTGGGTAGTCGTGAGACTTCTTAAGTTCTACATATTGATCATTACGATGGCCTTGGTTGCTCAATTCTGGCTCTTTTCCAAGATGGATGGCTATTTCTTGGTATCAGCATTGTTGGGGCAGCGCAATCTGCAGTCAGAAGCCTATGATTGGCTGAAGTCCAAGCTCGTCAAGAACAGAACATTTGACGCGCCGGCGGGCGGGATGAAGTTTGTGCACAGTTATGTGGTCATTATGGTCTTGTGGGGCGGCCTGTTTATGGGGCAATTCCTGCTCATCAATTTGCCGATCAAAGTGCAGCTGGTCTGGGAGTCGTTTCTTAAGGTGTCGAACTCCGCCGCGGTAACACCCCCAGATTTTGCCGATGGCGCCGCTGTGCTTGCCAGCCAGGCCATCTATTACGGTTTGCTGCTTTACGCCTATTGCCGGGACACTTTGCCCCGCTGGCGGCAGAGTTGATATTACCGGTTGGCGGAGGTATTTTTCTCAGGTTGCGAACAAATCTCTAGAGGAAAGGAGGTATCAGCCGTGAAAGCCAAGAAAGTTGAAGTCGTGAGACCGACGGGTCACAAATGGGGTGGCTGAACACCGATCATAACCTAAGCCTAGAATCCGAGACAGGAGGAAATCACTGTGAAAGCCAAGAAAGTTGAAGTCGTGAGGCCGACTGGTCACAAATGGGGTGGCTGAACACCGATCACAGTCTCAGGCATAGGGTCCGAGACAGGAGGAACTTACCATGAAAGTCAAGAAAGTTGAAAAGATTAAAGCCTCCGGCTGGATTTGGGGAGGCGGGGGCTAGAACACTGACCTGGGTTTGGTGAAGAGGCGGCCGGTTGGGGGATCGGCGGCCTCTTTATTTGTGGGCATTTAGGCAGCCCGAATCTCCAATGGCCATTATCCACGCGATCCGCGGGCAGGCTATCGCGCCTCGCACCTTAAGTGACGAATATAGAAGCTAACTCCGCCTGGTTTTGGACTGGGGCGCGATGCTGCTCCCATCAGCGTTCAAGCCTGCCTGCCTTTCGGTGGCTTTCTAAAAATCCCTGGTTTCCAGTAACTTGCCCGGAGAGGCCAGAAAAAAGGTACTGTTGACTGGTAACGAATATTCTGATAGAATCAGAGTAGACTTAGCTGCTAAATTGTCTGAACGCGAAACAGCTGATCAGCAGGGAAGGCGAGCACGTGGTGAACTCCCCACAAAAGCCCGAACCAACTACTGATAAAATCCGACGCTTTGAACCGTTTCAGATCTACACCGCCTGTGTATCAGGATTGGGCGTGGCCTTGCTCGTCTGGTCCTTGGGGCATCTGGAACCATCTCATGCGGGTGTGTTGCTTTTCATCGGTTTGGTCATCGTCGCTGAACTGACAACCAGCGAGAATCTGTCCCCCAATCTTCTTTTCTCTATGTCCGCAGCTGTCACCTTTGCTGGCATTTTGGTGTTTGGACCCTTGCCGGGTGGCTTGGTGGCCATGGTGGGGGGGGTGGTCAGCACCTTGGTCATGGAGAGACGCCAGGGCGGCCGAAGGCGTGCCCCTCTGCTGCAACGAGCTCTCTTTAATATGGCAGGTTTTGGTTTGCCGGCTCCGGTGGCCGGGTGGATATACATCCTGGCCGGTGGTATCGTAGGCGAGGTTGCCCTGGTCTCCAACTTGCTGCCTATGGTGTTGGCGGCAGTATCCTTTGAAGCGGTGAACGCGGGCTTGGTGGTTGGGGTCGTCTCGCTTCAAACCAGTCAGCCAGCGGTTCAGATTTGGCGCCAAAACATGTCGTGGATCACGCCTATGAATATCCTCAGCATGGTCGTGGGCGGCGGCGGGCTGGCGGTGGGGTATCAGATCGCAGGCATTCTTGGGCTGAGCGTTTTCTTCCTGCCGCTTGTTTTGACCATCTACGCGACGCGGTTGTATGTGGCGCAGACCAAGGCCCAGATGGATCGCTTGGAGGAGATTATCGCCGAGCGCACCGAGGATCTGCAAAAGGCCAATGTGGAGCTAAGGCGGCTGGACCGAGTCAAGACCAACTTTTTCTCAGTGATCAATCACGAGATGCGTACACCATTGACTGCTATCGCTGGGTACACTGAATTGCTGCTAGAGCGTACAAAGTTGTCTCCCGATCAAGGGAAGATGTTGCAGACCATAAAGTCTAACAGTCATCGGCTATTGGATTTGGTCAACAACATCCTTGATGTAGCCCGCCTTGAGGAAGGCAAGTTGACCGTGGTGCCGGCAGTCATGGGGATGTTGCCCGCCGTGAAACAAGCCCTGGCGGTGATTCACCCCTTGGCGCAGGTGAAGCATATCTCGATCAACGTGGACGTCTCGCCAGAGACAGCCTATGTCTGGGGCGATCCTCAACGAGTGAGCCAAATCCTGGTCAATCTTCTTAGCAACGCTGTCAAGTTTACCCCCGACACAGGGACTATCACCATCTCTGCGCGAAGAAGTGAGACGGCGGATGAGGCCGTGATTGCTGTGACAGACACCGGCGTGGGTATCCCGGCAGAGCGGTTGCCCCAGGTTTTTGAGCGCTTTGGCCGCCTGGAGCGCGCTGAGATACAGCATACCATCGGTACCGGTCTGGGGTTATCTATTGTCAGGGGATTGGTAGAAGCTCACGGAGGAAGAATCTGGGTGGAAAGTGAGGAGGGGCGTGGTACGTGCTTTGCTTTCACCTTACCCCTGGCTGCGCAACACACGTCAGAGTCAATTCCTGAGGAGCAGCTCACGCTGGAAGGGATAGGGCTGACGAGAAGTTAGCGCAATCGCTCAACCAACAGCTTTGCAGGCATACGCGAACGATGCGGCCCCCCGCCGCCCATAATAACGGCAGGGGGCTGTCTTTTTGGGCAGAATACGGCGTGGTCGAGGGCAACCCGCCGCTAACCGAACGGCCTGATGTGGCGGTCGAAGTGGGCCTCCAGCGCCGTATAGTGGGCCTCCTCGTCGGCTTGTAGTGCAGCCAGCAAGCGGTCCCGGAAGCGATAACGGCCGTCGACATCCTGTGTCGTCAGCACCGAACCGAAGGTAACGTGCAACATCTCCCGCCCGTTGAAATCATCCAGCACCGAGGCCAGCTGTTGGTCGCTTAGTTGGTCTGGCGTGGGTACTTTGGCTGGGTCAGCCGAAACGTGGTACGAGGCACGGTCCTCGTCGTAGCGTTCAAATGCAAAGGCCAGGATTTCGCGGAAGAGGCCAGGCTGGGTGCCAGCGACGGCGCGCAGCGCCTCCAGGTAGCTGGTGCCAGCCGTCTTCAAGTGCACCAACTCACCGGCCACCCGGGCAAAGATAGGATAGATGCTGAATTTATCTGAGCCGGAGTGCAGACTGAGCTTGTAGGGTCCCAACGCGCGGGCGACGGCCGCGTGTCGGACGAATTCGGCCTCGAAGGCGGCCAGGTCGCCGATGTAGTCCACGCCTTTTTCGAAGCGACCGATGTAGCGTGGGGCCAGGCTGACCCAGTCCACATTCAGACGTTTGAGTTCGCTGGCGACGAAGTAGTGCTCGGCGATGGTGGTCGGCGTCTCGGTCTCGTCTACCGACATCTCCAGTTCAAAGGGGCGGTCGCCCATCTGGGTCGCCAGGTGGCGGTACATGCGGACGGTGTGGGCCACGGACCGCCCGTATTTTGCCGCTGCGCGCAGAAGTTCCTCCTCGCTGAAGCTGACGGCGAAGTCGCCCACATCGAACTGCTGGTCCAGATACGTGCGGTACAGGTCGCCGGGGGACGATTCTAGATCATTCCAGGGCAGGGCCTCGACCTTACGGCCCAGGGTGATCGGATCATCAGTGTCAGCGGCGTTATCCACGTGGTCACCGGGGTCCACTGTGTAGAAGACGAACCCGGCGGCGACGCAGCGGTCTACATCCTCCAGCGTCTTAAGATGGTCGGCATCGGCGCCGAAGCCCTCGCGCCAGCCCTCCTGAAAGACGCCCCAGCTAGCGGCATCCAGAACCTGCTCGGGGCTGCGCTGGGTACGAATCATCTCACGTATGGACTGCTGGGCGAAAATGGGGGCCATGCTCCCCTTGCGCACGGCGCGTACGTGGCCTGGCGTGGCCAGCCCCAGCCGGTCACCGCACCCGGCCGATTTGCGCAGGCCCAGCGTGATGGGTGCAGTGAAGGGGAGGGCAGCACGCAACGCCAGAGCATTGGTGTGATCAGTGGGGCACAGAGTCAGGCTCATGACTTCCCCGCCCAGCGTGACCTCCCCAGCCTGGCCCGTGAACTCACCGGCCAGGGCAGCCCCGGTGTGAACAATGCCCAAATACTTGGCTGCGTCGCGTCGTCCCAGGAAGAAGAGAGCGCCGCTCCGAGCTGCGATCGAGCGTGGATAGATGAACAGGTCAGTGATGCTGCCCATGTCGACGGCCAGTGCTTCGGCCTCGGATTGAGATAGAGGCGGAGCAAGTTGGGCAGATTGAAGCAGTTGGTTGATGAGGGGCATGAAGTGCCTCCGTGTGGTTAATGTTGAATGGGTCGTGAAATGTACCTTTTGGGCCCCTTTGGGTAAAGGTGATCCCAACGCTTTTAGTTCACGCCTTATGGTTCCCTGGAGGGCGCAGGTTACTTTTGGCGCAGTGCGTTTATCGGTGGGCCTGCGGTATGTAAGCAGGCAGCTTCTGCGGCGCGAAAACGCGCTTCAGTCGAGCGAAGCGTTGCCGGCCGTCTACCAGCGGGATGCTGGGCCAGTTGTCTCCGATGAGTGGACGGGCGTAGCGTACAAAGTCGTCAGTCACGTCTATGCGGCTTTCGGCGATCCATTGCTCAGGGAAGTGTCGCTCCGAGTTGGCAACCTGCTGCAGGGGCACCTTGTCATAGCGGACGCGGTAGATGGGACTCGGCTCGCGCAAGATGGTGCTCATGTAGCCGGAGCCCTCTAATACAGCAATTTCGGCTGCCTTTTGCCCAAGCTTATACGCCTCCTCCATGTCCACGGTCGAGGCATAGATCATGTTGTGGCGCTGGTCGGTGCCAGGCACATTGCCGCGCGCTGCACCACGGGCTGCTAGGCCGGCGTCGTTCAGGTAATTGACGACAACCTGTTCGACGGTGGTGGCGCTGGACGAGAACTGAGTGTGACCAAAGCTATCCTTGCGCTCACCCACATCGCCCACGTCGAAGCCCTCGCTGACCACCACCATGCAGCGACCACTCCGCTTCAGCTCGTCGTTGACCAGGTCGGCCATGTGTGCCAGCGTCAAACCGGATTCCCGCAGGTAGATTTGCAGCGGCATTTCGCGGTTGGGGTCAGCCAAACGGGCCGCGGCCGGGATGAACCCAATCTTGCGCCCCATAGCCTGGATTACCAGTACCGGGTCCGAGGGACAGGAGCCAGCATTCTCCTCGTTGGCGTTTTGCACAGTCAGCGCCCAGTAGCGGGCAACGCTGCCATAGCCTGGTGTGTGGTCTATCAGCTTGAACTCGCTGTCGCCCACATCATTGTCAATAGTCTTGGGGCCGCCGATAGCAATCAGGTCCAGGCCATGCTCTTGGGCCAGTTTTGCCACCTTGTGGGCGGTGTCCATAGAGTCGTTTCCACCGATATAGAAGAAGTAGCCTATATCGTGGGCCTTGAATACTTCCACCACGCGTCCAAAATCCTCTTGCTGGTGTGCCTTAAGCTTGTAGCGGCAGGTGCCGATGCTCCCGGCAGCAGGCGTCACGCTCAGCAGAGCGATCTCCTGGTCGGATTGGGCCGAAATATCGAGCAACTCTTCCTTGAGGACACCCTCGATGCCGTGAAAGCCAGCGTAAACAGTGCCAAACTTGTCGGGCATCCCCTTGCACATCTCCACGATGCCGCGCAGCGTGCTATTGATGACGGGCGTTGGGCCCCCGGATTGGGCCACAACGGCGTTTTTGGCCTTGGCCATGGTCTCCCTCCATGATGGAATCAGCAAATCGGACACACCTGACAAACCTGCAAGTCAACCCGTCACTAATCACTGGATTTGTTGATTAGCTGATTTGTTGATCTGCTACGCCTGGTAAGTGCTGGCGGTTACGTCGCCGCCAGTGCCGGTCCAGTTGGTGTGGAAGAACTCGCCGCGCGCTCTGTCGACTCGCTCGTAGGTGTGGGCACCGAAGTAGTCGCGCTGGGCCTGGAGCAAGTTGGCCGGCAGGCGCTCGTGTCGATAGCCGTCGTAGAAGGCCAGGGCGCTGGACATAGCCGGAACCGGGATGCCCATCCCCACTGCTTTGGCGACCACGCGCCGCCAGGCCTCCTGCGCCGACTCGACCTGTTCCTTGAAGTACGGGTCGAGCAGCAGGTTGCTGAGCTTGGGATCTCGGTCAAAGGCTTCCTTGATCTTGCCCAGGAAGAGGGAGCGGATAATGCACCCTTCACGCCACATCAGGGCGATGCCACCGTAATTCAGATTCCATGCGTATTCCTGTGCCGCCGCCCGCATGAGCATGTAGCCCTGGGTGTAAGAGATAATCTTGGCGGCGTACAGCGCTTCACGCAGGTCGTTGATAAAGGCCTGCCTGTCGCCGTCCAGCTTGGCTGCCGGACCACTCAGAACCTTGGAGGCAACAACCCGCTCCTCTTTGAGGGCGGACAAGAAGCGGGAAAAGACGGCCTCGCCAATCAGGGTTAGGGGGATGCCCATATCCAGGGACGAGATGGAGGTCCATTTGCCAGTGCCTTTCTGCCCAGCAGTGTCCAGGATCTTCTCCACGACGTGCTCGCCGTTCTCATCCTTGAAGGCCAGGATGTCGCGGGTGATCTCGATCAGGTACGAGTCCAGCTTACCCGCATTCCACTCGGCGAAGACGGCGCTCATCTCATCCGGGTGCATACCCAACCCCTCTTTCATCAGGTGGTAAGCCTCGCAGATGAGCTGCATATCCCCATATTCGATGCCGTTGTGGGTCATCTTTACGAAATGGCCTGCACCGTTTTCGCCGACCCAGTCGCAGCAAGGCGTGCCATCGTCAACTTTGGCGGCCACGGCCTGGAGAATAGGCTTGACATGCGGCCAGGCGTCTGGCGAGCCACCAGGCATAATTGATGGCCCATGGCGCGCCCCTTCCTCGCCGCCGGAGACGCCGGTTCCGATGTAAAGCAACCCTTTCGATTCGACGTATTCTGTGCGGCGAATCGTGTCCTGATAGTTGGAGTTGCCGCCGTCAATGATGATATCGCCCGCCTCCAGGTGGGGGATGAGCATATCAATGAAGCTATCCACTGCCGGGCCAGCCTTGACCAGCAGCATTGCCCGGCGTGGTCGCTTGAGTGCGCTCACAAACTCCTCGATGGAGTGGGTGCCGATGACCTTAGTGCCCTTGGCGTTACCGTTGATGAAGTCGTCTACTTTGGACACTGTGCGGTTGAACACCGCCACGGTGTATCCATGGTCGTCCATATTCAGGACCAGGTTTTGGCCCATCACGGCCAATCCGATTAGGCCAATGTCTGCTTTTGCTTCCATTTCTTATCTCCTTTGAGGGTCAGCTTGTTGATTTGACTCGGTACAACATTTCTCCCGCTTTGGGCACTATCAGTATACCGTCGTCCTGGCGCCCCTGCCATTCCTCCAGCTTGACAGAGTCAGGGTCCAGGTAACCCAGATTCACCCCTTCGCAACGCTGGCGAGGGATGCGGGTAGCCTGGGTGACGCTGATGCGCGGTCTTTCGACGCCGTTTTCAATAGTGCCCATACCTCGCAAGTGAGTGGAGTGAGCCAGTACGCCCCAGGGGAAGTCTTTAAAGCGTTCCCATTGGGCGACAAAGTAGTCGCGAACGTGGTAGCCGATCTCATCAATGACGCGGCCGTGGGTGTACGAGATCTCGTCAATGTGCGGGGCGTAGATGATCACCTCGCCGCCATCGGCGATGGCTGGCTCCATTTTATACATCCCCTTGGCTGCAGTCCAGACGTCGTCGTACATTTCGGGCATCACACTCAGTACCCGGTGGAAAGGTCGATCTACCCACACGATGTGTACGCGGCTTGACAAGTCAGCGGCTGCTGCATAGGCTTCCTGGGGTGTGCCAATGTAGAGCCCGGCAAGCCTGGCTTGGTGGGAGGCGTCTGTTTTGACAACCATGCTGAAACAGAGTTGGGGCCGGTCGATGAAAGAGGCCGCCTGGTCTATCACCGTGCGTACCGGCGTATAGGGGGTGCCGATGATCTGGTAGCTGGTAATGAGCGCCCCCAGCCAGTGGGAGAAATTAATGACCTCTGGCCCGCTGATACCGGGGAAGAAGTACTTGTTTCCCCCCGAAAAGCCGACCACTTCGTGAGGAAAGGTGGGGCCGCAGATGAAGATGCTGTCGTAGTCCAGGATCAGCCGGTTCAGCCTCACCGGCACTTCTTGAGACAGCAAGCCCTGACTGATTTCTTCAATCCTGTCGCTGGGAATGGTGCCCAGGGTGATGAAGGTCTCTGGCCGTTCCCAGGCGTGGTTGAAGACGTGCGTGTCTCCTACCCGGCCGTTCACCACTGGCTGGCCGACCAGCTGGCTCAAAGCTGCATCGTTCATGGGCTGGTGAGTGCCCAGAGCCACCAGATAGTCCAGGGCAGCCACCCGGCCGGTTAGCAAGTCATGGAACAAGCGGAACATCATAGGGATGGGGGCAGTGCGGGTGCTATCAGGGATGAGAATCAGCACTCGCTTGCCCGTCAGATCGGCCTTTTCCAGGGCCTCGGTCAGTAGATCGCGGACCTCGGCTTCGGTCAGGAATCTGTCTGCGTCGCCTTTACCGACAGGTGCCATTCTTCACCTCACACTTGGCTACTTTTTCCACGGCGGTACTTCGGGCAGATAGGCCTCGAACTCGGCGATTAGTTCTGCCTCGTATTGGCCAGCGTAGCTACCCTCGATAAAACGCTGAAAGGACTCTTTGTAGAAGCGTTCCCACGACTTATCCTCAGCACCAGGGTTGATGGGATAGAATAGGGAATTGTTGGCCCGGGCCGCTTTCATATCACCCGGTGCATCTCCGATCATCAGCACGTGAGCAGGGAGGTATTTGTCGCCAGCAGCCAGGGCCAGATGTTGTTTCTTGGTGCCCATTTCTTGCCCCGCAATCGCCCGCACATAGCGGTCAATGCCGTGTTCGTGCCATTCGCGGGTGAGGGCCTCGGTGGGGGTGGCACTGACGACCACCATATCGGCCTGTCCCTGCATTAATTCCAGGCTCTCGCGCACGTAAGGGAAAGGAGGCACGCCATATACCACATCGGCAATGGTGGCATTCACCGCCTCGCTCCAGGCCAAACTCCGTTCCAATTCTGGATCGTGGTGCTCAGCCATATAGTCCTGCAACCCATCATTGCTGAGGGGGAAACCCGAGTTGATGAATTCACGGAGTTTGGTCGCCTGGGGGATATCGGCGTGGCGGGCGATGACTTCAGACCGCTCACGCAACAGGTCAAAGACCATGACCACCGCTGGCCAGCGGTTGATGCCTCGCCACTTGGAATACAGATTGACGAATTCTGCCGCCTCACGCGCGTACTTCGATACGGGCTGCAACCCCCAATGCTTGACGATGTTGGGGCAGAAGCACTCTTTGTGCTTGATCTCCATCGTGTCGAAGGCGCAGCCGTCGGAGTCGATACCGACGAAGAACGGGTGGTTGGGTTTTAGCTCCGCCAGGGGACGGGCTGCTTCGGGATAGTCTGCCATGTTACCCTCCATTGCTGGTGTAGTTAATGTTTGACTGCAGTCCAGTTGCGGACCTATTGGCTTGAGACTGCACTGGTTAGAAGATTGGGCGCTGCTAAACCCCACTAAAGGCCGAGAAGCCTCCGTCGATGGGTACGACCACCCCGGTAACGAAGGCCGAGGCCGGCGAAAGCAGCCATAGCACTGTGCCCACCAAGTCCTCTGGCTGGCCAAAGCGGCCCATAGGGGTGTGCTCGAGGATGGTCTTCCCACGTGGCGTCAATTCGCCAGTGGCCTCCTCAGTTAGCAAGAACTTATTCTGTAGGGTAAGGAAGAAGCCAGGCGCTATGGCATTCACCCGGATCCCCGTCGAATACTCTTGAGCCATGTGAACCGCCAGCCATTGCGTGAAGTTGCTGACGGCGGCCTTGGCCGCCGAATAGGCTGGAATTTTGGTCAGAGGACGGAATGCATTCATGGACGATATGTTAAGAATGACTCCCTCCCTCTGATCGGCCATATACCTCCCGAAAACCTGGCTGGGCAGAATCGTACCTATGATATTCAATTCGAAGACAAAACGCAAGGCATCCGGGGGCAGTTGAAAGAAGGGTTGATCGGGACCCGTGGTAGCACGCGGGCTATTGCCGCCGGCAGCATTAACCAGGCAGTCTATTCGCCCGAAGGCCTGGATCACTTGCTGAGCAGTCTGCTCCAAAGCTTCGGTCTTAAGCACGTCTGTGCCCAGCACGATGGCTCGGCCCGCGCTGGCTTCAAGACGAGGCATCAGCCGCTCAGCCAGAGATGGATCAAGATCCACAATGGCCACGTTGGCGCCGCATTCTGCCAGCGTACATGCGAGATCGCCGCCCAGAATACCGGCTCCACCAGTGATGACTACTGATTTGCCAGTAAAGTCGTACATCTTTGTGAGTTGTTTGAGATCCATAATTCACTCCCTGTTCGTTTGAGGTTAGAGATCGGAGATAGTGGGTTTGAGGCTTGGCTTTGGATTCTATGACGGCTGATTCATAGCCTGTAATCTCCAATTTCCTTACGCTGGCGCTGACTCACGCATCACCAATTCTACCCCCACTTGGATGGGGGGGAAGGTGGCCTCAGGCTCTTCCAGCATGTTCAGTAGGCGACTCATTGCCTGCTGACCCAGGTAGTACTTGTCAACCCGCACGCTGGTTAACGATGGGCTGACCATAGCCGCCAGGCGGATGTCGTCGAACCCGATAATGGTGCACTGATGGGGCACACGCCGGCCCAGCTCTTGGCAGGCTTGAATGGCTCCCCAGGCTCGCAGGTCGTTATAGGCAAAAAGGGCCGTTATCTGAGGATGCCCCGCCAACAGCAGGCGGGCGGCCTCATACCCTCCCTCAATGGTCGGGGGGCCGGGTAGAATCCAATTCTCGTCGACGGGCAGGCCGTGGGCTGCCATCGCCTGGCGGTACCCCTCGACACGCTGTGCGCTGCTAGGCGATGTGACCGGCCCCGCCAGCAGCCCGATGGCAGCGTGCCTCTGATCGGCCAGGTAATCCACCGCCAGCTTCGCGCCTCGCTGATTGTCTACCAGGATCAGGCTGACGCCTGGACGCTGCAGGAAGCGGTTGAGCACCACCAGGGGGTGATAGCGATCGGTGAAGGCGATCAGGTCGTCATCGCTGATACGAGAGCCGAAGAGGATGATGCCATCCACTGGCTGGGCGGCCAGAGATTGCAGAGCCTGTAGTTCCTCGCGCGGGCTTTCGTCAGTGTTGCACAGGAAAACGCTGTACCCGTTGCCCCGTGCTACGTCTTGCACGCCCCGGGCCACTTCGGGGAAGAAGGGGTTGGTGATGTCAGGCACAATCAGGCCGATGGTACGAGTCCGCTGGGTGGCCAGGCCACGGGCCACACCGCTGGGCCGGTAATCCAATGCCTCTACAGCCGCCATCACTCGATTCAGGGTGAGGGGGCTGATCTCTCCTTTGTTGTTGATGGCCCGCGAGACTGTCTGGCGCGAGACGCCGGCTAAGCGGGCCACGTCTTCGATAGTGACTCTTCGATTCATCTCAGATCTCGTGAGCGTTCACGTGAGCGATCACGAGCGAGTTTACACTGATGGTTCCGGTTTGTCAAGAAGGAATGCCCTGTGGTGAAGGCCGGGGCCTGGATTACATTGCACCGGTTCAGGAATTATGATATATTCAGTAAAATCTGTGAACAGCACACTACTGCGATGCGTGATCCACTCAGCCGAAATCTCATCTTCATTCATGGCCTGATCAGCAGTGGACAGGGGTTTAAAGGTAACCTGCTGCGCGGGCTGTTTCCTGACATCCTTACCCCGGATTTTGATGGCCCGCTGGAGAATCGTATGGCTCGCCTCACGGCTATCCTCTCAGGTGGATCGAGCTGGACCATCGTCGGTTCCAGCTTCGGCGGCTTGATGGGGGCTCTTTTCACCGCTCAGCACTCACAGCAAGTGAAGAAGCTCATTATGCTGGCCCCTGCTCTCATCTGGCCCGATTTTGCCCAGGCCTTACCCCCGCCCGTGTCGGTGCCAGCAGTTGTTTACCACGGATTACGGGACGAGGTCATCCCGCTGGAGTTAGTTCGCCCCTTGGCTGAGCAGGTCTTCCTGAATCTGAGCTTCCACGCGGTGGACGACGACCACGGGTTGCGAATCACTATGCAGGCCATTGACTGGCCGGCCCTGGTGGGCAAAGGCTGAAAGAGTAGTCGACTCTTCGAGAAGAGCAGGTTTCGGGCGTGCGCCAGAACCAAAGCTGTGGCGGAAAGTATGACAACTGACGCGCTTGTTGAGCTCCGCCTGTCGAGCGACTTGCCTGTCTCGGCGCTGGCGCGCCTCTGCTGCGGGCGGCTCATCCGCCGCGCCGCTAGCCCACTACTTATCAATTGAAGGAGAAAACCAATGCCCGAGCCTATCGTTTTCATCAGCCGCAATAGAATCAAGGAGGGCAAAGCTGATGAATTTAGGATGCACTATCAGCAAATCGTCCAGCCAGTCTTTGGCGGCAAACCAGGGACGATAGCCCAACTTGCCTACGAGAATGAAGAGACCGCTGAAGTTACGATTGTCCGTCTCTTTCCCAATGCGGGCGCGTTTGACCAACAAATACAGGGAGCCGATGAGCGTTCCAAGAAAACGTATGAATTTATCGAGCCCATCGGCATTGAGATCTTTGGAGCGCCCAACCCTGCCACTTTGGAGAAGATGAAAAAGATAGTGGGACCAGGCGTCGCTGTGAGTATCAGCCCAGTTTACACGGGCGGCTTTATTCGTTGAGTTGAATCGGTAAAAGGTGAAGACGATGGCTCTACAGTTTGAATCCTCACAAGTGATCGACCGTCCAATCGATAAGGTGTTCCACTTCTTCGCGGTGGAACATGTTCGCAATCACCCCCGCTGGGATCCAGACATCGAACTCTGGCTAGATTCCGACGCTCCCATTGGTGTTGGGACGATCATCCACAGGCGCAACAAACGCAGCGGGACTCCCATCGAAGGGACGATGGAAGTTGTGGAATTCGAGCCGAATCGCGTGCTTGCAATGGTGATCCATGACGGTCCTGCTGTCATGCACGGCAGGACTACGTTTGAGGCAATCAACGAGAACCAGACCAAGATCACGACCATCATTGATATACCCTGGATGGACGAAAACGCGGACAAGACTTTTCTAAACAGCCGGCTGGAGCACGCCGCCCAGATCAGGAAGCAACTGATGGAGTCCGAAATCTAGCAAATCTTTCGCCCACAAGGACAAATCTAGGCCTGAACCGACCATTTTCATTGCCTATCAAAAGGTCAAGCAGGGCAAAACCAAAGAATGTAGCGCCCAGCGAGATGATTCTGGACGCCTTGGTCAAGATGGTAGGTCGAGGAGCCAAATGGACTCTCTGGCCCCAACCTGCGGGCGGATACATTCGCCTCAAATCAGGCAGAACGGACTGAAACGGCTGCAATCAAAGCTAGCCATTAACGTGGGCTAACACCGCGTGCAGCCGACTCGTTAGCCGGAAGCACGCCGGCTGAGTACTTCTCGTTAGCAAGTAAGCGCGCGAGGTCAGGAGGTTGCATGTCCAATCCGTCCCTTCTAGTTCGTCTGTTCGCCGCTGGAGACGCGGGCGATCTCGATGCGTTCGATCAGTACCTGCACGACGACGTGGTTGTGCATGCGCCTGCCGGACTTTCAACGGTCGGACTCGAAAGCGAACGTGAGTCGTGGCGCAAGGCTAGGTCGGCGATGCCGGACCTTCATCACCAGTTCATTGATGTCTTCTCCAGCCCCACCGCTGAGGCTGCGTGCTGTGTCGTCACGGGCACAATGCGCGGATCGTATGGCGGGTTCTCCTCGGAGGGGCACTCGTTCAGGGTGGATCAGGCTGTGTTCGCGCATGTTAGAGACGGCAAGATCACGGAGCTTTGGGAGATCGTCGATACCGCCGTCCTTCGCGAGCAGCTCGGCGAGGCAGGCAGGTAGGCGAGTGGGGTTCCGGCTAGAAACGCCTTGCAGCGGACGGCGCTACGCGCCGCTGCTGAAGGCGAGCGTTAGCTACCGACAATGCGCGCTACATCCACTTGACCGCAGGATGGTGTTTTGGCGCTCAGGTGCCTTCGTAGGCTGTCCGGTAGAGCAGGCTCCCAAGTGGACGTACGTTCCTTGGCCAGCAGGGGACGGTCTGGTCCCGGCAGCTTGGAAGTTTTCCGATTTGCGTAGTGAAGCCAACCGGGTCCATCCTATCTGCCCAGAACCAACCGCCCGGTCACGACCACTCCCTGG
>CP070811.1:3354372-3361524 GCA_020343875.1 Anaerolineales bacterium | reverse complement strand
CACAACCTCATATGGCGAATTTCGCGGGCTTCTTGATGTGCCAGATCACCTTTCCCAGCAAGTCCCTTTTTCTGACAGCTCCAAAGTGTCTGCTGTCCACGCTGTGCTCTTGGGTCCCGACCACGTGAATCTCATCCCCGCCTGGCTTGACACTCTGGACCTGTTTGATCAAGGTGCCGTATGTTGTGTGCCGGAAGGCGACCACCTCGCCAGGCTTAATTGGGGCAAAAAGATAGGGGATTTTGGATACCAACACAAAATCCCCATCTCGATACTTAGGTAGCAGGCTGCTGCCTGATACTTTAAGTAGCTTGAACATCACAGGTCAGGGTAAACCACTTCCAGAGCTGGAGCGTAAGGGGCCTTGGCTCGCTTGGTGGCAACCCCCTTGGTCTCCCAGAAGATTTCTGCAAACTCGTTGATAGCTTCCACGAACTGCACGGCCGCTTCACGATCCGCCGTCTGCCTGCTCTTGGATCCCAACTGCATAATTTTGTGCGTCAGGCTATGTAGCTGAGGGTACTTCTCCAGGTGGTTGGGCTTAATATAGTCGCCCCAAATGACCCGGATCTCATGCTTGGCTTTCTCCGCATGCTCTTCTTTGGACGCCACGTACCTTGACATGCTGTTCTGAAATGCCACATCTTGTTCGCCATGGCTCTTGGCCAGATCATGCATCAGGTCTACCATCCTGACGACTGTCAGAGCAGCAATTTGAGCGGTGATCGGGTCGTAGATGCCACACGGAATATCGCAGTGCGCTTGGGCACGCTCAACTCCCGCCATCCTGTCCAGTATTTCGAGGGCCTTGTAGATCATCGTATCCTCCTTATCAAAAAAGTAGCCCCTTGCCAGAGAAGTTCTGGCTTGAGGTGAAATCATTGGCAATCACATCATACCAATTAAGACCGCTTTTGTCAAAATGGGGCTGCATTTTGCGTAAGCTTTGCGCCTGCCCTGGCCCTGATTTTGCTCCCCATCGCCCCGATGGTATAATCAGCGCATATGTCTGGGCATCTAAGGCATACTCCTGGCGCACTGCCGCCAGGAGTATGCCCATAGGCGCTTTCCTTTCGTGTGCTACCTGCGGGTGCCTGTGTAAGCCGCTGGCGCAAGCGTATGGGGGCGTATGGAGAAAGGCGGGGACAGGGGCAACGCCCTGCCTTTGAGCGCTGGGACTGGTCTATCAAGATTATTGACTCCACAAGTTGTTACAAATGCAAAATAATCCAGAGCGATTAGCCTGGACCGTGCTGCTGTTGGCCTTCACCATGTTTTGTGTGGTGGCTATCACCATCCCACTTGGTGTTCGCTGGTATCTACGCAATGCAATGACCGTCGAGGCAACGGCTGTGACATCCGTAAGGGGCACAGTACTGGCCGAGACGCGTAAGGTTAGCCTTCCTGTCCCAATCACCGACGGGAGCACAACCGAGGTTGAGGAGGCGACATACATTGCTACAGACAGCACGTCCCAGGCTATTCTGACGTTTTTCAACGATAGCACTCTCACCCTGTATAGCGAAACGGGTATGAGAATTCAGCGAGCCCGCACACGGCGTTTTGGCCTGGGGCGCCGCCCCGACACCATTGTTGTTGAGCTGGAGCGTGGGCGTGTTCGTGCTGCGACAACGAGCCAATCCGATTTGTTGTTTGAGATTCATTCTCCCCATGCGGTCATAAGCTTGGGCGAGGGTAGCTTCTCTATCGAGGTAAATGACGAGGGAACACAGATTACTGCTCGCCTGGGGCAGGCGAAGCTGGCCAGTGCAGACGAGTTGGTGCGCTTGGGGACAGGGGAGCGCTCGGTGATTAACCCGGGCCAGGCGCCTTCCCCTCCGTTGCCAGCGGAGCGCAATCTACTTGTTAATGGTGACCTTTCAGACCCGCTGGAAGGCGTGTGGGAAGTTTACAAAGTTGAGCCGCCCTCAGGCGTCGTCACCGCTACGGTGGAAATCGTCGAGTTTAACAGTGGCCAGGCCCTGGAATTTCGGAGTGAGGGTGAGGATAACCTTCACAGCGAAGTCGGCGTGATCCAACAGGTGAACACAAGCGTACAGGATTTTGACTCGCTTCGCGTTCAGGTGGAGGTTACTCTGGACCGACAGAGCTTGCCTGGTGGGGGTACCCTTGGCTCCGAGTTCCCCATTATGATTCACCTGGCCTACAAAGACATTAATGGTAGCGACCGAGACTGGTACCACGGCTTCTACTATACGCCTCCGCCCGAAAACTGGCTCCTGTTCAACGCGCCGGACAATTCCAGCGAGCGCGTGGCTCGCTTCCTGCGGTATCCCTATGAGTCGGTCAATTTGCTGAACAGCCTGGGAGAGACGAAGCCTGTGTACATTAAGTATCTTCGTGTGTACGCTTCTGGGTGGATTTACCAGGCCCGTGTCGCCGACATCGCCTTGTTAGCCCAGGAATAGCCGGCGGGTATGAACCGGGAACGCACCCTTTTCGTCATAGTCCTGGCTCTCTTTGCGGGACTGGCCACATACCAGCTGAGCCTGCCTGGCCTTCACTACGACGAGGCCTTTGAAGCAGTGCCGGCTATGCAGCTTTTGCTCCGCCAACCGGTAACCACCTTTCGCGACAATGGCATTCTACTCGGCGGGCGCCTCTTCCCGCTGATGACGCAGGATTACATTGGAGCCATCAACACCTACGCTGCCATCCCCTTTTTCTTGGTGCTGGGCATTAACGCCATCAGCCTACGAGCGATGGCTATTGCAATTGGTGCGTTAACTCTGTGGCTGACCTATCGATTGGCAAACGCGCTTTATGGGCCCGCTGCTGCTATCTTGGCAGGGGCGCTTTTGGCAGTGAACCCAACGTTCGTCTTTTGGAGCCGACAGGGCGTGTTTGTCACTTCTGCAACAGCCGCGATTGGGCTGGGAGCGGCGCTAGCCTGGCTGCGCTGGTGGCGGACTGACGCGCGACGCTACGCCATTCTGGGCGCCTTTCTGGTAGGGTTGGGCCTGTATACCAAGCTCCTCTTTCTTTGGCTTTTGGTTGGATTGGGATTGGCTGCCCTCCTAGTCAACTTAGGCCAGTGGCGGCGCATCGGTAGGCGCCTGATCAAGGGACCGGTGGGTTGGTCTGGGCTGGCCTTTTTGCTGGGCAGCGCTCCACTGATCGTCTACAATGTGCAGACCGGCGGGACGTTTAATAGTGTTGGCACCAACCTTACCACGTCGTTTTACGGGACGAACAACCTGGCCTTTGTGCCAAACCTGTTAACACGGCTCAGGCAATTTGCCTCGGTGCTGGCCGGGAGCCACTTCTGGTATCTGGGAAGAGCGTATGCCAACTGGCTGAACCTGGGCCTATTCCTGGCGGCTTTGGGGATCACTCTTTGGCTAGCAACCCGCCCCGCCCGGCCCGGGGCTCGGGCTGCATTGTTCCCCTTTGCGGTCATTGGCGGGGTGGTTTTGGCCAGTTGTGGCACGGTGTCAGCGCTGTGGATTACTCATTTTGCCATTCTGGCTCCGTGGCCTGCGCTTGCGACTGCCGCCGCTGCTACCCTGGTGGTTCGCAGGGCTAGACTTCAGCTGACAGGCAAGCGGGCGAGCCTGGCCATGATATTGGTGGTAATAGCTATCGGCGCCTCATGGATTGGTGAGGTAGCCAGTGATGCACGGTATCACCGGGCATTGGCGGTAAGCGGTGGCCTGGGAGCTCACTCGGGTGCCGTGGAAGACCTGGCTGGCTGGCTGGCCTCCGACGAGCGGCGGGGCGTGCCGATAGCAGCCATGGATTGGGGAATTTCTGCTTCGGTGACCTTTCTCACGCTAGGCGAAGTGACGCCGGTCGAGGCCTTCGGTTATGACTGGGAGACCGGCGCGGACTTCGCCGCTCGCCTCGAGCAGTTCATTGCTGATACTGACAGTGTATATCTGTGGCGCGCGCCAGACGAGATCATCTTCGATCGGGCTGATGATTTCAGGCGACTTTACGAGGCATACGGTCTGGAGGAAGACATTCTGGAAGCCTTCTACGAGCGCAGCGGGCGCCCTGTCTTAGGGGCCACCCGGCTGGTGCCTCACGGCACGGCTGTCAACCCACCCCAGTCGCTGGACTAGGGATAGATGCTTTTTGTTTCGGGCTCCAAGGAGACAATGGCTTCAATGACTGAACCTGTCTGGAAGAAATACCTGACTGACTATAACGAGGGCCTGGGCGTCGTCTACGAGCGATTCGTTCTGAATGATTACCTGGACCAGCTGGTAGACGAGCACGGCATTCGCAGCGTGCTCGAAGCGCCCCTGTACGGCATGGCCGGTGTCAGTGGGATCAACAGTGTGCACCTGGCACAACGTGGCTGCGACGTGACCTTGGTTGATAGCGTGGAGGAGCGCCTCGACGGTGTCGTGCGAATCTGGAATGAGCTGAATTTGCCAGCCCGCTTTGTACTCCATCAAGACTTTGCGCGCCTTCCCTTCGAGGATAACGCGTTTGATTTGACCTGGGAATGGGCTGGCTTGTGGTATCTCTCTGATGCCCAGGCCCTTTTGCGCGAACTGGTTCGTGTCAGCCGGAAGCTGATCTTGGTGGCCATGCCCAACAGCCTTCAAGTGGGCTATTTGATGCGCAAATACCTGATTGACCGAACCTTCTTCAGCACCATAGACGAGCGATGGGTGCACATGAGGCGCATCAAACAGGTGCTTCGTGAGGAGGGTGTGCGTTTCATTGATCAGGGTGTGCTGGATGTGCCGCCCTGGCCTGACACGGTGATGCCTGCCGCTGAGGTGCTCCGACGGCTGGGCATCAAGAGCAAGAAACTCGAAGCTCAGTTCACTGGGGCTGGCTGGGCCTGGAGCACCATGGCTTATTATTTGGGCCAGGAACCCGATTTGTACCAGCGGGTCATGAAGTATGCCTGGCTTGACCACGCGCCCATCCCCTGGCAGCTTAAGCTCGTGTGGGCACATCATCGCTATGTATTGGGGGTAGTTGGCACGTAGCGGCGCGAGGAGCCGCCGCGCGGGCATGTAGCCAGGCAGGATAGATGGGGAGAGGGGAGCGGCAATGTCTGAACTTGTTTTGCTCAAGCTGGGTGGTTCCGTTATTACTGACAAAAATCAGCCTTTCACTGCGCGTGAGGGCGTGATCCGCCGCTTGGGAGAGGAGATTCGGCAGGCTCTGGACGACAGGCCTGACCTGCAAGTGATCCTCGGCCATGGCTCAGGCTCTTTTGGCCACGTGGTCGGCCAAAAATATGGCACGCGAGAGGGGATTATAGACAACAAAGAGGGCTGGCGTGGATACGCCGAGACTGCTGCAGCTGCAGCCCGTCTGAACCGTCTGGTCACCGATTTGTTGCTGGAAGAAGGGGTGCCAGTCGTCAGCTATCAGCCCTCCGCCTCGGCTCGTTGCCGCAAAGGGGATCTGATGTACTTTGATACTCACCCCATGCAGCAGGCACTTGCGGGTGGCCTGGTTCCTCTGGTTTACGGAGACGTGGCAGTAGATGCGGTTCAGGGCTTCACCATCGTCTCCACGGAGCAAATTTTCGACAATATCGCCCGCGAGTTGCAGCCAGCTCGGATTATCTTGGCCGGCGTTGTGGATGGCGTATACGATATGGACCCTCTGGCCAATCCCCATGCCACACGTTACGCCGAGATCACGCTGGACAACTGGGCGGAGGTGGAAGTTGCCTTGGGTGGTTCGCACGGAACTGACGTGACCGGGGGCATGTTCAGTAAAGTGCGGGATATGCATCATCTGGTGTTGGCACAACCCCCGCTGGAAGTCTATATCATCTCTGGCGAAATCCCTGGTCATGTTGCTTCTGCTCTCTCTGGTGGCGACACCGACATTGGCACTCTCATCTGGTGAGCGTTGCCGCCTGCGGCAAAGAATCATCTCCATAGCCTTCCGATTTGACGAAATCTGGCAAGTCAACTAGAATTATGCCGTAGATAAGGCAAGATGAGAATGTGCCTGGGGCGTCTCATAGATAGGCGACGCTCTTTTGTTTGGCTATTGGTTGCGATGTACCAGGTACCATAATATTCTTTACACTTTCAAGTTAACAGGTCCCTCTTAGGGACCCTGAACAGTATGAGGAGCAAGCTAGAATTATGGAGCAGATCGAGTTGAAAGCGGAACCCCGCAGCTTCTCGGGCAGGCATGTGAAGAGGGTTCGGGCCGAAGGCTATGTGCCGGCGATTCTTTATGGAAGCCAAATTGAAGCCACGCCGATTCAGATTGAGGGCATAAGTTTGCAGAAGGTGCTGAGCAAAGCGGGTGGAAATACACTTATTGCACTGCAGATTGGCAAGAAAAAGCCAGTTTTGACGTTGGCCCGCGAGATTCAGCGCGACATTATTCGTCAGAATATTCTGCATGTGGATTTCCTCCAGGTGGTGATGACCGAAAAAATCACGGCTGAAGTGCCGCTGGTGCTCACCGGCGAAGCACCTGCTGTGGCGAAGCGGGGGGGGATTCTCGTCCATGGATTGAACACGGTTGAGGTTCAATGTTTGCCGGCAGATTTACCTTCTAGCGTTGAGGTGGATTTGTCCTCGCTGGCTGAGTTCAATGATATGATGACCGTGGCTGACCTGCAGGTGCCTTCAGCAGTGGTCATTCTTTCGGAGCCCGAATCGGTGATCGCTCGCATTGAGGCACCACGATTACTAGAGGAAGAGGAAGAAGCTGTCGTGGAAGCCGAAGCCCTGGTTGAGCCTGAGCGGGTCGGTAGGCGCGAAGAGGAAGAAGAAGCAGAAGGGGCAGAATAAGCTTTTAACACTCTGTCACAGGGTGATCTGCAGGGTAAGAACAGCCGTTGGCCATCATCAAGAAAGAGCTCAATCCTCCTGGCGGAATAACAGCTGGCAGGAGGTCTGAGCTCTTGTTCTTGTGCGGCCGTGTCGGCCTAGATTGTTAGCGGCCCCAGCTTGTGACCGTTGTGGCCATTGCCATTGCCGTTGTAGTTGTGGCTCAGGCCGTTGCCATTGCCGTTCTGAGACAGTTGCTGGGCGAATTCGGCCAGGGATGTGGCGCGTATGGAGCGCACCAGCTCCTGCTCCTCCATTGGCAGCTGAAATGGCTCACCGTCGTAGACGGTTGTTAGCGCCCCGGCTGGGTCGGCCAGCAGATGGCTGCAGAATTCTCGGTTGACCACCGCCGCGGTAATCA
>CP070811.1:3335425-3354272 GCA_020343875.1 Anaerolineales bacterium | reverse complement strand
CAATTCAAAGGGATCGGAAGACCAGAGACATAGCCACCCGTGCGGGGGTGCATCAATGAGATATAGTTCGAGTGGAATACGGGTGCGCCTGGATAGGCCAATTGCACCAGCACCATCCCGCTGACCACCTCGGCGTCACCCATCACCAACGCGCCCAGGGGCGTGGCCGGGGCAGTCGAACCCATCGTCGGCATCGCCATAAAGCTCATCGGGATACCAGCCTGCGCATAGGTCAGCGCGTTCTCGAGGCTGTGGCCGTCCTGGGCCAGCGGCGCGATGGTGCAGAAGTTGGCGCAGATGGGGGGGCGCTGCCGGAGCGCCTCGGCGCTGCCCGCCACCAGCGTCGCCATCTCTACGACGTAGGGGGCCAATCCCGGAGGCACCGTCATCCCACCACGCACGTGTTTGAGCGTGTTCGTCAGTCCGGCGTGACATTGATGCAGCGGTGGTGTGCGGCCATAGTCCTGTGCGCTGACCAGCGGCCAGTAAAAGCTGATCAGGGGCAGGGCGTCGCACACCCGCGCCATCATCGCCACGTCTTCTTTGCACGAGGGCCGCATCTCTCGCGTCTCCAGATCGATGACGTGCACTCCGGTTCCGTCGGTGGACAGGTAGGAGCAGCTCCCATCCAAAAGCAGGTCAAAGCGCTCTTCGCGCCCTCCCAAAACGAAGGAGCGCGGCGCACAGGACATTGCCGCCTGCACCAAATCCGGCGGGATGCGCACGATCTGGGTATCCATATCAACCTTGGCGCCGTGATCGGCAAAGATCTCCAGGGCCTTGCGAGATGGAAAATGAACACCGACCTCGTCCAGCAGGCGCAGCGTGCCGCCCTTTAGAGTTTCAAGCTCTGCCTGCGTCAGCAGTTCGCCCTTGAAGCGTGAGGTAAACGGAATGATATCTGGAGTCTCGGAGTACATAGGCAACCTCGCCTACCTATAAAAGCGCCTGATCCGCTTCGGCCACAATAGACTGAATCTTTTCCATAGCCCCAGCAGGCAGTGCAGGAGGCTGATGGTGGTGCAGAATTTCCAGCGCCTCGGCGTGGGCTATCTCCAGCATCGTTTTGCCATCTGGAGGCCAGGCTGGCACATACTCAGCTTCAACGAAGTCTCGAGTCTCACGCTGGCCCAGATAGTGCCCACCTACACCCACCCGCTCTATCAAATCAGCCTGAAGGTGCTCCTCGTCGACCGGCATCGGCCTGACCATCATCTCGACCTGGCGAGCCAGGTGATTATCAAGCACCATCTTGTCCAACGCCAGGATTTGGGCAGCACCCAGCAATCCCATGCCGTAGATCTCATCTGCGCCAGCCAGGCAAGCTAGCAGCGCGTTGGAAGTCGCTTCATGGCCGTAATGCGCGTCAATTTGCCTGGAGTCGGTCGAAAAACCCCATAGGTTCACCGGCAGATTATAGAAACGAGCCATATCGCGCAACGCCAACCTTAATCCTTGTCCAGTGGCGCTGTTCCGGAACTGCCCGGTCTGCATGTTCAGTTGTGAAGCCCCCACGCCATAGATGACGGGCGTCCCAGGGTTGACTGCCTGCAACAGAGTCAACCCGCTCAGGAACTCGACATTGTGCAGCAGGGCGGTGCCGCTCAGAGCGGCCGGAGAGGTGCCACCTGCCATCGGCATTGGATAAACCATAATCGGCACCTCTAGCTTGGCCAGCTCAAGGCAAGCTTCGGTCATTGGGCCGTCGTGCATAAGTGGCGAGATGGGGCAATCAACCACCGAAAAAACAGGGTGGAACGTTTCCCTCCCCATCGCGGCTTTGGCCAGCTCAACCAGAAATGGCACTTCCTCGGCATGCAGCACGCCAGTACGCACGTGCTTACTGGTTTGGGTGAAGGCCATAGCAAAGTGGCTAATGGTACGCACGTGGGTCGGCACGTCGTTGGCTGCGACCATCACATTCACAATCTCAATCATGTCCAGGGCATCCGCAAAGAGCAAGCCCCGCCTAAGGTCCTCTGCCGTGGAGTTGTGGCGCTGGCCAGTTTCCAGGTCAATGGCCTGGGTGCCCTGGCTATCATTAGTGTAATGCGGGCGGCGACCATCCAAAACTACGTCCCGGGCCGGGTCGCGGGCGCACAAGCGCACCACCCGTGGCGCTTGTGCCAGCGCCCACTCGACCAACCCACGCGGCAGGCTGGCCCACGTCCGGTCATAATCCACCGGACAGCCTAGCTTTTCCAAGACCTGCAGCGCTCGGGGCGTCTGGTAGTCAATCCCGACCCGTTCCAACAGGTCAAGGCTATGTTTATGAATCCGCTCTATATCGTGCCGGGCCAGTGTGGGCATCAATGATAATGACATAGGGACCCCTTGACCTAACCTCAATCCAATTCTATCCCAGTTCTCGGCCTGCCGCCGCCAGAATTCGAGACAGCTCGGCTCTCTTGGCTTCCTCCAGGGGCTCCGGCTGATGATTATTCAATATCCAGTTCACCTTCTCGCGAGCGACCTCCAGGGGATCACGATATTTGCCATCCGGGCCCAATTGGTGGGTGACGCCCATTTCCATCATCGTCCGCATGTGTTTGCGGGTGTGCTCCTGGGCCATAAAGTGTCCGCCGGGGCCCACAGCGCGGATCGAATCCAGCGCCAGTGTATTGTCGTCCACCTCCAAATCCATCAGCGTATTCCGCGCCCGGTGGTAAAGTTCGTCGTCCAGAATGAGCGATTCAGCATGCAACAGGGTGTAGGACCTGTTCAGTCCCAAGCCGGTTACGATCTCGGTGCCGACCAAGCTAACCAAGATGGGATCCATGGCCACATCCGCGGCAGCCTGCCAGGTGCCAGGATTCACGCTTTCGGTGCCAAAAGCGCCGCCCAGCGCGGGCATCCCCCAGTGGTGGGCTAACTCGATCTGTGCGTAGCGGCAGCGGGCCTTGGCCTGGTAGGCTACGTAGGCGCCAGAGCGTGGATCAGCCCAGGCCTCCATCAGCGAATGGAATACCGGTGCGCCCGGATGGGCCAGCTGCATCAGGACGGTGGCACTGATGATCTCGGCATCCCCCACAGCTAGCGCCCCCGCAAAGGTAGAAGGCGCTGTAGTGCCCATAGTCGGCATGGCCAGAAAGCCTACCGGGATGCCCGCTTCGGCCAGAAGCAGCGCGCCTTCGATGCCTTCTTTGTCTTGGGCCAACGGGGCGATGGTGCAAATCACTACCGAAAATAGCGGACGGCGACGTAATTCGTCTTTGTCTCCAGCGATCACCGTCCCCATCTCGATCCCGTAGCGGGCGGGCACCTCGCCCATAAGAGTCTCACTTTGAATGTGCTTGCCCATGTTATTCCATGAAGCATCCAACTCATGCAACGGCGCAGCCCGCCCAAAATCCTGGGCACTGATCATGGGCCAATAAAAAGCGATAGAAGACAGGTAATCGGCTACGCGTGCCATACGTTCCACGTCTGCCTTGACCGATGAGCGGCGCTGCCCGGTTTCAAAGTCAATGGTCTCGACGCCGCACCCATCCGTCGCAAAGTAGGTGACACACTCCTGAAGGTGTAAGTCACAGGCGGGATCTCGAGCACCCAAGTTGAAATAGCGCGGGACTGTCGCCATTGCCCTGCGCACCAGGTCCCTGGGTATTCTGACGATCTGGGTGTCGTGATCTACCAGGGCTCCGTGGTCGGCAAAGATAGCCAGGGCTTTCTGGGAGGGAAATCGCACACCCACCTCTTCCAGGATGGTTAAGGTGGCCTCCTGAAGCCGATTCAGTTGCTCATGGCTCAGGAGTTGGATCTGAAAAGTGGTCCGAATTGGTTCGATAGGCATATTGTCGGTTTCCTCATTGTCCGGTGATCTTCAAACAACTGACGGCTGAATCAGCAAGTCAAGGCAAACCCCATTCCAGCCACGCACCAGTTCACCCATTTACCACATGGCTAAACTTCCCCAACCTGCTTCAGCACCTTATAAGGATCAAAGGCATCCCGCACCCCATCCCCGATGTAGTTGATGGAGATGATACTCAGGAAGATCATCAGCCCGGGAAATATGGCCAGCCAGGGATGCTTGGTCATATGTTCCTGAGCGTTGCTCAGCAGATTGCCCCAACTGGGCGTGGGCGGCTGGATGCCGAAGCCCAAAAAGCTCAGCCCCGACTCTTCCATAATCGCGTAGCCCACCTCTAGAGTGGACTCGACGATGATGGGGCCGACAACGTTGGGTAGGATATGGCGCACCATGATCCTAGAGTTCGATACCCCCACACAGTGGGCAGCAGTGATAAAATCCAGCTCGCGGATGGCCAGAAAGGCCGCCCGCACCAGGCGAGCCACCGTCATCCATGAAAGCAAGCCGATTACCACGGCGATAGTCACCACGTTGTTTCTCTCTACAAAGGGCAACTCAACCTCGCGCAGGATAGCACTTAGCAAGATGAGTACAAGCAGCGACGGAAGCGACAGCGCAGCGTCGGTAATACGCATCAGGACATTGTCGACCCAGCCTCCAAAGTAGCCAGCCACAGCGCCTACCGGGACCCCGATTACGAGGGTGATGGCCACTACCATCAGCCCCACAGCCAGGGAGATACGCCCGCCGTATAGAACACGGGTGAGCACATCCCGCCCTAGCGGGTCAGTCCCGAAGGGATGTTCCCAGGAAGGAGGCTGCAATCGGCTGCCTATGTCTGATATCTCAGGATCATAAGGCGAGAAGGTGACCAGGATGATGCTCAACACCAGCATGCCCAGGACAATTGAGCCAGCCACAGCCCCGGGATGGAGACGGAACCGGCGCCAGACCATGCCCAGCATCCCTTCCGGGGCATGCATCTCCTCGCTGCGCACCGAGACCGAATTCTGTTCTTTCTGGCCTGCTTCAACCTGGTCTTTGGTCATTGGTTACTCGTCAATCGTAGCGGATCCTGGGGTCCAGATAGGCGTAAGCGATATCTGCCAGTAAATTGGCGGTAATCATAAACCCGGCTCCGATGATCAAGATCGCCATCAACATAGGATAGTCACGCCCGGTTGCCGCCTGATAATACAATCGTCCCATGCCTGGCCACGAAAACAACAACTCCACATAGAGAGAGCCAGCAAAGATAGAGGGCAAATCCAGTGCGAATATCGTCACCAAGGGGATGACCGCATTCTTGAGCGCGTGCCTGTATACGACCAGGTGCTCAGAAAGGCCCTTGGCCCGCGCCGTGCGCACATAGTCTTGGTGGAGCACATCCAGCATACCGGACCGCAAGAAACGGGAATACCACGCCACCCAACCAACCATGCCCATGGTGACCGGCAAGATCAAGTGCTGGATCCGGTCCCAGATCGCGAATCCCATACCAAAGGTTTGCATGCCACCAGAGGGCAGGAGGGGGGCACCGGTGAACGGGTTGTTCAGCCAAGCATAAAATATCAGAATCAGGATCAGGCCCAGCCAGAACTCGGGGATGGCCTGTCCCATAAAGGAAAGAGTGGTCACAACGATGTCAAAAACAGAATACTGCCTGACTGCAGAAATGGCGCCCAAAGGAATGGCGATGATGCCAACTACAATCAGTGTCACACCCATCAGATAGATGGTGTTTGGCAGCCGATCCGCGATCTCTTCTAGCACCGGCTGGCGGTTCCGGTAAGAGAATCCGAAATCTCCCCGCAAGATGCCCCGGCGTTCACCGTAACTTTCAGTCACCCCATCCCCATCCGCATCCACCCGCATCCAATCGTTGCCGACCAGCCAGATCACGTATTGGATCGGCAGCGGCTTATCCAGGCCAAACTGGCGCTTGAGGATCTCTGCCTTTTCGGGTCGGATGCGCCGGGATCGGCCATGCCCGGACAAGGGCCCACCGGGGGCAATGTTGACCAGTGCAAACAGTACAACGCTGATCATAAACAACATGGGGATGGCCTGTAACAGGCGGCGCGCTATGTAGCGCCCCATATTACACTCCTACTCCGTAGATGGGTAGATTGGGGAAAAGCTAACGTAGTCTTCCCCCAATCTACCGGTTTCCGAATCTGTAGGCTACTGGACGATCTTCCAGTCAGCCACGTTCCAAGTCACCATATCGTTGACTGTTGCCTGTACGCCTTGGAGCCGCGCTGAGTAGCCAGCCCCATCAAACGCCGAGAATAGCAAGATCTGAGGTAGTTCTTCGTCCAGGAGCGCTGCCAGTTCGCAGAACATCTCCTGGCGATACTCCTCGTCCAGGTAGTAGGTCTCGTCGATCAGGGCGTCGGCGTCTTCGTTGATCCAGCGGCCCACGTTCCAGCCCCAGTCAGGCTCTGCTGCTTCAGAGTAGTAATAGTACCAGATGTGATCCGTAGGATCGATGCCGGGATAGCCGTCATCCCACATGTCAAGATCGAAGTCCCCTTGCTGCTCGATACCGCCGCTCTCGTAGTCGGCCCACAGGATGGTGCCCTCGAACATCGACAACTCCAGGTTTATGCCGATGTCACCCAACATCTCAGCCACCAACTGCTGAGCCAGCTCCAATTCCTCGCCGTACTCGGCGTAGATCGTGAGCTCCATCGACATGACGTAGCCCTCTTCGGCACCCGTCTTGCAGCCGTGGCATTCGCGGGTCCCGTCCCCATCTTGATCGATCCACCCCGCCTCCTCCAGCAACGCCGCAGCTGCGGCGGGATCGTACTCGGGCTTGGTGATGTCGCAGATGTAGGGCGGGCGGAAGAACTCCGTCCATACAGGCTTGGAGTAGCCAAGGAATATCTCATCCACGATCGTGTCGACGTCTATTCCCATGCGGATGGCCTGGCGCACCTGCACGTCCGAGAGGATAGGATGCGGATTTTCGACAGGGTCTACAGACCCTCTAGCCGCCAAGTTGGGGAAAAGACGCATGACCCAGCGATCGCTGGGACTGACAGATAGGTCAACGTTAGGAGCGACCAGATAATCATTTGCCACGCTCTCTGATGGCCATATGTGAAGGTCTGCATCTCCCTCCACCATCATGGTCTTACTCACGGACTGTTCGGGCACCACCCGAACGACGACACCGTCGATGTAGGGCTTGCCCGCCTCGAAGTAAGCGGGATTACGGACGAAGCTCAGGTAATCACCGGTAGCCCACTCTTCAAGGATATAAGGGCCGCTACTCAATGGTTGTCGGTTGCAGTCCCAAGCCACAAAGCCCTGTGACGCATCACAGTAGTGTTCGGGCCAGACTGCGAAGTTCTCGCCGCCGAACTGAATCCGGTAGTTTGGATAGACCGTATTATAGTGGACGACAAATGTGTAGTCGTCAACCTTTTCAATGCTGTCGGTGTAGTCAAGCCCCTCGGCCCAGATGCCTCCCTCGGGATCCGCGATGGCATTCCAGGTGAAGATCACGTCATCTGCCGTCAGCGGCTCGCCGTCGGCCCAAACGACGTCGTCCCGCATCTTCCATGTGACATCCATGGTCCAAGCGTCTTCATCCACCACCACGCCACCGTTCTCAACGGTAGGCATTTCGGCCGCCAGTTCTAGGTAGAATTCACCTTGGGGATCGATGTCGGTCAAGCCGAGCAGGACCAGCTCCATGAGAGCCTGCTCATAACCGGTGTCGGTCACCAGGCCGTTGAAACCCGTGGGGTCCTCTGGGACTAGGATGACAATGCTTGTTTCTCCTTGGGGGCCCTCAGCTGGTGCCATGGGGCTGTAGGCAGCCATAAAGGTCTGGGCCTCAGTGGCACCAGGTATGTAGATCTTCCAACCCACCTCGATCAGATCCGGGTTGGTGATGGTGGCGTAGCTGCTGTCCTGGGCTGCTTTCTGGTTGGTGAGCTCCATGATGGCCGGATACGCAAGCAAGTTGCCCAGGTACTTATCGGACAGCTTGCTCAACCAGTCGTCCTTGACGACCACGTAATCCTGGCCGCCGTCCTGAACCGGTGGGGCAGCGACTGCGACAGGTGCAGCAATCGCCAACATACTGATGACCACAAGCAAGTTTAACAGTTTCTTGGTCATTTTGGGTGTCCTCCTTTGAAAAACTCAGAGTGAAGTTCACTCAACCATCCAAGCGTGTGACATGTTTAGATTTTTCGATATGTACCTCCTTCAACCAATGAGCATTCTCGGGAAGTCCACCCCAGAAATTGGACGCCTCATGGGAACCTGGCGGTTCTTTATACTATCGCCAGATCTGCGCCCCCCGAATTCTGTCGCCCTCAGCGCCCAGAATGCCCCCCATAGGCCTTCTCGCCTATCAACACACTAGGCCGGGTTATACCGGCACACCAACCAGCTGCTTGGCCAGAGCAACCGCACTGATGGCATCCTCAGCATAGCCATCGGCCCCAATCTTGTCGGCCCAGCCCTGGGTGATGGGCGCCCCACCAATCATCACCCGCACCTGATCGCGCAGACCGGCTTCTTTGAGTTCCTCCACGATCTTTTGCTGCTCCGGCATGGTGGTTGTCAGCAATGCCGAGGCTCCGATCAGAGTCGCGTTCGCCTCCCGGGCCGCGGAGACGA
The DNA here is from genome assembly GCA_020343875.1 of Anaerolineales bacterium. Classification (GTDB taxonomy): domain Bacteria; phylum Chloroflexota; class Anaerolineae; order 4572-78; family NAK82. The sequence continues at coordinate 3,345,814 of CP070811.1, read as the reverse complement.
AATCCGCCGCTGGCTTATCTATGCCAATATCGGTGACCAAAAAGCCATTTGCGGTGAGCATCGTGCCTACCAGCGTCTTGCCAATCTCATGCAGGTCGCCCCGCACCGTACCCAGCACCACCCGCCCCAGAATCTGCCGTTCCTGATCCCCAGCCAGAGCTGGTTCCAATACCGCCAGCGCCGCCTTCATGGCTTCGCCACCTATGATCAAGTCCGGCAAAAAGTACTCTCCACTGGCAAACAGCTCACCAACGCGATTGATACCTGCCGTGAGGCCCTGGTTGATACACACCAGCGGGTCCAGGCCCTCATCCAGGGCCTGCTTGGCCAATTCCACCGCGTCCTCTGGTTCGCCATCTATCACCGATTGAGCCAGCCTGGTGATGATTTCTTCCTTTGACATTTTACCCTCCCTGCGGCTATCTTCTATAGATACTTGAGCAGACAGTCTCCAAAACCTTCTACAAAATTCCGCGCTCGTCGCAACTATGCGTCCAACTCTCGCTCGGCTGCCTCCAGAATAGCCTGCAGCTCAGCCGTAGCTGCGTCATCCAGGGGCTGAGTCTGGTGCTCCCTCAGGATTTTGTCCAGCTTTGCCCTGGCTCGCCGGCGAATATCAGGGGGGGCACTCTCATGCATAGGCCGCTGTGGATGGCTTAGCTCTGGAAACCACCAGCTGCGCAAGTGTTGCCGTGTGTTCCTCTGAGCCAGGTAGTGCCCCCGGGGCCCGACTTCTGCAATGACGTCCAGCGCCAGACCATCGTCGCTGGTGTCAATTCCTCGAGCTAAGATCCGACACGTGTGGTATATCTCGTCGTCAAAGATGATTTGCTCCGGCACCAGCAAGGTTGAAGCCCTCAGGAGGCCCAGCCCCACCACGATATCAGCCCCAGCCAGTGGTACCATCAGAGAGTTATAGACGCTGTCTCGACCATGCTGCCATGTAGCAGCCTCCAGGTTTTGCGCGCCGAACGCGCCGCCCAATACCGGCACTCCCCAATCGTGGGCAATCTGCACGCCAGCGACATGGCAGAGATATTTCTCAGCTATGGCGTTAATGTAATTGGCCGAATGTGGATCCATAACCGAGGCAACGATTGAATAAAAAGTCGGCGCGCCCGGCGCCACCAGTTGCATCAACACCATGGCACTCACCACCTCAGCGCTGGCCGCTGCCAGTGCCCCGCCGGTGGCTACCGGTGCTGTCAAGCCCATGTTGGGCATACTCATAAAACCTACCGGGATGCCGGCTTCTGCAAACACCATGCCAGCTTCTATTCCTTGCCTGTCCTGACCCAAGGGGGCGATGGTACAAATCAAGCTGGAAAGGGGAGGTCGGGCCCGCATGTCTGCCGCATCCCCGGCGATCACCTCGGCCATGCGTACCGCATATCGGGCCGCTTTCTCCCCCATCACCGTTTCCGTCTGCACGTGCTTGACCGTGTTGTTGAAACTGGCATCCAGTTCGTGCAAAGGGGCGGTCCATGCATGGTCCTGGGCACTGACCATGGGCCAATAGAAGGCGATGGATGATAAATAGTCCGACACCCGGGCCATCTTTGCCACGTCATCCTTGCAGGATGCGCGTTGCTGCCCGGTTTCAAAATCAAGGGCATACACGCCACAGCCATCAGTACAAAAATAGCTGGCAGTACCGTCCAGAGCCAACTCGGTGCCCGCAGCCCGTCCGCACAGCTGGTAGGAACGTGGTGCAAGGTTCATGGCATCCATGACCAGGCCTGGCGGCAGGCGTACAATCTGGCTTTCGCGGTCAACTTGAGCCCCGCGCTCGGCAAAGACACGCAGCGCTCGCTCAGAGGGAACGTGTATGCCCACCTGCTCAAGGACATGCAAGGTAGCCGCCTTGATTGAGGCCAGCTCATCCGGGTTCAGTACTTCCAGTTTAAGCTGAGGACGAATCGGTTCTAGACCAGGCATAACGGGCTAGCTGCCTAACTCCTGGGCTGCGGCCTCCAGGATAGTCCGCAACTCGGCCTGGGCCGCCTCTTCCAACGGCTGGGGCTGGTGTTCTGCCAGAATGCTGTCCAGCTTGGCCTTGGCTCTGGGCTGTATACCCGGCATGGGGGTGCCATCCAAAGGCTGTCGAGGATGGGTCAACTCCGGGATCCATAGGTCTTGTATATGCCGGCGGGTGTGTTTTTGGGCCAAGAAATGGCCTCTGGGGCCAACTTTGGCGATCACATCCAGCGCCAACCCGTCGCTGCTGGTGTCTATTCCTTCGGCCAGGATCCGATGCGTATGATAGATTTCATCGTCGAAGATAATCTGCTCTGGCGCCAGCAGGGTCGAAGCCCCCAACATGCCCAGTCCCACGGACATATCTGTGCCTGCCAGGGTACACATTAACGCGCTGTAGACACTATCCCTGCCAAGTTGCCAGCTGGCAGGCTCAGCGGCATCCACCCCGAAGCCACCCGCCAATGAAGGGACGCCCCAGTCGTGAGCCATATGCACAGCCGCGGCATTACACAGGTACTTTTCGGGTGTGCTGACGATGTATTCGGCCGTGCGCGGATTCATCACGGACGCCAGAATCGAATGGAAAACCGGGGCGCCAGGGGCAACCAATTGCATCAGCACCAGGGCACTGACCACCTCGGCGTTGCCCACCACCAAAGCGCCGCCGGGCACTGCCGGTGCCGTGGAACCCATATTCGGCATGGCCATGAAGCCGACTGGGATGCCCGCCTCGGCATACACCATTCCTGCCTCAATCCCTTCCTTGTCCTGGCCCAAGGGGGCAATCGTACAGATCAAGACCGAAAAGGGTGGCCGGGCCCGCATCCGCTCCCGGTCGCCGGCAATCACCTCCCCCATACGCAGCGCATACTGCGCCGGCCTGGCACCCATGACCGTTTCCGTCTGCACGTGCTTGGCCGTGCTATTAAAGCTGGCATCCAGTTCGTGCAGGGGGGCCAGTCGACCACAGTCCTGCGCGCTGACCATCGGCCAGTAGAAGGCGACTGAGGGAAGGTAGTCGACCACTCGCGCCATGCGGGCCACGTCTTCCTTACAGGATGGACGGCGTTCCCCCGTCGTGAAGTCAAGCGTCTCTGTGCCGCACCCGTCGGTTCCAAAATAGCTACATGTGCCATCCAGGGTCAAATCCGTGCCTTCGGCCCGGCCGGTCAGCACGTAGGAACGCGGCGCACGGCCCATGGCCTCCAGCACCAAGTCCGGTGGCAGCCTTACAATCTGGGTAGCCATATCCACCCAGGCTCCATGTTCGGCAAAGACGCGCAAAGCCCGCTCAGAGGGAAACTTCACCCCAGTCTGCTCCAGAACGCGCAAGGTGGCCGATTTGATCGCCTCACGCTGAGTAGCGCTCAGCACTTCTAGGTGAAACCTGGGCCGAATCGGCTTGATGCTAGGCATGCTGCCCTCCTCAGGGGATCGCTTTACAGTTCGAAATGGAAGTCTGGCCCCAGATAGCGCCGCAGGATGCGCTCCAGTTCGGCCTCGACACCGGAAGGCAAGCGTGACGCACGGTGATGGGCCAGCATATCTTGGGCTTTGCGGCGGCAGATTTCATAGATGGTTTCATTCTTGGCCTGCCACGTCTCGTACGTGTCACGGCTCAGGATACCCGGCAGCCAGTGCTCGCGGAAAGTTCGCCGGGTATGTTTAGCCTTTAAGAAATTGCCACGCGGCGTGTTGTCTTTGATCAAGGCTACCTCTTCATCCAGATCGTGTAGGCTGATACCTTGCATCATACGGCGTGCCCCAGCAATAAACTCGTTGTCCAGGACCATCTGCACATACGAGATGGTGGAACCGGCATCGGTGGCGCCCACGCCGTAAATGATATCGGCCCCCTCCAACAGCAACGGGACGGCAGTAATCAGCTTCTCAAAACCCGCCTGGGCATCCAGTTCCTTGGCGTCCGAAGAAAGCCCGCCACACATGGAGGGCATGCCGTAGAAGCGGGCCATCCTTGCCGCCCCGGCGTTAACCATCCCCCGCTCGGGCGCCCCCAGGGGCAATAACCCGGTGCGCATATCCAGCACCGACGATACACTGCCGTACAATAAGGCCGCCCCGGGGTAGAGGATCTGTAAGGCGACCATCCAGGCCAGGATATCGGTGTTGATCACGACCAGCTCCCCCAGCAGCGTGGCCGGCGCCGAAGCGCCGCCCATAGCCATACTCAGCAGGGTAATCGGCACCCCATGCTGGGCCCAGCGCAACATACAACGCACGTTTTCCGAGGTAAAAAAGCCGGGGCTGATGGGGCAATACAGGGTAGCAAAGTTAGGGTGTGCGCGGAAGGCGTCTTCGCCTCCGGCGACCGCGAACAACATCTCCACCGCTGCATCCACCCGCTCCGGTGATAGGGTCCGGTGGACCACCGGTTTGTCAGTATAGCGCAGCAATTCAGCGATCTCCACCAGGTCGGAACAGTCACCCTGATCGGTGGCGGTCACAGTAGGACGAACAATGTCCACCTGTGGCAGCGCATCTTGCAAAGTTACCAGGTTACACACGTCCTGGCGAGTGGCGGGCCGTCGAACGCCGGTCACCAGGTCAAACACCTTCACCGGCGTACCAGCGCCCATAAAGCAAGAACCGCGCTCAGGCGCATCTCCCAACCCGTCTCCAGGGTCTGCCTGCCCTAATGTGCGGCGTGGAGCACCTCGGGGAAAAGGCGCCGGCGTCTCCCCGGCCCGGTCGTAGAGCTTGACGTGGCGGGGCAAGTGCGCCAAGGCTGTTTCCAACAACTCAGGTGTCACTCGTACCATTTGTGACTCATGATCAACCGGGAAGCCAGCAGCCTCGAGGCGAAGCAGGGCCTCCTGCTCCGGGACACAGAAACCAACCTGGCTCAAGATTTCGACCGATTTCTCGTGGACTAACTCCACCAGGGAATCGCGTTGGTAATCGGCTGGCATCGCATCTCCTGGCATGCAGCGCGGGGAGGTATGGGTGAGTTCAGGTGAGGCGGCGGGCCGCCCTAACTACTGGACTTCAGGTCCTCCAGGTCAAGGCGTGGTCTGTGGCCCGCTCGTTGCGGCTCTGCCTCCCCCCAGCGGTAAGACAGCTTGTACATCTTCAGGATCATAAAGGTCTCCGTGCGCTGCACCCCGGGAACCTGTTGCAGCTTCTGGTTGAGAAAGGAGACAAAATGATCCATATCCCTGCAGTAGACCTCGACGAACAGGTCGAAGCCACCGGAGGCCATAAAGAGGTATGTGACTTCGGGGAACTGAGTGATCTGATGGGCCACAGCGTCTGACTGCCCTGCCTGAACAGTCACGCCAATCATCCCGGCGGCGTCCCACCCCAGCAATTGCGGCTCCACGACGCCCACAATCTGCAACGCCCCGGTTTCAGTCAGCCGCTTGACGCGACGGCGGACTGCCCCCTCCGAGATATCCAGCTCGGCGGCGATATCGGTGAATGGCATGCGCCCGTCATATTGGAGGTAGCTGATGATGGCCCGGTCAACTTTGTCCATCTGCCCTGCGCTCCTCCCTGTTTTGTTATGCTGCCGGTGCTTTCGAAAATCCCCGCGTAGAGTGTGACGATGGCGGCGGATCTTCCGGCTCCCAAAACACCCAAGCCGAGAGCTTGGAGAACTGTCTGCCTTCCAAGCTCCATTCTACCGCATTTCGGAACAAGAGTCAAGAAACTCAACGAATATCGTAAAATAATGCGGCTTTAATTGCGAATTTCGTAACAAATCCGGAAAGGGACTGTCCGACTGATTACCGCCTGCAGTAGTTTTTCAGGAAGGGGCCAATAAGGAGGTTATCGGGCGCCTTTTTGCATCGTCACCAGGCGCACGCCTTGTCGGCGGATCTGGCGGAAATTGGCTCCCTGGCTCACGGCGCGCAGCACAGAATCAACGTCTTCCACCACCGATCCCGATAGTAAGTCAACCCCGCAGTCGAACAAGACAGTCGAGAGGGGGGTACTGGGGCCCAGGACCAACACCCTGGCTTCCGGGCGGCGGAGTGCCATCAGCCCCTCGAAGGTGTGATTGATGAGGGTGGTACCGGTAATGGCCAGCACATCGGCCTGGGGAATCACTTCCGATGCAGCCCCAGCCGGCAGGTCTTCGCCGCGTGGTAGTAGTTCCAGCACCCATAACCTGCCCACCCGTTCCCGCAGTTGGGGGATGAACGGAAAATGGCCAACCAAGGCCACCTGTCTGCCTTCGCCATAACGGGCGATTACCTCTTCGGCATTCAGATCCACCCACCGCTCTTCTTGCCTGGGCAGCAGGGCGTTGATGGTGGCTATGCCGATGGCAGCCTCCATTCCACTGTCGGACCGGGCCAGCTCGGCCAACTCGCGGGCGCTCCACTCCATAAACCGACCGGCGTCCCGCACGGCCGGCCCGCCCCCATAGTGGTGGTCTCCCTGACTGCGTAAGGTTGAAGCCAGGCCACATGCCCGAACCCCCCCGATTTCAGCCACCACAGCTGTCCAAGAGGCACCCACCCGCACGTCCTTCAATTGCCCATCTGGCAAGGTAGCAAGTAGATCGTCCACTAGGTTCATTAGCATTTCTCCTGGCAGTATTCAATGAGGGCTGTGTCAGAGCTATCTAATGAGGAGGCCCCTGGTGACCAGGTTGGCTTTTCAAATCACGTTTGGTGGAGCGTCAGCACCATCCATCCGCCGGGCCACCAGTCTTTACTCGGGAGGGGGCTGAGGGGCTACCTGAAGAGTGCGCTCCCCGCGGTAGACGACCTGGCCCGGCCGACCGCCTTTGAGGCGCCGGACGTATCGGCGTTGGACCACGTCTATGGCTACCTGAGTATCATCTCGCCCCCGAGAGTAGTAAGCGGCCAGCCCAGCTGCCCACGCAACCGTCTGCTCTGGGACCGTCCGCCCCTCCGTCTGGACAATCACGTGGGCACCCGGCACGCCCCGCGCATGCAGCCACAAGTCATCCGGCACGGCGCGCCGGAAGGTCACATCTTCGTTCTGGAGGGCGTTTTTGCCCACCCATACCCTAAAGCCATCCGGCGACGTGAATCGCAGTGGGCGTGGGGCCGGCGAGGCAGGCGCCTTTCGTTTCTCCTTCAGGTAGCCTGCCTTGGCCAGGGCGTGCCGAATCGCATCAATCTCAGGCCGGTTATCGGCCATGGTCAGGTCTTGCATCAACTGATCCAGGTATTCTCGTTCTGCTTGGACCCGCGCCAGCTGCTTGGGTATCTCGCTCGCCCCTCGCTGCGCTTTGCGATAGCGCCGGAAGTAGTCCTGGGCGTTTTCAGAGGCAGGCAGGCGGGGGTCCAGGCTCACCCGTAGCGGAGGCTCCCCTGTCCCCCACTCGACCACCAGCTCAGATTGCCCTGGCTCGATCTGGTAAACGTAGGCCAGGATTGCTTCGCCCATCTGCCTGAGTGATTCTGGGTCCCCGGCGACTTCCTGCTCTTCAACCAGCTTCGACCGGCGGCGGGCCAAACGCTTTTGCCCGGCCTTGATAGCCTGAAATAGCAAGGCCTTGGCCGCCTGATAGCCACCTGATCCTGCACCAAAATAGGCTGCCAGGGCCGCGCTCATGCTCTGAACTGGCTCCCAACCTTCCAGGTGCATGAGCGGATAAGGGGCAAAAGCGGTCACCTGTCCCTCCTCATGGACCATGCTCGGCTGGGGCAGCTCTAGGGCCAGGGCGCGGCAGGCTTCCAGCAGGGGACTGATCTGTGAGACCTGCCCAGCCCGTGCGTCGATATCTCCCAGCGCACGGAAAACTACCTCCCGCGCAACCAGCGGGCTAACCCCGGCCAGGCCTTCCACCAATACCTTGCGAAGAAGCGCGTCAGGCGGCCAGCCAGCCAATATTTGTCGCAGACGATACTCAGTCACATCAGCAAGACGCAGCTTGTCTTGCGCCGGAGGCGGCGTGTAGGTGTGGCCCGGCAACACGACCCTGTAGCGGTTTATGTCCGGCCCCACTCGCTTGATGGCGTCCAGCACCGTCCCATCCTCGGCCACGAGCACCAGGTTACTGTAACGTCCGATGGCCTCGACGATGAGTGTCACCGGCCCCTGGGGGCCTTCGAAAGCCAGATGCAGGATTCGCTCGGCGGGAGGCTGATGCACATCAACCAGGCACCCGCCACGGACGTACTTTCTCAGCAGGAGTAACAGCGGAGGAAGGCCACCAGGGCCGCGCCGGGGCTTGTCGGTTACCAAATGAAGACGCGCAGCCTGAGGATGCGCGCTGGCAAAGAGGTATCGCCGTTGCCGGTGCGCATAAAGCTCCAAAGCCAGGCATAGGTGATCAGGGATCAACACCTGTTGCACACGCCCGCCGAGCAACTCGGCGCGCAGTTCAGCGGCGACGGCAGCAGTCGTCAGAGCATCGAAATACATCTTAACAATTCATTGGGCTACCAATCGTAGGCCATTAGGTCCACAAAGTCCTGGAGGGTGTGTCCCCCTCGAATGCGGACGCGGGGCAACTCAAAGAGAGCATCAGACGTATGCGTGGCGCCCTGCTCGGTGATGACAGCTCCCCAGAAGTAGGCCGACTGCAGGACAGCCACGGTTTGGTGATCGTAGCTGCCGGAGGGATACGAGAAGAAGTAGGTCGTCTCCCCAATGCGAGCTTCAATGGCCTCCTTAGGGGCCAGGATTTCGAAGATCAGAAAATCTATGTCTTTGCCATGCAGGTCAAAATGGCGGTAGCCATGCGGTTGGAAGTCCATGCCTGCCCGGTGCATTTCTTTGACCATCTCCCACGACATATAAGCCGGGTCGCCGAAGTCAATGGGGGCGGTGACCAGGAAGAAGGTGCCCACGTAACCGTATTTCTCGAGCAATGGGAAAGCGTTGGTGTAATTGTCGCGATAGCCATCGTCAAAGGTGAGGATTACCGGTCTGTCCGGCAGCGGCCAGCCGAGGGACAGGTGATAGACCAGGTCATTCAGGGTGATGCTCTGGTACCCCTGGCTGCGCAGCCAGGCCAGCTGGGCCTCAAAATCGGCTGGTGTCACCGACAGGTCGCGCCGGTAGATGTCGGCGTCGGCGGGAGGCACTGAAATGTAATGATACATCAAAATGGGCACGCGTGCCGTGCGAGAAATACCGTCGGGGGTGGGCAATGGCGTGGGTGTGAAGGTAGGCGTGGCGGTAGGAGATGGCGTGGGTGTGTCAGTCACCGTTGGCGTCAGGGTCCGCGATGGGCTGGGCGTCGGCGTGGCGGTCGCTGTTGGCGTAAACGTGGGGCTGGGCGTGGGCGTTGGTGTGCGAGTCGGCGATGAGGTAGATGTCGGCGTCGGGCTGGCGGTAGCAGTAGGCGTGCCCAGCAAAGCAACCGTGGGCGCGGCTGAGGAGACCAATTCCACAGATGCGTGTCTGGGGGATGTCGGTGTAAGCCCAAGTTGCAGAATAACGAAAAGGAGAAAAGGAGCGGCTATAAACCAATAGCGGGCTATCGCCCGCAAGGGTGAGGTCATCGTTTTAAGAACAACTGCCTTACAATAAGGATTTGAACCTGAGTATACTCAGCGTTGGGCAGCTTGTCAAACGATCCCAGCGCGGCGCGGCGGCGATCCTCCAAAATGATTGGCCGGATTTGACCTTTCGCGCGAGTTGCGGTATCATTGGCTCCATCTTAGCACTCTAGACACTAGAGTGCTAAATTTGCGGCTAAAAGCAAAGCTACCAAATTCAATACTGTATGAGGAGGTCAAGTTTCAATGTCACTCAATCTTAAACCGCTTGGGGATCGGCTGATTGTTGAACCCACAGAGTCAGAAGAGGTCACCGCCAGCGGCATTGTGTTGCCTGAGACCGCCAAGGAAAAACCGCAGCAGGGCAAGGTGTTGGCGGCCGGCCCCGGACGTCGCGACGACGAGGGCAAGCGCATCCAGATGGATGTGGAGGAAGGAGACACCGTCCTGTACGCCAAGTATGCCGGCACGGAAGTCAAGATTGACGGCAAGAAGTACCTGATTCTCAAAGAAACTGACGTTTTGGCTATCGTCGAGTAACGTAGCCCATTCCTGATATCCTAAATTATTCAAGGAGCAACGATTCAATGGCAAAGCAACTAGTCTTTCAAGAAGATGCACGCCGCCGCCTGAAGGTTGGCATTGACACCATGGCCAAGGCGGTGGCCACCACGTTGGGGCCCAAGGGCCGCAACGTGGCCCTGGACAAGAAGTGGGGCGCGCCCACCGTCACCCATGACGGGGTCACCGTGGCCAAGGAGATCGAGCTGGAGGACCCCTACGAGAATATGGGCGCCCAACTGCTCAAGGAAGCCGCCACCAAGACCAACGACATCGCCGGTGACGGCACCACCACCGCCACCGTGCTGGCGCACGCCCTGGTCACCGAAGGCCTCAAGAACGTGGCCGCCGGGGCCAACCCCATGCTGCTCAAGCGCGGCATCGAGAAGGCCACCGACGC
>CP070811.1:3321774-3335325 GCA_020343875.1 Anaerolineales bacterium | reverse complement strand
TTCTCTTACCAATCGATCAACGTCATTACTCATGTTTCACTCCTCCTTCTCTAGGGAGTTGCTGGGTGAGTCTCCTGTTTGGGTAGATCCTCATTTCTGGCACAACATCGGACAATTGACATGAGCAACAGATTCTTCTTCGCGATGGCAGCCTCCTTTCAATTCGGCGTAATGAGAGCCTTGATTCCTTCGCGCCGTAACAGGGTCTCAAATGCCTCTTCAGCTCGTGCGACGGGCGCCTGGTGGGTGATCAGCGGCCGCACGTCGATCTTACGAGATGAAACCAGATTGATGGCTCGGTACCACGTGGACGGTTGGCGTCTGTAAGAGCCATAGACGGTGACCTCTTTCAGCGCCAGCGTGGTAGGGTTAAACGGTGCTTCGGGGGAGAGGCCAACAATGCCGATTTGTCCTCCACGGCGCACCAGGTCGAGGGCTAAACTGAAGGTGCCCGGTCCACCACTGACGTCCAAAACCAGATCCGCACCCCGACCGTTGGTACGTTCACGGACTGCCCCCACCGCATCGTCTTCATCAGTCACGATGACGGTATATCCCATCTGGCTCACCAACTCCAGGCGCCGGCGATCAACCGCCAGGCCGAGGACAATGACCTGGTCGGCTCCTGACCGATCCGCCAGCATGGCGGCCAAGATCCCGATCGGGCCCGGCCCAATCACGACCACGCTGTCACCCGGCTTCAAGTCCATTCGTTCAAGGCCGTGCAATGCCACCCCAACCGGTTCGACCACGGCCGCCTCGTCGAAGTTCATGTGGCTGGGAATCTTGTAAAGGCTGATATCTGGCACAATGACGTAGGGGGCCATTCCCCCTTCGGCCTTCTGCCCAATGCGCGTCTGGTAGATGCAATGGTTGAACAGCCCCAACCGGCAGTAGTAGCACCGCCCGCAGCCACCCCAGGTTTCCGTCACTACCCGGTCGCCAGGCTTGAACTGAGTGACGGCGCGGCCTACCTCCAGCACTGTGCCAGCCACCTCGTGTCCCAGAATGCGCGGCAGCGTGATCTCGTCTCGGGCGTGGGGAGCCCACTCGTAGAAATGCAGGTCACTGCCGCATATGCCACACGCCCCCACCTCCAGCAGTACCTGATCATCCTGGGTCAGCGTGGGCTCTGGCATATCCAGGATCTCAATACCTGGTTCAGGTTGGGTTTTGACCACAGCCAACATGGCTGTCAGCCTCCTTTCTAGCTACCGTTCCCAATCGGCGGTTGTTGGATTACGCCTCTGGCTGGCAGAAGACAATGCCGTCGGCTTCAAGTGCTGCTACCTCATCGGGCGTCATGCCCAGCGTGTCTTGAAGTACTAGACGCGTGTGTTCGCCCACGTCGGGCGGCCAGTTGCACGGGTTGCCAGGCGTCCGCGACATTTTGACTGGGTTGCCCAACAGCTGCATAGTGTCCCCGTCGGGATGCTGGGCCGTCACCACCATATTGCGGTGCTGAACCTGCACGTCGGCCAGGGCACGGTCGACCGTGTTCACCGGGGCTGCCGGAACATCGAATTCCTGCAACTGCTGGAGCCATTCCTGCGAGGTACGCTGGAGGAATGCCGCATCCAGTTGCTCCCACAACGCTTCCTTGTTTCGATGACGATCCTCGTTGGTGATGAAACGGGGATCGCTGACCAGTTCAGGCATACCCAGCATCTGGCACAGCGATTTCCACATCTTCTCGGTGGTGGCTGTGACGCAGACATCCACGTTATCGGCACAGGTAAAGGCGCGATAGGTGGGGATGCTGATGTGTCCACGCCCCTGCGGGCCTGGCAGGTCGCCAGCTACCAGGTAGTAAACGGCCGGGTAGCTGAGCATGTTGATCTGGCAGTCCAGCATAGACACATCGATATGCTGTCCCTGGCCGCTGGCCTTGCTCTCGATGAATGCTCCCAATGCGCCTATGGCACCAAACATACCCGCGGCCAAATCGCCCAGCGGGATTCCCAATCGCACCGGTCGCCGGCCTGGCTCACCGGTGATACTCATCGAGCCAGAGAGCGCCTGCACGATCATATCGTAGGCTGGTCGCTCTCGATAGGGGCCATCCTGACCGAACCCGCTGATGGAGCATAACACGATGCGCGGGTTGGCCTCAGCCAGCTGAGAATAGCCCAGCCCCAATCGTTCCATGACTCCAGGCCGGAAGTTCTCAAACACGATGTCTGCCTCTTGCACCAGCCGCAGAAACACATCTCGCCCCTTGGGTGCCTTCAGGTCAAGTACAACGCTCTCCTTGTTGCGATTGAGGCTGTGGAAATAGGCGCTGTTGCCCTTCACAAAGTGAGGCGGCAATGTGCGCGTATAATCCCCCGTCTCCCGTTCAATCTTGAGAACCCGCGCCCCCAAGTCGGCCAGGATCTGGGTGCAATACGGCCCCGCCATGAACAATGTCAGATCGAGGATCAGCAGGTCAGAAAGCGGGCCTGAGCGTGCGTTCGTACTCGGGACCATGAAGGCCTCCTCAGTTTGTGAAGATATGAATTGAGCAAGCGCCGTGATCTAACCCGGCGATTCCGCCGCCGGTGGCGTGCGTTAGGGCTACTTTCGCTCCCTGTACTTGTCGTTGTCCTGCCTGGCCACGCAGCTGCCACACTGCCTCACAAACCTGCGCCACGCCCGTCGCGCCTACCGGGTGGCCGCGGCATTTCAAACCTCCGCCTGGGTTAACAGGAATGCGGCCGGTAATCTCGGTCTCGCCACGCTCCAACAGGTTCTTGGCTTCACCTGCCCCGCAGAAACCAAGCGCCTCGTAGTATAGCATCTCAGCGATGGCAAAGGCGTCGTGCACCTCAGCCAAGCTGATATCCTGCGGGCCCAAGCCAGCCTGCTCGTATGCCAGTTTGCTGGTGCGGGTGGTCAGCTCGTTGACGGCCATGTTGCGGAAACCCGTCTCATAGCGTCCGGATTGGAGGACTGAGGCAGCAACCTTGATGCCAGGCACGCCCCACTGCTGGACCTTCTCTTTGGTGGTAAGAATCACCGCAGCGGCTCCATCCCCTGTGGGGCAGCACATGTACAGGGTGAGTGGGTCTGCAATCATACGCGACCCCAGGACCGTCTCCAAGTCGACCACTTTTTGAAACTGAGCCAGGGGGTTCAGGGCGCCGTTCTTGTGCGCTTTCACGGATACCATAGCCAGGTGCTTTGAGGTCGCGCCATATTCGTGCATGTAACGCCGAGCGCGCATTGCATACAGAGCCGGCATAACCATACCCTGGCCCACTTCAATGTCGGTTGTCTCTAGCGGAACGGTGCCGCCTGTCCCAAATCGAGTCAGCTTATCAATCCCGATCGCCAGGGCAGTGTCGACCCGGCCCAGGCGGATGGCCGTGATGCCCTCTCGCAGAGCAGTTGTCCCGCTTGAGCAAGCATTCTCCACATTGGTAATCGGCCTGCCGGTCATGCCCAGGTCGCGCAGGATGCGCTGGCCCAGAAGAGGACCACCAAAGCCTGTGCCACAGAATGTTTCCTCGATATCACTCCGCTGTATGCCAGCATCAGTTATAGCGTTCAGCACAGCCTCGCGCCCCATATCCTCGATGGGTCGGTCCGGATATTTTCCAAATCGAGTCATGCCGACCGCAGCAACATATACATCACGCATGGCTTATCCCTCCTCTCTCTTGCGAAACTTGTAACTCATGACCGGTTGGCCATCCGCCGAGTGGCGAATGACACCCAGGACCACCTCAACAGGCTCGTCGACTTGCAACTCGGCCGCAGTGTGCTCTACCTGTCCCAGGACACGCACGTCTTCAGGGAAGTCTACGTAGCCGAGTACGTAAGGCGTGGTGAGCACCTTGGGGGCCACGTGCACTTCAGAGAAGCTGTACAACTTGCCGGCGTTGCTCAACTTGGCCGCTTCCATCCCGGCGCTGTTCCCACAGTTGTCGCAGAAGTTGGCCGGGGGAAACGCGTGCTTGCCGCACTGCGGGCAGCGGCTGCCGATCAAGAAGACCTTGTCGTCCTCTACTACCCAGGCATCAGCTGAGGGATAGATTTCAGCTGACTGAGCATCTTGCTCTACTCGTGTCATAATCGCTCCTCCTTACTCGATTATCGCGAAGGGCGTGATGGGTGAAGCATCACCACCTTCAATCCGAAACGGGACGGTCGCAACCGTTACCCGCGTATTGAGAATCTCCTTGAGACCTGGTCCCAGATTCTCTATAACCAGAATATCGTGACCTAGCAGGCGCCTATGCACCGGCCAGTCAAAGCCAGGCGGGCGATGAACCGCAGGCATGTCAGGCGTGAGCGTGTCTGTTCCCAGGATGTTGATGCCTCGCTCGACCAGGAAGTCGGCGGCGTCATCGGACAGGTAAGGATGTGAGCTGTACGCCTCATCGCGGAAGAGATCGGCATACCCAAAATAAAGCAACACCATGTCCCCGGGCTGGATAGCAGGCTCGGCATTCCGCAACTCCTCCGCCGTGACCGTCACCACGCCATCCCGTCGCACGTCCAACACGACGGCGGGCCCCACGAAGCGATCCGGCGCGTATTGGTCGATTGTCTTGGCGCCCGGGACGAAGTGAGCAGCTGCATCAATGTGACTGCCCACATGGGCGGCCATCTCTATGTGGGTGATTCGAGGTTCCAGGACGCCAGATTGTGTCTGGATGGATAGCTGGTCGACCCAAAAAGTCACATCGCCATGGGCTGAGACCCGGGGCATTCCGTTGAACAATGGCTGAGATAAGTCCACCCATTTTTTGACCATAGTTTTCTCTCCTTTTATTCTGCTTTCCCAGTGGGTGCTAGCCTACGGCTGTCGCCGCCTGACTCGATAAGTCTCCACATCATACCAGCCCAGCAAGGCGCCACCATCCACATCCAAGGCCACTCCAAAGATGTGGTCAGCCAGCCCAGACACCAGAAACAACACAGCGTTGGCCTGTTCTTCCGGCGTGGAAAGGCGACCTCGGGGCACGCTCTTCTCCCTCGCGCGCAGCGTTTCCGGAGTGGCAACCTCGCTCATCATGGGCGTCAGAGTAGGGCCTGGGCAGACAGTGTTGACGTTGATACCGTAGGAAGCCAACTCGTACGCCAGATGGCGCGTGAACCCCAACAAGCCCTCCTTGGACGCGGTGTAGTTGGCTCCGGCGTTGTAGCTGATGCGCTTGCTGGCCACCGATGAGATATTGACAATCTTTCCGTAGCCGTTGCTGCGCATGACTGGGAGCACCGCCTTGCAGCACAAAAACGGTCCGGTCAAGTTCACGTCAATCACTCGCCGCCAGTTAGCCTCAGACATGTCCTCCACCATATGCGTGGTAGCAATGCCTGCGTTGTTAACCAGGATATCCACCGTACCCCAGTCTGCCAGGCACTGGTTCACCATGGCCTGCACGCTGGTAGAGTCAGTCACATCCACTTGAACGGAAATGGCCTCCCTGCCCGTATCGGTAATCTCTTGTGCAACATTAGCGGCCGTCTCGAGGTCGATATCGGCTACGGCTACGCGAGCGCCGTGCTGAGCCAATGTGTGGGCGATGCTACGGCCAATGCCTCGGGCTGACCCCGTGACAATGGCTACCCGGCCGCTGAGATCAATGTCCATACCTTCCCTCCTTGCTAAGCTGATCAATTTCATGCTGAGTTGGCACCCGGACGCCCAGATGCTCTGAGATACATTTCGAATAATGGATCAACAGCTTTGCCAACTCTGGCTCCTGGCTGGCGTCGAAGCGCTGCTCCGGGATGGTAATCACCAGATCGCCAATCACCCGATTATTGTGGCCCCAAATCGGCGTCGCTACACCGACGGCGCCCACGGTCCGCTGCGAGTGGGTGCATGCGTATCCCGTGGCCCGGATGCGTACCAATTCCTTCTCCAGCAGAATGGGATCGGTAATGGTAAATTCAGTCAGGGGGGCCAGCTGGGTATGTTTGACGATTTGCTCGCGCTCCTGCCTGGGAAGGAACGCCATAATCGCCATTCCGCTTGCCGAGGTATATACTGGTATCCATTGATTAAGCGGAATGAAGTAGCGCAAGGGATGGCTTGATTCGGCGACAGCCACAAACATCATCTCTAAGCGCGTGGGGTCGTAGAGTCCCAAAAACACAGTCTCACTGCAGTCTGCCACGACGCTGCGCATAAAGGGGATGGCCACATCTCGTATGGGAAACTGCGCTTCCGCCCGCCATGCCAGGCGGTAGAACTCTAAGCCGATTCGATAACCTTCTGATTCAGGCTCTCTACTGACTAGCCCCTCGTTTTCCAGCGACGCAAGTAGCCGGTGCACTGTCGTGGGTGGCAAGCCAGACGCACGGGCCAGTTCCCGAACGCCCCACGATCCATCTTTCCCTTCTAGCATGAGGGAAAGCAGTTGGAATGTCTTGCCAATGGGGTTACGCCTGTTCGTGGGCCTTCTCCTTATCATCGGAGTGTTCCGTTAAAAGGTACAGGTGTTCCGCTCAAGCTGGGGTTATTCTAGCAGACTTGTGCGGGCTTGTCAAGCCAGTTTTACTACGATTCTCCCACAGATTAGTTGCCACGCCAACTTCTTGGTCAGCTACACTCGCACATACTAGGTGTTGAAACTGGCAGGCCCGAATCGCGGTCAGGCTGAGGCGGATCTCAATTTGACTGATTGGGCGAAGATGGGCACAATATACCAGGAACTTTATGTCCTTCCAGGCAGCGCAGCGTATTGAAAACGGGAATCGACCCGCACCGAAAGGAGGAATCACTCATGTCTAGCCCTGTCCCTATTGGCTCCTTGCCACCAGTCGGCAAGGTTCCACAGAAGATGCTGGCACAGGTAATTCGACAGGACCGTTTCGGCGATCCACGCACGGCATTTCAAGTGGAGGAGATTGACGTGCCTGAGATCAAGCCTCACGAGGTCTTAATCGGCGTCATGGCGGCTGGCATCAACTTCAACAATGTTTGGGCGGCTCGCGGTATCCCGATTGACGTTATCCGTGTCCGTCAGAAAATGGGCGAACCACACGATTTCCATGTCGGTGGCAGCGATTTGTCGGGTATTGTGTATGCAGTGGGGGACGCTGTGGACAACATCGCCATCGGGGATGAGGTGGTTGTCCATCACGGCCACTGGGACCTGGAAGACGCCTGGATTCAGGCTGGTAAAGATCCCATGTTGGCGCCGTCGGCCAAGATATGGGGCTACGAGACCAACTTTGGCTCGTTTGCTCAATTCAGCGTCGCTCAGGCTCACCAGGTATTGCCCAAAGCGCCGCATCTGAGTTGGGATGAGGCGGCCGCACCCACCCTGGTAGGCACCACAGCCTATCGCATGCTGCTTGGCTGGGAAGGCAACGTCCTGAAGGAAGGAGACGTAGTTCTGGTCTGGGGTGGCTCGGGTGGCCTGGGCGGCCAGGCTATCCAGCTGGCCAACCTACACGGGGCGCGGGCTGTGGCCATCGTGTCAAATGATGAACGCGGCGAATACTGCAAGAAGTTAGGTGCCGTAGGCTACATTGATCGCCGCCAGTTCTCACATTGGGGCGTTCCGCCACACTGGACCGAGGCTGCCGGCCAAAAGGAGTGGACAGCTGGGTGCAGGGCTTTTGGAAAAGCAATCTGGACTGTGCTTGGCGAACGGCGCAATCCGGACATCGTCTTCGAGCATCCAGGTGAAGAAACGATTCCGACGAGCATCTTCGTCTGTGAGGCGGGCGGCATGGTTGTCATCTGCGCGGGGACAACAGGCTACTCTGCTTCAGTGGATCTCCGCTATCACTGGGTGCGCCAGAAGCGGCTCCAAGGCTCCCATGGGACCAATGATGAGCAAGCAGCTGCTTACAATCAACTGGTTTTGGATGGGAAGATCGATCCGTGTCTGGGTGAGGTGTATGCCTTCGCAGGTGTCGGCCAGGCCCACTATGATATGGAGCAGGGCCAGGTTGTATTTGGGAACAGGGTGGCGCTTGTGGGCGCGCCGGAGCCTGGCTTAGGCCGCAAATAGCGAATCGAGATTAGGGACAGATGCGGCTACGGTAAAGGCAGCGCCGCCACCCCCATAGCCAGCGTGACCACGCCTACCAGGCCCCACAAGGCCAGAAACACATACACCTGTTTCAGGGTTTCTGGCTTCCCAATCCGGATTCCACGGCGTTGCATTACCAGGCGGGTGACAATCCCACGCCCGGCGAAGTAAAGGTACATACCGCCGCCCACCAGCCCAAAGTAAACCCACCAGGGACTGTTCAACAGGAGTAGTACGCCCGCCACCGGCAATGTCCACAGGATCAGCGTGTCCCAAACCGCCTCACCTCGCACATCTGCATAAAATGCCGGATCGACGTCAGCTTCGGGTTCGGTCAGGCTCAGCTTGGTAGCCACTGTCGGCCATAGGGCAGTCATGGACTGCCCTAGCCAGCCAATCGAAGAGACTACGATAAGAATCACTCCCCAGATGATGTTCATGTTGGCTCTCCTCCTGATAGGGTTGGTTTGAGGATGTCATGGTCCACGTGACTTGCCTTCCCAAACGCTATAGGCGAGGCCGTGACCCACGGTCCTAACGCCGTACCGCCGGATCACAGTTTGCCCCGGAGATCAATCTCCGGGCGGACTGGGCTGGGAAGACGTCCTCAACTGGCAGAAACCCGCCTTACGAGATACCATTCAGCCGGAGCAATGAATAGACCAGGGTAGCAGCTCCCCAATACACAAAATTGCCCCAAACGTAGGTGTAGTAGGCCAAGGGCCCGGCTGCAGGATAGACGTACTCCCTTTCAAAAAACCAGAGAAATAGATTGATATAGAGTTGAATTGCGCCGGCTACCGCAAACAAGACAAAACCCCAAGCCTGGCCAAGGAGCACACCGGCAATCCCAGCCACCAACACAGGCATAAAGAATATCCAATCCGCCCAGGCCAGAGCATAGGCGGATTTGAAGTGGCTTGTGTCTCGCCAGTCCTCGCCTTTGCCCACCATAATATCCTTGGCTTTCTGACTGTGGGGTTGCAGCAGCATCACCAGTTGCGCATACAACAGGGGTCCACAGGTTAGAAGCCCGAAGACGATGAGTATCCAGGTAATCAGAGTTGGCCGTAGCATGCCCGATGCTCCTTTCGCGTGCTTCGAGGGACAGTGACGCCGCTGGCTATTCGGACTCGACAGCCGCTTGGCCCCATCCAGGCGACTCGTGGATCAAGTATGCCATAACCGCCCGTTGAGGTGAACGAATGAAAGCCGGCATATCGCCCGGTAAGCCTCTGCCCTGCGATTGTCATTCCAAATTGCCCTTGATAAGCTGAAAACCCAGGGGGAACCAACTGATGGCGAGGATCAGTGTAGCAACCAGGCCAAACAGGTCGATATCAACGGCAGCAGAGACTCCCATGCCCAGCATGGCGACGATGATGACAACACTCTGCCAGCGGGGGATTGCGTTCGCCCGATACAAACCGACACTTTGGATCAGAACGCCAATCGGGAGCAGAGGCAACAGGTAGACGATGGCCAGATAGCCCTTCAAGTTGAACAGGGCCTCAATGGCAGGCATCAATTGAACGTACACTGCCTCCGGCAGGGTGTCGAAAGCGCTCATCACCAGGCACAGAGCGGTTTTCTGCACAGCCAGAGCCAGGGCTCCGTAAAGCGCCATCACGCCGCCGATGAACCCCCACCACGCGCCGCGCCCCTTCAGCATACTCATGAATTTGACGATAACCATGGTTAGCGGCGGAACACTCAACACCATCAAGAAGTGTCCAAAGTGCATGAAGGTGTTGTTGTGAAACTCTGCCACTTTGTCGCTCACTGCCACGCCGACTTCGAGACTCAGAAGATTGGGGTGCGCAATAAATGCGATAAAGGCAGACAAGGGGTACAGGAAGAAGGCTAACCCGGTACCGATACGCTTGGCAGTTTCGACCTTTTGATTGGTCATGATTTGATGCCCCCTTTCTTGACCATGATTTTGGAAACCGTAACCACAGGATGGCATAGCAAGGAAGAAAAACTGTCACATCTTATGTTTTGCACGATGGCGGCGAAGTAGGCCAGGAAATAGAGTGTAATCTGTGCCAATCGTGGGTATCTGTGTCCAACAAGCAAATTAATTGGAGGCGGACGCTTCCACCCGCGCCTTGATACCCTGGAGCATCTGGCGCTCCATGTTAAAGGCGATGGGGTCTGTAAAAACCCGCCACATCAACGTATTGCCAAAACTCGAGGCATAATCCAAACGTGATCGAAGAATCAGCCGGGTTGTACCTTCCTGGATAGGATTCAAGTAAAAGATCCAAATCCAGGTGGTAGGTTTACCCTGTGGATTGGGAATGTCTCCACGCAGGATGAGTGTCGAGTCGGGTACGATGGTGGCCACGTCAAAAGAAGGATTGTCCTGCGGGGTTAGGCGTACCCGGTCTCCAACTTTCAAGTTCTGGTGTTCAGATATTATCCGGTCTGCGTTGTGGATGTCACAGCCGATCAGGTTTTCCAGGCGTTGGTAGCTGTACAGCCCGCCGCGGCCCTGCCCCATTTGCACCAACCAGGGCCAGATCACAGACGCGGGCGCCTGGATGGTGATGGCGC
This sequence comes from Anaerolineales bacterium, assembly GCA_020343875.1. Lineage (GTDB taxonomy): Bacteria > Chloroflexota > Anaerolineae > 4572-78 > NAK82. Next base: position 3,324,787 of record CP070811.1, on the reverse strand, counting down.
GGGTCGATTCCAGCCTCGGGTCGGGCACCAGCTCATCCCCAGGTAAGGACATCCCGACCTCGGCATCGCTCGCACCCCATTTGCGGTACCACGGTCGCAACAACGGGCTGGTCACAATGCTGGCAGCAATAGCAGCTGCCCCCAGGAATTCTTCAAAGATGGATAGATTGAAGCCTGTGTCAGCCATTATTTGACTCCATATGTTATAAATCTATCAGCTTGCCGGAAAGGGGCGTATTCAGGCGTTACTCATTGTCCAGCTCTCTGCCTGGAGTCCGGTCAATTTGCTCCTTATCGGGGCACTTGCCATAATGCGCTCCCATCGCTTCGCGAGTGACCAGCCACCTACCGGCAGATTTGCGGTTTATGAAAGCCTTCGGTCTCACCTGGTGCGTATGGCGAGGGTGAGATGGGGAGACATCCTCCACACCCCCGCGTCATAGGCGGCTCCTTTCTCAAGCTTGTACCGTTCGGTTTTACAAAAGCGGTTACGGTTGTTTTACACATCGTAACCCTAAATATGCCGGACTAAATTGCTTTGCTCTCGACCACACCTTTCCATCATAGGCAATGATGTAGGCGTGTTCTTCATCTGCCTCTGTCGCCGTCCACCAATAAATCACCTGGGAATGGACATTCCACAGCGGCGACTCCTTATCAGGGGTCGTTTTGTAGGTAGCCTTGGCAATTTCTGCATCCCATACCCCACTGCTGTTCTGGCTGTGGCGAGCCATAGAACGCACGGCTTCATCCACCGTCGGCAATCGCCAAATGTGCTGCGGAACGGCGGCAACGCTCAGGCCATCTTCACTGAGACGCTGGCACATCTGCTGTGCTTCATACCAGTTTGTCCCTGTGCGCGGCCATCCTGGTCCATCGGCAGCCCAGATGAGATTCACCCCATTTCCATACACCAATCGGGCCTGGAGATTACCATCATCAATGCGTTGGGACACTCGGAGGACGGGTTCAATGCCAGAGATGATGAGGGTCAGAATGGGAAGTCCAATAGCCAGAGAGACAGCTATCTTGCGTGGTTGGGGACGGCCAAACCAATAGAGCGCACCAATCCCAATCAGTGGCACGATGAGGAAAAGCGTGACCGTGTTGGTCAATGCTTGAAAGAACCAGGCGACGAGCAAGGCGAAGATCACGTGTAGGCCACCGCCAAACCGGGGCCGGGAAATTGAAATCAGCGTCACTCCCATAAAGATGAGCATCGGGCTAAGATACTGTACGAACATTAATCCCACATTCGGCAGCAAGGACTCGTAATGCCAACCTTCGTGGAAGTTCTCGATGATGCCCCAGAATGCCCAGAAGCAGGTGATGACGGTAGAAAAACCCACCGCAATCCATCCTACGATCTGGCGATTGTCAATATGTTTGATCGAAGTCGCTCAATATTCTTCCGTCGCTGATGTAGCCAGTACCCGATAGCGAACATGAGAACAATGCTGACGACGCCCTCCGCGCCCGGGGAGACCAATGGCTCCCACCCCGGATTAAACTGTATAAAACTGCTAAGGAGGAGCGCGTTGCCGATAGCATTGCCGATAGTGTGCATGGCCCATGCCGGCAGCACTGAGGCAGTGGCCAGTCGGATTTCGCCGTAAACCACACTCTGGCTGAAGGTGCCCACCCACAACAGCGGCACGAAGTACCACAACATATCCGGCGTGAGGTAAGGCCAGAAGAGATAGACAAACGGTAAGTGCCAGGCGCCCCAGATCATGCCAACCATGGCATGCGAGAGCCAGATATTCATATTGAGCGAGTACAGCTTCGGGGCCAGGTAACCACGCCAGGCAAACTCTTCAAAGACATTCTTGATCAAGGCCGAAATCAGCCCCGCCGACAGGGCGGCTACCAAAGCGGAAAACATATTCACGTTCAACGCCAGGCCGCCCAACAACGCGCCCAGCAGCACGGATATGCTGATGACCACCGGGAAGATCAAAACGCTGACCAGCCACCAGAAGCGGTTACCCTTGAAATTCGGTCGTAGACCAAAATCGGCCCAGCCGTCGCCACCCAGGATGCGCAGCAGCAACATAACCCCCAGCGGCGCCATAATCCACAATAGTTGGCCCAGTCCTGGCCTGCCGGGTTCAGCACCGGGAGGAACGGTCAGCGGTTCAATGGCACCTGCCAGAACGGCCAACCCCAGAACCAGCACGGCGAAGATAACAACATTCCGCTTGGTGCGTTCTTTGGTTTGAGTATGCACTTGAATAAGCTCCTTTGTGCGCCTGGCAAAATCGCGCATCCGAAAGGCGTGTTGTCCCAACCGCTCTCACCAATCGCACGATAATGCGGCGTAGGGTCTCATCATAGAAGACGTCTTATCCTTGACCAGGGCCATCTGACCAGCGAGGAAAGGGCTTCCACTACTCTGTGGACTGGGCTGGAAGCAAAATGCGCAAGCAGCCTGTTCTGGTGTTGCCACATCCAGACAAAAAGATCCGCCTCCGTCCGGCGGGGAAAACGCCCCAATATCCCACTTTTCTTAATCTCGTGAACTGCAGGGCGGTAGATCATATCGTACCACGACAGTAGAGCATCTTCATATGAAATCTCCTGCCCTTGCGTCTCCTCTAACGCCTCTCGAAACATGGTAATCAAGCATTCTAGCTCTGGATAACATCCGGGGCAGGTGAATATAATCTCTTGTCCTGGTCGTAACTTGTCGAGATGCGTCTTGTTGAGGAATTCGGCATACTCTGACTTGATGATCACCTCGTCCAGATCAGCTTCAGCGCTTAATCCCACGGGGGTCACGAACTCCCATACATATGCCGCGATCGTCTTCATACCCTCTTGTCGTGCATTCGAGACCCGATGGTTGCCATCAACCACAAAATACGCATCGCCAACCTGATAGACTTCAATTGGAGGCATCTCTTGAGTAGAAACCACTGCGTTGACTCGCTCCCAACGTTGACGCAAGTGATCCCGGCGAGGCAGAAATGCCGACGTGAAATCCCTGTAGCGGCCCACACTGCCGCGAATG
>CP070811.1:3318222-3321674 GCA_020343875.1 Anaerolineales bacterium | reverse complement strand
ATGAGCTCTTTCACCGGGTGGCCGATCTCGTCCTCGAAACTTTCAAGTATTACTACGTGGCTCTCTTCACTTTGGAACCAGGCCAGCAAGCTTTGCGACTGCGGGCCAGTGCCGGCCCACTTCGCTCTCAGCCGGGTGGGCAAAGCGGCCCTGCGCCGACTTTGCACGTCCGACTGGGGGAGGGCATAATCGGTTCTGTGGCCCACACGGGCGAGGAAATCCTGGCCAATGACGTGAGCCGCGAAGCCCGCTATCGCTATGAGGACGCGCTGCCCGAAACCCGCGCCGAAGTGGCCTTGCCGCTTAAGATCGAGAATCGCGTGCTGGGCGTGCTGGATGTGCAAAGCGATCAGGCCGGCGATTTTCGCGAGACGGATATGCTGGTCTTGCGCGCCTTAGCTCACAATATCTCCGTTGCTGTAGAAGATGCTCGCCTGTATGCGGATCTTCGCCGCCAGGCTGACCAGCTCTCGGCTGTGGCCGAAGTCAGCCGGGCGGTTGCCTCTATTCTCGATCTGGATCTGCTTCTTAACCAAGTGGTTGCTCTGATTCACCAGCGATTTGGATATCCCTTCGTTCACCTTTTTACCGTCCACCCCACTCGCCGGCAAGTTATCTACCAGGCGGGCAGTGGCCGCCGGAGTCAGGTCTTGCAGGCGCGAGGCTTGATGTATGACCTGGACGATCCCAAGGGCATCATCCCCTGGGTGGCCCGGCATGGGGAGACGGTGCTGAGTAACGATGTGGATTGCGACCCTCGCTATCGTCCCTCGGAGTTGCCTCCTGATAACACCTGTGCTGAGCTGGCTGTGCCCCTTGTGTTCGGGGGTGAAGTGTTGGGTGTGCTTGACGTGCAGAGTGACCGTCGGTATGCTTTCGGCGACCATGATCGCTTCCTGTTCGAGGCATTGGCTGACAACGTGGCCGTGGCCATTCGCAACGCCAACTTATACCATTCCGAGCGATGGCGCCGCCAAGTGGCCGATAGCTTGCGTGAGGTGGCGGGTCTTCTTTCTGCTGATCTGGCCCTCGACCAGGTGCTGGATGCGGTCTTGACTGAATTGGAGCGCACGCTTCCCTGCGATGCGGCTGCCATCTGGCTTTTGCGGGATGACCATCTGCGCGTGGCTGCGGTCTATGGCTGTACGACGGATGAATTGGCCGACGCTGGCGATCTTTTGCTGGAGACCACGCCCTGGCTGGCTCAGGCACTGCGTGATGACCAACCGTCTATTCGCACGCCGCAACCTTCTTCGGGACCCCTGGAGGCTGCGCTGAAGTTCTCGCCCGATTATTCTGCCATCGCTGCGCCCCTACGCGTCGGTGATCAACAGTTGGGATTATTGGTGCTGGCTCACCGTACCCCGGGTCGGTATGGAGCCGAGTCTCGGGCGATGACTGCCGCTTTCGCCAGCTATGCCTCCGTGGCCATCGAGAACGCTCGCCTCTACGAAGCGGCTCAAGAGCAAGCATGGATCGCCACCGTGCTGCTGCAGGTGGCTGAAGCCACTAGATCGTTAACCACGCTGGATGAGGTGCTGGAGACCGTGGTCCGCCTGCTACCCATGCTGGTGGGTGTGAACCGCTGCGCTTTGCTCTTGCGCTCAGAGGAGGAACGCTGGGCTGACACATCCTGGGCTTATGTGCCGGTCGTTGCTCAAGGGCTTTCTGCGGCGCAGCATGCCTTCTTCGAACAGTGGCGGGTTGCGCCAGGCGACGTGCCGGCCTTCGATCACTTGGGCCTGATCAAGGCGCCTGTTTTCATTCAGAATGCGGCCCGCGACCCCCGCCTGCCGGAGGACGTTGCTTGGGCTTTGGGCTTCGAGTCGCTCTTGATATTGCCCTTGCTCGCCCGGGGTGAAATACTGGGTGTCATGCTGATGGATTATCGGGGCAACTGGCCTGAGTTTGAGGGGGAGCGGCTGGCCATGATACAGGGCATCGCTCATCAGACGGCGACTGCCATCGAGAATACCCGGCTGCTGGAAGCTCGCCAGGAAGAGGCCTACGTGTCGGCGGCGCTGCTGCAGGTGGCCCAGGCGGTGGTCAGACTGAATGATTTGGATGACATTCTAAGTGCCATCGTCCGTATTACCCCCATGCTGGTGGGCGTGGAGTGGTGTATCGTCTTCCTGTGGGAGGATGGGCGGGCCTTTTTCCGGCCCACCCAGGCCTATGGCATTCCTCGCGACGTTGAGGCAGAGCTACTGACTCGGCGTTACCAGGCCGGTGTCTTTCCCCTTCTGGATGCTATCCGCCAGAGCGATGAATTGCTGTCTCTGGATGCCTTTTCTGGTTTGGATGACTTGATTCCGTCTGGCTTCGCGGACGATTTCGTGGCATTTCTGCGCTCTACCACACAGCAGCGTCGCCGACAGCGGGCAAAGCACCATGCACACTCGTTGCTGGCCGTTCCTCTTTCGATCAAAGGAGAGGTCCTGGGCGTTATGTTGCTGGAAGAATCTGCCCCGCCTGACCGCTTTCGTGACAGGCGAAGGGAGATTATCGGCGGTATTGCTCAACAGGCAGCTCTGGCCGTGCAAAATGATTGGCTTCAACAGGAGATGGCCGAGCGAGAGCGTCTGGAACGAGAATTGCAGCTCGCCCGCGAGATTCAACAGACTCTCATGCCCAGCCAACTGCCGCATCTGCCTGGATGGGAGATGGCTTTTGCGTGGCGGGCGGCGCGCCAGGTGGCGGGAGATTTTTATGACTTTTTTGAGCTCCCCGGCGGGCGGTTAGGACTGGTCATTGCCGACGTGGCTGACAAGGGGATGCCGGCTGCCCTCTTCATGACACTCACCCGCACCTTGATACGGGCGACCGCCTTAGAAGATGACTCGCCGGCTGCCGTCTTGTCTCGCGTCAATGAGTTGCTGATTCCTGACGCTCAGTCTGGTATGTTCGTCACCGGTGTCTATGCCGTCCTGTATCTAGGGACGGGACGCTTGGTATATGCCATTGCGGGGCATCCTCCGCCGCTGTTGTCCCGATTCCGCACCCGGCGGGTGGAGCGGCTTGACAAGGGAGGCATGGCCCTGGGGGTATGGGAAGGCATGTTTTGGGAGGAGCGGGTCGCCCACCTGCAGCCCGGTGACCAGGTTGTCTTTTACACGGATGGCATCACCGAGGCCTTTTCCTCGGAAGGTGACATCTTCGGTGAGCAGCGCCTGCTGGCAAGCGCCCAAGCCGCTCGCCAAGGCTCGGCTCAGGCCATGTTGGACGCTATTGATGGCTCATTGAGCGCCTTCGTGGGTGATAACTCTGCCTCCGACGACGTAACCTTGATGGTATTGCGTCGATTGGCCGGTTAGGGCTTCACCCGCTCAGCAATGGAAAAGGCCGTCGTTTTGACAGACACTATATTACCCCCAGGCAGAGACATCTCCCATGGGCAAGCCCTTGCTGCCTCAGACTCGGTCATGTCCTCGACAGAGCTGGAAGGGCGCTAT
>CP070811.1:3271977-3318122 GCA_020343875.1 Anaerolineales bacterium | reverse complement strand
AGATTGGCTCTGAGGTGTTCAGCCCAGGTCGTACCATCAGCGAGGCTGACATAGTGAACTTTGCTGGCCTTTCGGGTGACTACAACCAGCTCCACACCGACGCGGAGTTTGCCAAGGGGACCCCCTTCGGCAAGCGTATTGCCCATGGCCTGCTGGTGCTGTCCATTGCGTCTGGCCTGGCAGCTCGCCTGGGATTCATTGAAGGGACGGCCCTGGCCTTCCGTGAGCTATCATGGAAATTCAGCCAACCCGTCTTCATCGGGGACACAGTCTACTTCAAGGCGCGCTGCAAAGAGCTAAAACCAATGCCTCGCCTGGGGGGTGGGTTGGTCATCTTCGACGTATGGATGCTCAACCAAGATGAGAAAATCGTTCAGAAGGGTGAGTGGCAGGTGCTGATGGCCAGCAAAGAAAGATCCAGCTAAGGCATGAGGCTCATCCGGGAGCGCTGCACCGGCTGCGCCTATTGCGTCCTGACCTGTCCTTATCAAGCTATCGCCACCGATGGTTGGGCCGAGGTGCTGGCCAATCGTTGTACGGAGTGTAACCTGTGCTATTATGTCTGCCCCAACGATTGCTTCGTGCCCGACGCGCCTCTGAAGCCTTATCGACCGCGCATACGCCAGCGGTACAACGCCGTAGTCATCGGTGCAGGCATAGGTGGGCTGATGGCCGGGGCGGCGCTGGCCCGGGCCGGCCACAGCGTCGCCGTTTTTGAGAAGCTGGGTTTCCCCGGCGGTCGCTATACAGAGATCGACTACCGTGGCGCGGCCGTAACCACCGGCGCGTGGACCAGCTTGGGCCCCAAGAGTCACATCGGACGGTTTCTGGCTGATCTGGGCATTCAGATTGACTACCGATCGCTGGACGACGTAGGGCTGAGCGAGCAATACAGCATCCGCTGCCCGGATAGGCGGCACTCCCCCTCGCTGTTAGAGTTGCTGACCGCCGACGCCCGACGTGCGTGGCTGCGAGCCATCGCCAGAGGACGGCAGCACGCACCCCCTGATACGAGTGCCCACGACTACATGGCCAGCTTCTCCGCTGACCCTGATCTGCTAGGCGCTGTTGACGCCATCGCCGCCACCGCCTCCGGGCTCAGCTGTCACCTTATGCCCGCCAGCGAATACGTCCAGATCACTCTCGACGCGCGCTTGGCTGGGGTTGATTTTGCCATGCCCACAGGCGGAGTGCGGACTATCATCAAGGGGTTGACCCGCACACTGCGCGAAGCCGGGGGCGACCTCTTTCTGCGCACCCCCGTGACGCGCATCCTGGTGAGCGACGGCCGCGCCAGCGGTATCGAGTTGGCGGCCGACCGGCATGTGGAGGCCAGCGTAATATTGCACAACGGCGGCCCCGGCCAGCTGGTCCAACTGGTTGGCCCTCAAAACCTGCCACCTGATTACCTGGAGCGCTTACGCGGACTGAAAGGGGTAGATTGTGCCGCTCTATTCTGCGCCACCCGCCAGCCTCTGTTCGATGACGCCCCGATTGTGATGACGCCCGGCTGCCAGCGGTTAGTAGGTGTTTTCTCCCCTACCCGACTCGACCCACGCCTCAGCCGGGAAGGGCTGCACCTGTACGATGCCTTCTTTCCTGTCTGCGATGACGATCGAAGAGCCGAGCTTGGGTTGGCATGGGCCGATATGCAAGCCCTGTTTCCCGCCTTCGACCAAAGCCTGGTCTGGTACGTGCCCATGTTCTTCACTGGGGCCTGGCCCGGCACCGAGAGCGGGCAGACCTTTGGCCAGACGGGAGAACAACGGCTGGACCCGGTCACCCCTATCCAGGGACTGCACCTGGTGGGCATGGACGTGAAAGGCAGCGGCGTGGCAGGTGACCTCATCCCCGTTGGCGTGCGCCGCCTGCTGGATACTCTGGATTGCTGGCTCGGCTAACGCTCGCCGCAAAACATCCCCGCCTTGCCAGGCAGGCATTCGAACCCGGTACGGTTCTTGTTTTGGGCCTGTCCTGACTGCGTTGATTCAACCTTTGGGCATCAGCCGCGAGACCGGAATGCCACACAGAAACTTAAACGGCGATTGCCCGGCGTTTACGTAGGTGTGCTGCGCGCCGGGCGGCACAAATACAACCTGGCCCACACCCACCTGGTGCCATTCGCCATTAATTTGCACGCGCCCTGACCCTTCAATGACAAAGTTCTCGTGCTCGAAAGGGTGGCTATGATCGGGTGTGTGGCCACCGGGGGCTACCTCAATAAGCCGCAGGGCGTAGACCGGCGCGCCATCTTTGTCCTCGTCGATCAGCCAGCGGATGGTCACGCCAGGAGCCTGGTCACCGAAGATCTCAGCCGGTACATCAGTGTAGTGGCAAACTTTAGCGATTGCTTCGCTCATCCGTCTTCCTCTCTCTGGTTGAACTCGAATGTTGTTTGGTTGTACTCCAAAAGGGTTGCCACGGGCAAGTCTTACGCAAGATGGAAGGGGTCCCTCTACTCCCAACTTATCAGCAAAGTCTAGAGCAAAAGAGAAGGCGTGTCAAGTAACGACAGGCTAAAAGCGCCCAATATCGCCAACCAAGCCAGGGCCGGTGCAAGGCAATCGCATCATACCAAGATTCTCGAACCTGCTCCCGCTGGACACCTGCACTTGCGTGCGGTGCAAGTGTTGACAATCCAGCGGTGTACGGCCTGGATTTGTCAATCCAGGCCGAGCAAGCAGGACAAGGATTCAAGTATATTGTGTTCGTGCGATTGTCCCGCCAACCAAGCCGGGTGAATGGACAAAATGCTATGCATAGGATAGAATTAATTTTTGCCTGGGATCTGTATCAAACAGGGCAAGACCAATCGACTCAAGCCGTCGGGAAACTTGGCTCTCGAAGGCATCCAATCCCGATCCCTTGTACAACACGGAACGTTGCCATGCTTTTTCCTGATACCCTGGGTCTTATCAAAGGTGCTGGAGACCTGGCCAGCGGGATCGCCTATCGTCTATACCGATCCGGCTTCCCCATCCTGATGACCGAACTCCCCACGCCCTTGATGGTACGCCGAACCGTAAGCTTTGGTGAGGCAGTCTACGAAGATGAGGCAACTGTCGAAGGGGTGACCGCCCGGCGAGTAAACGAGCCTCGGCAGGCATTGAGCCTCGCCCGGCAGGGGGAAAGCATCCCTGTGCTGGTAGATCCAGAGGCCCGGGCGGTGCACATCCTCAAGCCAGCCGTGCTGGTGGATGGCATTATGGCCAAGCACAACACCGGCACTCGCATCACTGACGCACCCCTGGTCATCGCCCTGGGGCCGGGCTTTACGGCTGGCGTGGACTGCCACGCTGCCATTGAGACCAACCGCGGGCATTGGATGGCCCGAATCCTCTACCAGGGCTCTCCCCAGCCCGATACCAAAACGCCCGGCAAGGTGAAGGGCTACGCCAGGGGCCGGGTAATCCGCGCCCCGGCTGACGGGTTCCTGCATCCTGTCGTTCGGGTCGGTGACCGGCTTCGCCAGGGAGACGTGATTGGCCACGTGAATGGCCACGAAGTCTATGCGATGTTCGATGGCGTATTGCGCGGGCTGATTCATCCCAGCGCCCCGGTGACCAGGGGCCTCAAGATCGGTGACCTGGACCCGCGGGACGTGGATTCTCATTGCTTCACCATGTCAGAGAAATCGTTGGCCATCGGCGGCGCTGTGCTGGAGGCAATTTTAGCCTGGCTGAATCAGAGCGTGGAGAGCAAGGCATAGGCCGCAGGCAGGCTGGACCCGGCTTGCCCTGCGCTGACCAGCACGCGCGTACACGCATACGTGATATATACAGCACCTGGCAGGTTGGGTCAATGGACTTGAATCGCGCGCTACGCATGCAGCCTGGGGAAATACTCGCCTTTGTTGGGGGCGGCGGCAAAACAACCGCCATGTTCCGCCTGGCCGATGAACTCGTTGCCCAGGGTAGGCGAGTGGTTACCACAACCACTACCCGCATCTTTACAGCCCAAATTGCCCTGGCTCCCCATCACATCATCCATGCCAGAGGCCAACCTACCCATCAACTTCTCACCTCCCTGGCCCGGCAACTCGCCTCGCATCCGCACACCCTGGTCATTGGAGAGCCAGACCTTGAGATTGGCAAAGCCTTTGGGGTGAAGCCAGAAGCTGTGAAAGCCATGGCCTCTCTACCAGAAGTGGATGCCATCCTCAACGAAGCCGACGGCTCACGCATGCGCCCCTTTAAAGCTCCCGCTGACCACGAGCCAGTGGTCCCCGACTGCACCACGCTGCTGGTACCCGTGGTTGGCGTAGATACATTGGGCCGCCCACTAACCGACAAATACGTCCATCGGGCCGGGCGTGTGGCGGAGTTGGCCGGCGTCGAAACCGGCGTGGAGGTGACGCCAGAAATCGTCACAGCGGTTCTGGCTCATCCTCAGGGGGGATTGAAGGGACTGCCGCCGGGCGCCCGGGCAGTGCCCCTCATCAACAAAGTTGAAACCAAAGCACAGCGAGCCGCTGCCCGGCGCCTGGCTGGCCTGTTGCTGGCTCATCAGCGAATTGATGCCGTGGTCGTCGGCGCGGTGCTGCACGAGGACCCCGTGGCTGAAGTCTGCGGGCGGGTCGCCGCCGTGGTACTGGCGGCGGGCGCGTCGACGCGATATGGACAGCCCAAGCAGCTGCTATCCTGGGGCCAGGGCACGTTGTTGAGTCACGTGGTGGATGTAGCCTTGGCCTCCCGAGCAGAGCCCGTCGTGGTCGTGCTGGGCCACCAAGCCGAATCCTGCCAGGCTGCCCTGGGCGACCGACCGGTGACGATCGTTGTCAACCCAGATTGGGCACGTGGGCAAAGCAGTTCCGTGCAGGCAGGCCTGGCTGCCTTACCTGCAACGGTGAGCGCAGCCCTATTCCCTTTGATCGACCAGCCAGACGTCACCCCTGCCATCATCGACGCCCTGATCGAACGCCATCAAGTCACCCTGGCCCCTGTTGTCTGGCCGGAATACGACCAGCGGCGTGGCAATCCTGTCCTGTTTGATCGAGTAGCCTTCCCCCAACTGCAGCGCCTCACCGGCGACACTGGTGGTCGGGCAGTTATGGGGTCCTATGTTGAGCAAGCCGAACGCGTGCCGGTCTCCCACCCGGGGGTCCTGTTTGACATTGATACCCCGGAGGATTACGCCAGGGCGAGTGCGCCCTGATGCTGAGTAGCACCAGGAGGATCGAAGCTGAAGTGAAATGGTTTCATGGAGCTTATGTCACCTAGGTTCAGGGGAGGATAACCGTGACACTGGAGCCAATAGCAGGTTTCAAATCACTGACCACTCATCATTGCGTCACCGGTTCAATGCGCCACATTTATGAGTTTCAGGGCTATCCCATCAGTGAGGATATGTTGCTGGGGTTGGGAGCTGGGGTAGGCTTCGTCTACTGGCACATGAAGGGCACCCTGCCCTTCTACGGAGGACGGGCCAATACGGGCCGACCTGGCGAGGAAGGGCTAGAGAAGACAACGGGTAGACGTACCGGCGTGCGAATTGAAGCCTTTCGTACCAGCAGCGGGCGCAAGGCGGAAAAAGCCTTGCTAGATATGCTGGCAGCAGGTGAGCCGGTCATGATTCACGTCGATATGGGCTTTCTGCCCTACCTCGACTTGCCGGAAGATTATCACTTCGGGGGTCACGTGGTAGTGGTCGCCGGCTACGAACCGGCCGACAGCCGCCCAAGCGAAGCAGGGTGGCCAGCGGGCCGGGCCCTCATCGCCGACCGCGATGAGGGCCTACACCCCATATCGCTGAAAGACCTGGCCCAAGCGCGGGGTTCACACTTCAAACCCTTCCCGCCCCGGCATACCTGGTACACCTTCGACTTTGCCCACAAGAGGCCGCCAAACGCCGAAGAGATAGAAGAGGCGATCCGAGAAGTGGCAGCCGGTATGCTCGAGCCGCCCATCACCAATCTGGGCATTAAGGGAATTCGCAAAGCAGCCAAGCGCACCCTCCAGTGGCCAAACATGATGGATGAAGAGAGCCTGCGCCATGCCTGTTTCAACATTTTCATTTTCATCGACGCAATGGGCGGCACAGGCGGCGGCATCTTCCGGTATATGTACGGCCGTTTTCTTCAAGAGGCCGCCAACATTACCGGCGATGGTCGACTGGCTGAAGTTGGTCAGGAGATTTATGCGATCGGTGACCAATGGCAAAGGGTGGCACACATTTTCAAACAAGCCTACACGGCGCCTGATCCGTCCACCCTGCTGCCCGAGGCTACTACGCCTATGCTGGACATTGCCGACCGCGAACAGGCCGCCTGGCAAAGGCTACGAGAGATTGTCTCACCCTAGCTTGTAACCGATCTGCCGCAAGAAGCCCTTACGCCAGGCGATGCCTTCGTCATCTTCGACGCCCTTGGGCTTGGAACCATCCACAACGCCCAGGATACCCCATCCTTGAGCAGTCTCGGCAAGTATGACCTGAGTTAGATTTGCCGTGGCGCAGAAGATGCGACACACTTCTGGCACCATCTTGACGGCATTCAGCACATTAATTGGGAAAAAGCCCTCAGCCAAAAAGATAATGAAACTGTGACCTGCCGAAAGCGTCATCGCGTTTTTCTTGGCCAGCTCAATCATGGCCTGGTCGGTGCCCGTCCAGCGCACCAGACATGCCCCCGATGCCTCACAAAAAGCCAGGCCAAACTTGATGCCCGGTACGGCATTGACCATCGCCTCATGCAAGTCTTCGACTGTCTTGATGAAATGGCTTTGGCCCAAAATGAAGTTAACCGCTTCCGGCTTTTCAATGGTAACAGTTGTGAGTTCCATTCCTCCTCCTTTCGCTGAAAACGTTAGCGCCGACTCGCCGTACGCATTCTGCTCACCATCATCAGCATGCTGCCTGCCGCCGTGAGCAACGCAAGAATGACTTTGGTGACGTCCTTGACTGGCTCAACCTGTACACCCCTGGGACCGATGCTGATCACAGCCACCGGCCGTGCCGCCGAGAAGCCGCCACCGCCGCCACCGCCGCCAACGCCACTGGCAGCCCCCTGGCTCTCAAGATCGTCTGGGTTTGCTGATTCGTCTTCAGTTCCCTCAGAGGCAGTCCCACCGCCTATACCATAGCCAAACCCCATGCCAACCGATACTTCGGAGGCAGTAATGACCGTATAGTCACCGGAGACGATTGGCTCGCTATACACCGCGCTTGGCTGGGCCACGGCCACGAGCTTTTCCATCAGTTCTTTGCCCTGCTCTTCGCTCTTCACGGCCGAGACAATGATGTCATCCATCTTCTTAGCCATTTCGATCCCTCCTTTGCCCAATCATTAAAGCAAACGTAACGATACCAAAAACCACGCTCAAGCTTAGCAGTCCTAATTGCAAGGCACGCGTAACATCCACAATTGGGACACGCGTTGCTTGCTGCCCTTGCTCAACCAGGACGGCTACCGGCCGGTTCCAAACCCAACCTCCGGAGGGCCAACGAATGGTGAGCGCTTGTGACTGTGGCGTCAGGGTGACCTCCCCAACAGTCACCGGGCTGCCCGAAACTGTTTGACACTGGATCATTCTACTGTACCTCACCCACCTTTCTAACCGACTCTTCGATCATTAAATACCCGCAGGGCAGTCGCCGAACCAACATCGGCAAAGCACTGGCCCAGGTATAAAACCCTACCTCTTGAACAATCAGCTTCTACCTACTTCACCGATTAATATACCTAGGCCATTGAGGGACAAGCACTAGGAATTGGTTCGCTGGCTGACCACTTTGGCGATTCGCTTCAGCTCATGTTCTGTCTCAATCTGATTAATGCACCACATTGCAAGACGGGCCAGTTCGGCATCAGTGACACCCCGCAATTCCTGTTCCAGTTTGTCAATAGCCCGCGAGACCTGGGCACCTGCCTTGAGCGGAAAACGCGCTGCGCTGCGCAAGCTCAATTCACGACGATTGGGCTGAGGACCGGTCTCCGCCAGTTCCCAGATCAGGCGTACTGCTTCGTATGCTGCCTTGGGACGCCCCGCCTGGCGGGCATTTGCGGTGCGCTCCGAGAGCGTAGCCTGGTCGCTGGACAGCCAACGTACCAGGCAAGCCAGCACTTCGGTGGGCGACGGAGCCCAGTCGCCGGCACCGGCCGAGGTGACATATTCCACATTGCCCGTCTCCTGGCCTGAGATGGCACTGCATAGAATAAGGGGACGTCCACATGCCAGCGTCTCGCTCACAATCAGGCCTCCCGCCTTAGTCACCACCAGGTCACTGGCGCGGATGAAGGCCGGCATATGGGCTACAAAGCTATATACATACACGTCGCCACGCCAGGATTCTGCCATGAGCCGGTTGTACAGATCCTCATCACCACCACACACAATCGCCAACTGAACCTTTAGCCCGGATCGGTCAATTAGGCGAGCAATCTCGGGCACCTTAGCTACTCGCGTACCTCCTACCATAAGCACCGTTGTCAGGTCCGTCTTCCACCCCAACTCGGCACGAATCTCGCTTGGCGGACGATTCTCGGCCCCAAAGCGAGGGTGTACCGGCAGGCCGGTGACGTGGATGCGGTCGGCCGGAACCTCGTTGTGCAACGCCTTCTGGCGTGCCTGTTCCGTCGGAACCAAGCACGAGTCTACCCGAGGGTTGAACCAGAGAGTGTGCACTGTCACCAGGTCGGTAATCACACTGACTAGCGGTAGCGACCTCCTGGTTCGATCAAAGACAAAGTTGATTGGCTCCAGATAGAATGGGTAGGTGGAGACCACCACATCGGGTGAATGCTGTTCCAGTAACTCCTTCAATGGGTCGTATAACAGCACTGAGTATACCTGCTCAATGAGAGCGGCGGCAGGCATTCCATCGCTAATACGATAGCCCAGATTGTAGAGACCGGGATCATTTTGCACCCAATCGTCGTAGCGCTCTTCTGCCATAGTCTGCAAAATGGCGGGTGCCCCAGCCTCCCTAAGAGGATTAAGAATGCGGATGGTGCAACGATCGCCATAACGTTCTTGCATAGCTGCCTCGATAGCCAGGGCTGCGTTGCGATGTCCAAACCCCGCCTCAGCAGTAAGGATCAATATCCGCCTGCCATTGTCTAGCTGTGAAGGCTGCTGGGCCATACTCAAATCTCCGTTTCACAATCCCCAAGCTTGATTTCTTACCAGGTGATACGAAAACGTCTGAATTCGCCAGTTGGCTGCTCATAATTAGCTTCGACGTGATCCACTCGCGCCGAAGGAGGGCCAACACAGCACCAATCTACTGCCCGCTGCACGGCTTCATCTTCTCCTTCGAAGACGGCTTCTACGCGACCATCCCACAAGTTGCGCACCCAGCCGGCCACCCCCAGATCTTGGGCCTTACGCTGTGTATACCAGCGAAAATTCACCCCCTGTACGCGGCCGGAGATGAATACATGGGCGCGAGCTAACTGCACTTTGGCTTTATCTTCCACGGCCACCTCCAGCGTGCTGAATAGATTGCACAAAATACGCAAAAAAGGCGCGTAGAATAGAGCAGGCATTGCTCATAAGGCTCTGTCTACGCTTGAGCTTTTGACCTCCTGGGTTTTACCATGCCCTTCTCCTGAACCGGGCTTAGTAATCCCGCGACAAAAGATGCCGGTTACCGATATGGACGTCTCTCAACCCAGCGGCGCGAGCAGCCGCTACGGCCGCCTCGGCGTGGCTCACGGACGTGCGTGGCAAGTCAGGCACGTAGAAATTCGGTGCAAAGCCAAGCAATGCATAGGGAATGCGCGGATTAATGCCGGCGATGAAGCGTGCGATGCGTGCTACTTCGTCGGGAGTTACATAGCCAGGCACCAATAGCGTGCTGGCAACCACCAACGCCGGTTCGGGCCGTTCGGAAAAGCGGGCAGCAGCAAGAGTAAAGTTTTCCAGTGTGCGCTGGTTGCTGGCGCCAGTCAGTGCCACATGTAGCCTCTCGTCGAAGGCCTTCAGGTCGAATTTGACAGTGCCCCCTGTCTTCATCGAGAGTTCTACTGCACGAGCCATCAGTTTGGGATGTTGCGTGCCAGCCGTCTCCCAACAAACCGCCACCCCACGCCCAGCAAGATACTGGGACGACGCCAACGCGTGCGGCATCTGGCTGGCCGGATCACCGCCGAAGTAGCAAACGCAAAAGGTGCGCGCATTGGCGCAATCGGCTAATTCGCAGGCGGTTATGCCATCGCTTGTCACAGGATCTACCTGCCGGAAGTGCCAGTTCTGGCAAAAGAGACAGTTCAGGCTACAACTGGCGTAAAACACAGCCAGGTTATGATAGCCATGGCGACGACTCCCTGCGCAGACCCAGTCGGCGACGCAATTGGTGGGCAGCGGATCCCGGTACCAGTGCAGCACACCACGCGCCGGCGTGCCGGCCAGATGCTGCAGGCGCCTAACCTGGCGCTTGGCCGCGGCGGTAGCTTCGGTTCGTGCCGGACCTACCATATCCCCAGAAGGCACGCCGTGCCGAGAGACGGATGTTGAGACACGCAACCCACAATAGCCTCGCTCGTCCGGCCCAATGATGCAGCCCCGGCTGCAGAGCGCACAGGGAACTCCATCAGCCGTACACGGCGGTAGCTCGGGAAGCCCAAAGGCGCGGCGTGTTTCAGCGTGGGCCGCCTGCACCCGGGCGCGTGCCTGTTCAAAGCGAGTGCGAACGCAATCGCCGCACACACCCAAGTGTTCAATAATCAGCTGGGATCGGGCTCCACACAAGGTACAACGTTGGATGGTGTCTGTAAGAACCGTCTTCAGAATTGCACCATGCCTTGCGCTTGAGCTCATTTTGGATCACATCTGCATTGAATTGTTACAAGAATAGGTCCGGCTTGCTGGAGGGCCAGTTGTTTCCGAAGACACCAGGTCGAGGTGAGCATTGACCGCACGAAGGGCCTATGGTATGCTCTTGCCCAAGGCCTATTCTATCAGCAAGTGAAAAACTAGACAAGCCGACCAGTCACCCTCTGCAAGCCTGCCCCACGAGGAGGGCAAGCAAGGGGCTCGAGACCATCAACCATCAGCCCATCATCTCCAAAGCGAGGAAAACCCATGTCTGAGCGCAGGTCTTTTGGACACCAAACCTATCTGTCCCCTTTCACCTGGCGCTATGCGAGCCACGCCATGCGGGAGTTGTGGAGCGAGAGTCACAAACGGCGGCTCTGGCGTCGGTTCTGGCTGGCCTTGGCTGAGGCACAACGTGATCTGGGGCTGGTGACAGCTGAGCAGGTGGCCGACCTGCATGCTCACGTGGACGAAATAGACATCCAGCGCGCGCATCAAATTGAAGCCGAGATCCGACACGACCTGATGGCTGAACTGCGCACCTTCGCCGAGCAATGCTCGGTTGGCGGGCCAATCCTCCACCTGGGGGCCACATCGATGGACGTGGAAGACAACGCCGACGCGCTCCGGTTGCGGGCCGGGTTGGATCTGGTGCTGGCCAAACTAGTGATCCTTCTACGAGACCTGGCCGGCCAAATCTGTCGCTGGGCCGAAACGCCTGCCATGGCCTTCACCCACCTGCAACCGGCTGAACCGACCACCATTGGCTATCGGCTGGCACAGTATGGGCAAGACTTGCTCATAGATTATGAAGAACTGCGCAGCGTACGGGGCAAAATCCGGGGAAAAGGGCTAAAAGGGGCAGTCGGCACCTCAGCCTCTTTCGTTCAATTGCTGGGCTCAAAAGCTGCTGCTCGAGATCTGGAAACTCGGGTGATGGCTGCCCTGGCCTTGCCGGCCTTCCCTGTCGCTACTCAGACCTACCCTCGTAAGCAAGACTGGCTGGTTCTAAACGGCCTGGCCGGGTTGGCCGGATCACTCTACAAGTTCGCCTTCGATCTGCGTCTGCTTCAATCCCCTCCGCTGGGCGAATGGGCCGAGCCTTTTGGCGAACGGCAGGTGGGCTCCAGCGCCATGCCTTTCAAACGCAACCCGATCAACGCTGAGAATATCAACAGCCTGGCTCGCTACGTGGCCGCGCTCCCCCATGTGGCCTGGGAGAATGCAGCGCACAGTCTGCTGGAGCGCACGCTGGATGACTCGGCCAACCGCCGTCTCATCCTGCCCCAAGCCTTCCTGGCAGTCGACGAAACGCTATCCCGGGCCACACGTCTGATACGCGACCTGGAAATAGACGAGGAAGCGGTGGCTCATACGCTGGACGCATATGGCACCTTTGCCGCCAGCGAACGATTATTGATGGAGCTGGTGAAAGCGGGCGCCGATCGACAGGCCATGCACGAAGTCATCCGCTCTCATAGTACCACAGCCTGGGCAGCGATGGCGGCCGGCCAACCCAATCCGTTGCCTGAGCAGCTGAGCGCCGATCCGTATGTGACGGCTTTTCTGAGGCCTGAGCGGATCAGGTCTCTACTCCAGGCCGCTGACTACGTGGGCGACGCGCCCGAACGCGCCCGACAAATAGCAGAGCACATGAACTCGATCCAGCCCGTCCCAGCCAAGGGCGTGTAGGCCAACAGCCAGATCATGGTCGCTGAGGCTTGCTAACAGCCCGCCTGGGCAGGGCGCCAGACCGAAGACCCAAGAGTCCTGCAAGGGATTTCTCTGCGAGCACTTAGAATAACGGCCACAGAACAGGCACAAAGACAAGCGTGACAATCAAGAGCAGGACGGTAAGCGGCAGACCTACCCGCGTGTAATCAAAGAAACGGTATCCTCCCGGGCCGAAAACCAGCACATTAGCCTTGTGCCCAACGGGGGTCAGAAAGCTGGTCGCCGCCCCCAGGATCGTGGCCAACACAAAGGGTTTGGGGTCCGCCCCCAGGCCGAGGGCAGTGTCAATAGCAATGGGCACAATAAGAACTACGGCCGCCGCATTGGACATGGGCTGGGTAATCAGGGCCACCAGGATGTAGATCCCAGTCAGAACAGCCAGAGGTCCCAAGCCTCCCACAGCGCCTAGAAGCAGGTCGGCTAGGAATTGAGCCGCGCCGCTACTTTCCATGGCTGTACCCAGCGGCAGCATCCCGGCGACCAAGAAGACGGTGCGCCAATCAATGCTCTCATAGGCCTCGTCCATGGCCAGGCATCCAGTCAGAACCATCAACACAGATCCGATGACCATAGCCGTGGAGATGTGAAAGCGGGCCACGATCACCAAAGTCAGCACCAGGCCCATAATTGCAACAGCAATGATTGCCTTATGTCGCCGGCGAAGCTCCAAAGTCACCGGCTCTAATACCAGAAAATCGCCCCCTTCCTGGAGGGTCGGCAATCGCTCCCGAGGCCCTTGCAACAGCAATGCATCCCCGAACTGTAACCGTACTTCGCGCAAGCGCTCGGCGATCACCTCTCCATACCGCCGAATCGCCAGGACACTAAAGCCGTACCGGGTGCGAAATCCCATCTCGCCCAGAGTATGCTCCACCATGCGCGAGCGCGGAGCCAGTGTGGCCTCAACGAGATGAGCTTTGTCGCCTTCGAGCTGCTCCAACTCCGCCACCCTGTCCAGACCAATCTTCAGGCGCAGTGCCTGTTCGGCTCTCATCAGGTTCTGCACGGAGCCTTCCACCACCAAGAGGTCGCCAGGTTGAATGCTCGTGTCGAGATGTAGCGTCGTCTGCACTTGCCCCTCACGTTCAATAGCCAAAACGGTGAGTTCGTAGTCCGCGCCCAACCGCGACTCGACCAAGGATCGACCAGCCAGCGGGCTTTCAGGTGCTACCAGAACTTCACTCACGTACTCTCGTAATTGGTAAGCCGCCTGTCGATCATCGGGGGACTCTCGCACCGGCAGCAGATGCCTGCCAGCAAGTAACATATACACAATGCCCACCCCCAAGAAAATAGCACCAATGGGCACAAATTCAAAGAATCCAAAAGCGGGCAGCCCGCGATCGGCCAAGATGCTGGTACCCAGGATGTTGGCCGGCGTGCCAATCAGGGTCAGCTTGCCGCCCAGGAGCGAGGAGAATGAGAGGGGGATGAGCAGGCGCGACACCGGTACTTTGGCCCGGCGAGAGATGCCCACCACCGCTGGCAGCAACATGGCAGTGGCGCCGACGTTGTTCATAAACCCCGACATGATACCGCAGGTCAACATGATCACGGCAATGAGCCGCGGCTCGCTGGTTCCTGCCAGGCGCAGGATGCCTCGCCCCAGTATGTCGGCTACCCCCGTCTTGAAAAGCGCGCCAGATACGATGTAGACAGCCCAAACCGTGATAACGGCCGTATTGGCAAAACCGGCGAAGGCCTCTTCCGGGCTGACCAGACCTGTGAGCGCTACGGCGAGTAGGACTATGAGAGCAATCACATCCACGCGCAGCTTTTCCGTGGCAAAGAGTACGACGGCCGCGGCGATAATGGTCAGCGTCAGAGCAATTTCTGTCGTCATGGGCTCGCCCTTTCCTTTCCAGCCTCACTACGTCATCGAAAAAAGCATCAGAAAATTAGAAAATCAGCAACCTAGAGCGCCCCAAGGCACACTAGCAGGCCCTGTGGGTGCCATGCCCTTAGAGAACGTCAAACTTCCTTGTTCCCTCTGGCAGGAGGTGGTATAATGCGTACCGCTAGGGGAGCCGTAGCCCACGTAGCCCAGCCAGCCCGGGGGATGAGCAGGTAAGCTCTCTTCTTTCTCAGGCCAGGCAACTGGGGCCACGGGCAGCCAGATATGCCGGATTTAGAACCATTTCTCTTCCCCAACCCATGCTCACCCTAGCCGCCCACCACATTGGGGCAACCTGCCCACGGGATGAACGGTACCTGAAGCACGCAACAATGCCCTATTTTACCAGTTGACCGCCAAAGCGGCAACACCCCCGGGCCGCTTGGAATTGATCTCTATGAGCCCCAGAAACCAGGAGGTGCCCCCATGAAGAAATTCTTGACGCGGTTCATTGGGTTCACACTCATCGTTGGCGCGATTCTTGGCCTGGTGTTCAGCATTGCCGGGCTGATGGTCGTATCCAGCGCGGAACAGCAGGTGGCTGCTCGAGCGTTGGCAGGACTTGACTTGTTAGATAGAGCGCTGGCCACCACCGCTGATGGCTTGTCGGTTGCAGATGGAGCGCTGATGGAAGCCGAAGAAACAGTAGCGTCCCTGGAAATAACCACCCTGAGCGTGTCCCAAACCATCAGTGACACCATCCCACTGGTTGATTCGGTGGCCAGCTTGGTGGGCAAATCTCTGCCCACCAGCATCCGTGCCGCCCAAGCGTCACTGGATGCAGCTGAGTCCAGCGCAAAGATAGCCGATGACACACTGGCAGTTTTGACTGCCTTGGCGCTACTGGGCGGAGTGGAATATGCCCCGCCAGTTCCACTCCATACCAGCATAGGGCAAGTCTCGGACAGCCTGGATAGCCTGCCGCCCTCGTTCTCAGAAATGGAGAGCGGTCTGAAGACAACCTCTATCAACCTAGCACGCATTGAAACGGACGTTGCCGGCTTGTCCGGCAACATCGGGCAAATCGACGCCAGCGTGGCTGATGCGCGCTCAGTAGTTGGCCAGTATCAAGGGGTGGTGGCGGACTTGCAGGCTGAGCTAGTCAGTATTCGGGCGGCTCTGCCAAGGTGGCTCCTCCTGCTCAAATGGGGCATCTCCTTGATCTTGGTGTGGCTGGGCATCGCCCAGGTGGGCCTGCTGTCGCAGGGGGTAGAAATGGTGCGGCGCGCCAGGTTGATCAACCAATGATCCAGTCACGGGTTGCCAATAGCGATATTGCCAATGTGTGTTGCCTGAGCGATAGCATCTGGCAAGCTGCTAAATTATGATGCCATGAATCAAGTCACATCTGTTGACAAAGAGTGACTCTAATTGTACAATATGAGCAGGTCTTTGGTTTTTTTGGGTATCCTATGCCCCTCGCCGCCCTACTGTCCAGGTTGATTTTCGACCTCACCCGCAAGCCAATCCTGGCCTGGCAATCTATGCTCTTCAGGTAGGGAGAGCGCATCACCGAACCTTCTCGGAAACCTGACATAGGGGGTATTATGATGTACCCCTCTCGACTGCCCAACAGGGCCCAATAGCGACATACGGACCAGCGGTTTTAGCAGTCCGCCCACGAGGTATCGGAAGGTAATTTAGCCATGAAACTCACACCTCGACAACAAGCATTTCTAGACAAACTCTTCGACCTGTATCGAGAGTTCAACGGCCCAGTCCATTATTCAGTGGTGGCAGAACGCCTGGGCGTCAATAAGTTTTCCGCGTATGACATGCTCAAACTACTAGAGAAAAAGGGGGTGGCTGCCTCATCTTACGTTCTTGGCGAAGATCACGCTGGCCCAGGCCGCTCCATGGTCGTATTCTATCCCACCCATCAAGCAGCTAAATTCCTGACCCAGTTACGGCACGAAGTTCTTGGCAGCGACGAATGGCATTATGCTAGGGAACGCCTGTTGCAACGCCTGCGCGATACTCAAGAATCAAACTATGCCGAAGCGGTGCGTGAAATCCTGGGCCGCCTTCCGGATGTGAAAACGCCGCTGATGTATTGCACCGAGATGATCGGCGTGATTCTGCTTAACCTGGCGTATGCCAGCAAGCAGGGAGGAGACCTCATTTCGCATCGGGTTCTGACCAGCCTGACTGCACGGGATGAGGTTGGCCTGGGAACGCTGGCTGGCTTCAGCCTTGGCTCAATCATGTCACACCCAGTTGTGGACTCGCCATTGATCAGCAGATTGATCAGCCACACCAAGAAATTCCAGACTTACCTGGGTGAATTGAGTGAGGAGAGCATCAACCGTCTCAACACCTTCTTACAAGACGCGCTCAACGCATTCGAGGGTTAAGCCGGCTGGTTAATTGCAAACTGGTGCAGATCGACCAATGGGAAGGCTCTGCCGGATGGGGCGTCCATAGCAGGCATGCCTTCAGACCCCTCTTTCGCTGACAGCGACCTGCATGTACTGCCCGTGCCTGTCCGTGGACACGGGCAGGTGTAGTATGGGGCCGATACCCAAAGCCGGAACGGCGAAGCAAGAAGGACTTGCTCTATAGCCCGCCTGAAAAATCGAAACTGAATGAGGAAGGAGGCCCTGGGCAATGATCAAGATCGTTACTGATTCTACTAATTACTTACCCCCTGGCGAACTCGAAAAGTACGACGTTCGCGTTGTGCCCCTGAACGTACACTTTGGCGAAAGCCAAACATTTCAGGAAGGCGTGACGCTGAACCACGACCAATTCTATGCCAAGCTAGCTGAGGCATCTGAATTGCCCACTACGTCGCAGCCATCGCCTGGTCAGTTTCTGCAGATTTTCTCTGAGCTGAGCGAAGCAGGCCATGATATCCTGTGTATTGTTATCTCCAGCCGGCTGAGTGGCACTTACCAGTCGGCGCTTGACGCCAAATCTATGCTGCCCGAGGCCAACATTGTCGTCATTGACACTTATTCGGTAGCTTCCCCGCTGGGCCTGATGGTGATCACCGCGGCGGAGATGGCCGCTGACGGCCACACCATGGAGGAAATCGTAGCTCGTGTCGAGCAAATGAAACGTGATATGAGAGTCTATTTCGTGGTCGACACGCTGGAATACCTGCAAAAGGGCGGGCGCATTGGCGCAGCTGCTGCTTTTCTAGGAACACTACTCAAAGTCAAACCCATCCTGATGCTGGACGACGGTGTAGTCAAACCGCTGGATAAGGTGCGTAGCAAGCGCAAAGCCATACAACGCTTGCTGTCTGAACTAGAATCTCACGTTTCGCCTGGCCAACCAGTACAAGCCATCGCGATGCACGCCCAAGCGCCCGGCGAAGTCCAGGAACTTGAAGCTGAAATACGCCATCGCTTCAATTGTCAGCGCACCATTTTCGGTGAAGTGGGTCCAGTGGTAGGCACTCACACCGGGCCCGGCCTGCTGGGGGCAGCCATTTGCCCCGAAGCCTGGCCGCTCGAGGTCGCCTCCGCTAAGGATCAAGAAGCTCATGCCACTGTCCCAGCTTGACCCTTCAAGCACCTGAAGAGAGCCACACCTCCCTTAGCCCGGACGGCTGTTTAGCTGCCGACCCGGCCAACCCGGGCGCGCCCCGCCTGGGAGAAGCCATCCACAATACCAGAGTACAAGGTCGCCTAGGCTTTTCGGAACCTTGGGTAAGGATATTCAGTTATCAGAGTTATCATCCACCGACGCGCAACCATCTCAGCCTGGCGGTGTTCTACTAATCAGAAGCCGCAAGGCCAACCATCAGGGGAAAGCGATGTTGGCTGACGAAAGTGCCGTGGTCGAAAGAGCAAAAAGCGACCCAGAGGCCTTCGGCCTTCTATACGAATGTTACGTGGTTAAGATCTATAACTATATCTACTATCGAGTCGGCAATCAGCACGATGCGGAAGACCTGACTGCTCGCACGTTTCATCGGGCGCTCAATCATATCGGGCGTTACGTGGATCGGGGCGCTCCATTCTCGGCCTGGCTATACCGCATTGCTCACAATTTGGTGGCCAATTGGCACCGAGACCAGAGCCGGCGCAAAATCATCTCCCTAGAGGACATTAAGCTCAGCGTTCAACGCCGCAAAGGGCCTGATCAAGTGGCCGAACAACAAGAAGAAAAAGACCAACTATTGGCCATCATTCGACGCCTGCCTTCGGATCGTCAGCAACTTCTCATCCTCAAATTTGTGGAGGGAATGTCAAACGCTGAGATTGGGGAGCTTATGGGCCGCAGCGAGGGAGCTATCAAATCCCTCTATCATCGAACGCTGCTGTCACTACGCGAGATGTTTGACACCCAACTGCGCGCTTAGAATGACGATCCCAGTTGACTGGCTGCCCGCCAGGGGGGGTACCCAAAGTGATCAAGTTCGTTACCGACAGTACGTGTGACCTGCCCCAAGAATGGATATCGCGGTATGACATTCGGGTGGTGCCCATCAACATCCAGTTCGGACAAGAAACGTATCACGAAGGGATCACCATTGATCGTTCTGGCTTTTACCAAAAGATCGAGGAATTGCAAATCATCCCCACCACGTCTCAGCCATCAGTAGGCGAGTTTCAAGAGGCATATCAGGCACTGGCCAGCCAGGCGGATGACATTATCTCCATTCATGTTACAGGTAAGCTCAGCGGTACCGCCCGATCGGCGGAAATGGCGGCTGACTTGGTGAAAGATCAAGTGCGCGTCCACGTCGTGGATAGCATGGCCGGATCAGCTGGATTAGGCTGGATGATTCTGGACGCGGTACGTTTGGGGGAGGCCGGTGCCAATGTTGAGGAGATCGTCTCCCACCTGGAAGTAGCCCGACATCGGGTGACCGTCATCCTGATGCTGGAAGACTTGCGCTACGCCCAGATGAGTGGTCGGGTGGGGCGCTTGCAAGGTGTCCTGGTTTCGCTCTTGGACGTGAAGCCTATCATCTGGTTGGAGGATGGCCTGCTGGGCGTCCGAGAACGTATTCGGACTCGCAACCGAGCCATTGAGAAAATGCTCTCCATCACCCGCTCAGCGGTGGGCCCCAACACGCCTGTTAACATAGCAGCCGTTCACGCCGAGGCGCCCACCCAGGGCAAGAAGTTGTTGGAGCTGGCCCAAGAAGCGCTTAACGCACGCGAAACCTTCCTGGAGGACCTGGCAACCTCATTGGCAGTTCAATTTGGTCCCGGAACAATCGGCCTGGTAACCTATCCGGCGGAGTTCTAAACGTGGTACTGGTATTAGTATTGAGAGAAGCGGGCGCGGAAAGGATGGACCTATGCCAGAAAATGTGTTAGTCGAAGTGTTAGCCGCTCACGCTGATCGTTTGGTTGGCAATCAGGCCAATGGGGAAGACTTCCTTGAACTCTTCCCCGATCATAAAGCTGAACTGGCCCCTCTGTTGCGGGTCGCTGAGCGGGTTAGGGCAGTTCTGGTGCCGGTAACACCCACACCCGCGTTTGAGACAGGTCTCAAAAAAGACCTGTTGGAGGCCGCTATACGGCGGGTAGAAGAACAGAAGAGTAAAAAGAAGGTCTCTTTTCTGCGTCGCCGGGGGGTCCTTATCGGGGCAGCTGTGGGCTCAGTGCTTTCGGTAGCCGGCATCATCGCTGCCCTGCTGTGGCGCCAGCGATCCATTGCTCGCGCGTGACGCCTCACGCGTTCTAGGGGGCGGTATCTGCCGAGTTGCCCCTCTATTTTGGGCCATTTTGCAGACCCTGAAGCAGCTCTCAAACTTGATTGGGAAGGAGGGCATGCCATGACCGGACGTTACAGCAGAATCACAGGCTGGGGCAAATACACACCGTCTCGGATTCTCACCAACGCCGATCTGGAGAAGATGGTGGATACCAGCGACGAATGGATTGTGACACGGACAGGCATTCGTGAGCGGCATATCGTCGGCCCTGGGGAAACCAACGCCACCATGTCTGTGGCAGCCTCTCGCCAGGCCCTAGATGTAGCGGGACTGATGCCCAAAGACATTGAGCTGATCATCGTGGCCACCTCATCGCCGGATCACTTCGTACCAGCGATCGCCAGCGAGGTACAATACCAACTGGGCGCTGAATGTCCGGCTTTCACCATCTCTACCGGCTGCACCGGGTTCGTGTACGCCCTGGCGACAGCTCACCAATTCATCGCCACGGGTGCCTACGACCGGGTGCTGGTTATCGGCAGCGAAGTCATCAGCATGTTTGTGAATTGGCAGGACCGGAACACCTGTGTTCTGTTCGGGGACGGGGCAGGCGCAGTTGTGCTGGAGGTAAGCAACCAACCCAGCGGTGTCCAATCGTTCGTATTAGGCTCAGATGGCAGCAGCGGCAACGCTCTTATCGTTCGTGGCGGGGGCTGTGCGTATCCTATGAGCCACGAGATGATCGATGACAAGGCTATGTACATCGAGATGGACGGGCGCAAGGTCTTCAAATTCGCCACCCGGGTGATGGGAGAAGCCACCTTGGAAGCAGTTGAAAAGGCAGGGCTTACCCTGGCTGACATCGATTTACTCATTCCTCATCAAGCCAACTTGCGTATCATCCAGCTGGCTGCTCGCTATTTGAAGCTGCCGATGGAGAAGGTCGTCGTCAATCTGGATCGCTATGGCAATACGTCGGCTGCCTCTATTCCCATCGCCATGGTAGAAGCCCTGGAAGAGGGTCGCATCCGGGATGGAATGAACATCTGCATGGTAGGATTTGGCGGAGGCCTCACCTGGGCAGCGGCTGTAGTAGGCTGGGGTCAACCGGCCCAGCCAGTGGAATGGCCACTGGTATGGCGCTTCGCCCCAGCCGGGCGAAAAGTCTCCATGGCAGCAACCAGGCTGCGTCTGCAAGCCCGCCAACTAGCCGACGTGGCCAGCTATCATGCCAGTTCAGTGTTGCTTCCTCTGTACACCTTCGCCGGTCTGCACAAGACTGGGGACAAAAAAAGGCGAATAAGGATTGTGTCCTGCGTGTTATTGACGCAGCACGCAATCTCTCCCCCATCAATCGGCGTTCCAGGCACCCAGCAGACCGACCAATGTCCTCACCCCAACGCCCGTGTTGCCTCGCACATAATATGGCCTTTTGGGATAGGTTAGGTCGGCCTCCCACCAGTTGGTACCGGCGATATCCATGTGTGCCCAGGGATGCTCCCCGATGAATTTGGCCAGAAAACGCGCGGCCGTCACAGAGCTGCCCGGTCGGCCGCCAGTGTTTTTCACATCGGCGAAAGGGGTTGTGATCTGGCGATCATAGATGGGGGTCAGGGGCATACGCCACATTGGCTCCCCAGCCCCGTCGCCGGCAGCATGGATGGCCTCCCACAAGCCATCGTGGGTGGCGTATACTCCGGTCGTATAGTACCCCAAAGCGACAGCGATAGCACCGGTTAACGTCGCCACGTCAACCACAGCCGCTGGCCTGTACCGCTGGGCGTAAACCAAGGCATCGGCCAAGATAAGACGTCCCTCAGCATCCGTGCTGATAATCTCTATAGTTACCCCATTCATTGCCGTAACGATGTCCCCGGGATGAGTGGCAGTACCACTGGGCATATTCTCAGTCGCAGGCAGGATGGCTACGACTCGTTTGGGCAGGCCGATAGCTCCTATCGCCTGCATCGCGCCCAACACTGCCGCCGCCCCCGACATATCGGCGCGCATCTCTTCCATGTTCTCAGAAGGCTTAATGGAGATGCCCCCCGAATCGAAGGTGATACCCTTGCCTATCAGCACGAAGGGAGGAGCATCGCTTCCGGCCGGGTTATGCTCCAATACAATGAACTTGGGCGGCTCACTGGCACCCTGGGCTACGCTGAGCAGAGCCCCCATCTTCAGTTCGGCCATTTGTTCCCGGTCGAACACCTGGCAAGTCATACCATAATCGGCGGCGATGCGCATGGCCGTCTCGGCCAGCGCCGTGGGTGTCACCACGCTGGCGGGCCCGTTGGCCAGGTCACGGGCTAGGCAGCTTCCGTTGGCAGTCGCCTGCCCCACCCTAGCACCTGATGCGACATCCGGCAGCTTGGCGGAGTCGAACTCCACCAGCGCCAGCGAGTCTACTTGCCGCTCGAACCCCTCACGAGGGATCACGCCCGGCGCTGCGTACCGATACAGACCCAGGACAGTACCCTCTACCACCGCCTGAGCGGCATCGGCCACCGATAGCCCGCCTCGCCCACCCCCATGCACGACCGAAGCCAGGCTGCGGGCGCCTGCATCCCGCGCCGCCCGGGCGGCAGCCGCCGCTGCCTGGCGGGCGGCGTCCAGGTTGAATCCCTCCTCAGGGCCCAAACCCACGACAATAACCCGCTGGGCAGGGATAGCCCCGCGGGGGAAGACGATGACTTTCTGGTTCAAGTTGCCCCGGATGGCGCCGTTGGCAATCAGGTCACGGATAGCGCCGTTTAAGGCTTTGTCCACCGCCCCCGTTGCACCGCCCGGTTCCGTCACTCCCTGGAACAGGTTGATCACAATTGCATCCGCATCTACGTTCTGAATGCTTCCTGATCGAACTGATACGTCCACAGTTTATTCTCCTCAAAATGAAAACAAAGGTTTCGGGCCAAGTTCTATGATACCCTTGGGCAGAGAAGATAACACCGCCCCCCCAGATAATTAGCGGGGTCTACCATTTACCGGTCACCCCAGCATTCTACCACCAAAATGCGAGGACAAAAAACATAAGTACACCAACCACAAAAGAGCCCGGCCAATCACTGGGCTCTTTTGTGGTTGGTGTACTTCTTGGCTGCCAGGCCAGTCCTGTCAGCTCTTGACCGTCTGCGCCAACGGCGACCGGCCGACCGAATGGGGGGCGCGACGCCGCGCTTTCAACCCGAACAGGACACGCAGCAGGTCGCTCCGCCGCACCAGGAACTCGTAAGTGACCAAGATAAGTGCGAACGAGCTAAGGCTAATCACACCGAACTTGCCCAAGTCGGGGGTAGCCCAACGCACCACAAAGTAGCCTACGACCAGCAGCAGCGTCTGGTGCATCACGTAGAAGGGCAACACGGCCTGATTGGCATATCGGAGGGATGGCGCGTTGAAGTTGAGGTACCGCATGCCGAGCCCCCAGATGGCCAGGATCCAGCACCACGAACTCAAGCCGTACAGCGAGAAGATCAAGGCATAGCGCTGCGTGCCGAAGGCAGGATCGCCTCCAAACGTCTTGAGCAACAGGTACGCAACAAACAGAAGCGTGCCGGCGGAAAGGGAGATCCAGCGCAGACGCCGGATACTCCTCTGCAACCCATTGTGCGAGACAAGCAGAAACCCATACAGGAAGAAGAGCAGATAAGGGACCAGGCTCCAGCCCCCCCACGGGCGAGCACCCAGCGGTGCCTCGGGATCCAGGCTGATTAGCAGAAGCATGATCGGCAACGCCAGCAGATAGACCGCTCCGGGTCTGGCCAGGAACTCGCCCAGCCTGTGCAGGACGCGCGTGCCGGAGCCTCGCTTCAGCCAGAGCAGCAGTGGCAGGCAGATAAGGCTGAAGACAAACAGGATTTCCAGATACCACAGGTGCAGGCCC
Source organism: Anaerolineales bacterium (assembly GCA_020343875.1). Lineage (GTDB taxonomy): Bacteria > Chloroflexota > Anaerolineae > 4572-78 > NAK82. The sequence goes on along the minus strand of CP070811.1, from coordinate 3,294,237 downwards.
ATCCAGGCAAAGTTGCCGCCGAAACCGTACAACCCATCAAAGTAGTGGGGTAAGAAGGCAAAGAAGGAACCTCGAAACTGGCCGTGCGTGACACGTTCCAGGTACACTTGCAGCGCGGAGTGAGTGAAGACGCCCACCACCAGCGGCACCAGCAAGCGGGCGCCTCGACCTTTAAGGAACTTGCCCGCCCCACGCGTGCCTAAGGCGTAGAACGTGCTGGCGCCGGAGATGACGAAGATGAGCGGCATCATCCAATGCGCCGCAAACGTGACCCACGCGTCTACACCAGGGTAGGTGTGTATGTTCTTGACGTGCCACCCATCCGTGTCGAAGAAGCGAGTGCTGTGAAAGACGAAGACAGTCAATACAGCCAGCACGCGCAGCCAGTCGATATCGTACCGGCGGGCTATTTCTGTCTGTGTGCTCATAAGAAGATCCTCCTTCAATAATTTTCAATTCAGTTTGTCTGCAACTCCGGAGCTGGCTGCCTTGCGGATGGCCTCAATCAGGCTGGGGATATCGGTCCCCTTCTCAATAAAGACATCCGCGCCTGCCTTGGCTGCCCGCTCACGGACAGAGTTCGTGTTGTAGATGGTCAGCGCGACAACGCCTCGGGCCAGGTGGCGACTCTTGATGTGGCGAGTGGCCTCGAAACCGTCCATGTCCCGCATCTTCAGGTCCATAAGCACCACATCAGGGTTAAGTTTCTCAGCCTGCCACACGGCCTCAAGGCCATCAGCAGCCTCGCCTACCACCTCAAGGCCCTCAGCCAGTTCCAGAGCTGTCTTCAAGTCACGACGCACTTGCTGCTTATCGTCCACGATCAGTACCCTGATCTTTGCCATGCGGCCTGAATCTGTCGGATTCATCGTCTCGCTAACCCTTTCCTGCCTTCTACGTCCCCAGTATATCCCGAGTCTCTGGTTCACGCATCGGCCTGGCGAAGTGTCTTTGGGCACCCAAAAAGACCGATCTGGGGATCGGTCTATGGGAGCAGGGGCTAGGTCTAAGGTCTTAGAGCCGCAGACGGATAGCTATCAGCCGCTGGGAATCTACCCTTCTGGCCCCAGACCTTTCTTGAGAGCGTAGATTGCTGCCTGAGTACGATCGTCCACGTGGAGCTTGCTCAGGATGTTGCTGACGTGGGTCTTGACTGTCTTTTCACTGATCACCAATTCTCTGGCGATGTCATGGTTGCTGAAGCCTTGCGCGATCAAACGCAACACATCTAGCTCGCGCTCGGTGAGAACGTCGGGATCAATCTTGGGCTTCTCGTCTCGGGTGGCTACCTCAGCCATCAACTTCTTTGCAATCTCGGGGTGCAGCTGGGTCTCCCCCCGATAAGCAGCCCGAATGGACTCAACCAGATCAGGCGGGGAGACATCCTTCAGTTGGTAGCCTGAAGCTCCGGCCTTGATAGCAGGGAAGACTTTGTCATCTCCGGCAAAGCTGGTTAGAGCGATCACCTTCGTTTCAGGGCGCAGGGCGCAAATTTGGCGCGTGGCCTCAATCCCATCCATCTCCGGCATTACCAGATCCATAAGCACCACATCCGGTCCCCATTGACGAGCCTGTTCTACCGCCTCCAGGCCGTTTTCCGCCTCGCCCACCACCTCGATATCGTCATGTAATTCAAGGAAGGTACGCAGTCCTTGCCTGACAATGGCGTGATCGTCAACAATGAGAACCTTGATCTTATCTGGGGTGCGAAGAGGTTTCGGCTGAGGCTCCTCGGAAGCCCTTGCGATATTCCCCGGGCCTTCGGCGGCCAAGTCACGTGGAAGCGGAGGTAGCGTGGCTAAGCGCAGGGCGGCAGCCTGAGCCGGCCTGCGCACGCCACGCATAATCTTCTCCAGTTCCGCACCCACCTGCCGCATACTTGAGATGCGCGCCCCCTTGTTCTTGGCCAGCATACCACCCACCAACTCGTCCAGTGCAGGGGGCGTGTCATCCCGGAAGCTACCCAGGCTGGGGGTAGGCTGGCTCAAAATAGCACTGACAATTGCGCCTGGATATCCACCGCCCTCGAATGGGCGCTCCCCGGCCAGCATCTCGAACAGAACCACCCCCAGGGACCAGATATCGGCTCGTTCATCCATTGGCTGCCGGTTACAGCCCTCAGGGCTGAGGTATTGAAAGGTTCCGATCACGTGTCCGGCCTTGGTGATCGGTGGGAAACCACCTAGATGCGCCAATCCGAAGTCAGTCAGGCGCGGCGTACCGTCTTCAGACAGAAGAATGTTACCCGGCTTAATGTCGCGGTGGATGATGTGCAAGTGATGGGCGCGAGCCAAGGCATCGGCTACCTCAAGCCCGATGGACAGCGCACGCTCTAAAGGCAGTTGGGGTTGATTTCTCAATAGATCAGCCAGCGACCCACCTGCCACGTATTCCATGATAATATAGCCTTGGCTCGCCTCATCTACGGTGGCCAGCACCTTCACGATGTTGGGATGGTTCAGCTCACGCAGGGCCTGGCCTTCGCGCCGGAAGCGTTCGACCATGTCGGGCGCTTCCAGAATGATCTCGGGTCTGAGGGCCTTGATGGCAACCGGCTCACCAGTCTGAGTGTCCGTGCCTTTGTAGACGCGCCCCACACCCCCTTCACCGATCAAATGACCCAGCTCAAAACGGTCGGCAACCCGTTGCAGGTTATCCATCATTCACCTTCCTTGGCGAGAGGAACCTTGACCTTGATGCGCGTCCCCCCCTGTGGTTGGGACTCGATTTCAAGCGTACCCCCCAACGCCGTCACACGCTCGCGCATGCTGATCAGCCCCAGGTGCGACGCCCCTGAGTCCATGGCGTCGAAGGCTGCTCTGCCTGTTCCTGAACCAGATGGACGAGCGAACGTAGTCGAAGGATCAAAACCGAGGCCACGATCCTCCACCAGCAGCGAGACCACCTCGCCTCTCATGTCGAGCGTGACTTCAGCCTGGTCGGTCTGGGCATGCTTGACCACGTTGTTGAGCGCTTCCTGGGCAACACGGAACAGCGCCTCCTCAATTTCCGGTGGCAGTCGCCTTTCCTCATCCACACGTAAGACAACGCTCAGTCCATCTCGACTTTTTCGATCGACAACATGCTGCCGCAGGGCAGAAACCAGTCCTTCTTCGGCTACCGTTTTGGGCCGTAGTTGGTTTATCAGGAAGCGCATCTCGGCCAGGGCACTTTGGGCCAATTCCTGCAGGCGGTCCAGTTGCGGGGCTACCTTGCTGGGGTCCCGTTCCAGTAAGATGCGGGTTGACTCAGCGGTGAGGGTCATGCTGAATATAGTTTGGGTGACAGAGTCGTGCAACTCGCGGGCCAGGCGGTTGCGCTGCTCTGCAGCAGCTAGTTCCTCAATCTGAGCCGCGTAGGCCTGTAACTCACGATGGGCAGTCTGAAGTCTAGTGAGGAGAGCCAGACTCTCCTCGCGCGCTTCCTCAGCCCGCCGGGTGACAGCAGCATAGGAGGCGAAAAACAGGGAGGCGCTGACATAGATTACGATCATAGGCAAAGCATAAGACCAGTCAAAGTCGTAAACAAGCGCGCCCGCCATAGTCAGGCAAAAGATACCGATCCACATATAGGCGACTCGCTGCGGTAAGAGCATCATAGCCTCTATGCTGAGAAAGATGTACAGGATGACAAAATAATCCACATAGGGCGATAGAAGCGATAGGAAGAGAATCAAACCCGTCTGGAACGCAAAATAGAGATGAGGGTACCAGTTAAAACGCCTGCGGAACCAAGACCCCAAGATGCTGACCAGGAAAAAGACCAACAGCAAGACGGCGACAATCCCTTGCTTCCCGCTGTCAGCGTAGTCGCGCAACCCACGCAGGGCCACACCCACCACGAGCAGGTACCTGACTACGTCGATTATCCTGATTCTCGGATAAGCCATGGATGTCCTCGCTGCGTTTTCCACCCTGTCGTTAGCGAGTTTTACGTTTCGCAAGGAAGAAGCAAAGAGCTCTGCTTTTTTAGCTTAGCAAGGCCTCTACGGTTTCATTCATAGTTGCCAGGCGCTCACCCAGGGTACGCGCGATGAGTTTGTGTAGGGCTGCGGCTATCTCAGGGGACGCCTCTTCCATACGCTTTAGACTGTCTGCCGATAAGAAATAAAGTGTACTGGGCTGATCTGTGACTACCGAGGCTGTGGCCGGATATCCCAGATAAAGACCCAATTCTCCTACCACAGTGCCGGCTCCCATGGTTCGCAGCCTTACACTTGGGCCGCCTGGGTGCTCAAGCTGAACCGTCACCTGTCCAGATTCAAGGAAGTGGAGGCCCTGTGGGTGATCCCCCTGGCGAATGAGATAGTATCCACTGCCAACGTTCCTGCGTTCAAGATATTCCATCAGGTTGGCGAAACAGACGGAAGCAGGCAACGCTTTTTCCACCAGCTGTAGCAGGCTCATGTAGTCCGCATCGTGCCCTTCACCTTTAAGAGCTTCAAGCATCTGATTTTCACACCACTCGATCCCACGATCCACATCGGGAAAGACGTGCCAAGCGCCCTGATCGTCTGGGTTGAACAGCTCTCTGGCAAGCTGGCGGTGTATCAGAGGAGAGAGGTGTGTGAAAACCAGGGCAATATTCCGCCGGCGCGCCAGTTGCCTCATCTTGGCAAAGCTAAACACGGCAGAGCAGTCCAGCCCGCTGACCAGACGAAAATCAAGCAAAACGAAGTGTGGAGGGGGTAGATCAGCCTGGTTTATTCTCTGGTGAACCTGCTCCAACAGGTTATTGGCAGTACCAAAGAACAAAAACCCCTGCAACTCAAGAATATAGATGAAGTGACCTTCTTGGCGCAGCAACCGACGATGAAATGGTGGCCGTTCAACGTTGCTCTGATAATTAGCCCCTGAGAGTACATGCTTGACCACATCGATACGACTATACTCAACCATGAACAAAACCACCGCCAGGCCGATGCCCAGGCCGACCCCCGCCAGGAAGCCTGCTATGTTAATGACAACCAAGATCATGATCACGACGACGTAATCGGCGGGAGGAAGCCTGAACCAGGCATCGTATACCCAGGTGATCAGAAAATCCAAGCCGAGGTATAGAAGCAGTCCGCCGAGAACCGGTTTAGGAAAGAGCAATAGCAGGAAACTACCCATTGACAACATAGCCAGGCACACTACGGCCATAGTGAGTCCGACCAGGCGGCCTCTGGCACCAATCCGGTAGGCCAACGCCGTCTCACTCAAGGTATGATAACCAACTATGCCGCCGCCCAGGCCAGCCACGAGGTTGGAGATCCCGCCAGCCTTGAGTTCACGATTCAAGTCAACGTCTCGCCCGGTCGTCAGTTCGATCCCCGTGGCATTGAGCAAAATGGAAATGACGCTGACAACTACGATGACAGCCAGATTGCCAAGCTGCCCCCCCAGGACAGCCCAATTGACGCGGGCCAAGTCAGATAAGCTCACCGGTTGCCAAAGCCGTCCGCCACCTGTGCTCAATGAGCCTATCAGCCAACCCCGGGCTGTGGCATCAACTATTGAAGTATTTGTCAGCCACAGGGACACGTAGAACATGGCAACCGCCGCCAGCAGCATACCGGGCACAATCAACATACGATCTGAACGGCGCAGAAGTGCCAGCAGAAGCACGCCGAAGAACAGGCCAGGCAGCCACCTGACCAGTAGATCTGGCTGAACCAGTGGAGATAACTCAGAGAGGCTAACTGGCTCATCTAGCATTACGGAGATGCCGCCCCATACCAGCAACAAGCCCGTTCCAGCCAGAAAGCCTCCAATGACCGGGTAGGGGACAAAGCGAATCAGGTTCCCCAGCTTAAACTGACCCAGTAGCCAGAAAGTGACACCTGTCATAAACGAGGCCAAGGTGATGGCAGCCACGACCGTAATAAAGGTCTCTTGAGGTGTGGCAGAGGCCGGCGTATTCAGGATGATCGCGGCTGAGATGAGCGCCAGAATTGCCGCTGCGGTCTCCTGGATGCTGGCGACCAGGCCGGGAAGCGAGCTGGTCAATGCGGTCAGGCCGCCAATGACGATCGCGCCATACAGCATCATGCCAACACCCAAGGGGACATAAGCGGACAGAGGCCCCGAAAAGATGAGTGCAGCAAAAGCAGTGGCCATAGTTACGGCGATGACCCCGGTGACCAAGCCCGCGGTCAGGCTGGGCAACAGATGGCGGGGGTGGAACTCTTCTAATATACTAGCCCTGACCTGTTGGACGTAGGATTGACGCACAGCCATGTCGAAAACCTGTTCCCCTCTGATCAGGCCCGCCCGGCTATCGAGTGAGCTCGCTTCTATTGCCCCTTCCCAAGAGTTCTTAGAGTCTTGGCGGCGCTACGGGCCAGGCTGTTATTAACCCAAGAAATATTGAAAACGGGGCACCAGTAATAGCAAGCGGCGCGTTTTTTGGTTTCTCGCCCCACGGCGGGTCCCATAAGCAGCCACACCGCAACTGTGCAAATGACTTATTGAACGCATTTGACCGGGCGGCACTGCGGAGATCAACCACTCCAAAGGCTGTGATATGCTTGGCCAACGTGAGTGCTGCCAAATTGAGGAAGCCGCCCCGCTCGCAAAAAGCTAGGCTATGCCCATTTTCCCACATGTGCCCCTTGCTTTCAACAGGTTTTCGCGCTACCTGCGACCCAGATTTTCGGGAACTCTGAACAGAATTGGGAGGTTGCCCCCTGTGCTGTCCCAGTTCGTGAGGCGCGGCCTTGGTGCTGCACTTCAAATCTGCCTGTCTACCCCACACCCAGCTAAGCTCCCAGCATCCAGCCTGGCAGCCCCAGGCGATATGATAGATCGAAGCCCCGCCAGGGCGGGACCAGGCCCCGCTAGCACCGGACCTGATTCTTGCTTGTTGTCTTGCCCTATCTGTGCTATGATATACCGAGCTAAGGAGATGAGATGACCCAGAAAGAAGGTAAGAATAGCGATTCTGAACACGACAGTAACATAGAAAAAGAAGAACAGCCCAAGCCAACCACCTTATTGCTGGTCCGCCACGCCCTCAACGACTGGGTAGGCGAGAGGCTGGCTGGGTGGACGCCGAACGTCCACCTGAGCGAAAAGGGTCAGGCGCAGGCCGAAGCCCTGGCACAACGCCTGGCCAGCCAGACTATTGCCGCTGTATATACCAGTCCCCTGGAACGCGCCCTTGAGACAGCCCGCATTATCGCTGCCCCCCACCAACTGGAGGTCCAGATTCGGGAGGGCGTGGGCGAAGTTCATTATGGCGAGTGGACAGGTCAATCTCTCAAAGAGCTGGCCGAGAGCGATGCTTGGCGCGTGGTACAGTTTTACCCCAGCGGGATGCGTTTCCCCCAGGGGGAGGCGATCCGTGAGATGCAGGCACGCGTTGTTGCTGAACTGGATACTCTCGTGGCATCGCATCCCTCGGAGAGCATTTTAGTCGTCTCGCATTCGGACGTGATTAAGGCTGCCCTGGCCCACTATGTCGGTCTGCACCTGGATCTATTCCAGCGGCTGGTTGTCAGCCCGGCCTCGCTGAGTGTGGTTGCGTTTACTCCGATGGGACCACGCCTTGTCTGTCTCAACGACACTGCCCACATTCCACAAGAAGAGACCAATGTTCAGAAAGAGTCAGAGGATAGTTAGATGACCGGAGAAGTCCTGGAGATGCACCCTGTTACGCGTATCACGATTGATGCCATTGGTCCGCCCGGCCAGCGTGTTTTCTTGTTGCAAGCCAGTCAGCAGGCCGAGACAATCACTCTGAAGATTGAAAAAGAGCAGGCCCAGGTGCTGGCCCATAGTATTGAGCAGCTTTTGGAGGAGTTGGCCGAACGCTTCCCCCGGCCTATTTCCAAGATGGAAGAACCGCTTGCTTCCGAGTTGATGTTGCGCGAGCCGATAGAGCCACTCTTTGCGGTTGGCCAGATGGGACTGGGCTATGACGAATCTGAAGATGCCCTGGTGTTGGTAGCCCAAGAGCTGACGTTAGAGGAGGAAGCGGCCACTGCAAGAGTCGCCCGCTTCTGGGCCACCCGCGGTCAGATGCAGGCCATTAGCCGCCATACCCTCGAGGTGGTGGCTATGGGACGTCCCATCTGTCCCTTGTGCAGCCGCCCCATCGACCCAGAAGGTCACTTTTGCCCTAAGAGCAACGGTCGGGAACGGGTACATTAAGTATGGTGCTACAAGGTTCTGCTGCCCAGACCCGGACGATAGACATGGAAGAGGCCCTGGAGTTTCTGTCCAAGGGACAAATGGAAAAGCCTCACGGGCTTATGCCTTGGAGTTCAAACTACACCATCTTGGTCACGGTACGCTATGCCGGTACAGAAGCCTTGGCCATCTACAAACCCTGCCAGGGTGAGCGTCCCTTGTGGGACTTCCCCGACGGAACGCTCGCCCTGCGTGAGGTGGCTGCGTTTCACGTCAGCCGCGCTCTGGGCTGGGATTTCATCCCCCCTACCGTATTGAGAGACGGATTCCTGGGCTTAGGTGCAGTTCAGCTCTTCATTGACGCTCACCCAGAAGAACATTACTTCACCTTGCGCGACAAGCACATACCCAGCTTCCAGCGTGTGGCCGCCTTTGATGCCATCACCAACAACGCCGACCGCAAAGGAGGACATTGCCTCCAAGACCAAGGGGGACACATCTGGACCATTGACCACGGACTCACCTTTCACCAGGAACACAAATTGCGCACGGTGATTTGGGATTTTGCCGGCCAAGCGATTCCCGACGACATCCAAGAAGACCTGGCTAGCTTGCAGCAAAGTCTCAACCAGGCATCGAGCCCGATCCTGAATAAACTGGCACCCCTCATCACTGATCGTGAAATTGAGATGTTCCGCCGCCGCCTGGATCGGATCATGGCCGCCCGGACGTTCCCGTTGCCAGGTGCAGGACGCAACGTGCCCTTTCCACCCATCTAGCTCAATACAGATGTGCAACTATCCCCAGGCATCAAGTTTTTCACACGACTCGAGCTTTGACACACATATGTGGTTGGAATTCTCTTCGCACACTGTTACCCTATGCGTACGCCTTCAACGCTGAAAGAACTACGACGTTTTGTTGCTTCCCTCGATTGGGAAGATACGATGGCCCAGATCGAGCGCGAAACCCACGCGCGCCTGGCCATCGTGGGGCCAGTGAATGCTGGCAAGAGCACTTTGTTCAACACGCTCGTGGGACGGGACGTGTCTCCTGTCTCGGCTGTTCCAGGCACCACCCGGGAGTTGATCGCCGACTGGCTGGGTCCCTTCGTCCTGGTAGACACGCCCGGCCTGGGTGTGGATGGCGCTCAGGCTGCCTTACAGGCTGCAACCTACGCGGCGGTGGTGGTACTTTTGCTGGATGCGGCCGCCGGCCTGCGTCAATCTGACCGGGACCTGTATCACGAATTAGTCGCCAGCGACCGGCCAGTGGTGGTCGCTTTAAACAAAATGGACCTGGTCCGCCGCGATCGGACTGCTGTCCTTGCGGACGCCCGCTCCCGTCTGGGCAATGCCAAGATCGTTCCAATTTCGGCCAAGCGAGGCGATGGCGTAGCCAGTGAACTGATGCCAACCGTGTTTCAGGCAGATCCCAGCCTGGCAGTGGCGGTGGGGCGTGCGCTGCCAGCTTATCGGCGGTTAGCCGCAGGGCGGGTGATTCGCAATGCAGCCTTCTTCAACGCCATCATCGGCGCAGAGCCCATCCCCGGCTTGGATCTACCCCTGCTGCTGACCGCCCACGTGCGGCTGGTATTGCGCATCGCCGCTATCTATGGCGAAACGATCAGCCCTGGCCGAGCCCGGGAACTCATTGCCACCATGGCCGGGGGTGTGTTGCTGCGATATTTAGGGATTGAGCTTGCCAAGTTTATCCCGGGACCCGGCTGGCTCATCGGCGGCGCCATAGCCTCCGTGGGCACCGTGGCGATTGGTCAGGTGGCGGCTCGCTATTTTGAGAGTGGCAGGCGCCTCACCCCTCAGCAACTACGTGACCTGTACCAACAATACCGACGACGGAGACTGAAATCAGATTATGCTCACCGTTGACCAAGCCCGTACTCTCTATGAAGCGGCCGGCGACTCCAGCCACGATTTCGACCACGTGCTACGTGTGTATCACCTGGCAGAACACATCGGCAAAGCTGAAGCAGCTGACATGGCGGTGCTGCGAACGGCCACGCTGTTACACGACATCGCCCGCGCCGACCAGGACGCTGGGCGTGTCGTGGAGCACGCTATCGAAGGCGCCCAGCGCGCCCGCCAGATATTGGACAAACAGCCACCCGAGTTCGTCGAGGCGGTAGCCCACGCCATCCAAGCGCACCGCTTCCGGGTGGATTGCCAGCCTCAAACCCTGGAGGCCAAAATCCTGTACGATGCAGACAAGCTAGACGCAATCGGCGCGGTAGGTATTGCTCGCGCCTTCGCCTACAGCGCGCACCGAGGCCAACGCCTATGGGCTGCCCCTAGCGCCAACGAGCACACAGCCACGAAAGAGTTCGCCGTCAAGCTCAGCAAGGTGAAAGGTACCCTCTTTACCAAGACTGCCCACGCTATCGCTGAGGAGCGCCACGCTTTTATGGTGGAGTTCTTTGAACGTATGGCAGCTGAGGTAGCTGGAGAAAAATAGAGGTAACAGGCAAGCAGATGTCTCACCCCACCTTGGCAGGGCCAACTTTGGATGAGATCCGCCGTGCGCTGGCAGGCCCGCTGCCAGGTTATGACGCACATCTTAAAATGGCCCCCCAGCCACGCCCGGGCTGGGACCCAGCTTTTGCTATGCCAGCCGACTGCCGGGAAGGGGGCGTCCTGGTATTGCTTTACCCGCGTGCTGATCAACTCCACCTGGTGCTAACTCGACGCACACACACGGTCCGCTCACACAAGGGACAAATTTCGCTGCCGGGCGGCGCGCGTGAGGCAGGCGAGCCCTTGGTCCAGACGGCGCTGCGGGAAACTTGCGAGGAACTGGGCGTTCCCCCCGATGCCACTGAGGTAGTTGGAAAACTATCAACCCTTTACACGCCACCCAGCAACTACTGTATCCACCCCTTCGTGGCGCACTGCCCAACCACGCCCACCTTTCGGCCTGATCCAGTCGAGGTGGCCCAGGTGCTCGAAGTGCCTCTGATAACCTTGCTGGATCCGTCGATCCGCAGGGTCGAGCATTGGCCAGATTCTCGTTTCGAGTCCCCGCGCCAGGTCCCCTTCTTCGATATCTACGAACAGGTGGTATGGGGTGCTACGGCCATGATCTTGAGCGAATTGGTCACGTTGCTGGAGAAAGAGCAAGGCAGGTGATAGGCTAGAACCTGGGAGCTAGAGGCAAGATTGAAAAGAAAGGAACGGCCAAATGTCCGAGTTGCGCCAAAACATCGCCACCAAAGAGTGGGTCATTATCGCCACTGATCGCGCCAAGCGCCCCGAAGGATTCGTGCAAGCCCCTCGCATTTTAACCCAAGACCGACCCGAATGGGAAGCCGATTGCCCATTCTGTCCCGGCAACGAAGAACTCGATCTTGAGGTGTTGCGCATCCCGGAACACGGATCATGGCAATTACGGGTGGTACAAAATAAATACCCAGCCCTGCAACGCGAAGGAGAGCGAACACGCAGCTTCAAAGGTGTGAACCGGCAAATCTCCGGCGTAGGCTACCACGAAGTGCTGATCGAATCCCCTCGTCACAACACCTGTCCCGCCCTGGAATCGGGCACCGAAGTATCCTTGATGCTGGAAGCTTTCAAAATTCGGGGTAGAGAGCTTGCTGAAGATCCGCGCATCGAGCAGCTCGTGTACTTTAAGAATCACGGCGAGCGGGCTGGCACTTCTCTGGTCCATCCTCATACCCAACTCATCGGCCTGCCAATTGTGCCCTACAATATCCGCGCTCGCATCGAAGAAGCCCGGCGCTACTTCGATGACACAGGCCGCTGTGTCTTCTGCCACATGCTCTCCGAAGAATTGAAAGACGGCCAGCGCCTGCTAGCCGAGACGGAGCATTTTGTAGCTTTTGTGCTATTCGCTGCTCTGTCTCCTTTCCACATATGGATCCTGCCTCGCCGCCACGAATCGAGTTTCCTGAACGCCACCGCCCAAGAACTGGCAGATTTGGGACGATTGTTGCGCCAAATGCTGCGCAAGCTGTACATGGGTCTGCGAGATCCACATTATAACTACCTCATCCGCTCCGCCCCACTGCACGACCCCAGTTCTGAATACTTTCACTGGTATGTCGCCATTGTCCCCCGCGTCACGCTTAGGGCTGGTTTTGAGTTAGGTAGTGGCATATTCATCAATGTGACTACTCCGGAGGACGACGCAGCTTTTCTGCGGTCAGTGGACGAGGATCACCCCATATCGTAGGTAAGATATTCCCCCAAACGTTTCACGCCTCAGTTCTCTGCGTCTTGGTCTAACTAGATATTAATAACCCACAATGTAACCTTTCAGCCTGATCTGCATCAAATCATGCGTACTGATATGCACAGACATCAGCTTACACCTAACCAGTAAACCAACTGGTTCAAAACATAATGGGAGGATTGCTCAGTGTATCTACAACAGTTCTCTATAGAAGGACTTGGCTGCGCCTCGTACATGGTAGGGTGCGAGGCCGAAGGCGTGGCAGCCGTCATTGATCCCGACCGGGATGTGAATCGTTACCTGGAGGCAGCCGCGGCGCGAGGGTTGAAGATCACCCACATTATCGAAACCCACCTGCACGCCGACCACGTTTCGGGTAATACCGACCTGGCGGCTCGCACCAATGCACCCATTTATATCTATGAAACGGCTGGCGTGAGCTTCCCACACAAGCCACTTAAGGCAGGCAACGTGCTTGAACTGGGCAAGGTCAACCTGCAGGTACTCCACACCCCCGGGCATACCCCAGAGAGCGTCTCATTGCTGGTCACTGACACGGCCCGCTCTCCCGAGCCGTGGGGCGTACTCACAGGTGATGCACTATTCGTAGGTGATGTGGGCCGCCCAGATTTGGTGGGCGCTGACGCCGTACACGAGCTGGCAGGACATCTTTACAACACTCTATTCGATGGCTTGCTCAACCTGGACGATACGTTGCTGATCTATCCGGGGCACGGCGCCGGCTCACTGTGTGGCCGAAATATTGGCAGCGTGAGTAGCACCACCCTGGGCTACGAGCGGAAATCTAACCCAGCGCTAACTGTGCGGGAAAAAGATGCCTTTGTCAAGCTTATGACGAACAGCCTGCCAGAACAGCCTGGTAATCACAAGAACATCAAGGCCATCAACCGGAAAGGCCCCAAACCGCTGGGCGAGATCATTCCTCAACCACTGTCCATCCCTGAGGCGATTCCTTATTTCCAGCGAGGCGCCGGGCTGTTGGATACTCGGCCCAAGGGGGCGTTCGTGGAAAGGCACGTGCCCGGCTCGGTACATCTGGCGGCGGATGCCCAACTCAGCAAACGGGTTGGCTTCGTGTTACCGCCAGGGGTGCCAGTCATCTTGCTGCTGGAAGATGAGACGGCCTATCGGGAAATAGTACTGAGTTTGGCCCGGGTCGGCTACGAGGTGATCGGGTACCTGGCAGACGGGATAGCTGGCTGGGAGGCGGCCGGCCTGCCTGTTGCCCGTGGAGATGTCGAGGATGTTACCGTTGCGGAGCTCAAAAAGATGCTGTCTAATGGGAACGGCATGATAGTTTTGGACGTGCGCGAGCCGTGGGAGTTTATGCAAGGCCACGTGCCCGACGCTAAGCTTGTTCCCCTGGGACAGCTGGCCATGAGAGTAAATGAACTTGACCCTTCTAAACCGGTAGCAGTCATTTGTCAATCAGGTAATCGGAGTCAGTCGGCAGCGGCTATTCTGGGGCAAAAGGGGATTGCTAAGATATACAACGTGCTGGGCGGCATGACCGACTGGCAAAATGCCGGTCTGCCCATTTCGTTCAACTGAATCACCCAGGCAAGGCGATTCTTCGCACGCGAAAACACTCGAGGAGCAGCCCCGACTGGTACTCCGTTCCAAAATCTCTTAGTACAACCACAATCTGGCATGTAGCGCCCCCAACACCTCAAGAATCTCTTGAGAAGGGGCGCTAGCTGTGCCATGATCCTGATACGGCCGACACCTTGACTGGAAAGCCCGACACACAACTCTAGGCCAGACTCCGGACCAGGCTGACCTGTGTATGAATGTCTCGTTGGGCTAACTCAGCGAAAAAGGGCTCCGGCTCTATAACGGCCTCAGACGGAAAGACACCCGCCTGGGAGATACGACCAGCTGCCAACCAGTGAGCCGTGATGGCAGGCGCTACCCCGGTGGGCCGTGACCCCACCGCAGTCAAAGTGCCCAGCCGGTAGGTGACTTCCTGTCCATCCTGGATCCCCCTCACCTCAGTGACGATTTCCTTTTTCCAATCGGTGGGGTCGTCTGGCTCGGCCATGAATGCATCCAGGGAAGGCGTGTAAGGGGACATCAACTTCACAAACAAGTCACGCGGCTTCAGGGATACCCCTTTTACTTCTACGGGTTCGGTGCTGGCAAACCCCATGTCGGCGAAGAGTTTGATCTTGCGCAAGCCTTCTTCTGAAAGCCCCCAGTAATTGATCTTGAAGAAACACTCTTGCACACCCTTATCAGCATAGGTCACCGGCAAGGTAGCTACCTCGGAATGAAGCGACAGGTGCGTCTTCAGCAATCCAATGGGCGGCTGAAACCAGTATTCCTCTGCCTCGGACAGCGGCTCACACGCCACAAAGTCACCGTTTCGGTAGACCATAGGTGGCATGGTCAGCTCATCAATAATGGTGGGGATGGCATAGCCAAAGAAGACGTCATCACCGGAGGGGGGCTTGATGCCATCGAAAATACGAATGCTTTGGACGGTGTCTAGCCGCTCGGCGGCATAGCGCGCCTGTACGTTGGGGACGCCAGGTGCACTGCCCATGCCCAACACGGCGGTGATGCCTGCCGCCCGGAACCGGTCGTGTAGTTCCAGCTGCTTGCGGGTGGTATGAAACAGGCCGCCCAAGTCCACGTAATGAACGCCCGCCTCCAGGCAAGCCTCCATCACCGACAAGTTGAAGTAGTAGACAGTGGCATTCACCACACTGTCGGCCCCGCGCAGAAGCGAGACCAGCGAGGCCCGGTCGGTGGCGTTGACAGGTTGTACACAAACTTTAGAGCTCCCCAGGATAGCAACCACCTGCTGGGCCAAGTTCACGTCCAGATCAGCGATAACCACTTGATCTACCTCGGGATTCAGAGCCAGATCACGGACGGCGATGCGGCCCATCAAGCCGGCGCCGCCCAGCACCACAATCTTCATAGCAGACTTGTCTCCTTTGCAATGGATACTTGCTTCAGAGTGAATAATAGCCAATTGAGGTACAAAGTCAATCTATGCCCTTCGATTCTGGACTTTGCGCGCAAATATCCCGATTTCTCCAAGGTTGACTTCACAGTGCCTGAGTGGTCTTTACAAATCGTCCAAACTGACCGGCTCCAGGTCAGGGTTATCGCACGCCGCTCGTCCTACCTTGGCCATGTCTACCCAGTGACCGGCCAGCTGCACCCTGACCACATCAGCCGTGAAGTCAGTGTTAGTACCCAGAGCACCATCGTTGCTCATCAAGCTGGATCCCACGCCGTACGCATCTGCCGGCACGCCGAGTTCCTCGAACCAGTTGATCTTGTCTGGGCTGAAGCCGCCGCTGACGACGATGCGTACGGCACGGCAGTATTCGATAGCCCGGTCTTGCCAGACCAGGGGCAGATCCCAACTCTCCCAGGCCTGGTCGAGCGCCTGACGCGCGTTCCACACCAGCCGGGGATTGACCCCCATGTCCAACCGTTTGTCACCCAACGGGGACACGCTTGCATCTCGCATCGAGCCGCTGGTGTCGAGCCGCACGCCGTACAACACCCACCGGATGGCCTCGCTCTCGTCACCAGCATCCTTCGCCGCCCGATAGCGATCAAAGTAGGCGCGCAACACCCCCAGCGAGTCGCCCACACTGTCATTTTTGAAATCAACCAGCGCGATGCGCGGCACATCTGGGGGCTGGGTATAGGCAAAAGCCACCATCGTCTCAACCAAGTCGCCCAGAAAACAGGCAATGGCAGCGTGAGCTACTGTTCCGCCACCGTAGCTACCCCACCAATCCCCTTGTGCATCTGTGGAAACCAGTGCACTGATCCGCTCGCCGTAATCCTGATTGAAACGCTGCACAGCGATGTCATAGGCGTAGCCATCAGCGGCCTGAACCTCGTGAGCGTCAAAGCGAGCAGGGAAGAAAAGAACCGGCTTGGCCCGGGCTGCCACCAGCGTATTATACACGTTGGTAGCCAGCCGGCTGGCCCGGGTCAGCGCACCAAGCATGGGCGTCTCCAGCAACGCAAAGTCACGATATCTTCCGCGCACCCTGACAACCGGTTGCACCCTTCGGGAGTCTCCGTTGTAGCGGGTCAACACCCCGTCTTGGACGGCCTTAACATCCAAGTGGCTCCACGTTTCGATAAAATTGCCCGCATGGTCAAAATAGCCCGTGCAATGCCTTAGCATACTCAATGCCTTGTCTACGCCGGCGATGAGAGCAAACGGTTCGCGCCGGGTGAAGAATTGCATTTCAACCTGAATATCACCGGTAGGGATGGGCGGTGGATCCTGGCTCAAGCCGTTCAGCCCGGCCACGTCCCCACCAAATCGGTAGCCGTCGGCAGCCAGCGCAGCCAACATGCGCGTGGCGTTGATGAAATACTTGTCAGAATACCAGCCGCAACGCATGCGGCCCACATCAAGTTTGAAGGTATCATTGGTCAGCCGTTTGCCATCGAAGATGCTCATCCGTTCCCCCAGTAGATGAATGACAGGTAACCGCTGCTTGACGATTTCCCGGCGCCGCTTGGGGTTATGCAAGAGAACCAGCTTATGCTGGACCTCAGAGGCGCAGAGAATCGGAACTGTTGATAAACTGAAGACCAAGCCTTTCATATTCGGCAAAACGTGTCTGGACCATGGCCGGAAAATCCACGTCCGGGTGTATGACTGGAGACGTACAGTCTTCCAGAATATGGATCTTTTCAAGCTGACCAGGCCGGTCACGAAAAGCCGTTACCAGGTCTTCTGCGGTTTCCAGAACACAGTGGCTTGCCGCTTCTCCGGCAATGACCAGGCAATCATAATCCGCTAGGGCCTTGATAAAATCTGTGCTCAGCGTGCCCTGAGGTTCTTGGGGCACCTCGATCTCAGGCCTCAATATGGAGTAGTGCTCTGTCTGCGAAATGCTTCCCTTTGTCCACCAGGTCGGTTGACTTCTACGGGCTATAGAATGCCAGAACACAGCCGACCACAGTTCCGGGTCCAGAACATTGCCAACCGCCCCGATTGGGACGTGATAGGGCCAGATAGTGAGTTGCTTCTTGGCCCCTTCCTGCAATCTTTTCACATATTGGGTAGACCATTCAGCCTTGAATAGGGGCAGCCATCTTCCATCTTCGACTTCCTGCGCCGATATGATCGTAAATGGCGCCGGGTGTTGGCCATCGACATCTACCCACCAGGCCGGATGGAAGATTTGAAAAGGGTAGTGCGAGTCCAATGAGCATGTAATGCTGGTAATCTGTTCTGCATTCCTGTATAAAAACTCAATCAACCTTCTGACATCGTCGAGTGCACCCGGGACGTGCAGTGTCCCTCGCTGGTGGCAAAAATCAACCTGCATGTCGATGATCAGCAATAGCACCTTGGTCTTATCCTGGTCAGCCGGGGGCAAGCCGGCCGCCTCGGCCTGGGATACGATAGTTGATACCTCCGGATAAAAGAGCTTCCCTATTCGACCTGGATCGTAGAAATCTGGAAAACGTGCCACGTGTATTCCCTCCTTTGCGCTGCCTGGTAAGTGTATAAATTACACTATCATATGGTAAAAAAATAATCGGCTGATAGTGTGATTTTCACACTAAGTATACCCCTAAAATCGGGGGATGTCAAGTCTATCCGCCGAATTTTAAGGTGAACGTGAAACAGGGCGCAACTTCAGTCAACGCAATTCACGGAACCAGCCGTTCTTCCAGCTGGCGCCGAGTCTGGTCCGGATCAAGAAAATGAACCGCTTCCATGCCCAGGTGGCGGGCGGCCTCCACATTCTCAATGAAATCATCCACGAAGATCGCCTCGAAGGGCAATACGCCAAGTCGCTCTAAGGTGACCTGGTAGATACGCGGCTCGGGTTTCATCACCCCTACCTCAGCCGAAGTAACGAAGACGTGGAAGCAGTCAGCAAAGCCAAAGTTTTCGGCCATGGCTCGCCCATCACGAGCCCAGCTGTTGCTGAGCATGCCAATACGATAGTCAACGTGCAACCTACGTATATAGTCACACAAACCTTGATCAACCCGGTCCCCCGACCAGAAATCGCGCTTCAGGGTAGCCAGTTCGTCTGGATTCAGGCCCAGATGCTGCCCTACCCATGTCCACACGTCTTGCAGAGAAACCTGACCCAGTTGGGCACTGCGCCCCAATTCACTGTCAAACACCAGCCGAGCCAGATCGCCCGGCAGCAATCCCAGCCGAGCTTCCCATTTACGCCGACCGCTTTGGTCATGGGTCCGGACCAGGACTCCACCCACGTCGAAAATCACGCTCTTCATCATAATAGGCTGCACCCCTGACTGAGATCGTACTACACATAGATGAGGGTTGTCAAGCCTCAGACGGGGCTCTGATTCTAGGTGTCTTGCATGAACAGTCCTTCCTGTGTATAATAGCGCTGTGTATGGTTTGGAGGATGCCCTACTGAGGAAGAGGAATAATGGCATGGGGGCAGTTGACGAGGTCAAGAACCGGATTGACATTATAGAGCTGATCTCTAGCTACGTTCCGCTTAAGAAGGCCGGTCGCAACTACAAAGGAATATGTCCTTTCCACGCCGAAAAAACTCCCTCATTTGTTGTTTTCCCTGACACACAAACTTGGCATTGCTTTGGTGCATGCGGCACTGGGGGTGACGTATTTCGTTTCATCATGCAGCGTGAGGGCCTGGATTTCTCGGAGGCATTGCGTGAGCTAGCCCGGCGGGCTGGTGTCTCTCTTGCCCCCCCCACCCCCCAATCAGAAGAGGCCGACAAAGAGCGTGAAAAGCTGTTGGACATTCACGCTGCAGCTGCCCAGTATTTTCACCACCTGTTGCGCCAGGCCAAAGAAGGCGCCCATGCCCGTGAGTATTTGACCAGCCGGGGGATCGATTCCGAGACTATTGAGCGATTTCAGCTCGGTTATGCGCTCGATACATGGGAAAGCCTGAAGAGTCACCTGATCGGTCGGGGCTATGCAGAAACCGACCTGGTGGAAGCTGGCCTGCTGGTGAAGAAAGAAGACACCGGTAGCAGCTACGACCGCTTCCGCAACCGTCTGATCATCCCCATCCGCGACATACGTGGCCGGGTGATTGCCTTTGGGGCACGGGCGCTGGATCCCAACGACGTCCCCAAATACTTAAACTCGCCCCAGACTCCGCTCTTTGACAAGAGTGGTACCCTGTTTGGGCTTGACCTGGCCAAGAAGGCCATCCGCAACCACGACCAGGCCGTTGTCGTGGAAGGCTATATGGATGTGCTTTCGGCTCATCAAGCCGGGCATACCAACGTGGTAGCCGGCATGGGCACCGCGCTGACCGAGATACAACTCAAGCTGCTGAAGCGCCTAACCAAGAACTTCGTGCTGGCTTTGGACGCCGACACCGCCGGGGACACTGCCACCTTGCGGGGGATCAACTTGGCCCACGAATCGCTGGATCGGAAGGTGGTGCCCGTGCTCACCCCCCAGGGGTTGACCCGTTTCGAAGGCCAACTGGACGTCGACATTCGCATTGCTACCTTGCCGGCAGGCTATGACCCGGACGATATTTTGCGCCAGTCTCCCGATCAGTGGTCAGAGATCATCAAAAACGCATTGCCTGTTGTCGACTTCTATTTGCAGATGGTGTCGGCTCAATATGACCTGACCACAGCCCATGGCAAAAGCGCGCTTGTTCGCGAGGTGCTGCCCCTGCTGAGGGAAATCAACAATCGGGTCGAGCGTCACCATTACGTAGGCCAGCTGGCTCGACTGGTTAAGGTTGACGAGCGAGTGCTGTTGGTTGAACTGGATGAGGGGCCTAGTTCATCTACCCCTCGACGACGACAGCCGCTCAAAGTCCCATCGGCCACCGAGGCCCCATCTGGTGCGCAGAAACGCATCTTTGGGCTGGAGGAATACTCGCTGTCGCTCATCCTGGGCCGACCCCAGGCCCTGGCGGCTGCCGATGAGGAATTGCTCAGCTTGGAGCTGGTCCCTTTCTCGGCGGATGACTTTCAGCGTACGGAGAATCAACACCTATTCCTGCTATTGTCAGACTATGTTTCAGCGGAGTTTGCATCGGGCTCCTCCGCAGAAGAGCAAGGCCAGGCACTAGTTGAATATCTACTCAGTCAATGTGATCCGCTGCTGCAATCGCACCTGAATTTCTTACGCGAACGGTGGGAAACACTGCCAGCCACATCACCCCAGTTGCTGGGGAAGGACCTGGTTAGCCGGGTCCTCCTGATGCGGAGCCAACACCTTCAAGAAGAAGTCGCCAGCCTGCGATTCCTTCAAGACGAGGCGGAAGAGAGTCACAGCGAAGACCAACGTCTTCACTATCAGAAGTTGGTAAACGCCGCAAAGGAGCAGCTGCGATCGATCCAATACGCGACCGACCGGCGCTCCATAATCGGGCGTCGCCGGGCCGAGGCAGAACGCCTGGGCGTGGCACGTGCTTAGAGTATCCAATCCAGAGACCAGTCGCTGAATCAGGGAGTTTACTATGGTCAAGCGGTCCAAAAACAGCGACACGCGCTTGGATCAACTCCTTTCCAAGGCAGAAGGGAAGGGAGAGAAACAAGAATATACCGATCAAGAGGAAACCTTGGATAGCCTTCCTGAGGATGAGGAGGGCACTGAGGATTCCGGGGCGCTCTATAAACAGCTTCTTGAGACCGGCATTGAAGTCGTAGAAGAAGAGAAGTCGAGAGGCAAGGGCCTGGCCGATTTGGAAGAACCGCCTGATACAGAATTGGACCAGGTTGAAGAGGAGTTAGAAAGCGAGGCAGACGAACAGATTGAAAGCGTGCTAGAATTGGACGGACCTGAGGTGACAAGCGATCCGGTGCGGATGTACCTGCGGGAAATCGGTCGTGTGAATCTGCTCACGGCCGAAGAAGAGGTGACCCTAGCCCGTAGGATTCAGCAGGGCGTATTGGCTACCGGTAAACTTGAGAAAGACAGCCCAGACGCTACGAAAAGCAGGAAGTTGAAGCGCTTAAAGTACGAGGGCGAACAGGCCAAGCGCCGGCTGGCTGAGGCCAATCTACGCCTGGTGGTCAGTGTTGCCAAACGGTACATGGGACGGGGCATGAATTTCCTGGACTTGATCCAGGAAGGTAACATTGGCTTGCTGCGGGCGGTGGAGAAATTTGATCACCGGCGGGGCTACAAGTTCTCAACCTACGCCTCCTGGTGGATTCGCCAGGCTATCAGTCGTGCCATCGCCGACCAGGCACGCACGATTCGTATCCCGGTGCATATGGTCGAAACGATTAACCGTCTCATCCGAACCCAGCGCCGGCTGTTGCAGGAGCTGGGGCGAGAGCCGATGTCCAAAGAGCTCGCAATGGAGATGGAATTGCTCTCTGAAGAAGACCTGCAAGAAATCGAGCGAGCGCGAGCCAATGAGCAGCCGCTCGACCCAGCCGTGGAACGCCGTTGGCGGCGAGCTGCCACCAAGGTGCGTCGCATCATGCGCATTGCGCAAGAGCCAATGTCCCTGGAGACTCCGATTGGGTCAGAGGAGAATAGCTACCTGGGCGATTTCATCGAAGACGAGACGGTGGTGGGCCCGGTCGACGCAGCCTCCAAGCAATTGCTGAAAGAACAGATGCAAGACATCCTCGATTCCCTCAGCGAGCGTGAGCGAAAGGTACTGGAGATGCGCTTTGGCCTGCTTGATGGACAGGGCCATACGCTGGAGGAAGTCGGCCAGGAATTTGGAGTGACCCGCGAACGTATCCGGCAAATCGAGGCCAAGGCGCTGCGCAAGTTACGTCACCCAATCCGCAGCCGAAAGTTGCGGGATTATCTGGGGTGATGCCGCGCAGCAAGTTAATAGATGCTTCCCACCATCCAGGGCCACCGGTACCAATCGGTGGCCTGTGTGGTTTAGTCCTCCTCCCAATCCTCAATTTGCAGCCCAGCCACACGGCCAAACTCGCGGATGTTGTTGGTCACCAAAACCAGGTCATGGGT
>CP070811.1:3250860-3271877 GCA_020343875.1 Anaerolineales bacterium | reverse complement strand
TGTAGTACAACCTCGAATCCCCCTGGCTTACCTCGCCAGGCAAGCTAATCCGTGCCCCCTGACTTCTGCGCTACGACAAAGGCCAGGGCAAAGTCGGCGGCGTGAGACAGACTTAGGGCGAAATGTTCGAGGTGAAGGTGCGCCGCCAGGCGCGCAGCGCTACCGTGAAGATACAGCCCCGGTTTGCCCATCGCGTCACAGACAACTTCGATTTCCCGGAAGCTTACTGGACCGATACCGGTGCCCAACGCTTTGGCGGTGGCCTCTTTGGCCGCCCAGCGGGCGGCCAGGGCCGACGGTCGCTCATTCGCGTAAGACAGCTCTCCATCGGTGTAGACTCGGCGAAGAAAACGATCGCCGTGGCGCTTAAGGACGGCCTCGATGCGGCTGATTTCAACCAAGTCAACGCCAACGGCGATCACAACACGCTCCCCGCCCGGTAAAGATTCATCGTCATAGGCTGCGAATCCGCGGCCACTCACCAGACAACTACGGGTGGAGATAGGTCCGCGTTGGAGAGATGAACGAATCGGCCGCGATGGATTGGGGCAACCGGGCTTCTGGAAGCTCGAAATCTGCACCGATGATAACGCGGATATCTACCTCGCTTTTCAGATTGGGGCTGCGGCGAATATTTTCGTCGGACACGTTGAAAATTTCGGACAATACTATGAGCGTGTACGCCTTGCCTGTGTAATCCACGATGACGGTGCGCGGATAATCAGAGCGGTCGGCAGGGCCGAACTGGACAATCGCGAAACCCTGGTCACGCAAATATCCAGCCGTTTCAGCCGCGAGATCCTCTCTAGGGGTGCCATTTTGCACCACAACCTTGGCGCCCTCCTCTTGCAACGCAGCTGCAACCTCCACCCGACGTTGAGCCTCGGCCTGGGCTTCAGCTTGGGCCTGGGCCATCAGCGCTGGGTCAGGCGTAGGAGTTGGCGGTGGTCCGACCGGCTCCGGAGAAGAGAAGATGGTGTCTACTACCGGTCGAATCTTCTCTCGAACGGGCAACAACACCTGCGCACCTGTGTTGGTCTTGTAGTCCACCGTCATGGTGTGATCGACTACTGCGCTCTGGATATCATCCCCAGTGATCTCATCAGCCCGCTTAGCCAGCTCAAGGATGTCAACCAGCTGCAAATCTGTTTGCACGGTATCGGCCATAGTCGCCCACAGCTCCGGGATCTTGGGAACAACGCCGATAGCCAATGCTTTTTCCCGGATGGCAAACAAGACTTGTTGCTGACGCCGGGCCCGGTCGAAGTCAGCCCCCCGGGTGGCACGCGTACGGGCATATTTCAGAGCCATGTTGCCATCAAGGTGCTGCTGTCCTGGGTCAATGTAGAAGGGATCATATCCGTAGTTTTCATCAGGATATTTGGGGTCGTTGATAGCTTGGGCCACGTCAATATCTATACCGCCCAACGTATCCACGATGCGCCGAAAGCCGTCAAAGTCCACTCGAACATAAAAGTGGACAGGCACCCCCAAGTTGTACTGAACGGTCTTCATAGCCAAGGCAGGACCGCCCCCGGGGTAGCCATTCTTATCCCCCACGTAGTGAGCCGTGTTGATGCGGTTTTCCCCATAGCCCGGGATGGTAACCCAAAGGTCTCGTGGAATAGAAAGCATACCTGCCTTGCCGGTCGCCGGGTCAATCGTGACCAGGATGATGGTATCAGTACGCGCGTATTGCTCGTTAGGCCGCTTGTCAATACCCAACAAGAGAACATTGACGCGCTCATCCTCTTCCCAATCGGGCAGAGACTCACCGGTGAGGCCGGTAACTGGCTGCGGGTTGCTGGACGCACGTGGGTTGGGGTAGTCTTTCCCTCCCCCGCTGACAACCGGCAGTGTCAAGTCGACGTAGGGCAAAGTTGGCAACTCAGCATGGGCAACCACGTCCTTGACGGTGAAGTAGAAAATGTAGCCCGAGTACCCTCCACCGGCCAAGAAAGCAAGGGTTAGTGCAAAGATAAGGAGGCGCGAAAACCAGGAGATGTGACGGCGCGGCTGAATCGGTCTTTTCAACTGCGCTTGAGTATGTGTGGTCATAGCCGCATTATATCACAAGCCACCCCATACGCAAAATCGCGTAGGCAGTTTAGCTTAATGAAAGCAACCGCGCCAAGCCTGCCAGTAGCCTGCCCAGCTCTACCTGCCGGCTATGCACACGGGTCAGGGGATAGGCAAGCAAGCTTGCTCAGGCAAAGCGATCTCCAAGATGAGGCGTTCGACCGCCGCAGGGGACTATATGCTATTGGAGGGGGGTAATGTTGGCAATATACAGAGCCTGGTCATTCAGGAGATAGAGTTTGCCGGTCAGTTCATCCACGAAGATAGAGCGCAGAGTTTTGAAATTGACCTCTTCTTCATCTTGGGGTTTGAATTGGCGCACAAAGCGACCATCTTTGTTCAGTTGTACCACGCGGAGGTTGCCCGCATCAGCCACGTAAATGTATTGGGCCACATCGTCGGGCGCGGCGTAAATGGCCGTCGGACGACTGAGAGATTTGTCAAGCTCTGTGACCTGGAATTCGACGGGTAACCCGGCCTCGAATTTGCGAATGGTACCATCAGCATACAGCACATAGATAGAGCCATCAATGGCCATGTCTACAGCGCCACTCAGGTCGACCACAGACTGATCGGAGAAGTAATATTCGGCCGGGATGTTATAGTCTTCCGTGCTGGGCACGTAACGTAAGATCTGCCCGGCTTGTGGATCGAGAACATAGAAATTGCCAAAGTAGCTGCCAACGGCGACCGGCAGAGCCCAAGCATCCTTGTTGGCAATGGGTACAGAGGTGAGGCCCCAACTGGGATTATATTCCAGCAATCCGCCGCTCTCCAGAATCAGCAGGTCACTGGTCTGGCGATTGCCGCCGGCGGGCATCCATACCAGGTCAATCATCTCACCTGCGACTGCCTCACCAACCTGTTGGCCGCGTCGAACCAGTACAGGGTCACCCTCGTCAGGTTCCAGGGCATCGTTTGCCTCATCCAGTCGATGGTGGTACACCTGGTCAGCGCCAACATCGAGAACATAGACGTAAAGGCCGCTGACGACGACCCGCCGCATTTGGGAAGCCGAACCGTCATAGCTCCGGAGTTTGCCCACCCAATACAGCCGCTCTACCCGATTGATTTGGTCTTGACGCTCAGCCACAGATGCACGCAACTCGCTGATGGCTGTATCACCTGGCTTGACGGCATTGGCCTGGACTAGCGCGGTCTCGGCTTGATCCAGCAGGTTCCGAGCGGCCAAGTCATCACCGCCCAGAGCTTGGGCTTGTTGATAGGCATTTTGGGCCTGATCCATCAGAGCAGTGTACTCATTTTCACGAGCCAAGCCCCGTTGCCAATAGGTCAGCCCCACAGCAGCCAGCACCACGATGGGGATAACAAAAGCAAGCGCACGTAGAATCCCCTTGGGAGACAGCGAGGTACGGGCAGAGCGTGCTTGTCCGGTGGCCACCAGCCGCCGTGCCGATGGCTGACGCCCCTGTCCCGGCAGCACGCGGGTAATGATGGTACGCAGGCCAGTCCAGATGACCATCAATAACGCTAGCAACCCTTTGCCTATCGCACCCAGCCATCGGCCCACCGGTAGCTGGACACGGAAACGACCTACGTCTTGGAACGCCGCTCGACCGACTCCAACCCGGGTTCTCCTCCTTGCCTCAGCAGCCTGCGACACAGTGTCAGGCAAAGGTGCAGCTTCAGCGGAGACAGTGTCCCTCCCGCGCGTGGGTTGGACTGGAACGCTTAATTTTTGTTCATCCCTAAGCGGACCTTTGGATTTGGCCTGAATTTCGACCACCAAGGCCGTACAATCCCGGCCACCAGTCAGCTTGCCCAAGTTAACCAACGCGCCTTCTACACCCTGATAGGCAATCGCTTTCTCCACCTGCTCGGGCTCAGTTTGCATGGCGAAGCGGCTGTCGCCCAGCACCAGTATATCACCTGGCTCTACCCATGCGTGGAAGAGTTGGACGTCCAGACCCATGCGCCGGCCCAAAGCCGGCGCGCCAGTTGCCTGCGGATCGGCCATGTCCAGCCAGGGGGAAGCCTCGGGGAATTGAGTCACCACGCCCCGAGTAACGGCGTAGGTGATGGCTGGTCCCACTGAAGCAATGAACACGTCCTCGCCTCGTACGGCCACAGCTGAGACACCAGCTAGCAGGCCACTGCCTGCCGATCGGTGGCTAAATTCCTCATCGTACTCGTCGTCAGGGCTGCGTACATACTCCACAAGTAGCTGCTCATTGGCCGCTAGCACTGCACGCCGCAAGCCAGCGGTGATACTCCCGGAAGACTGGTAGTAGGTATTACGAATAGTCTCCGCCAGCGATTGGCTGAGATTATCTCGTTCCGACTCATCAAAATCACCACGTATCTCAAGGGTGATGAATAAATCTCCCCTGGAGCCCATGCCCCGTAGTCGGCTGGTCGGTTCTCGTACGGCCAAAATGCTAGGCGCCTTACTTGCCCATCGCCCCCTGACGATGTTCATCTGTCCCATAACCGTTTTCAGCTCGATACTCATATCAGTCACCCCCTCTCACTCCCACTCGATGGTCGCCGGAGGTTTGCTACTCACATCATAGACGACCCGGTTGACCCCTGCCACCTCGTTGATAATCCGGTTGCTGGTCCGAGCCAAAAGCTCGTTGGGCAGCCGAGCCCAGTCGGCGGTCATAAAGTCCTCAGTAGTGACAGCCCGCAGGGCGATGACGCTGGCATAGGTGCGGGCGTCACCCATGACCCCCACGCTCTGTACGGGCAAGGACACGGCAAAAGCTTGTGCCACCCGGTCGTACCAGCCGGCCTGGCGCAGCTCTTCAATCAAGATGGCATCCGCCTGGCGCAAGGTCTCCAGCCGATCCCATGTTACCTCGCCTACCACCCGGACGGCCAGCCCAGGGCCGGGGAAAGGATGTCTCCACACAATCTCCCGGGGAAGCCCCAAGGCTTCCCCCACTCCCCGCACCTCGTCTTTGAACAGGTAGCGCAATGGCTCAACCAGTCGGAACTGCATATCGGCCGGTAAGCCGCCCACGTTATGATGGGTCTTGATCTTGGCAGCCACGGCCCGGTCCGGCGCAGTCGACTCAATCACATCAGGATAAAGCGTCCCCTGGGCTAACCAATATTTCCCCTGGGAAGAAGAAACCGTCTTTTCCAGCCTGCGTGCCTCGGCCTCGAAGGTGCGGATGAAGCGCTCCCCAATCCGCCTGCGTTTCACTTCCGGGTCCGTTACGCCCTCCAGGTCCGACATAAACTGCTCAGTGGCATCCACTGTCACCAATTGAACTCGCATGTGCTCACGGAACGTAGAAACCACCTGCTCGGGTTCGCCAAGGCGCATCAGCCCATTGTTAACAAAGATACAGGTCAACTGATCCCCGATGGCCCTGTGCAGCAGGGCTGCGGTCACAGCCGAGTCGACGCCCCCTGATAGACCACAGACAACGGGCTCCAGGCCAACCTGAGCCCGCACCTGGTCAATGGCATCCTCAATGAAGTTACCCGGCGTCCAGCCCCCCTTGCAAGCGCAGATGTCGTATAGAAACGCTCTCAGTATGTGTGGCCCCTGAGGTGTGTGAGAGACCTCCGGGTGAAATTGCAGGCCATATAAACCGCGTGCCAAGTCGCCCATTGCTGCCACCGGGCTATTCTGGGAGCGAGCCAGGGCCTTGAAGCCGTCCGGCAGGTGGGTAATGCGGTCGGCGTGGCTCATCCAGACATTCAGCCATTGGCCTGCCCCACCTGGGCTGTCCTGATATGAGACACCTGGGACGCGTGCATCAGTCATCGGTAAAGCAGGGGGATGGGTGTTTTTGGATTTGCGACTTGATAGTTGGTGCAGCTGTGACTGAGCACCCACCGGCCCATCATCTTCGGCGCGGTATTTAACATTTGCAAACAGTGGATTGTCTACGTCAGTCAACTTAATCTGAGCCGGGCCGTATTCGCGCTCGGCAGCCGGATCCACCTGCCCCCCTAAGTGGTAGGCCAGCAACTGTATGCCATAGCAAATGCCCAGCACCGGCTTGCCGCTGGCCAAGACATAATCTGGAAGGTGCGGAGCCCCTGGAGCGTAAACGCTGGCTGGTCCCCCGCTCAAGATGTAGCCCGCCGGCTTCAAGCGCATGACCTGTTCGGCCGGTGTATGGTAGGGAATCAGCTCGCAATAGACTTCTGCCTCGCGCACTCGACGGGCGATCAGCTGGCTATATTGGGAACCAAAGTCAAGGATGACAATGGTTTCGCGCTCAGACATCACTCCTCAATCAAAGATGATCTCACTGCCGGTCATCTGGGTGATGACAGCCAGGGAGTAGATAGGCACATTCAGGTAGGCCAGTTCCTCTCGGCCTCCCTCAAAGGCCTTTTCGATAACCGCACCGATTCCCTTGATCTCGGCCCCCGCAGCCGTTGCCAGTCGGGCCAAAGCATCAATCGTCTTACCCCGGGCCAGGAAGTCATCAATAATGAGTACCCTATCGCCAGGGCCAAGGAACTCAGGCGATGCCATCAAATCCACGTACTGCCCCTTGGTGTGAGAAGGAGCCGTTTCGCGGTACACCCGCTCCGGCATAGTAACAGGCTTTGTCTTACGTGCGTAGACGATTGGCACGCCCAAGGCCAGGGCCGTCGTCAGTGCCGGGGCAATACCCGAAATCTCAGCTGTCAGCACTTTGTTGATGCCCATGGCCCCAAAGTGGGCTGCCAGCGCGCCACCGGCGGCCAACATCAAGGCTGGATCCACTTGATGGTTGATGAAACTATCAACCTTGAGAATGCCATTCCCCAGGTTCTGGCCTTCGCGTCGAATACGTTCCTTCAGAGCTTCCAAGCTACCCTCCCCGTAGAATGAGAAGTCAGAAGTTATTCAAGTCGCCCGGGCGGCGATTGCTTCAGCATGCCCACAGTTTGTGTCACTTTTTACATTATACCACAATATATTGTGTTTGTGTAGTAGAATCGCCTTGAAATGGATGCCAGGCCAGGCGTTGACAAAGGGGGGTGGCTGTGATATGCTGATGCAGCTGGGAGGCCGTTGAACTTTGGACGTAAAAGTTATCCGCAGTAAGCGACGCAAGAAAACGGTGGAAGCTTGCCTGGAGTCCGGCATACTGGTGGTACGGGCACCAGCCTCGCTCACTGACAAAGAACTTACTCCAATTATCGAAAAACTCAGGGCAAAAGTCGAGAAGAAGCTACACCGCCACCAGCGCAGCAGCGACGCAGTCTTGGAGTCCCGTGCCAAAGTGTTGAACCGTCGTTACTTTCAGGGAAAACTGACCTGGCAGTCTATTCGATACGTCACCAATCAGAACAAACGATTTGGGAGTTGTACCCCTAGCTATGGCACCATACGCATCTCGCACCAAGTGAAACAGATGCCGGCCTGGGTTCGTGACTACGTCATCGTCCACGAGCTGGCCCATTTGGTAGAGCCTAATCACTCGCGCCGCTTCTGGGATCTGGTCAATCGCTATCCAAGAGCCGAGCGAGCCCGTGGCTATCTGATAGGAATTGGCATGGCGACCGATGAAGAGGGATGAGCGCCCAGCTCAAATCTGTGCGCGGAGGCGACTCTCACAGCGCACGCCGGTAGATGCGATGCCTCTTGTACCACCTCACGCCGATGGCTGCCATTTCGCCCAAGCTTTTGGTGTTTTGTTCTTCCACTTGCACTACGTCGGAATGCGCAAAGCCGAATTCATGCACACTTTTGGCCAATTCAGTGTACAGCACGGCATTTGCGCCCACGCCCCGGTGTCCCGCCAACAGACCAAGGCCGTTGAGGTTGGCCCACTTGGTACGTTTAAACTCACGCAGCAGGTGAATCCAGCCCAGAGGCCAAACCATTCCTTTCGTCTTCTGGATAGCAGCTGAGATATCGGGGAAGGCAAAGACGAAGCCAACGATCTCATCTCCCTTCATCACCAGCTTCATTAGCGGTGGGGCAGATATTGCGATGAGCCGGTCAGCGATGACGCTCAACTCCTCATCGGTCACCGGGCAATACTCCCAGTTATCGGTGAACGTCTCGTTGTAGATTCTCCCCACCCGATGGATCCAGCGGCGCATCTCCTTCTTGCTTCTAAAGGACTTGATCCAGAAGCCACGGCGTGCCTTCACTCTTTCGGCAATCTCATAGAAACGTTGGGGCAACTCGTGGTCACCCGGCAGGTAACCAGAGAGGAAGTCAGTTTCTTTCTCAAACCCGGAGTCCTGAACCAAGGCATCGTAGTAGGCATAGTTGTATGGAATACCTATGGCTGGTCGATGCTCAAAGCCTTCTATCAGCATCCCCATGCCATCCCCTTGTAGAAAGCCTTTGGGGCCAATGAGATGCTCCAGCCCGCGACTCCGGGCCCAGTCGAAGGCAGCCGTGAATAGAGCGCGAGCTACCTCAACATCCTCCACCACCTCAAAAAAGTAGAAAAAGCCTTGTTGGCACCCATGATATGCGTTGAAGTTACGGTTGTCCATGACGGTGATGCGGCCGAGTGGCTGGCCTTCGCTCTCAGCAACGAAGAAGTCGGCAGCCGAATGGCGGTAGAAGGGGTGTTTCCCGCGGCTCAAGACCAGCTTCATTTCGGGTAGAATAGGTGGTACCCATTGGGAACATTCCCGGTATAGCTCGAAAGGGAAATTGATGAACTGGCGGACGTCTCGGGCCTGGCTGATGTCGAGCTTTCGAACTCGCATGGGCTTTCTCCTGGAGGCTACGCGCCGACAAAGAAACCGACGCCTAATATCCCCGGTCCCGCGTGGGTGGCGATGGCCGGCGGCACGTCCAGGGCCGGGACGTGGGGCTGACCCAGCTGGGCGCCCAGATCATCGGCCAGGGCCTGGCCCTGGTCTGGCACCCCGGCGTGCATTACCGACAAATGGCCACTACCATCGCGTGCAATCTGTTCCAGCACCAATTGTTTGAGGCGAGCCAGGCCGCGCTTATGTGTGCGCACTCGCTCAAATTGGTTCACCCGGCCATCTTGAAACGTGAGGATGGGTTTCACCTGCAACATGCCGCCCAGGAGTGCCGCTGCGCCGCCAATGCGCCCTCCTTTAGCCAGGTATTCCAGGGTAGCTACCATAAAATAGATTCGACAGCGTGGAATGAGAGCCTGCAACCGTGCCTCAATGGTGTCGGCGTCAAGGCCAGATTCGGCCCACTCAGCGGCTAAGGCTACCATTGTCGCCAGCGGACTGGCGATGAAGCGGGTGTCGATCACCCGGATGTCAGCATCGGGGTAGTCCCTGGCAGCCACTGTGGCCGAGCGGACCGTGCCGCTGACATCGGCTGATGGGTGGATGCACAGAATTGTTTCTCCTGTTGGGACCAGACGTTCAAACTCCTTAACGAACAGCTCCGGGGGCGGAGCGGCCGTCTTGGGCAACTCCCGGGCGGAACTAAGTCGTTGCATAAAGGTTGCATTGTCGATCTGGATCCCTTCCAGGAAAGAGTCAGTACCAAAAATTACAACTTGAGGAATGACGGGGATGTTGTAACGTCGGGCAGTTTCGGCCGGCAGGCCAGCCGTGGTATCAGTGATGATCTTAACCATGGCGTCTTTCTCCTCCCTCGGGTACGATATCACACCCAAAAGAGTCTCCCTTTGTAGAGGAGACCCACACCTTCCAGGTTGATGCCGCTGGCATTTGGGTCAGGCCAAAAAGACATCCAAATACTGCCAGCCAACGGCTGGTCATCCCAGCTGAATCGCTTGTTACACGAGAAACCTAATGGCCTGGTGCGCAGCCTGCCAACGGGCTCATTCTATATAATTTGTATTTCCCCGTCAACTACGATTCGAATCCGTGATCAAAAGCAGCAGGGTTTGCAGGCCGTCTTGTCAGGAAAGTCAACTTAGCGCGGCTGACAGGCCTTATATGAGGGGAGCTAGACCGAACCCTGGGAATGGGTCCTACTTGGAAAAATGGGGCCTACCACATATAATCTGAATTATCTCTTGATATTCACCTAAGGAGGATACTCACAGATGAGGGCAAAGCCTCAATCAGTTCTCATACGATGGCTGTTTTGTTTATTATTCTTGACATTGCTGCTGCCGGGCGTGGTTTTGGCTCAGTCATCAGCTCCCCTGGCCGACCTGAATATCGCCCTATGGCCCGAATACGACCGGCCTGAGGTACTGGTCATTTTTCGTGGGCGGGTGGCAGACAACACGCCGCTGCCTGCGGCGCTAACGTTTAAGCTGCCAGCCACTACCGAGACATTGCACGCCATAGCCTACGTGGACGAGGGGCAGGGCACACTTCTGAATATTGAAGAATACGATTTCACCGAGGGCGCTGACGGCAGAACACTCAGCTTCACCACCCCCAACCGACAATTTCAGTTTGAATACTATGCCAGCGACGTTTTAAGCATTAACGGCAATGTTCGTGACCTCTCTTTTTCCTTTGCCCCCAGCGCAGATATTGCCAACTTCACTCTCGAGCTGCAGCAGCCGTCAACGGCGCAAGCCTTCACTTCTGACCCACCCCCGTCCGACACACAGGTCAGGCAGGATGGGTTAGTGTACGCATTCTACGAGTTAGGTAGCCTGTCGGCGGGCGAGGTTCGCTCGCTCCAGGTGAGCTACACCCGCAGCACAGACGAACTCTCCGTCAATACCTTGGGAGGCGTCAGCATCCCCACTTCGGCTGAGCAGGCGCCGGTGGAGGTCGGTAGAGGAGGGCTTAAAGACAGCCTGGGGCCGATCCTTATCGCCGCGGGTGTCCTGTTGTTTACGGGGGCTATTTTTTACTGGTTCTGGGGGCAGCGTGGCGTGGTCATACCTGAGCCAGCGTCCCGCCGGCAGGCAGAGCGCCAACCCAGGCCATCTCGCACAAAAAAGGTACGCCCCTCGCGCAGCCCTCGCCCGCCGGTAGCCGATGAGACACTGGCACCCTATTGTCACCGCTGTGGCACCAAACTTCGCGGCGATGCCCGGTTCTGTCACGCATGTGGTGCTGAGCGCCGCACTGGGTAACTCCTAACCCAGCCCCAACGAACAAGCAGACAGAGAAGTCTCCCGCGGGCGTAGCTTCCCCTGGGGCAAACCTCGAGCCGGTGAGACGGTTTGACCCGTCAAATGAGCCAAGGTTTCCCCTCCGGGGGAGCTCTACGCAGGGGCATTGGCTGAAAGGATTCCACGTTGCCTACCATAATGGACGGTGGTAAAATCAGGCTAATCTCAAACATGCAAGGAGCCCAATATGCGACCCGTTGACGAACAACTGGACATCCTGATGCAGGGCGTTGAGTATGGCGACGACGAGACCTATCGCGTGATGGAACGAGAATTGCGTGAGCGGCTTGCAGAAGATCGTCCACTCCGGGTGTATTGTGGCTACGACCCCAGTGCCCCAGACATTCACCTGGGGCACACGGTTACCATGCGCAAGTTGCGCCAGTTTCAAGATTTGGGGCATGACGTCACCTTTCTGATCGGCACCTTTACCGGCCTCATCGGTGACCCCAGCGATAAAGACGCAGCTCGCCGGCAACAAACGACTGATCAGGTTATGGAAAACGCCCGGACCTATATCCAGCAGGCTTACAAGATCCTTGACCCGGGCAAAACCCAAATTCGCTATAATGGAGACTGGCTAAGCGCCTTAACATTTACTGATGTGATCCATCTGGCCAGCCACTTCACCGTGCAGCAATTCTTGGCGCGTGACAATTTCAGCAACCGATATTCCAAAGGGGATCCTATTTGGTTGCATGAATTCTTTTATGCCTTGATGCAGGGATACGACGCCGTAGCCACGCAAACTGATGTGCAAATTGGAGGGACAGATCAACTCTTCAACCTACTGGCCGGGCGCAAATTACAGGAAGCCTTTGGCCAGCGACCGCAGATATGCATCACCTTGCCCATCCTGGTGGGTACCGATGGCCAGCTGCGTATGTCTAAGAGCACCGGCAATTATATCGGCGTCAGCGAAGTCCCGGAAGAACAATACGGGAAGGTAATGAGCATTCCTGACCAAGCCATGCTTTCATACTTCAGGCTAGTCACTCGCTTTGAGCCTACCCAAATCTCTCAAATAGAAATAGACATGCAAAGGGGCCATCTCCATCCTCGCGATGTCAAGATGAAACTCGCTCGTGAAATCGTCGCAATCTTCCACGGCGACGAAGCCGCGGCGCTGGCCGAGGAACACTTTACGACTGTCTTCCAGAAAAGAGAGTTGCCCCCCGATATGCCAGAACACTCGCTAAGCGAGCGCATCAACATCGTGGATTTGATGCACACTGCCGGCATGGTTGACAGCAAGCGCGAAGCCCGACGGCTGATCCAGCAGCAAGGGGTAAAACTGGACGGCGTGGTAGTTGATTCTGTTGACACAGTTGTCGAGCCAGGCCAAGCCGAGATCTTACAGGTGGGACGCCGGAAATTTGTTCATTTGATTGGCTAGCCGGTGCCGCTATCTATACGCCGGGGCCACCGGGAGATAGCTTCCCCTTCTTGCTCCTCATTTGCCGCGGGGAATCCGCCTGAAAAACAGGATATTTTTCCCAGGCCCCAAGGAGATGAAATACTGATGACAGGCAAGCAACGGTTTTTGTGGATGGTCATCGGCGGTGGGCTGGTATTGGCCATAGGATGCGCCAGTTGCGCCGGCATTTTCGCGGTTGCTGCGTCGCTGGCCGGGAGTGATCTAGCCGTCGGACCGGCAGTAGCTATTGTGCGGGTGGAGGGCGTCATCGCATCTGGCAAGCCGCCTGTTGACCCATTTAGTTCGCCTATGGGAGCCTACTCCAGTGTGATTGTAAACCACCTGAAGCAGGCAGAAGAAGACCCCGATGTGAAAGCCGTGGTGCTGCGCGTGGATAGCCCTGGTGGCAGCGTAGTTGCTTCCCACGAGATTCACCAGCAGATACTGGCGATGACCAAACCCGTTGTGGTATCAATGGGAGAATTGGCCGCATCAGGTGGCTACTACGTCTCGGCCCCTGCTGATGAGATCTTCGCCAACCCCAATACATTAACCGGCAGTATCGGCGTGATCAGTCAGTTCATCCACATTGACCAATTACTGAAGGAATATGGCGTCGAGGTCACCACCATCAAAAGTGGTAAGTTCAAAGACCAGGGCAGCCCTTTCCGCTCGATGACCGAAGAAGAAATAGCCACCTGGCAGGCGATCATCGATGAGACATATGAAGCATTTGTGCAAGTCGTAGCCGACGGGCGAGGACTCTCGGTTGACGCGGTAAAGGAACTGGCCGACGGGCGGCTCTTCACCGGGAAACAAGCGCTAGAGTTGGGCATGGTGGATCAATTGGCCAACCTGCAAGGCGCCACCCAGCGGGCCGCCGAGCTGGGGGGGGTCGAAGGTGAGCCACGAATTGTGGAATACCCGGCCCCACTCAGCCTGTTCCAGGCGTTATTCAACATGGCCCGCCCATCGGACCCACTAGGTGAAGTGATGTCGCTCCTCGAGCGTGACCACCGACCGGCCTTGCAATACCTGTATGTTGGGCCTTAAGCACCGGGCACTCATTCACTATGACTTGCCTTTTCCCCGCGTTAGCCCTTCAGAATTGCCAACGCAGGCTATAGGAAACCGGTGGCACAAGGACAGAATTTCCGGCTTTGGCCCAGCCAAGCAAGGTGCCAGGGACCATTTCCATAACTAGCTTAAAATCATGCGTGATGGTCCAGGTTTTAAGGTATACCCCCTTGTCAAGAAAGAGAAGATCTGGTACAATGAACCCGACCATACAGAAGGCGAAAGGGAAACAAGCTTACAAAAAAAGTCTGTCAGCATCTTCTGAGAGACGCGACGGCAGGATAAAGACTCTTCCCCGGTGCATCTCGTTCGCGGTACCTCTACCGCTTTTTACTCCAGGTTGCGATATGCGCCCCCAGCCTTCCGCCTACCACATCATGGTCAAGTAAACTGTATCGTTAAGTTGGCCAAATTTAATAATCGACGCGTTTGATGTTAAAAAGGGCGACGCTGTACCAGTGTTTGCATGGGATTTTTATGTCCCTTTTAGGCACTCACCTATCCTTTTGCGCCTGTTTAAGGGAGTTGGGACCGGAAGTAGGTTTGAAAGCACTCATACTTGATGGAGACTTCTGTTATGATGAAACCAGAAGAAGTCTGGCAAGCAACATTAGGCGAATTGCAACTCCAGATGACGAAGGCTACATTCGATACCTGGGTAAAACAAACCCGCGTCTTGGCCTACGAAGACGGGACGTTCATCGTTGGAGTTCAAAATGGCTACGCTAAGGACTGGCTTGAAAACCGCCTGCTGGGGACAATTCAGCGGACGCTAACCAGTATCCTCAATCGATCAGCGGAGGTCCGCTTTGTGGTTCAGTCGCCGGCCGCCCCGCCAAAAGACCCGGTGGTACTTCTTCAAACCAACGGCCCCGCTGCGACGTCGAGACCCAAGCGAAACGGTGAGCGAGCTCTCTACTCTCTCAACCCGAATTACACGTTCGATCAATTCATCATCGGTAATTCCAACCGGCTAGCGCACGCCGCCTCGCTGGCGGTGGCGGAGAGTCCGGCCAAAGCTTACAATCCACTCTTCCTCTACGGAGGAGTTGGCCTGGGCAAAACACACCTGCTGCAAGCAATCGCTCATTACGCGATTGAACAAGGACTTCAAGTTCTATATGTCACGTCGGAAGCTTTCACCAACGACCTCATAAACTCTATTCGTAATAAATCGACGGGTGATTTCCGAGACCGCTATCGTAATGCCGACTTCTTGCTAGTAGACGACATCCAGTTTATCGCCGGCAAGGAGAGCACCCAAGAAGAGTTCTTTCATACGTTTAACGAACTCCACTCCGCTGGACGCCAAATTGTGATGTCAAGCGATCGCCCCCCTCAGTCCATTCCAACCCTGGAAGAACGGCTGGCCTCTCGCTTTGAGTGGGGACTGATCGCCGATATTCAGCCACCCGAGCTCGAAACTCGGATTGCCATTCTCCGTTTTAAGTCCGAATACCGGAGTGCTCGCGTCCCCAACGAAGTCATAGACTTCGTGGCCCGGCAAATGCAAAACAATATCCGCGAGCTAGAGGGAGGACTAAACCGCGTGCTGGCCCACGCGACCCTGATGCGAGTCCCCGTCTCGTTGGACCTGGCCCGCCAGGCGTTGTATACCATCGCGGTTCGCCAGGAAAAACTCACACTGGACGACATTCTGGCCGTGGTCGCGCGCCACTACAGAGTCAGCGAGGCGGATCTGCTAGGCCGCAGTCGCCGCAAAGAAGTGGCTCTTGCGCGCCAGATGGTGATGTATTTGGCCAGAGAAGAGATGAACACATCACTTCCCAAAATAGGCCAGGCGCTCGGGGGGCGTGATCACACGACCGTGCTTTACGGGAGTGAAAAGATCGCCACCCAAATTGAAAGCGATGGATCCCTGCGTCGCGACGTCATGTCCATCCGCGAACGACTGTATAGAGAAGCAGTATAATTCCCGCCTGACAGGCGGCAGATAGGAAGAGACAGGCCTAGCCACCCGTGGGATATAACCGTACGGGTGGCTTCCCTTTTCCCCTTAAACTGTGGATAACCCCCTACATAGCTGTGGATAACCGGCCCATTGTGTGGATAACAGCCCGATTCAGGGCCATGCCCGAACAAGCCGGTCTCCACATCTAGGGGGTAAAAAATGCTCCCCCCAACATCTTGGCTCACCATCTGAAAAGCTCATCAGGGACCACGATTGTGACATAGGTTATTTCCCATCTCTTCCACAGGAAACTCAAACATGCTCTGAGGATGCTTCTACCAAAGCTAGTGGAGGCTTTTGCTTCGGTGCCCACAACTAGTGCTAGATAGACCAAGCGGGGATCAAAATCAACATATCCACAGGCCCTATTACTACAACTACCTTTATTTAGATACATGTTTGATAAGTTATTTGAAAGCATATATCCAGTTCTAAGAACAAACCTAGATCAATGCGTAATGTGCCTTGAAACAGAACAGGGTTCATGAAAAAGAGACCAAGCTCCAAAAACAGACTGGGTCCGGACTACGGTGTGGTTTCTGGATAGACTTAAACTAGGCAAATAAGATCCGGGTGATCAATTATGCCCGCTCAGTGAGGCTGCCTATTCTTAATTTGAACAACTTGCTGGGGAAAGGGGATTTCAATTCCCTCCTTAGCAAGAGCATCGAAAAGACAGGTATTTAGCTTATCGATGATACGTCGTGTTTCGACATAATGCTCGATCCAACATCTGACCCGAAAGATCAAAGCCGAATCACCAAACGTCAAAAATAGAGCTTCAATGCGTTCGTCTTGCATGACCCAGTCTTGTGCCCGTACAGCTTCGATCATTACCTGGCGTGCTTTCTCAATATCGGTTCCATAGGCTACCCCAAGTTCGGTCTGTACACGATAGTGTGTATCTGGGTATGAGTGGTTTACAACCAGACTTTTGCCGATGATGGCATTGGGAATAACTACCATGCGGTTGTCTCGGGTCAGGATGTGCGTGCTTCTTAGCCCAATGTCTACTACGTCGCCCCACGTATCCAGGTCCAGAAGCTCGATGCGATCGCCGATTCGGAAGGGCCGATCCACCATGATGACGAAGCCGCTGATCGTATCAGAGAGGGTGGCCTGGGCGGCCAACGCGATGGCTAGTGAGCCAATTCCCAGCGTCGTGACCAAAGCGCTGACATCTATCTCAAAGCGTCCAAGTAGAATAATGCTGGCGGTGACGGTCAAGATGATGAGCATTGTCCGACGGACAAAGGGTAGAATTTGGTCATCCATGGGCGTATCCGTGCGTGCGGCGATATCATGGACATACCAGTTGACCAAGTTTCGAACCAAGCGATAAGCGAGTAAATAGATGATCACGACGGTCAGGGCGAAGAATACATCTGCGATGTGGGGGTTCCAGGATTCGGGCAAGAAAGTCAGCCCAGAAAGCGCGAATCTAAGCGCAATCAGAAGGATAAGCAGCATAAGTGGGAGGCGCAGGGCCGCAATGATGGTATTGTCAAGATTTGAGCTGGTGCGCTGGGTGATACGTCCTAGGCTCTTGGTGAGCAGTGAGAAAAGAAGCCTGCCAGCAAGTGCTGCAAATGCCAGGATGAGGATTGCTTTTCCTAGCTGGCCCAGATAGCTGATGGTCATGTTGAGATCGATCATGGTTTTTACCTCCCTATTGCGTTATTGTCTTTTTCTTTTGCACTCCCGACTGTCATTATAGGGAATAGTGGTCAAATGTCCAGGTCATTCATGGGGGCACCTCTTTAGATGCATAAGAAGTGGATGCGCGATGATTGGACGTGGAAAAGCGTGTTTGCGTACTGCGGGGGTTGTTGCTTTTCTGGATATACCGTATAATGGGGTCCGGCTTGTGACTGGCAATTGCCTGCGTTGGGCAGTGTCGGAGCCCCGCAATCCCTTGTTTGCCCGTCGTTCATGAATTATCACCTGCTAGGAGCGGATGGTGCCTTCCAAGACCTCGTACCTTTCAGCGACTACTCTCTTCTCAAAGTTGTCATCGGATGAGTTAACGGTGATTGCCAATCGGTTGAAGCGGAAATCCTTCGCGGCTGGTGAGTTGATATTTGAACAAGGCCATCGGGGCGACGCCATGTTTATTATTCAGTCGGGGCGGGTAAGGATTTACAGCCAGGGTGAAGCGGGCAAAGAGCTGACGCTGAATGTGTACGGAGAGGGGGACTTTTTTGGTGAGTTCTCACTCATTGATGGCGAGCCCCGTTCGGCCAGCGCGGAAGCAATCGAACGAACCGAATCGCTGGTCTTGCGGAACCAGGACTTGATCGATATCTTGAGTCATCATCCGCAGATTGCCGTCAGCCTAATGCGGGGCCTGGTGGCTCGCCTGCGATATACAACCGAATATGCCGAGGATTTGGCCTTTCTGAGTGTTAATGGGCGGGTTGCTAGCAGATTGTTGGAGTTGATGCAGCGGCATGGCGAACCAGGTGATGGGGGGGTAAAGATAGGAGTGCCGGTAACTGTTCCCCAATTATCTAGGTTGGCCGTTGCACCCCCTGAGATCGTGCAACGGATTTTGGATTTCTATGAATTAGGTGGCATCCTGATGCGAGATGGCGACTGGCTGACGGTGCGTGATCCAGTTACTCTGCGCGAGCGGGTAGAGATGTATCGACGGAAGCAATTGACGTGAATCTGTGTTTCACGTGAAACATTTAGGATGCACTGATGACGAACGTGTGTGATTATGAAGGTAGCCTCTACCGGTATGACTTTTGGGAAGGCCAAGGGCGTGATTACGAGAACCTTGTCGAACGGATCGCTCTGCGGGCGCTCCTGCCGCCAGTTGGTGACGTGCTGATTGAAATTGGGGCTGGTTATGGGCGGCTAGCTGATCTTTACCACGGTTACCAGCGTGTGGTCCTCCTGGACTACGCGCGTTCCCAGCTGGAAGATGCGCAGGCGTATCTGGCTCATCCTGAGCGGTATATCCTTGTGGTGGGTGATGTTTATGGCCTCCCCTTTGTGGATGGCCTGTTCGATGCGCTGACGACGGTGCGTGTAATGCATCATCTGGCTGATGTGCCTCGGGCGTTGGCTGAATTGCAGCGCGTCATACGCCCGGAAGGTGTGGCTGTCTTGGAACATGCCAGCAAACATCATCTCAAAGCGATTGGTCGCTGGCTGTTGCGCCGGCAGACGTGGAATCCTTTTGACCTACAGCCGGTTGAGTTCGTGGAGCTCAACTTTGATTTTCACCCCCGCTGGGTACGCCAGCAGTTGATCGGTTCCGGTTTAAGGCCGGAGGCGGTGCGCAGCGTATCCCATTTCCGAATCCCTCTAATTAAGAAGTTGGTTCCCTCCCATTGGCTGGCAGCCTTGGATGGGCTCGCGCAGCTCACCGGCCGCTGGTGGCAACTCACCCCGAGTGTCTTCGTGCGTGCCCGGGCTGAGAAACCGCCTTCTGGGCCACCGGATGGCTTCTTCTGTTGCCCTGTGTGTCGTAGCGCCGACTTGACCCCTCAGGAAATGGCCTTGGCGTGCGGCGGCTGTGGGCGGCATTGGCGCTCGGATGGTGGCATCTACGACTTCAAAACGCCTCTCTTTTCTCCTTGATCTGGGCAAGAGGATTGCCCTCACGGCGATTGGAAAGTCCCCCAATAGCATTCTGATTGGCTCTGTCGCAGTGCGGTTTTCTAGATCAGCGCTGGGGTGCGTCCCCCAAAATGGGGAAGCCCAGGGGCGTGTCCCCCCTGGTTTATCCCGATTCCCCAAGAATTTGGGACGCGCCCCAGCGCGAATTGGGTCTTGTCAAAACATAAGAATTATGCTATGATAAGATGTGCATTATGGTAAAGAAGTGTCCTTTTGAACTGCAGGTGGGCTTGTCGAATGTGAAATGCCAACGGCGGGCAGTTTCGGGTTGGCAGGTTCTTTGATTCAGTGGAAGGAGGCTTCCAATGGGCTTTTGGAATAATAGGCGTAGTCGACAGCTGATCTTGATAATCGTGATGGCGGTCGCGCTCGTTTTGGCCGGCGCATTGGCGGCCTATGCCGACTCGACGGAACGTGATCCCATGGCAGCCGGGCATGCGTACACACAGGGAGATGAAACACCCACCGCGACGTTGGTAGTTCCTGTAGAAGGTGCTGAGGCGGCTGTGTTGGAGAACACCGAAGTCGCTACCCCTACTTCTACCATCACTCCTACCACCGCGCCCCCGACGCACACTCCTACGCCCCATCCTGCCGCTAACGTCATTTTCAACGGTAGCTTCGAGGAAGGCTTTGTCGAAGGGCAAGGCATGGGGGTGGGTTGGGGTCGTTTCCAAAACGGGAACGTTATGGCTGGCTGGTATGACGATACCTGGTTTAAAGTCGTATACGATGGAGAACATGCTCAGCTTTTGGAGCTCAGAGATGCGGGGGATTCCAATCGATATGTGGGCATCTTCCAGACAGTGAGCGTGGTGCCCAATGCTGAATACGAGCTGACGCTGCATGGTCTGGTTCGCTCTGATGAGGGGTCGCCCGAGGCGTCGAACTATGGTTATCGTATGCAATACGGTATCGACTTCAACGGGGGCACCAACTGGGAGTCCGAGGATATCCAGTGGGTGGAGCTGATGTGGGATGATCAACCACGTGAAGACCTGATGGGGGACAACGAATATCGGATGGAAGCATACTCCACTCGGATCAAGGCCCAGACCGACAAGCTTACCCTCTTTATCCGGGGATGGAAGAAGTGGCCTGACTTCAAAGAAGGCAATTTCGATATTGACGGTGTGAGTCTGGTGGGACCACAAGGGCCATCCGGCACGCAACCGCAACCCGGCGGCGATCACCCGACTGCAACGCCTGTACCTGGAATGCCTGAAACTGGGTTTGTATTCTTGGAGAATCCGGTACTGGTGGTGGCCAGCGCGGCTCTACTTGTCGTTTTGACTGGGGGCGCGGTCTGGAGCCTGGCCCGGCGCCGTCCATAATGCTGACTTAGACACTGCATGAAGTATCGAGAGGCTTCACCCGCCTGCTGAAGGGGAAGCCTCTCTTCTTTTCAATTCACGACGTGCGTTAAGGCTCATGCTCCGGCTGTCAGTAGCCCGGCAATTCCTACCGCTAATGCCCAGTGGATGAGCCACGAGGGGTAAAATGAACCCACTCGGTGGGCTACCCAGCCTGATAGCACGCCGCCAACGATACTCGAATATGTTTCCCACTCTGGCTTGCCAAAATGGGCCATCGCGAAGGGAACTGTCTGGATCCACACTGCGTATGGGCCGAATAAATCTGCCAGGGCAAATAGCAGAAAGCCACGAAAAAGAAACTCCCAGGCAAACATCTGCAGGCCGCTCAGTCCGACGCCAAGCCACCAGTGGCTGCTCGGATTGCGTAGGGCGTAATAGTCTACATAGTATGCACGGAAATCAGGTAACCTCCAAAAAAGCAAGGCCGTGCCGGCCATAAGTAATATTCCGCCGCCCGTCCAAGCCAGACTCTCTTTCCATCGCCC
>CP070811.1:3245511-3250760 GCA_020343875.1 Anaerolineales bacterium | reverse complement strand
GTCAGCGCTGGGAAACTTACGGCTAGGCTACACCGAGTCGCAGGGAGACCCGGAACTGCGGGCCACCATCACCGGTTTCCACTCCCATATCACCCTCGACGAAGTGGTAGTCACCAATGCACCAGAGGAGGCCATCTTCCTGGTAATGATGGCCCTCTTGAGCCTTGGCGACCGGGTGGTGGTACAGACTCCCTGCTACCAATCGCTGTTCGAACTAGCGGCCTATCGGGGTTGTGACGTTTACCCCTGGTCGATGGTCGAAAGCGATGATGGCTGGCGCATGGACCTGGATCAGCTGGCTGAGCTGGTTACCGAGGAAACCCGACTGCTGGTCATCAACGTTCCGCACAACCCGACCGGCTACCTACCCACTGCCGACGAGTTCAATGCTATTCTGGATCTGGCGGCCCGGCGGGGGTCCTGGCTTTTTTGCGACGAGATGTATCGCGGGTTGGAGTACAGGCTGGCTGATCGCCTGCCGTCTGCCAGTGATAGTTACCCCCGGGCGATAAGCCTATGGGGCATGTCCAAAACCTTTGGTCTGGCGGGACTGCGTATGGGCTGGCTGACGACGCAAGACCACCAATTGGTACAATCGCTCTTACGCCTCAAGGATTACACCACTATTTGCAGCAGCGCGCCCAGCGAGTACCTGGCTCGCATTGCGTTGGAGCAGGTGGAACGCATCATCCAGCGCAACGTGGGCATCATCCAGGCCAA
The DNA here is from genome assembly GCA_020343875.1 of Anaerolineales bacterium. Taxonomy (GTDB): domain Bacteria; phylum Chloroflexota; class Anaerolineae; order 4572-78; family NAK82. The sequence goes on along the minus strand of CP070811.1, from coordinate 3,250,040 downwards.
TCTGGCGCACATGCGCAAGTTTATGGCCCGCTGGCCGGAGCTCTTTACCTGGTACGAGCCGATGGCGGGCCCGATCGCTTTTGCGCGGCTGCGCCAGGGGGCGGCGAAAGCGTTCTGTGAGGCGACGGTACGCCAGTCAGGGGTGTTGCTGGTGCCCTCTACCCTGTTCGACTTCGGTGACAGCCACCTCCGGTGGGGGCTGGGTAGACAGGACTTTGAGGCAGCGCTGTCAGCCCTGGATGCATACCTGCATACCTGATGGGACCCAAACAATCTTGGGGATGCAATGCAAAATGGGCTGGTTTTGACTTTTTACCGTTTTACTTTTAAAATATCAAGCCAAGCACCTGATCAAGAACTTGGCCACCGGCATGCCATTGCATGTCCGGGAAGAACTGAGATGGGAGAAAGTTACCTTGTTTAGAGAGAGTCGTTGGATACCCCTAATTGCGGTTGTTTTATTGATTTGCTTGGGTGCCGTCTGCGTGCTGGGTGTAGTAGGTGGCACTACGTTTCTAGTGCCACTGAGCCGCACCGAGGAAGCAGGCCCGGTTGCTGGAGCAGGTGGCCCGAATGAGTCTAACGCTGCCCCTCCGACCCAAACGCGTGAGGCAGTCGAGACGCCGAAAGAAGAACCGGAGTCCCCCACAGCGCTGCCAACCGGCGAACAGGTTCTTAATGTGCCGGGCGGAGATCCTCCTACGCTTGACCCTCACCTGAGCGGCGATGCTACCTCGGCCGAATACGTGGTGGAGATTTTCAGTGGACTGGTCACCTTTGACCGAGAATTGGAGATTGTACCCGACCTGGCTGAGAGTTGGGAAGTAAGTGACGACGGGACTGTCTACACCTTCTTCTTGCGTCAAGACGCGCGTTTCCACAATGGCAAGCCGGTGCGTGCTCAAGACTTCAAGTGGTCTGTGGAGCGTGCGTGTGATTTTCGCACCCGCTCCACCACGGCCGATACCTACCTAGGCGATATTGTCGGCTGCCGGGACATGTTGCGCGGTAATGCCAACCAGGTGGAAGGCGTCCAGGTGGTTGACGATTATACACTGGAGATCACCATTGACCAGCCGCGGGTTTACTTCCTGGCCAAACTGACTTACCCCACCGCCTACGTGCTGGATCAAGAGAACGTCGAGCGCGGCGGACGCACCTGGACCGACAATCCCAACGGCACCGGGCCTTTCAAGCTGGCCGAGTTTCGCTTCGGCGAGCTGATTGCGCTGGAACGGAATGAGAATTATTATCGAGACCCCAAACCGCAACTAGAGCGGATCAACTTTGTGCTGTCGGGCGGTTCTCGAATGGTGATGTATGAACAAGGCGAGTTGGATATGACGGCGGTCGGTCTAAACGACATTGAGCGCGTCACTGATCCCACTAACCCGCTCAACAGCGAATTACTCACCGTTGAAAGTATGGGCATCTTTTACATCGGCCTGAACGTGGAGCAGCCCCCATTTGATGATATGAAAGTGCGCCAGGCCTTCAACTACGCCCTGGATCGTCAGCGTATCATCGATGTGGTTTACAAAGAGACGGTTCCAGTGGCCTGGGGCATCGTTCCGCCAACCATGCCCAATTACGAAAACCCCGACTTGAAACCGCTGGAATACGACCCGGAAAAGGCTCAGGAGCTCATCGCCGAGTCGAAATACGGCGACGTGAGCGAGTTCCCTGACATCACCTTTCACGCCCTGGGGGCCGGGGGCGCCACCGGGCGGGTCATTGAGGCTATTGTCGCCTCCTACGAAGAGAACTTGGGCGTGCAAGTTGAGGTACAGCAGACCGATTGGGCCACCTTCCTGAGTGACCTGAATCGGCCCGACAACCCCAACCAGATGTGGGGCGGGGAAGCGGGTTGGATTGCTGATTATCCGGATCCGCACGATTTTCTCGACATTCTCTTCCGATGCGGCAGTTTCCAAAACCATACTGGTTACTGCAACCCCGAGGTGGACGAACTGCTGGACCAGGCGGCGTCCGAAGAAGACCGGGAGCGCCGCGAAGCCTTGTATCGCCAGGTGGAGCAGATCGCAATCGAGGAAGCCCCCTGGGTGCCTCTCTTCTTTGAAGTTGAATACTGGCTCATCAAACCCTACGTCATGGATGCCTACCTGCCGCCTATGGTGGTACCCAAATATCAATACTACTACCTAGAGCGATAGAGGGGCCATTGGATGCTGGCCTACCTAATCCGGCGCCTGCTGTGGCTGCCCTTGTTGTTGATCATCGTCTCTTTTATTACCTTTACGCTGGGCTACTATGGCCCCGCTGATCCCATCGTGGCTCTGCTGGGCCAGCATTATGACCCCGAAATAGCCACCCAACTGGCGCGTGAATATGGTTTTGACCAGCCATTCGCCGTCCAGTATCTGAAATACCTGGAAAGAATTGCCCGGCTTGACTTTGGCGAATCCATCAAATATCGCAACCAACCTGTATTGCGTCTGTTGATTCCCCGTCTGGCTATTACTATTCAGCTGAATGCTGTGTCGTCATTCATAGGCGTGGTCTTGGGAATAGGGACTGGGGTGACGGCAGCCTTGTGGCGGGGAAAATGGGTGGACCGGCTGGTCGTCTTTGGGGTAGTCTTTGGGCGAGCGATACCCGTCTTTGTGGCCGGCCCTATTCTGCTCTTCCTCTTTGCCCGGACAGTTCCGGTGCTACCAGCCGGTGGTTGGGATGGCATCTTCAGTCGAAGTGCCGTACTGCCGGTGGTGCTGCTCTCAATCGGACCCATGGCCATATTCGCCCGGCAGACACGGTCCGGGATGCTGGAAGTGATGGGGCAGGATTACATCCGCACCGCGCGTGCCAAGGGCTTGCGCGAGGTGGCGGTGGTTACTGTGCATGCACTACGCAATGCCTTTATCCCCTTGTTGACCATACTGGGTTTCCTGCTGGGCAGTCTGGTGGAGGGCACATTTCTTACCGAAACGATCTTTGGAATCCCCGGTATGGGACAATTCGCCTTCGAGGCGCTGGGCGGTCGCGACTATCCTGTCATCATCACCGTCACCCTGTTGGTGGCGGTGGCCTATGCCCTGGGTAACTTGTGGGTAGATGTACTCTACGGCGTGGTTGACCCACGCATTCGGCAGGCTTAGAGACAAATGAGCACGCAAGCTGGCGCCGACTTGCGATTGGGAATGACCACCCGGCCTGTACGCCCCCGGCGAACCCTATGGGGCGACGTGTGGCACCGCCTGCGACGCAACGGTCCGGCCATGGCGGGCCTGACAATCATCATCCTGATGTACCTGACCGCTATTCTTGCGCCGTTGATTGCACCTTATGAATACGACAAGATTGACCTGGAGCAGGTACGGGCCGGGCCCAGCCCGCAGCACTTGATGGGGACCGATGAACTGGGGCGTGACGTGTTCAGCCGGATTGTGTGGGCAGCCCGCTCGGCGGCTTTTGTTTCCATCACCGTCACAGGCTTTGGGCTAGCACTGGGCATTTTCTTCGGCGTCTTATCAGGCTACCTGGGGGGCCGGGTAGACATGCTGATCATGCGCCTGGGCGACGTGTTGTTTGCCTTTCCTGGTTTGCTGTTCGTCTTCTTCATCGCCGCCACCATCAGGCCAGGATTGATTGCCTGGGTCAAGGCCATCGGATTGCGCGATCTGGCCCGCTCCGGTTACGTAGATTACCTGGTAGTGATCATCGCTCTGAGCCTGGTCGGCTGGCCAGGTTTGGCCCGCTTGATCCGTGGCCAGCTGCTTTCGCTGAAGAAACGCGATTACGTCCTGGCTGCCCAGGCCATCGGGGTTCCCACCTGGCGGATTATGCTGCGACACTTATTGCCCAATGCTATGCCCCCGGTCATCGTGGCCGTGTCGGGAGGCATAGGGGGTATTATCCTATCGGAGGCGACTCTCAGCTTCTTGGGGATTGGCCTACAACCGCCGAACCCCAGTTGGGGCGCCATGCTGTATCAATACTATGGCTACTGGCGCACTGAACTCTGGCCCCTACTGTTTATCCCGGCCGCTGTATTGGTCGCCATTGTCCTGGCCTTCAATTTCGTAGGCGATGGATTGAATGAGGCGCTGAATCCGCAACTGGATTAGATATTGCGGTGCGTGAAGCCGCCAAGAAGTATGCAACCGAGATTACGCACGACACGCTTGGCTCTCTCTTCAGCGAAGCCGAACTGGGGTGGTTGCAGACTGCCCTAATCTCCAATCCCAGAAACCAAGGAGGATTGCATGACAACCGTACTAAAAGTGAATGGACTCAAGACCCAATTCTTCACCCAAGACGGTGTGGTCCAGGCCGTCAACGGCATCACGTATGAACTGAGCGAGGGGGAAACGCTGGGCATCGTGGGGGAAAGCGGATGCGGCAAGAGCGTGAGCGTGTTGTCACTCATGCGGCTCATCCCCATGCCACCCGGCAAGATTGTGGGCGGTGAGGCGTTGTTTGAAGGTCGCGACCTGATGAAGATCAACGACGACGAGATGCGCTCGGTGCGGGGCAACAAGATCGCCATGATCTTCCAGGACCCCATGACG
>CP070811.1:3238942-3245411 GCA_020343875.1 Anaerolineales bacterium | reverse complement strand
CAGCGATGACGGGCACAGCGACAGAGTCTGTGGGAGTCTGGCTGATGTTGTAAGAATAGAGTGCCAAAACTGGGAATATGGCGAATAGAAAAGGGTAGATAACAAGCGGGTTATTCACTGAATAGTGGAGCCAACCTTTCTCTGTTGTGAGTTTAGATAAACATAAGTAAGTACTTCGGGGCAGTGACAGTTGGTGCTGCTCAAGTTGATCTCTAGCGAGCATCTGTCGGCGAGCTGGCGCTCGGGCTATGCCTTGGGCCTAACTCTGTGCGTTTGGATCGTTCCCCAAGATGGCTTCGATACGCCCCAGCACCTCGGGCGTGAGCTTGGCCTTTAGATCTGCCGCTTTCAGATTTTCGTGCACTTGGCTGGCGCGACTGGCGCCGGTGATGACGCTGCTCACTTCGGGTAGGCGCAGCAACCAGGCAATGGCCAGTTGGGCCATGCTGGCTCCCAACTCGTTGGCCACCTCCGTCAACTGACGCACTTTCGCGATTCGCTCCTGGGTTAGCCTCTCACGCAACCACGTTTGTTGGGCCAGGCGACTGCCATCGGGGATGCCGTCATTGTACTTGCCAGTCAAGACGCCACTGGCCAGCGGACTCCAGGTGACCATCCCCATGCCGTGCTGGTGAGCTGCTTCCACCAGCTCGGTCTCCACCACATCCCGTTTGAACATATGATACTGAGGTTGTTCTACGGCTGGAGGATATAGGCCCCACTGCCTGGCCAGGCCCACCGCATGGGCTATTTGCCCTCCCCGCCATTGGCTGGTGCCCCAGTATAAGACTTTGCCCTGGTGCACCAGATCGTCCAGGGCACGTACCACCTCTTCAACAGGCGTCTCGGGATCGTAGCGGTGGCAGAAGAAGAGGTCCAGATAATCGGTACCCAGTCGCCTGAGTGAATTGTTCACCGATTCCACTAGATGCTTGCGAGACAGGCCACGGTCGTTTGGACCCGGGCCCACGGGCCAGAAAGCCTTGCTGGAAATGACCAGCTCTGAGCGGCTGAGTTCCTGGATGATGTTTCCCATCACCATCTCAGCCTGGCCACTGGCGTAGGCATCCGCGTTGTCGAAGAAATTCACCCCCGACTCGTAGGCGGCCAACATGCATTCACGCGCCGTGTCCTGGTCTATCTGAGCACCAAAGGTCAGCCAGGCGCCCAGAGAGAGTTCGCTTACTTTGAGACCGTGCTTGCCCACACGGCGATATTCCATTGGACCTTCTCCCTTCAATTCGACCGGATATGGAGGTCTCAGCGCCTCGAATCCATCGATATTATCTACGCCTTTGATGGAACTGTCAAGGTCGATGCAAAGCAGGTCACGCCTCATACCAAGTACCTCATTCGGGGCACAAGGTCGGTCCCATGTCTCTCCGCCTGGCCAGGACACCTCCTGGACTGCCGCCTGCCCCGCAAAGCAGCGCGGCCCGGGGTGAAGCTACCCAGAATTCTTGCGGTTTCGAAAACCCCAACAGTCTCCATCCGGGAAACAGAGCCTGCCTCCAAGGAATTTGCGCTAGTTTTACGTTTCTACCGGGCTACCTGTGATATAATGAGACTGTGATCTCTATTCGTGAGCATGGTATGGTGGAAGAGGCTGAGGAGGCTACTATGGTTGCCGAAGCGGAAACGATGGTACTCAACGACGAAGAGAAGCGCAAACCAGGCATGGGTTTGAAAATCGGCGCTATCCTGGGGTTGCTGCTTATTCTGGTGTTCGTGTACTTTGCCGTGTTCCAGGCTGTCGGCCCCCAATCCGGTGCGTCACCCACTGCCCAGTTGCGGACCCTGACCAGTGTCAACCTGCGGGAGGGCCCTGGCACCAATTATCCTACCCTGGGAGGGCTTCCGGCAGATGCCGAGCTCACCGCGGTCGGCCGGAACGAAGATGGCTCGTGGCTGTTGGTGGAGACCGAGGCTGGCCAGGCTTGGATGACTGGCAACTCAAAATATGTTGAGATTGACCCCGAGGCATTGGCCGAACTACCCCTGGTTGAAGCATCTTCCCCCGCCTATGATGCCAGTAACGTCCAGGTGAATCAGGTTTTGAACCAGATTCCACTCGTAGTCTACCATGCTGACCGTTTCACGTGTGCCTCCCATGCGGGGCTGAACAACTTGCTACCCTCAGTGGCGGAGGGGAACGTGATCGGCCCCCACTCCGGTGATTTTGCCTTCGTTGGCCAGGGGGGAAACGTGTTGTTCGAATACTCAGGGGGGACCCTGCGCCTGATACGCGACAACCCGATTGCCAGGTTTGACGGTGACCAAAAATATCTGTCATTGGGAACGACTCTGAAAATGTTTGAAGAGGGACAGATCGTTTGGACCGGTGGTTTCGGGGCGTGGCCCGCCCGTGGCGTCCCCGGTTGTGATGAATCGGCCAAGCCTGATTAGAGTCCTTCTCTATTTCGTTCGTTTAATTGACTGGTAGCGTCTTCTCCTGTCTTCCTCTTTTCCGTTGCCCTCGTGTTGGCCGGTCCATTAACCGGTCTGGGTGGACAGTCTAGCTGAAGCCCATTTCATTGTATCTGCCCAGAGCACTCCCCCCCTGGTTCAATTTGGCGATTGTTTAGGTCGGATGATATAATGATCGCAAGTCTGTCAGCCCGGCTCGGCAGACAGATTTCTTTGACGGGTCTTTTTTGCTTTTAGATACTCAGAATGGAGGATAAGCTCATGGCCGACCTACGCACAACCTATATGGGGCTCAGCCTGAAGAACCCGGTGGTCCCCTCTGCCTCGCCCCTTTCGCGCGAAATCAGCAATATTAAGGCAATGGAAGACGCTGGAGCGGCTGCTGTGGTGCTCTATTCACTGTTTGAAGAGCAGGTTGGGCTGGAAGCCGACGAATTAGAGCACCTCGCCACCCGGGGCGCCCAGAGCCTGGCCGATGCATCGGGTTATTTCCCGGCCCAGCTCGACTACACTCGCGACCCAGACGAGTACGTAGAACACGTGCGCAAGGCCAAGGAGGCAGTTGACATTCCCATCATCGCCAGCATGAATGGCATCAGCAAGGGGGGCTGGTTGGAGTACTCGAAAAAGATCGAAGAGGCGGGGGCGGACGGACTGGAGCTAAACATTTACTTCATCCCCACCACCAGCCGGCTGTTTGGCCTGGATGTGGAAACAATCTACCTGGATATTCTCAAATCAGTCAAGAAAAGGGTAGACATCCCGGTGGCGGTAAAGCTAAGCCCCTTTTTCAGCGCTTTGCCCAACTTTGCCGACCGGCTGGCTGATGCCGGTGCTGATGGGCTGGTGCTGTTCAACCGTTTCTACCAGCCTGACATTGACGTGGACCATGGGGATGTCCTCTCAAACCTAACGCTAAGCACGCCCGACGATTTGCGATTGCCCCTCCGCTGGATAGCGATTCTGTTCGGGGAGGTTGAGACGTCGCTGGCGCTGACCAGTGGGGTCCACTCGGCCGACGACGTGTTGAAAGCAGTTATGGCTGGTGCCGACGTAGCCAACGTCTGCTCGGTTTTGTTAAAGGAGGGCGTGGGCAAGATAAGCGAATTAGTGGAGGCTGTTGCCCAGCGAATGGATCAGAAAGGCATCAAGTCGATCGAAGGTTTGAAAGGCAGCCTCAGTCTGCAGAGCTACGTCGAGCCATGGGCCTTCGAACGGGCCAGCTATTTGAAATTGTTGCAGAGCTATGGCCGTTGAGTTTACGTTGCTTGAGCGATGAGTGATTTCTTGCCTAGATTGATCGCTGTCATCGAAGATCGTAAGCGCCACCCCAGGCCAGGGTCGTATACCAATACCCTGTTGGATGACCCGGTCAGGGCGGCCCAAAAAGTGGGTGAGGAGGCAACCGAGGTGGTGGTAGCAGCCCTGGCCCAGTCAAAGCAGCGGCTGGTGGCCGAGATGGCTGATCTGGTATACCACAGCCTGGCACTGCTGGCCTCCCACGGCCTGTCGTGGGAGGATGTGGAAGCGGAATTAGAGAAACGGCACAAATTGTAAAGCCAGTGCCCTGTGCGGGTGATATGATGTTTTCGGGCAAAAAGAAGTGGAACAAGCAGCCTGGTTTGGTGGAAGTTCTTGTCACATCGGGGCTCTTGCAAGCAGAGATCATCAAAGGCAAGCTGGAAAGTAACGACATTCCAGTCTTGTTACAATATGAGAGCTTGGGACCGGTCATGGGCCTGACCGTCGATGGGCTGGGTCAGGTCCGGGTGCTGGTGCCTGAGGAAAAAGCTGAGATAGCTCGTATCTTGCTTGAAGAGTCTGGAGACACTGACGAGGACTCAACTGGTGCCTAGTGAGAGAGGTGGGTAGGCGTCGCTCTCGGCCAGTAAAGGGAGTTACACAAGGCCTCGGATGGCCCAATATCCCTCTCCACTAGACACCAGAGGAAAAGGCGACAAACCAGGCGATAATCTGCTCGATCGCTTCAGACATAAGTATTGACACAGCCAGGATGACGCCTACCATCACTGCTGCCACGGCGATATTGCCTTGCTGCAACTCTGCCAGTTCGTCTATTTGACCCGTGAGTCGGTCAAATAGTCCAACCGCAAAGATGATCGCTGACAAGGCCAGTACCAGTCCCACTATGATGCCCGCAGCCTGAATGAACAAAGCGAAGAGCGGATAGAGCCGGGCGCCGGTGTCCGCCACCGGCGGAACGATGAGGGCTGGACGGAGTATCAATGCAATTCCCAGGATGATGCTGCCAAGCACCAGGCCCATGGCAGCATTACCCTGGCGCAGTTCGGCCCACTCGTCCAGATCGCGGGTAGCTCGATTGAAGAGCAAGAGACCCAGATACGAGGCCACAGCCGCCAGGATAACGGCAACTAAAATTTGTGCCACGCTCAACAGAAGTTGCCCCATTGTCTTCCTCCCTTCGAAATCTATATTTTGCCAGGCTGAGGTACTCGGATTATAGCACGTCGTCTATACCTGTGTCAACGCTGTGAGGGGTGGAAAAGCAGGCCAATCGCAATTGCCTTGAGGCGGAACACTGATAGGCATAAAGTGCCATTCGTGGTGGGCCGATCTGTGTGGTACAATATAGGCCATTTGAAGAAGCGGAGAGATCTATGAGCTTACTGAGTCTACCCATTGTTTCACGCATCCGCCGCAATCACGGATTGGAGCATGCGACCATTCATGTCCTGCTTCAGCGAAACCCCTTGCTCTCCCTGGTTGGGCGCAGTGACTGGGGAGGATATTCTATTTATGGCCAGATCAGCCTCGACCAGCTGGAGTTGGCTGCCCGCGAAGCCCTAGCCCGGCTGCAGGCTGGGGAGAGCGAGTTAGCGGTGCATCCGCGTTGTGGGACCACACTGGCTGCCAGCGGTGTTTTGAGTGGGGTGGCGGCATTTGTGGCCCTGGGTTTGGGGCGCTCTCGTTCTCGGTTCCGGTGGGCGTACTTGCCCGAGGCGCTCCTGGCCGCCACCGCCGCCGCGATTATTGCCCAGCCACTGGGAGTTCTCCTCCAGCAATACGTGACCACCTCCGGCGATGCCGATCATCTGCACATCGCGCGTGTCTACAAACAACGCGGCGGCCCAGTTCCGATTCACCGCGTTGAAACCCGATGAGTCCTTATGTTCTATATTTTCCACGGTCCCGACGAACTCTCGCGAACCGAAACCCTGGCCAAGCTAAGGGGCCAGGTGAGCGATCCTTCCCTGGCCGACTTGAATACCACTATCCTCAACGGGGATTCGCTGACCATAAGCGAGCTTCAGGAAATCTGCGACTCGCTTCCCTTCCTGGCTGACCGACGGCTGGTCATCGTCCATAACTACCTGGTACGTTTAGGAGGTGGCAAAAAGGGAGGCGATCGCAAGACGCTGGATGCTTTGGCTGATTACCTGCCCACCATGCCCGATAGCGCGCGGCTTTTCTTCGTCGAGAGCGACACCCTTCCCAAGGGCCATCCCATCCTCAATCTGGCAGAAAAACACGAGGCGGGTCACGTCTACGAGTTTGGCGGCCCGGTGCGTGGAGAGTTGGCTGATTGGATTTCTAACAGGGTGGAGTCCAAGGGGGCGACTATCCAGCGCTCAGCCGCTGATGCCCTGGCCGTGGCCGTAGGGGATGATTTGCGCCTGCTCGACTCGGAGATTGCGAAGCTTGTCATCTACGTAGGCGAGGAGCGCGCCATCACCACGGCTGATGTGGAATTGCTGGTGCCCTACGCTGGCGCTGCCAATGTCTTTGCTATGGTGGATGCCATTGGACGGCGTGACGGACGAACGGCTTTGCGGATGCTGCACAAGCTCCTGGATGACAACGCCGCCCCCCTCTACTTGTTGAGCATGATTGTGCGCCAGTTTCGCATCCTCATCCAGGTCAAGGAGTTATCGGCCGAAGGGCTGGCCGCCTCGACCATTGCCAAGCGAGTGGGGCTGCATTCTTTTGTGGCCGAAAAGGCACAGCGTCAGGCGATGAATTTCTCGCTGGGGCAGTTGGAGACCATCTATGCCAGGCTGCT
>CP070811.1:3235549-3238842 GCA_020343875.1 Anaerolineales bacterium | reverse complement strand
ACGGTGACCATAATTGCCAGGCCGGGGAAGAACACCAGGTGTGGCGCGCTGAAGACTTGATTACGCTCTCCCGCCAACATAGCGCCCCATTCTGGGGTTGGCGGTTGGGCGCCCATGCCCAAAAACGACAGGGCAGCCGTCTCCAAGATGGCGGTGCCAATGCCCAAGGTTGCCTGAACGATAAGGGGCGGCACCGAATTGGGCAGGATGTGCAAGAAGAGGATGCGGGCTGGCTTCAGCCCCACAGAGCGGGCAGCCGATACATACTCCTCTTCCTTGACCGACAGCACACTGGAGCGCATCACCCGGGCATAGGCCGGTGTATTGACGACGGCAATGGCCAACATGGCGTTGATCAAGCCCGGTCCCAGCACAGCCACAATAGCGATGGCCAATAACAGGAAGGGGAAAGCCAACACCACGTCCATAACCCGCATGATCAGCCAATCGGAAAGCCAGCCGCCCGCATAACCAGCGACCGCCCCCAGCAAAGACCCCACCAGAATGGCAAAGCCAATGGTGGCGAACCCAATGAATAGGGAGATACGGGTGCCATGAACAATGCGGCTGAATTCATCCCGCACATTACCATCAATTCCCATCAGATGCTGGGGTTGGTCCGCAGGGCAGCCCAGCAAATGAATACATGGAGCAGCCCTTTTCTTGACGGGCTCCTTTCCAATCAGCACCTGGATGGGGTCATAGGGCGCAATCAAGGGCGCAAAGACAGCCACCAAAACCAAGAATCCCAGCAGGATCATACCAGCGATGCCAGACCGTTGCCGGAAAAGACGTCGCAGCGCCAACATCCAGGGGCCCTCGGACTGGCGCTTAAACTGTTTTGTATCAAGAAAAGCAGTCTGGCTGTCATCGGTCATAAGGCAGCCCCTTGTCCGTTCGAAGTCATAGGTTGCAGCGTTCTCTACTCAAGCTTGATGCGAGGATCCAGAAAAGCATACGATAAGTCAACGATGAGGTTAACCAGGATATACCCAATGGCAATCACTACCGTAAAGCCCTGGATAATGGGATAATCACGAGCGGTGATGGCCTCAAACAGGCTGCGCCCCACCCCAGCCAGGCTAAAAATAGTTTCGGTCAGAATAGCGCCACTGAACAGAATCCCCAACTGAAGTCCAATGATGGTCACGATGGGCAGCAAGGCATTCCGAAAGGCGTGGATGAGGATCACCCGCCGCTCTGCCAACCCCTTGGCTCGCGCCGTGCGTACGTAGTCCAGCCCCAAGACCTGTAGCAGACTGGAGCGCGTCATGCGGGCAATGATGGCCATGGGGATGGTGCCCAACGCCAGCGCGGGCAGGATCAAATGGGTGATGGCATCCTTCAAGATCTCCCCGTCAAAGGTGATGATCGAATTAAAGATAAACATATTGGCAAAGAATTGCGCAAGCTTAAACCATAATCCCTGGCCCACATCCAATCCATAGCTTTCATAGAATGGCGTAGGCGCCACACCAGGCGACAATCTCCCAGAGGGGGGCAGCCAGAGTGGTGTATCCTTGAGCAATAGAGCGAATACATAAGCTAACATCAAGCCCAACCAAAAGACAGGCATGGAAACGCCAATATTTGCTCCTACCATGGTGGCCACATCGACGCTGGAATTGTGGCGCAGGGCCGAAATGATCCCCAGCGGGATGCCCACCACACAGGCAACCAACAAGCCCGCCAGCCCCAACTCAATCGTCATCGGCAGCCGCTCAACCAAGATTTGGGTGATCGGGCGTTTAAATCGAATCGAATCGCCAAAATCACCACGCGCCAGGTCTTTCATATAAATGCCAAATTGAACCGGGATCGGCTTATCCAGCCCCTTTTCACGGGTGAATTGCTCACAGACCGCGACGGTGGCCTTTTCACCTAGCATGGCCGTGCAAGGGTCGCCAGGGATGGCCCGAGCCAGGGCAAACGTGACCACCAGAACACCAAATAGAACCGGCAGTGAAGCCAAGATCCTGTATATGATGTATTTAAGCATAGGATATCCCCAACATGGCCAGCCAGGCGTGAATGATCATCATCATTTCTTGCTCAAGCTGAGCAACCCATCTCTGGTTCGAATGCTACTGGTCCAACAGTGGATAGCCTGGAGTTGAACCTCCAAGCTGAAAGAGGGGAGCACCCTGAAGGGTACTCAAGGTTAGGATGTTTCCAACATCTTTGGGCCTATCATCCCGCCAGCCTATGGCCTTCGAGAAACTGACCGGCCCATCTTGGGCTGAGGCAACCGCCTCACGAACAGGACGTACGGGATGGCCTACCAACACCACGAGCTGGTAGGTAGGCCACCCCGCCTGGTTAGTCCGTCAACCAATCAAGCCGTGGCAAGCCACAACGGCTACTCTGCAGCGTTCATCAACGCGTCGAACAGGTAGGCCGGGTAGGTAAACGCACCCGTGTTGCCGGCGTGATAGGGGCTGGCCGCATTCAGGCCCGCATCCCAGGACCGAACCACGTCGTTGGCATCCACCGCTGACCCGTCGTGGAACACCACCCCTTCCCGCAGGTAGAATGTCCAGACGGTGGCGTCCTCATTCACATCGTAGGAGGTGGCCAGCGTCGGCTGGGCTACGCCAAACTCATCGTACTCGTACAAGCCTTCGGTCACCATCTTGCAGGCGTCCAGAGACTCGCCATCGCTCTCATCCATGCAGTACAGGCTGATCGGCTCGGCAGCTTTCAGGTAGACCAGGGTATCTCGACCATCCGGCGTAGTTTTCCACAGTAACGGAGGGCCAAGCACCGAGGTATGCGCATATTCTACGTCAGCCAGCGCCGCATCGGCGGGAGCCCCGTGAGCCACTGGTATCATGGGCATCAATTCCCTGATTTCATTATTGGCCTGCTCGTAAAGCGGGGCCGCTGTCGCCTCGTCCGCGATGGTTGAGGCTTCCTCCAAAACCTCGTAGATCTCAGGGAACGGATCGCCAAACTGCGGGTTCGACCGGCTGAAGTGGAAGTCGAGGAAGTTGGTCACGTGCAGATAGTCGGCGCCCCAACCCAGCAGGTACAGGCCATCCAGGCGACCGGCCTGGGACTCTTCAATGAATTCTCCCGATTCCATCACCACCACGTCGGCGTCGATGTTCAGGTTCTCCTTCAGTTGGGCCTGGATGTCCTGAGCCACCAAGCCCGGCTCGGGCAGGTAAACCCGGAACACATCCCGGTAGAAGATGGCGGTCTCAAAGCCATCCGGATAGCCAGCCTCAGCCAGCAGCTCCCGGGCCGCCTCGGGATCAAAGTCGTACCAGGCTTCGCCCTGGCAGCCGTTG
>CP070811.1:3232491-3235449 GCA_020343875.1 Anaerolineales bacterium | reverse complement strand
CCTGTTACATGGGGCCTTCGACTGTGACGACTCCTGGTCAACCGTCGGTCGTGCCGGCTTCATCCTCGATAATCTTCTTGCAGCAGGAAAAGCACAGCCGATGATAATGGTAATGCCTGATGGACATACGGGTCCTTTCCGTTTTGGCTCACCCCTGCCAGTCGACGAATTCCTGCAAGATTTCCGAAATGACCTCAGACCACTCATAGAAGCTACATACAGGGTCAAGACTGAACGCCCGTATCGGGCCGTTGCCGGCCTTTCTATGGGCGGCGCACATACCCTGTAAATTGCCATCCCAGATCTTCACGAATATGCCTACATAGGGGTTTTCAGCTCGGGAATATTTGGTATTGCGGGAGGTCCGCGCGCGCCTGAAGGACCGTCGTTTGAAGATCAGAATCAGGAGATTCTCAAGAACGATTCACTGAAGCAGAATTTGCGGCTGTTCTGGTTTGCGACCGGCAAGGATGACTTCCTCATAGAGACCTCGAGGCGTACAGTCGAGATGTTCCAGAAGTACGGGTTCGATGTTATTTACAGGGAGACCGACGGGGGTCATACGTGGAAAAACTGGCGGGAATACCTGAATGAATTCGCACCTCAGCTGTTCCAGGAAGATTCCGTCCCAGCCGAGTGAGCCTCTAATCAATTGGTGATCAATTGGTGCCAGGCACCTTCAGGAAAGCTAAGTTATTATGAATAAATGGATTATAAAGGTGCCTGTTTGGATGGATAAGCCAGGTTTGGGAAACTGGTGGAGAGGAAGGAGGGGGCAGCATGTTATGGGAGGAGAAGCATTGGATTGAACCGTGTTCTTCTGCTTGTGGTGATGAGCTCGAGTGGAGAGTCCCCCTTCCAGATCAGCTGTTGGGCTCACATAATGACCCAAAGATCGAAAGAAGGAGGACCCATGACTATGGCTTCAATGTACTACGTGGGACTGGATGTCCACAAGAAGACCATCAGCTTTTGTGTGCAAGACGAACGGGGGACCATCGTCGAGGAAGGCCAGATTCGAGCCCGGCCCACCACGCTGTCGGGCTGGGCCCGTCAGTTGCCCGCACCCTGGATGGGGGCGATGGAGGCCACACTGTTTACCGGCTGGATCTACGATCATTTGACAATGCAGGGAGCGGCCGTAAAGGTGGCCCATCCGGCGCAGGTCAAAGCCATCATTGCGGCCAAGAAGAAAAGCGACCGCATCGATGCCCGTACGCTGGCCAATCTGCTGCGCTGTCGGCTTTTACCCGAAGTCCAGCTCTTGCCGGGCGAACTCCGCCAACTGCGCCGTATTCTGCGCTACCGCACGTTACTGGTCAGCCAGACCACGCGCATGAAGAACAAGATTGCCGGCCTGTTGATGGAGAGTGGAGTCGACTACCAGGCCCGACGCCTGCACGGCAAACAGTACTTTCACCAGCTGCTGCAAGAACTCGAGGGGGTGCCCGACTCGGTCGTCGAGTTGCTGCAGATGAGCCGTCAGACGGTCGACTATCTCAGCGGACTGGAGCAGAAACTACGGCGCGGCCTGCTCACCCATCCGCACTTGAGAGAACGCGTCGAGTTGCTGCAGTCGATTCCCGGCGTGGGAGTCATCGTGGCCTTGACCTGGGCGCTGGAAGTGGGACCCATCGAACGCTTCGCTTCTGTACGCCAGGCCATCAGTTACTGTGGACTGTGCAGTGCTCAGCGCGAGAGCGCCGGCAAGATGAAGCGTGGCCCCATCTCCAAGCAGCGCAACAAACACCTGCAACGGGTCCTGGTCGAAGCCGCCAAGCTCGCTCCCCGCTACTCGCCGCACTTGGCCGGGATCTATCAGAAAGAACGCCAACGCGGCAACTGGAACCGGGCCACCCTGGCCGTGGCCCGCAGACTCGTCGCTTACTTGCTGGCGGTCGATCGGCGACAAACTCCCTTTGTCTCTGCCTCTTCCGCCCAATAGATCGAGAGCTGGGTCGATGCGAAGTGTCCCGCCGGGCCTCCCAGTTTGGTGCCTGTGTGAAGGACTTCCCAGTCCCGAGACACCCTGTGCCTGTTTTTGAGGCCGGCGGGTTTTGCCCAAACTCAATCATCGGTGACGCTTGGGACTTCCAAGCCGAGACCGCAAATGGATGGCTGGTTCTGAATTGCTTTCAGGAACCTCACAACCGATTTAAAACCTTCGCCACTCGCTCTTCGAACACTCGATTCAGGGTGCTCTCCCAGCACCCAGGGGGATCTCTGCCCTTGACTTACGTCTACTTATCATGGATGGCACCAAATACGGGGGTTGGGAAGACAATCAAAATTCACTCATTCGTTTGCCTGGGAAAAGCCGGACGAGTAGCATGGTGTTTCATATCAGCAGTGCTGGTTGATCTGACCAGTTCGGGCAGCGGAAAACGATTTGAAAAATGCTCTAAATACCGACGGAAAATCCATGAACATCGAGAGCGCAGCGGGTGACACGGATGTCATTCAAATGTCGGCTCTCAGACGTAAGGCGCTCACCGTCGCTTTGTTGTTGGGTACTTTTCTCGCATCAATTGAAGTCACTGTTGTCGCTGCTGCGATGCCTTCGATCGTGGAGAGCCTAGGAGGACTTGCCCTTTATCCCTGGGTCTTCAGTTCTTATCTCCTGACTCAGACCGTAAGCATACCACTGTACGGAAGGTTAGCTGATCTGTACGGAAGGCGCATGGTTTACGTGGTCGGAGTTCTGCTGTTCCTGGTAGGATCAGCATTGTCCGGCCTGGCCCCGAGCATGGAGTTCCTGGTAGCCGCTCGGGCCGTTCAGGGCCTTGGGGCTGGCTGTGTCCTTCCGCTAACCATGACGATATTCGGTGACCTTTTCGAGGTGTCCTTGAGGACCAAGCTTCAGGGGCTCTTTTCACTTGTCTGGGGGGTCTCTTCTCTGGCGGGGCCCCTGGTCGGGGGCGCTATCGTTTTACATTTCTCGTGGCGCTGGGTGTTCTT
>CP070811.1:3228079-3232391 GCA_020343875.1 Anaerolineales bacterium | reverse complement strand
ACTGATGAACGAGTGCAAAGATCTAGATTGGGAGGCTATACAAAATGTCCAAGATTGTAGGAATTGACCTGGGTACGACCAACAGCGTAATAGCGGTCATGGAAGGGGGCGACCCAACCGTGATTTCCACCGCCGAGGGTGGCCGAC
The DNA here is from genome assembly GCA_020343875.1 of Anaerolineales bacterium. Classification (GTDB taxonomy): domain Bacteria; phylum Chloroflexota; class Anaerolineae; order 4572-78; family NAK82. The sequence goes on along the minus strand of CP070811.1, from coordinate 3,232,244 downwards.
TCTGCCCCTCAGTGGCAGCTTTCACCAAGAGCGGCGAGCGGCTGGTGGGCCAGACAGCCAAGCGACAGGCTGTGATCAACCCAGACAACACGCTTTACTCGGTGAAGCGACTCATTGGCCGTCGCTACGCCGAAACTGAAATCGAACGCAAAATGCTCTCGTACAACATTGTCGAGGGCCCCAGTGGTGATGCCCGCATTGAAGTCCCCATTAGCGGCAAGACTTACACGCCACAGGAGATCAGTTCCATGGTACTGGCCAAGCTGAAGGCCGACGCCGAAGCTTATCTGGGCCAGCCAGTCACCCAGGCGGTCATCACCGTGCCCGCTTACTTCAACGACAGCCAGCGCCAGGCAACCAAAGACGCAGGAAAAATCGCCGGCCTGGAAGTGCTGCGCATCATCAACGAGCCGACCGCAGCTGCCTTGGCTTACGGGTTGGATAAGAAAGACAACGAAACCATCCTGGTGTGGGACCTGGGAGGCGGCACCTTCGACGTGAGTGTGCTCGAAGTGGGCGAAGGTGTGATTGAGGTGAAATCCACCAACGGCGACACCCATCTGGGTGGCGACGACTGGGATCAGCGCATTGTGGACTGGATTGCAGACGAATTCCGCAAAGAACAGGGGATTGACCTGCGCCAGGATCGCCAGGCCTTACAGCGATTGAAGGAAGCCGCCGAAAAGGCCAAGATTGAGTTGAGCACCATGTTGGAAACGGAAATCAACTTGCCCTTCGTCACTGCCGACGCCGGTGGGCCCAGGCACCTCCAAATGAAACTGACCCGAAGCAAATTCGAGCAACTCACCGAAGGCTTGGTCAGTCGTTGCCGGGGACCTTTCGAGCGAGCGCTGGCAGACGCCAAGCTCAAGCCAGCCGACATCGATGAGGTCGTTTTGGTTGGTGGTGCCACCCGTATGCCGATGATCCAGGAACTGATTCGGCAACTGACAGGCGGCAAAGAGCCGCACAAAGGCGTCAACCCGGACGAAGTGGTGGCCGTCGGGGCGGCCATCCAGGCCGGCGTGCTGGGCGGTGAGGTCAAAGACGTGCTGCTCCTGGACGTGACGCCTCTCTCACTGGGTGTGGAGACTTTGGGTGGCGTGCTGACCGTGCTCATTCCGCGCAACACCACCATCCCCACTCACAAAAGTGAGATCTTCAGCACAGCCGAAGACGGTCAGACGGCAGTGGACATCAAGGTCTTCCAGGGCGAGCGCCCCATGGCCGCTGACAATATGTTACTGGGCCAATTCCGCCTGGATGGCATCCCGTCCGCGCCACGCGGCATGCCTCAGGTCGAAGTGAGCTTTGACCTGGATGCCAATGGCATTTTGAATGTGGGTGCGGTTGACAAGGCCACTGGGCGCGAGCAGAAGATCACCATCACCGCCAGTACCAACCTGGCCAAGGCAGATGTCGATCGAATGGTACACGAAGCCGAGCAGCATAAGGCCGACGATACGCACCGTAAAGAAGTGGTGGATGTCCGTAACCAGGCCGACAGCTTGGCCTACCAGGTAGAAAAGACCCTACGCGATTTGGGCGATAAGGTGGATGGCGCCACGCGAGGCAGCCTGGAAGCCCAGATCAACGACGTGCGCGATGCAATCAAGACCGACGACGTGACCCGCATGCGACGCGCCGTGGAAGCCTTGCAACAGGCGAGCATGAAGCTAGGCGAAGCCATGTACGCTGGACAACCCGATGCAGCCAGCGGCGCTTCCCCCAGCGGCAATGGATCTGGAACCGCCGCCAGCGGCGAAGAAGAAGTGGTCGAAGGCGAATTTTCCGAAGCATAGGCCACCGATAAATCAGAAGCAGGAAGGTTGGAAAGATGAACCACCAGCTCTGTCTTCCAACCTTCCCGCTTTTAGCTTAAGGGGCAAACGTTATGAATGTTACGCTCTACACGACCCCCACCTGACCCTATTGTCGGACAGTGAAGGAGTTTCTTTCACAACGAAGCATTCCATTCGTCGAGAAGGACGTATCACTCGATCGGGCAGCCGCGATAGACATGGTGCGCCGGACTGGCCAACAGGGCGTGCCGGTCACCGAGATTGACGGACAATTCGTCATCGGCTTCGATCGGCCCCATCTAGAACATCTGCTGCAACGAATGTCCCGTCCGGTGCTTGGGGTGAGCGTGGCCGATGCATCTCGGCACGCCCCAGCAGTGGGGCGCGGAGCCTTCGTCGGCAAAGTCCACCCGGGCTCTCCAGCCCAGCGAGCTGGCCTGCAAAAAGGGGACGTTATCACTGAACTTGGCCAGCGTCCGATTCCCGACGCAGCCACTCTGGTGGACCTGTCGCACCGTATGGCCCCGGGCCAGCAAGTGCGCGTGCAGTTCGTGCGGGATGGGCAAACGCGGGAGACAACTGCCATGTTGGCCCCCGCCGGCCGAGCTTAGTTAGCTGCCTGAAGCGCCGCGTTGGGGGCTTTCTGTCAGCAAATTGCCAGGCACGTTTAATATGGTTAAGTTGTCCTTATTAAAAAATGGCCAAAATAGGCCATTTTTCCTCAGTAAATATATGTATTTGATGGCTGGTTCACCATTTGTACTGCAGTTTTACTGCAACTGGAGCAACCCCTCCATGCGATCAGCAACGCCCTCCTGCAAACTTGGCAAGACGTGAGAGTATGTGTCCAGCGTCATACTAATGCTGGAATGCCCCAGCATTTCCTGCACCACCTTGGGGTGCACACCTCCCTGGAGCATAAGTGTTGCCGCGGTATGTCGGAGATCGTGAAAACGGATCGCGGGTAAACCCGCTTCCTCTATCTTGCTGGCGAATACCTTGCACACACTACTTGGCGCAATCGGCTTACCTGTCCGGCTGGTAAAGATCAGGCCCCGCTCTATCCAGGAGGAGCCCCAGGCCCGTTCCTGTTCCTGGTGCGCCTGGCGCTCACGCAGCTTATCCAAAGCAGTTGGTCCTAATACTACCGCTCGGCGGCTGGATGCACTTTTCAATTCGACAAGCTTACCTTTGTAGGCCTGACGTTGCACCGCGAGTTTCCCAGTATCCCAATTCACATCCGTCCACATCAGGCCCAACAGCTCACCCTGGCGCAGTCCGGTGCTGACCGCCAAGTAGAAGAGCGCCTCCCAACGATGCCCCTGAATCACTTGCAGGAACTGTCTCACTTGATCGGCATCCCAAACGGACATTTCGGGAGTGTCGACCTTGGGTTTGTCTACTGCATCACACACATTCCTGGCTACCAGGCCCCACTTGACCGCGTGGGCAAGTGCTCTATGTAGAACAGCGTGGCACAGACGAACCGTGCTGGTGCCCGATCCAGAGTCCAGTTTGGCCGTGTAGAATCTCTGAATGTGATCGGGGCGTAGGTCTTGGATCTTGATGCCTCCCAGCTCCGGCATAATGTGGTGGCGGATGTGAATCTCATACGTTTGGTGAGGTCGGGGGCGGATCGACGGCTTAATAGCTTCCAACCACGAGTCGAGGTACTCACCCAAGGTTTGGGGCTTATCCACTATTAGGCCCTTGTCTATTTGAGCGAGAGTCTCCCTTAACCACTCCCGGACCTCAGTTTGGGTTTTCCCATACTTGGTGAGACGACGGCCATTAACACTAATCTGCGCACACCAGCGCCCATCTTTGCGCTTGTAAATACTGCCTTCTTTGTTTCCACGACGCTTTGCCACGCCAGTCCTCCTCATTGATGCATATTATACCACCAATCTGTACAAGCCCACACTGAAATAGGTAGATATTGAGGCTTCTGGAGAAATCTTTAAGCTGACGTTCTACTCTGCCTGTCACAATGGAGTTTTGACTGAGAATCGGTGCAAAGCTATTGAAAGCATGGGATAATTGTGATATAATCAGGACAGAAGCCTCACTGGACTTGGGCGGCGCTCTCTCCAGAATCCCTGAGCTATAAGCCTCGACTTCACCGCCCTCGACGGGGGGTGTTTCTATTTGTCGTGATTTGGCACAGTCGTTATCAAACACAGGGAGGTGTTATCATGAAGAAGTTTTCAGCCTTTCTGGTACTGTCTAGCCTGCTGTTGGCCGCCTGTGCTGGTACCCCGACACCCGATCTAGAAGCGACGGTACAGGCTGCCCTTGTAGCCACGCAGACAGCTCAGCCCACCGACACGCCTACGCCGACGTCTACACCCAGACCGACGAAT
>CP070811.1:3222347-3227979 GCA_020343875.1 Anaerolineales bacterium | reverse complement strand
CGAGCCGCCACGCGGTATCGGCCAACCAACCGCATGACCGGTTATTCCCAGCACCAGCCCAAAGGCGGCGCTCGGAGAACGCTCCAAGGGCAACATTGAATGGCCAGCCATACCCGCAAAGAGAGCGCGGGCGCGTTCGCCGTTAAATAACCTCTCGGCCAGGCCCCGGGCTGAGCGAAGCGCACGCAGGCCAAAGCGAGCCAGGACGAAGGGGTGACGGGGAGGAATGGACACAGGCCCAAGCATGTCTTGGGCCAGCCTGTCCCAGTCAGCCACCAGGGGGGCCATGAGCCTCCGATACGCTGCGGCGTCACGACCAAGCCCTTCCCCGGTCCTTTCAATAGAACGCTCCAGCACAACCGTCCTGCCATGGCCCAGAGGGTGAACCAATGAGGCTGGCGGATATATCCACTCCAGGCCATGCTCCTCCAGCGATAGCTCCCGGAAAAAGGGCGAGGAGACTCCCAGGGGATGCACTGCCGAACAGATGTCGTGCAAGAAGCCCGGTAACGTCAGTTCGGCAGTCCGCATCCCCCCGCCGATCGTGGTCTTGGCTTCAAGCACAAGCACTGATCGGCCTTCACGGGCCAAAGTGATGGCCGCCGCCAAACCGTTTGGCCCGGCGCCTACCACAACAGCATCATAGTCGTTATGCTTGGCCATATCTATTTCGGTCTCATCTCAACGTCTGAACAGTCTACGTACCGCACGCACTGGCATGTTGAGTGTAGTACGAATGGCTGCATTGTGCCAAATGTTCTTGGCCTGCCGCCACTGTATTTTGGGATCAACCAGTGTGGATTGTTGTTGCACGTGCCCGTTCACCCCAAGATCGGAATGGCGATGTGCCAGGCCAGATAAAAGGCAAATCTCATGGCCAGCGGTGCCAGAAAGCCCGACTTCCTGAAGTAGTAAGCCAGGGCGAGGTTGGTGCTGTAAACCAGGGTGATCATCAGCCCTATGATGATGGGGTGCATGCTGCTCAGTAAGCCCATTTGCTGAAGTCCGGTAATCTGCATCAGCGGTTCCAGGAGAGAAAGCACCGCCGCCACCCCCCAGAAAATCGGCCCTTGCCACCTGTTTCTTAACGTTACCCCCGAGATTAGCCAGACGAACAAGGGAATGGGAAAAAGACGGAAGAGTATTTCTGACTCGATGCTGGCGTAGGCGTAGTAAAACACAGAAGCGGGGAAGGGGACATGGAAGCCGGCAGGGAGTTTGAGAGCCAGCGCGTTGAATAGCACCAGGATTGTGCCCAATACCAGCCCCACAATGGCAGGCAGCAAAAATCTCTGCCTGTTAGAGACGTGGTCGGCCCACACCTCTGGGAAGCCGGCCCGCTGAGATAGCCACAGGCCTGCCAATCCTAACCCTGCCAGCACCACGATTTCATGCCACACAGTCGGCGTGCCCAGGACGGGGACGATGTAGTTGTCTGGCAGAAATGTGAAGGCCGCATAAATTGTTACTAGCGCTGCGACCAGCCCGGCGTAAATCTTGATTGAGTGTGAACGGATCAGATTTGTGGATGGGCGGGATGTGTTTGAAGCTAGCATGCTGTGTCTCCTTTTCGGCTATGTGTTTAACCAGACTATTCGAGTCGGGTGGCTATAGAATACACTCGCCTGTCTAAGGCTCGACACGGTTGACCGAAAGTAAAGGTAAACCGAGATTGCGTATTTTGATGAGCAAACCGTGTAAGGCAGGTTGGTCGGCAATTGGGCCTTCCAGGGTCGTGGTGCCATCTTCTAGATGTGTGATGGTCAAATGATCGAACCATTCAGCCCAATCGTGATCCAAATGGCTCTTGATCAGGATGCAGTAGACTTGTCTTGGGCTCTGGTCTTCGTCCATGCGGCTGGGCTCCCTGTGCTTGATTTACGACTACAGAATAGCAGTAAACCAGGCAGTTGTCAGCCAACGAAAGTTTATTTGAGGGGTTTATTTTGGAGTCTATTAGTGAGGAATCAGTTGCAGCTCTTTGGCTCGCAAGATGGCCTGGGTGCGGCTACGCACGCCGAGCTTGCTATGGATGTTGTGGGTGTGCTTCTTGACCGTGCCAACCGCCAGGAAAAGCTCATCCGCTATCTGTTGGTTGGAGAGGCCCGCTGCGATGAGCCGGAGGACTTCTAACTCGCGTTCGCTGAGGGGATCAACCAGGGGTTGAGCAGTCAGTGTTGAGGTGTTAGAGTGCGGGGGGGTGGCTGCTGTCGCCGCCAGCAGTCTGCCCACGTACTCGGGCGCAACGCCGCGGGCTGCTGCCCGGCGAAGCAACGTGGCTATCGGCTCGCCCTCGTCGGCAAAGATGCGGACGTAGCCTTCTGGCTCGGCGATGGTCAGGGCTTGCGTCAGGCTCTCTAAGGCGCTGTCTGGAACACCCTGGGCCTGATAAACCATTGCTTGAAGCACCAGGATTTCGATTACATAGCCCATCGCTCCCGCCGGTTCCGCCCTATTCAACAACCTTGCCAGCAAGCCTGATGCTTCGCTGAACCGCTTCTCAGCGATGAGCACCCGCGCCAGCGTGAGATAGTCGAGCATCTGCTGGAAATTGGGGGTATCCTCAATACTCAGCCTGCTCTCCTGCATCCAACGGGACGCTGCTGCCAGGTTTCCCTGTCTGAGATGTAGCCGCGCCTCCGCCGCTTCCAGAGAGACGAAGGTCCAAGAAGACAGGTCGGGCGTGGTTCTCATCGCCTTCTGCATCGCGTCAAGGGCAGCATCCCCATCTCTGCGCGATCCAAGCACATGCGCCAATTCAACGTAGCCATGCATCATGGCTTCTGCCTGTCCCCATTGCTCAGACAGTTCAACGCCCTCTCGTGCCAGGCGTTCTGCCCTTTCCAGGTCATTCCACTGGCGGAGCACGGTAGCCAGGCCCGTGCATGCCAGACCTGCGAAGGGTAAGCGGCGCCCGCGGTGCCCGGCCAACTCGCCAGCAAATCGCAGCGTGTCCCGAAAGGTGGCGGCAGCCTTGCGGAGCTGCCCCTGCAGGATCAGCGTTCCGGCCATGTTGCAGCTGGCCAGGATAACCATGTGGCTGTCACCAACCGCTTTGCCGATCGCGATGGCTTCGCCAATGGCCTGAGTCGACGCCACGAAATCGCCACTGAACCGATATAGGCTGCTCAAGATTGCGGTTGTAAAGGAGCGTGCCATCCAGTCTCGTGGGGACAGGCGTTTCAGGGCCTGGTCAGCGAATTCTATGGCCTGTGGTGCATCCCCCTTGGAGGCTGCAACATAGGCCCATATAGCGGCGATATAGCCTTCTATGTTCTCTTCTTTACGGTCCAGTGCGTTTTCTGCATCTCGCAGCCGTGGCTCAACCTCGTCCAGTTGGCCGGAATACATCAGCGCCCAGGCACGGGAAACAGAGAGCCATGGCCGGGAGCGCACGATGTCATCGGGCAGGGCATCCAACCACCCTACGACAGTGCTCAACTCGCCGCGGTCCATAACGGCGAAACTGTGTTCCTCGACCAACTGTGCTGCTCTTTTCATGTCGCCAGACGCTAATGCGTGGCTCACCGCCTCGGTGATCAGGCGATTGTCTGCGTACCATTTGCTGGCCCGCTGGTGCAAGACGGTTGCCTGTTCGGGCAAAATGCGTTCCAGTCGCTGGCGCAACAAGTCCGCGAAGAGATGATGGTAGCGATACCATTGTCGCTCATCGTCCAACGGCACGATGAACAGATTCGCCTGTTCCAACCTTTCCAGAATCGACTGGCTGGAGAAGCCATGTCCGTTCACTGATTCATTGACTTGCTGACTTGCTGGCTCGCTCATTCCGAGCACCGCATCGCACAAGGGACCGCTCAAACGCTCGAGGATAGACGTCTGCAACAAGAATGATTGCACGCTTTGCGTCTGGCGATTGAAGACTTCCTCCACCAGGTAATCCATGATGTACCGGTTGCTGCCGGTGAAGTCCTGGACGAAACTGGTGAGATCATCCCGGCGCCGCATGGAGGCTGCTACCATCTGTAGCCCAGCGATCCATCCTTCAGTGCGCGTTGCCAATGCAGCTATCTGATCCGCCCGCAGTGCCAAGCCCATCGCCTGGCTCAGAAACTGGGTCACTTCCTCAGGCGTGAAGCGCAGGTCGTTTTGGCGGAGCTCGGTCAGTTGCCCGTGCCCCCGTAGGCGTGATAGGTTGAAGGGGGGATCAGAGCGAGTGGCGATGACCAGGTGCAAACGCGGCGGAAGATGGTCGAGCAGGAAGGTAAGGGTATCGTGGATGGCTTGCGCCTCAACCGTGTGATAGTCGTCCAGGACGAGTGCCAGGTGCTCCGGGGCGGCGGCAATCTCGTTGATCAAAACCGTCAGAACAGACTCGAGGGGAGGAGGCTGGGGAGACCTCAGTGCACCCAGCATTGCTTCGCCCGTGCCTTTCTGGATCGTCTGCAGAGCGGCCACAACGTAGGACCAGAATCGAACCGGGTCGTTATCCGTTGCGTCCAGCGAAACCCAGGCCACCTGTCGCCCACAGCCGTGCATCCACTCGCTCACCAGCGTCGTCTTGCCAAAGCCCGCTGGTGCGGAGACGAGGGTCAGCTTGCGGTGTAGCCCTGCGTTCAGCCGCTCGATCAGGCGCGGGCGCGAGACCAGTTCTGGCCGGCGTGCGGGGATATAGAGTTTGGTTTGCAGGAGAGGGGCTTCCATACGGCAAGTATACTATAACCCCCTGCCTAACACAATGAATTGTGCCCGGCGATTCGCCGTCCTGCGGTTTTGCACCCGGAGCAGTCTGGCAGGTGGGGCTCGTTGACCAAGCTCTGCTAATTCACTCAGCGACCGTTACTGACGGGTGCCCTTACGCTGATGGTGCACCCCTGGTTAGGTCCGCCTGGCAACTGGATATGCAATTCAGGGTCAATAGCGCTGACCAGGCTCTGGCATATGGCATTGAATACGTGATGCGCCAGCTCTGCTTCTCGCTCCAAGCCGGTCACTTCGGCGGCGATGTGTAGTGGGCTGCGATCCAGTTGGTAGTGTACTTCGCTTTCGGTCTGGCGGCGGGCAAAGGATGCATCCAACGAGCGCAGGACATCCTCTAAAGCATCAGCAGCGCGCCCCAAAACACCGTTGACAGGCTTGGCCTGTGCCCTCTGATCGGCCAATGCCTCACCCAGTCGCCTGCCGAAGATTTGCATCTGACGTCTGGCTTCGGACATATCTCCAGGCGCGTTCCACGCCATGGCAAACTCTAGAAGCACCTCTGCAAGGTTGACAGAGGAAGCTTCACTCCCGCCTGGCATCTGGCCATACAGTCTGAAACCTGCTTCCGGGGCACCTTGAAGATAAACGGTCCGTTCGTTCACCACTGCGTAGCACATTAGCCCGCTAGTGATTGGGTAGGTCAGTAATGGCCTCCTGTGATTTACACCATCCATTTTACGCCCCTCGCCTAGTTTAGTGGACAGGGAGTCAAGCAAGTGGGAGCCTGAGTGTTCAAGGGCTGCACGGCTGTCAGCAGGATGCAACAGCCGCGTTAAGGTCAGTGTACACATCCAGGAACCGCGCGAAGCATGGTCTTTGCAGTAGTTGGGCCACCTGCGGCTGAGCCCTGAGGATCTTGAGGCGGTTGTTGGCGCCTCCGCCTATGCCCCTCTCAAGAGCGCGGATGGCTTGC
>CP070811.1:3214426-3222247 GCA_020343875.1 Anaerolineales bacterium | reverse complement strand
CGAGGATGGCTGGCGCGAGGGGGAAACCGGCCACCGCTCGCCATTGCCCGGGGACGTCCGCGTCGTCCTGGTGGCGCGGCTGGACCGGCTGGTCGATGAGGTCAAGGAAGCGGTCCAAACGGCGGCGGTGTTGGGGCGGGAGTTTGAGGTGCGGCTGCTGGCGCGCATGCTGGAGTCGGCCGAAAATGGTTCGGCCGCAATTACTGGGGATGACGTATCCCGTTTGGTGGCCGAGGCAGAGCAGCAGGCCATCTGGTCGGCCTTGAGCGAACTTCGTTACATCTTTAAGCACGCCTTGCTGCGCGACGCAGCCTACCGGATGCAGGTGCGGGCGCGGCGCCAGGCGTTGCATGCCCTGGCCGTGGACGTCCTTGAGAGTGTGTATGCCGGGGATCTTGCCCCTTACTACGCCGAGTTGGCTCACCACGCCGAGCGGGCCCACCTGACTGACAAGGCCGTGCGCTATTTGCAACAGGCGGGGGATGCGGCCGTCCGCAACTACGCCAATACCGAAGCCATCGCGCATTTCTACAGGGCGCTGGCGCTACTCGACGTCTTACCTGAAACGATTGAGCGCGACCGGCAAGAGCTGGCTCTGCAGATCGCACTGTTTGCGCCCCTGGCGGGCGCCAAAAGTTATGGAGCCCCGGAGTTGGGCAAGGCCTATACTCGTGCTCAGGAGCTAAGTGAGCGGGCGGGGGAACCTGGTCAGGTTTTCCTGGTGTCCTATGGCTTATGGGGACATAATTTTGTGCAAGGGGATATGAAGCTAGCCCGTGATTTGGCTAAACAATGCCTGACCTTGGCTGAGAAGATACAAGAACGGGCACTTCTGATGGAAGGCCACCGGATGACGGATGAGACCGCATTCTTTCGAGGAGAGTTGGTCACGGCCCGAGAGCATCTCGACCGGACGCTTTCACTTTACGATCCCCAGTTGCACCGTGCTCACGCCACCGTCTACGGCCAGGAGCCTGGGGTAGCTTCATATTCCCACGGGTCATGGATCCTGTGGCATCTGGGCTATCCGGATCAGGCGCGGAGAATGGGGCAGCAGGCGGTGGCCCTGGGCGAAGATGTATCCCATCCCTTTAGTCTGGGTTTTTCCCTGTGTTATACCACTATGCTCCATCAATTCTGTGGAGACGGAAAGCGAGTCGAGGAACTGGCCGAAGCAGCCATCACCCTCTCGAAAGAGCAGGAGTTTTTGCACTGGTTAGCCTTGGCCACATTCCCGCGGGGTTGGGTACTGGCCAACCGGGGGCAGAGCGAGGTAGGAATAACCCAAATGCGTCAGAGCTCGGCTTATATCAAGGCGATCAACATAAATCTATACCAGCCGTATCACCTGGCCCTATTGGCCGAAGCCTATGGGCAGGTGGGGCAGCCCGCCGAGGGTCTGACCCTATTGGCCGAGGCGCTGGCTGTGGTGAAACAGGGTGAGTTGCGATATTATGAGGCGGAACTCTATCGGCTCAAGGGGGAGTTGTTGCTGATGCAGGGCGAGGAAGCAGTCGCGGTTGAGGCCAATTACCGCCAGGCTATGGATATCGCCCGCCGGCAGGCGGCCAAGTCTTTGGAGTTGCGAGCGGCGATCAGCCTGGGCCGGCTATTGCAGCAGCAGGGCAAACCAGATGAGGCCCGTCAGATTTTGGCGGAGGTTTACAACTGGTTCAGCGAGGGATTTGATACCACGGACTTGAAGGAAGCCAGAGCATTGCTGGATACATTGGCCTGAAGTCGGGGGGCATGTTGCGCTTCATACTGGTCGCTGTCGCCCTTCGGGTCCGCCGTCAGGCAGCTTGAGCCAGGCCTGGCAGCCCAATCATTGGTGTACCACCTCTTCCACGATCTTCTCGATTCTGCTCTGTCGTGTAGCGGGACGCTTTGCACTCTGCAACCAATACATGTATTGCTTCTTGCGCGAAGCGGGCAGGGCTCGATATGCCGCTATGGCTCCCTTTCGCTTGCGTAACGCCTTCTGGAGATCCGGGGGGATGATGTCGACTTGTTCCCTTCGCAGCGCAGCCTCCCATTGCCCGTTCGATTTCGCCTCAGATATCTTCGCCAGCCCCGCCTCAGTCATTCGATCTTGTTGGATCAATCTTTCAGCTCGGTGAATGTTGCTCAGTGACCAGATACTGTTGGGTCGGCGAGGTGTGTATCGGAGCGCATACCTTCTCTCATCTAGCCTTCTAAGCGATCCGTCAATCCAGCCAAAGCACAGAGCTTCCTCTACAGCTTCGTCAAGAAGGAGGGTGGACTCTTGGAATCCTTTTTTGTAGTGGATGAGCCAGGCTTCCTTCTCCACAGCGTGATACTTCTCAAGCCAAGCTCGCCATTGGTTGCGATCAGTGAACTCGAGATACTGGATTGACTCATCCATAATGACCCTTCAGTCCAGGCCGGATTCCCATTCGCTAGACTCCACGATAACCCACCTAGCACCCTTCAACGCCGACTCCAGCCGCTGCATCGCTGACACAATATGCGGCCTCTTACTACTCGGGTCGGAGTAAAACTTCTCTCTACACCGCTTGTCCCACGCCAGAGCCTCGCCAGGGGTCAACAGAAACGCGTAATCAACGTAGAGAGGGTGACCGAGGTCGATCTGCCGCTCACCATACTGATCGAAGAATCCGCGCCGGTCCCACCAGAGAGGAAAGTCCATGACCTGACCTGGCTGATCGGCTTCGGCAGGGAAGAGGTAGAGTCTTTCGGCACGTGCTGGCATAAGCAATCCCTTTTCGTTTTAAGAAGGCACTTCCCCCCAGAAGTGGTCGGATGCCACTGGAGGTGGAAGCCATACCTCAGTGCTGGCAGTACAGTAGCTTGACCACGCGCAGGGCATCCAAGGTCAGCCACTTGTTCGGCTCGCCCACCTGGCCAAAGTTGATTGGCGAGGGGGGCCAGCTCTCATCCAGGGGCCAAGTTCCGTCGGGCAACTGCCGGCTCAGCAGGTAGTCAGCCCCGGTGGCAATCTTGGGCTCTGCGAGGGTGTAGCCCAGTCGGGCCAGCGCATCGAGGGCGCTGATGATGCTGAAGCCGAAGTAGGGGTACTTGAGGCCCTCCCACGTGCCCCACGCGTCGCCGACGTGAAAGCGGCTCATCCGCGGCTCCATCAATAGGTCGCAAACGGCAGCAGCGGCCTGCGTGATTCCCGGCTGAGCAGCAGTCTGGGGGTCCAGCGCCGCCAGGCGCAGGACGTCCAGCGTGGCCCGCAGGCAGCCGCGACCCTCAGCACCGCGGCAGAACCACATCCCATCCTCACGCTGGATCGGCAGGAGCCAGTCGATGGCCTTCCCCACTCGTGGGTCTTTGGCGTAGCCAAACTGGATCAAAAAGCGCACAATGCGCGCCTGGGTACAAGGTTCCGTGTTCTCCTGCCACACCGTCCCCTGGCCTGGTATGCGCCGGCGGCGGCAGAATGCACCATTCTCGCGCTGCTGCGCGAACATGAAGTCGCACGCCCGCCGCACGTGTACGTCCTCGGCCGTAAGTCCCAGGTCGCCCAGCACGCTCAACACCCAGAAGGTGCCACGCCCGGTCCTGGGTAGGTAGTAATCCCGCCTGACCCAATACCCATCAGGCTGCTGGGCCGCCAGCAATTCAGCCAGGGGTGGGTAAGTAGGAATCGCCGCCTGGGCTGCACGCACCTCCCCGTCGTCGGGGGGGCGATTGAGGAGGTCGACCAGTGTCCGATAACGGACGGGAGGATTCTCCGGCTCTAGCAGCCAACCCGTTGGATCGGCCTTCAGCCGGTGTTTCCAATCTCTCACGGTCACCTCCTAGGGGCTACCCCTGCCCCAGGATTCAGAAGACTACAACGAATTTGGAACAAAACGAATGTCCGATGTGGACATAAGAATTCGTTGATTTCCCAATTAGCTGTAGTGTCGCCTGGCTTTCCAAGAGATCTCGGGAAGCGAGGTGATCGAGGATAATCCAACATCCAGCCGTTCGTCTCAAGCCAGGAACCTGAGACGATTTTAGCAGAAATGACTGGAATTTGGAAATGTCCGGCCTGCCTCAGCCGGGATCGACCTCACTTGGGACAGCGGTTCGGGTTCTTGCTACCAGTCGGGACTGAGGCCAAGTAGGCACCGACGCGGTTTGCGGATAGCGCGAGAGGTATTAGAGTAAAATGACCCGAGTTTCCCTGTACTTGAGTTGGTAGTATAATCGTACTCTTAGAAAAGTCTGTCGCTGCACCCGCCTCAGCGCTGATTACCATTATTGAAGGAATGGGACGATGTCCGAGCTTGCAATTGATTTCAGCTCTCTCCCCGCCCAGTTTCAGGACGTACTCCGCCTGGCCCAGGACACGCACAACATTGAAGTCACCCCACTCCAGGAGCTCAAAGGGGGCCGGACAGGCGCCGGCCTGTACCTGGTCAGTGTCTCCTCACCCGCCTCCGATCAGGTAGAACATTTCGTACTCAAGCTTGATCACAAAAGTAAGAAGACCAAAATGGATGAGCTCGAAAGGCATCGTGCTGCCTTGAGCCAGGCGCCGCCAGAATTCGCCCGCCATCATCTCGCCAATCTGGCTTTTGGCCGGGTCGAGCTTGAGGGGGCAGTGGCCATCTTCTACAGCATTGCTGGCCAGTCCCTGCACCACTACCGGTCTCTGGCCAGCTATCAACGACAAAGCCAGCTCGAGGTGCTTTTCAGGGCGACGAATGAGGTCTTGTTGGCCGGGTGGAATGCGGCCTTGACCTTTGAAAAGGCGGTTCATCCCCCCAAGCTTCTGGACCAATGGCTCGGCTATCGCCTCCAGCCGGGGGGAAACATCGAGCAGTTTCTGGAAGATGTTTGCCACATTCCCCAGGATACGGCCGGACTCCTGGTTCAGGGACAGGTTTTTCCCAATCCCCTGGTTTATGCTCGTGAGAGGGGGCGGTGGGGAGCGATCAGGCTGATCGACTCTATGGTTGGCTTTCAACATGGTGACCTGAACATCGGCAACATTTTGGCCAGGTTCAGCGGGAATGAGGCCGATCTGGCCGGCTACTATCTGATCGACTTTGCCCTGTTCAAAGCCCAAATGCCGTTATTATATGACCAGCGCTATCTGGAGATGTCCTATCTGATCCGGGAAATAGCCCGGGTCCCTTTCCCCAAATGGGTGGATCTGGTCACCCGCTTTGCCCAACAAGACATCGTCGATCCGCACCAGGTGCCGATCGAATTGGCGGGTGCCTGTGCGGTCATCGGTGCTGGTAGAAGGGCTTTCGACGACTGGGTGCAAGGGTCCTATCCGAGCCTGTCCGATGATCTGTGGGGGCAGTTCTGGCTGGCAGCGGTGGCCGCAGGCTTGAACTACTGTAATAAGGCCATTATTCCGGAGCAGGAACGGCTGGCCGGTCTGATCTTTGCCGCGGCCCATTTGAAGCGCTACCACGCTATGTTCGGGGTGTCGCTGCCGGTTGAGGTCAAGCACCTGGACGTTAGCCAGGCCGGTGAGGCTGCCTTGGTTGGCCTGGTTACCCGGCCACCGACCGGCAGCCTTCACCACAACCTGCCCGCCCAGCCCACCCCTTTCATCGGCCGCCAGGCGGAGGTGAAGGCTGGGAAAGATCTCCTGATGCGAGACGACGTGCACCTGCTTACCTTGACCGGTCCTGGCGGTACAGGAAAGACCCGTATGGCGCTCCAGGCGGCCTATGACCTGGTCGATCGGTTCGAGGATGGGGTTTACTTTGTTGATCTGGCCCCCATCCGCGAGCCCGAGTCCGTCTTCGCCGCCATTGCCCAAACGGTCGGCCTCAGGGAAACAAGTGATCGACCGCTGTTCGACGAGCTCAAGGGGCAGTTGCGAGCCAAGACGATGTTGCTGCTCCTGGATAACTTTGAGCAAGTCACGGCTGCGGCGGCCAAGGTGGGGGAACTGCTCCGAGATTGCTCACAGCTCAAGCTGCTGGTAACCAGCCGAGAAGCACTGCACGTACGCGGCGAGTACGTCTTTCCGGTCCCCCCGCTGGCGTTGCCCCAGGCCGACCTCAAACGGCCATCTATCGAAGAACTGACCCAGTATGAGGCCATCCGGTTGTTTATCGAGCGCGCCCAGGCGGTGAAGCCTGACTTTGAGCTGACGAGCGGGAACGCACCGGCGGTGGTTGAGATCTGCTTGCGATTGGACGGCCTGCCGCTGGCGATCGAGCTCGCCGCCGCCCGGATCAGTCTGTTTTCGCCTCAGGCTCTGCTCGAGCGAGTGGGCAGCCGATTGAAACTGCTTCGGGGAGGGGCGCGTGACCTGCCGGTCCGGCAACAGACGCTCCGCGACACCATTGACTGGAGCTATGAGCTGCTCGACACCGCGGAGCAGCGGTTGTTTGCGCTGCTCTCGGTCTTCAATGGCTGCACGTTTGAGGCGGTCGAAGGGGTGGCCGGCGGGATCAAGCAACTGGATGAGACGGGGGTGGAGGTTCTCGATGGACTGGCTTCCCTGGTGGACAAAAGCCTGATTCGGCTGGCGGATCAGGGCACCGGAGGGCCCCGGTTGTCGAAGACGCCAGACGGGGTGCTGATGCTGGAAACGATCCGGGAATACGCTGCGGAACGGCTGGCAGGGGATCCCGAGTTCAGCGCCGCTGCTTGCCGGGCCCACGCCATCTACTTCGCCGACTTCACCCAGCGTCAGTGGGAGCGCTTGACCGGCTACGAACGGGAGGCGGCTCTAGGGGAGATTGAATCCGATATCGAGAACCTGCGAACTGCCTGGCGCTACTGGGTGGCCGAAGGGGATTTCGAGCAGCTCCGCAAGTTAACCGACTGCCTGTGGCTGCTGTATGATGCACGAGGCTGGTACCACGCTACGGTCGATCTCACCGCCGATTTGCTGAACGTCCTTGCTTCGACCCCATCCACGCCGGAGCGCGCCCAGCAGGAGATCATGTTACAGACAAGCCTGGCCCGGGCGCTGCTGGCCATCAAAGGCTACACGCCGGAGGTTGAGCAGGCCTTCACCCGCGCCCTGGAACTCTCCCAGGCGGTGGGAGAGATCCCCCAACTGTTTCCCGTGCTGCGAGGGCTGTCCAGCTTTTATAGCTACGTGGCTGATTTCGAGAAGAGCGCTCGGATGGGAGAACAGATCCTGAGCCTGGCCGAGCGCCAGGACGATGCGAGCATGCGAGCCGAGGGGCATTTGGTGTTGGGCTATAGCCTTGCTTTTCTCGGTAGACTAAGCCCGGGCCTGGATCACCTGGAGAAAGCGATTGCTAACTACGATCCCGATCAGCGCCGCTCGTTTAGTTTCCGGTTCGGCAATAACCCTGGAGTAACGTGTTTCACCGCGTCTGCCTTGATCCTATGGATGCTTGGCTTCTCGGACCGCGCGCTCAAACGGGCAAACGACGCTGTGGCCCTGGCCAACAGGCTGAATCACCCGTTCAGTATGGCCTATGCCCTGTTTCATACCGGCTTGCTCCATCTGTTTAGGCGGGAGGTGGAACTGGTCCAAGGGCGCGCGCAGGCCGCGTTGGACATCGCCGAGGAGCATGGGTTTCAGATTTGGAAGGCCGTGGCCACTTGCCTGCACGGTGCGGCGTTGGCGGGCATGGGCCGCGCAGAGGAGGGTCTAATACAGATCCAGCGCGGCATGGACCAATATCAGGGGTTGAAAACTCGCCCGCCAGTTTTCTGGCCAATGCTTCTTTTGATCCAGGCTGGGGCGTGCGGCCAGGCGGGAAGACCCGAGGAGGGATTGACTCTGCTCGACGAAGCTCTGGAGACCGCTGGACGAGGCCACGGAAGCGGACCGTCGCCGGATTTTTACCGGCTCAAAGGGGAGCTGCTTCTCGCGCTTTCCCCGGAGAATCT
>CP070811.1:3199572-3214326 GCA_020343875.1 Anaerolineales bacterium | reverse complement strand
CCTGGACGAAGAAGGTAACCCCCGCATCGTCAAGTGCCAGGACTTCGTCTACGGCATCAAGCGTACCCTGGATCCCAACACCGGCGGCCCCTACGCCTACGTCAACTGGGTCATCCAGAACGCCGGGGCCGTGAATGGTGAAAACGGCGAGGATGATCCTCTCTTCGGCCAGGTGGATCAAATCGGTGTGGCCTGCCTGGATGACTTCACCATCCAATACACCCTGCGCGAGCCAGCCGCCTTCTTCCTGTCCATCGCCAGCATGTGGATCAACTGGGCAGAACCCCAGTGGTTGATTGAGGAGAAGGGCGACCGCTGGATTGAGGCCGGTATCCTGCACAGCTTCGGGCCCTATGTGCTCTTTGACTGGACTCACGATGCCTCGATGACCTTCATCGCCAACCCCTTCTGGCCAGGCACCGAAGCCATCCCCAAGCCTTCCATCAAGTACGTGCACGGGCTGTTCCTGGATCCTGAGGAACAACTTGCCAACTACGAAGCCGGCCTGCTGGACAAAGCCGAGGTGCCCCTGGCCGAGATCGACCGGGTCAAGGTTGATCCGGTTCTCTCCCAGGAGCTGAATATCTTCGCCGATACCTGCAGCTATTACTACGGCTTCAACGTGACCAAGCCGCCCTTCGACGACCCCAACGTGCGCAAAGCCTTCTCCTGGGCTGTGGATCGCACCGCCCTGGTGGAGAACGTGACCAAGGGCGGCCAGGAGCCGGCCAGTTGGTTCTCTCGCCCCGGCCTGACGGCCTCTCCCAGCCGGAACCTGGGCGACGACTTCGGCCCGCCGGTCACAGCCGACCCGGACAAGGCCAAGGAGTTCCTGGCCGCTTCCTCCTACGGCAGCCCCGAGAACCTGCCCCAGATCACCCTCATGTACAACGAGGCCTCGGGACACGCCCGCATCGCCGAGGCCATCCAGCAGATGTGGAAGCAAACCCTGGGGGTGGATGTGAACCTTACCAGCCAGGAGTTTAAGGTCTTCCTGGTAACCCGGCACGAAGATCCCCCTCAGATCTGGCGTGGGGGTTGGTGCATGGATTACCCGGATGCCAGCAGCTTCGCCAAGGACGTCTTCCGCTCCGACTCCGGCAACAATGACACCCGCTGGGGCAACGACCGATTCGACCAGCTGGTAGATCAGGCCGCCCTTGAAACCGATCTCCAGAAACGCCACGACCTGTACGTCGAGGCCGAGAAGCTCCTGGTCGAGGAAGATGCGGCCATCATCCCCCTGTATTGGTACACAGGTGTGGAAGTCACCAAGCCCTACGTGCAGCGCACCTTTGGGCGAGGCGGGATGAACATGTGGGAAAAGTGGACCATGGATAAATAGATCGTCCTGATTCGAAGATGGGGCCTTCCGCAAGGAAGACTCGACCCGCTTGTGTTTGGGCAGCCGAGATCTCTGGAAAGTCGAGGCTTCAGCCAGTTTCGCCTCGCGCCTCTGGCTACAGCCTCGACTCTGCTTACCCTAAATCCAAGTCCGAACACTGCGAGCGCCCGCGGAGCGCGCTGTAACGTTAATACTGATACATGTCATCCAGAGCGAGCGAAGCAAAGGATCTCATTCTCGGCAAAGCTGAGGCTTCCTATGCCAAGGAGGAGATTCTTCGCCTCCGCTGCGCTCCGGCTCAGAATGACATGCAAATCAGAATCTCGGATGCACTGTACTAGTGCCCCGAATGGGGTACGAAGTGACCTGTACAGGGTACGAAGCGGTCTCCAAGCCTCTACGCCTACGCATGCCGTCGCCGGACGGGGCGGCCATTCTCGTAATGACGTGGGATTGTGTACCAAAGAGCAGGTCAGTGTAGGCTAACAAGGCTCGAATTCTGAAGTGTAAATGTAAGCAAACCGGCTCTCTGGTTTGGACAATCGAGTTGGGGTATAATGAAGCCTATCAGCGACCCCGTTGGCCCCCTTTCATTGATCGAGGCACATACTTCGTAATGGCTACTGACGTACAGGAACTAACAACCGATGTTCGGCCCTGGTTGCATCAGGGCCTGGCAGCTGCCCACGCTGGGGATCGGGCCGAAGCGCGCCGCTACTTTGAGGCAGCCCGTAACCTGCAGCCCAACAATCTGGTGGCCCTGCTGTGGCTGGCCTGGCTGGCGCCCACCCGCCGCGAGAGCCTGTCCTTGTTTTGCCGTGTGTTGGAACTGGACCCCCATAACAAGCGCGCCCAGGCTGGCATAGACTGGATGCGTAGTCGGCCTGAAATCGAGGGCGACCCCGCACTCCCGCTTGCACAGGCAGGCCGAGGCGCTGTCCGCCTCGGCCCGCTCACGCGTGCAGAGGTAGCCCAAGGCACCAGTATCCCCCGCGGCGCCTTGATTGACGGTTCCCACCTAACCAGACCGAGGCCGGTGTCTGCCCTTGAGGAACCCGCTGCGCCGGCCAGACGTGTTTTCTCCTTCTCTTTCAGCGAAATCACGCTTAAGAGCCTTGGCCTACGAGTCCCCCTACGCCGGGTGACCAGCGTTTTGGTGACTTTGTCAATCATTCTGCTGTTGACACTCTTCGGTCTGATTGTGGCTGAACGCGGGCAAGCACGAGTGCCAGCCGACCCATTGAGCGCCGCCGGCGAGGCCCTGAACCGGGCAGTTGCATATGCGATCGACCACCCGGCGACCTATTATTGGCACAGAGAGGAGGCCCCGGCCCTGGGGTTGGTGGCCACCACCTTCGCCCGCAGCGGCGGTCTGCTGCTGCTGGCCCTGGCCGTCGCCACAGGAGTGGGGATACCCCTGGGAGTTGGGGCGGCCCTGACCCGCCGAGAGCGGGGGGCCCCGTTGGTGTTGATCCTCTCCATCCTGGGTGTCTCCACCCCTAGCTTCCTGCTGGCCATGCTGATCGGAGTCGTGAACATCAAGCTGCATCAACGGCTGGGCATTCAGGCCTTGCCACCTAACGGCTTTGGCTGGGATGCGCATTTGGTGATGCCAGCCCTGGTGCTGGCGGCCCGCCCCCTGGCTCAGATCGTACAGATTACTTATGTGTCGATGTCGGACATCCTGAGGCAGGACTACATCCGGGTCGCACAAGCCAAAGGGCTGCGTCAACATGTGGTACTCAGTCGCCACGCTCTGCGAAATGCACGGGTGCCAATCTTGACCACACTAAGCACCTCGCTGCGCCTGTCGCTGGCCAGCCTGCCGGTGGTCGAATTCTTTTTCATCTGGCCCGGGCTGGGGCTGACGCTATTGCAAGCCATCGAGCTGGGGATGGCTTCCTTGGTGGCCGATCTGATTCTGGCCTTAGGGCTGCTGTTCTTGCTCGTCAACCTGGGGCTAGACCTGATCTATCCTGTGCTGGACCCGCGTTTGAGGGGCGTGAATCAGGCTACGAGGCAGCAAGCACAGTCGGGCTGGCAGAGTGGCCTGGAAGACCTGTTGGAGCTGCTGGCTACCTGGTGGGCCAGCCTGCGCAGTTGGCTACCCGGGTCAGGCCGCGACCACCCACTGCACGAACCACTCGAACCGCTGCCCAAGAGGATCAAGGAGAACAACAGCAGCCTGACCGAGAGCAGCTTCCCGCCTGTTCCCCCCTCACCCCGGCGGCAGCTCTGGCGTGGGTTGGGCAACCCGATGTTGATAATGGGCACGCTCCTGGTCTTAGCTTTCCTGGGCTTGGCCCTCTTTGGCGCACGGCTGACCGAAGCCAGCCCGTATCAAACTCATGGGGTGAAGATCATAGAGGGTGAGATTGGGGTACCCCCCTTCTCACCCTCTGCCCTCTTCCGATGGGGGACCGACCAACTGGGGCGAGACATGCAGGCCCTGGTATTGGCCGGTGCCAAGCAGACCCTGGCCCTGGCCCTGCTGGCGATGATGGCCCGCATGCTGGTTGGCACCCTATTCGGCACGCTGGCCGGTTGGTGGCGGGGTGGGCGGCTGGACCGGCTGCTTACCGGCGCCATCGGCGTGTGGGCTGCCTTCCCTGTCACCCTCTTCGCCATCATTGTTATACAGGCCTTGGGTATCGAGAAGGGAATGAGTATATTTGTGGTAGCCCTGTGCGTGGTCGGCTGGGCGGAAATCGCCCAGTTCGTGCGGGGGCAGGTGACCGGTATCAAACCCCAACTACACATCGAGGCGGCCCGGGCACTTGGGGCGTCCACCGGTCAGATTTTGACGCGGCACGTGCTACCACTGCTGTTGCCTTCCTTGTTGGTACTGGCCGCGCTGGAGATGGGAGGAGTCCTGATGTTGCTGTCGGAGCTGGGATTCCTCAACATCTTCCTGGGAGGCGGCTTCAAGGTTGATATCGCCGAGGGGCCGCAAATGACGCCTATCATTGTCTATTATTCCGACGTACCGGAGTGGGGGGCGCTGCTGGCAAACATCCGGGGCTGGTGGCGCGCTTACCCCTGGCTGGCCTGGTATCCGGGCATCTTTTTCTTCCTGGCCATCCTGGCCTTTAACCTGTGGGGCGAGGGGTTGCGCCGCTGGCTAGATCAAACCCGGGTCAACGTCAGTCGGCTTTTCAGTCGAACCTCGCTGGCGGGGGTGGTGGTGCTGGTGTTGGGGTTGGGCTGGGTGCTGCGCAGCACAGCTCCCCTGGGCGTATACAGCGCGCAGGCGAGGCAGTTCGATGCGGGGCGAGCCATTGAAGACATCCGAACATTGACATCACCCCAATTTGGGGGGCGGGAGACAGGCACGCCAGGGGCGAAGCTGGCCGCTGAGTACATCGCTGCGCGTATGAAGGAAATTGGGCTGCAGCCAGCCGGCCAAAAGGAAACCTATTTGCAGACCTTCGCCTGCCCCTGGCTGCATCTGGCCGAGACGCCTCGTTTCGAGATCCTGGATGAAGAGGGAGATGTAGCCGAAGCACTGGTCTATCGAGAGGACTTTGCCGAATTCATTGGCCCCCTGCGATCCTTCGGCGAGTTCGAGGGAGCGGTGGTGGGCCTTGGGTTGGGGCCCAACCTGGGGGGTAATGATGCTCCGTACCGCCTGGCGGGCCTTGCCCTGGATGACAATGTGGTCCTGATGCGCGAAGCAGATATGGCTCGCATCAACCCAGGCGCCATGGGGGGTGTGCTGGTCATCAGCGACGACCCGACTGCTGTGCAGCGCAAGTACGTCTTCCCCAAGGACAGCCGGTGGACTTGGGGGCGCAGCCGGGCACCGGTGTTGACTATCAGCCAGGCAACGGCCGAGCGCCTGCTGGCCACCACTGGCAGCAACCTGGCTAAACTAGATGAGGCGGCAGCTAGCCTTCAAGCGGGCGAAGTAGCCCTCACCGGTACTGGCGTGGGCGTGCATATGCAGATTGTGGCCACCCAAACCGAGGACACCAGGAGCGAGCAGTGCTACAATGTGATCGGCTTCATCCCCGGCATCGGCGCCCGGATGAGTTCGGAGACGGGGCGAGGCCTGGATAGCCAGGTGATTATGGTGCACGCCTATTACGATGGGGTAGGCCTCGACCCTGACGGTGTCCTGTATCCCGGGGCGAACGACAACGCCAGCGGCATAGCCAGCATGCTGGAGATAGCCCGCGTCCTCAAAGAAGGCGACTACCAGCCCAAGAAGACGGTGGTCTTCGTGGCCTGGAGCGGTGGCGAACGAGGTCAGAACCTGGGCGTGCGTGATGTTATGAACGCCAAGCTGGGCTTCAGTTCGCTGACGGTCGAGGGAGTGATTGAGCTAAGCGGGGTGGGAGCCGGCCAGGGGAAAGGGATTGCCCTGGGAGATGCAAGCAGCTACCGCCTGGTCCAGCTCTTTCAGAAGGCGGCCGGCCGTATGGGAGCCTCCACCACCACCCGTGGGCGGGATCCTCACTTCGGGACCTATGTGGGGCTGCCCACGCAGACCGAATCGGCCCTGCCCATGTACGTGAGCTGGGACGGCTCAGACCGGATTGCACACACGGCCGGTGATACTTGGGAGGCAATAGACCCACAGAAACTGGAGGAGGTTGGCCAGACAGTGCTGTTGTCACTGACCGTCCTCAGCCGTGAAGTAGAGTATTGACAGCAAGTAGGGGCGAGGCATCACCACGAATACGCGTTTTGACTGAAGCCCTTGGCCAAGGCAAGAAGGTGTCCCTTCGTGGATGCCTCGCTCCTGCTGAAATGCATCCTACCTGCCTAGAAGCGCAACGCATAGCCCCTAGCGACCTGGCGGCCATGTTTCAGATGTCCCCCAATGGTTACGCCTCTATCCGCCCTCTTAAGCTAGACAATAGGTTTGTGTTATGATAAAATCCATCACTGATCACTTCAACCCTGTTTTGCTAAGCGCATTACAGGTTTAGCAGTGACTGAATCAAGGGAGTGACGCATGAAAACATTCCGGCGGCTATTGTATCTGGGCTGGCTGCCCTTGCTGGGGCTGACTCTGTCCGCTTGCGCTGGCACGGCAGAACGCGTTTGGCTGAACGCACCCGGCTGGAACCGGGCGCGCCTGGTGGCCAGCACGCAGGTGGTAGATCCGGTGTCTATGGCGCTAGACGATGAGGGAGGTATCTATCTTTTCCTGATCGGCGGAGAGAGGGAAGCAGCCTACCCGCGCGTGATGGCCCTGAACCGACGGGCCGAAGTGATTTGGGATCGCAGCTATGAGGCGGCACTCAAATGGCCAGACCAGTCGCAGATCCTGTGGGATGGGCAAGCCCTGCAACTTTTCTGGCTAAGCAACGAAGGTCTCTATAACGCCCAATTGCAGGCGGCCACAGGTGACCTGTCGGGCCCGCCGGTTCTGCTCTCAGGAGAAAACAGGGTAGCTAGCTATGCGGTAGCTGAAGACCCTGGCGGGTCGATGAGCATCTGGTATGCTGGTCCACAGGATAGCCCGGGGCTGTATACCTTACCCCCCGGCGATCCGACCGGAGACGCGACGCTGGTGGATTCGATCGGAATGGGGCCTAGTATAGGGTATGATGACGCCGGCACGTTACACGCAAGCTGGATGCACTATCCACCTGAAGAAGATCATCCGAAGTTCTACTACGCAGCTTATGAGGATGGCCTCTACGTCCCAGGGCAGGAGACCAAGGTCTTGGAGCCCTTTGTAGGTACAGCCAGAGTCTACGGCCCGTTGTTGGGCCTCGACGGGCAGCAAGTTTATCTCCTATGGACCGTCATGCCTCGCATCGGGCCAAGGGCTGGCATGGCCACGACACACTATCTGCACTTGCCTCCAGGCCAGCCAGCTTCGGCATCTCCAGACCGCCAGTTGTCGATTCCATACACCTACCATCTCCCGTACCAGGCCGCCCTCCCAGGCGGCCTGGAGGCTGGTCCACGCGTGCCTCTGCCATATCGGGGTACTGACTATATCAGTGCCGTAGCCATTGACCGTGCACTGGCGCCGGAGCTGGTGATAGCTTTTCACACCAAATTGGAATATCTGAGGCGCAAGGAACAAGGCCAGGTCAGCACAGTCTTCTTCCAAGGGGGAGCCCCGGTTGCCTACCAGCAGATCAGCTTCTCACCAGGCAGCTCTGACTATCCGGCTATCTTGAGTGACAAAGCAGGCCACCTGTATGCCACCTGGCTGGAGGGCGCGGTATCATCTGGCTACAACGTGTATTTTGCCAGCACCGCCCCCGACATCCGTGACGCGCTGAGCCGCCTGACCTTGAATGATATAGGCCAGCTTGGGCCTGAGATGCTCTTTGGGCTCTTGGGAGGCGTGATGTTAGCACCCCTGGCGCTGATATGGGTCGTGGCGCCTCTGGTCATATTAGGCCTGACCTCATTGATTCGACGCACGGATGATCGATTCACCAGTTTGGGTGTCATCCTCAGCCTGGCCCTGGCGCTGGTTGCTTACTGGGCGAGCAAGCTAGCCTTTATGCCGGGCATAGAGGATTATGTGCCGTTCTCCGCATGGTTGCCCTTCATACCGCCCTCTTTGAACCTTACCCTACGGCTGGGCGTGCCGCTGTTGGTGGCTGTACTGGCGTTGGGGATTGCCTGGCGTTCTACCTATGGGCGCGATAGACCCTCAATACTGTTTTTCCTGCTCATGTATGTCATGATAGATGGCGTCTTCACATTGGCTGTGTACGGCCCCATTTTCTACGCCGCTTTCTGAAGCTCAGGCAGCACAACATTTCGAATTGGCTCCAGCTTGTGGGCCTACAAAAAGCCCGGGAGTCTGGGGAAACGCTTGGGGTCTGCCCCGCAACCCCAGACGCAGTGCCAAGCATATCGCAAGAGGTCAAGCCACCTGGCCACACAGATTGTGAGAAATAGATCCTGTTTATTATTACTCCTGATCGTGGGCGTACTCCTTCTGGCCACCTGCCAGTCGAGCCAAGATCCAACCACAAGTGAGGAAACTACGCCTGCACCCACCCTGGCGCCCAGTGCGGAGCACTCAAAAGAAGCCGATGCCGCAGGGCAGCGACCAGCGGGTAATCCCCAGTCTCCGACCTCCAATCCCCAATCATCAACACCCAGCTTCCAACCCCCCACGACCGGAGCGACGGCCGACCGTGGCCAACTAACCGGGGAGTCTAAGCAGCCAACCCCCGACCCCCAGCCCACGCCCACCAGCTCCCCGCCTGTGCCATCAACGCCCCCTCCGCCCAAGCGGGGAGGGCAAATCGTCGTCGGCGGCCTGGGGCAGCCCGACACCCTTAATCCGATGCTTGCGGAATCGGGGGCCGGCCGTGCCCTGGTACCTCTGCTTTTCGACAGTCTATTGGCCGACGATCCCCATTCCGGCCAGCTGATCCCGCACCTGGCCGAGAGCTGGGCGGTCTCCAGCGACAGCCGGGCCATCACCTTCACCCTGCGCACGGACGCTCACTGGCACGACGGGCGGCCATTGACGGCCGGCGACGTGGCCTTCAGCATCGAAATGGCCCGTGACCCTGCTCTCGACAGCCTGTACGGCCCGCAACTGGAGCACAGTATTGAGGTCAACGCCCCCGATACTGGAACGCTGGTAATCAGCCTGGACGTGGCACACTGCCCGACGCTAGCAATCCTGGGAGAGTTGCCGATCATCCCTCAGCACTCGCCAACTCAGGCCAGCCCGGATTCTGTCTCCGTCGCCAGCGGACCGATGGGCAGCGGGCCTTTTGTGCTGGTCAATTGGGGGCAAGGAGGAGAGGTTCACCTGGCCCGCAACGAGGACTATTGGGGGGACGTACCCTACCTGGAAACGTGGAGCTACCGCCCCTTCGAGACAGTCGCCGACCTGGGACGGGCTCTAGAGAGCCAACAGGTCGACGCCGCGCTCATGCCACATGGCCAACCACCAGATCTTTCGCTGCCTGTCTCATCCTATGACTACCCGCTGCCCGAGTTCTTTTTTGTAGCTTTCAACAACGACCATCCAATCTTAGGTGATCCGCGGGTGAGGTTGGCCCTGAGCATGGCCGTTGACCGGGAGCAGCTACTGGACCAGGTGTTAAACGGCGCCGGAGAGCTGATCGCTGCTTCCCTACCGGCCCAGCATTGGGCAGCCGATCCAGCCTTGCAATCACCTGCCTACGACCCCGATGGCGCGCGCCGGCACCTGGGCGAGGCCGGCTGGACCGATTCCGACGGCGACGGCTGGCTCGACCGAGACGGCGAAAAGCTGCACCTGCCAGTTCGCACCAACGGCGAGAACCGACTGCGCGAGGAGGTGGCCACTCTGATCAGCAGCTATTATCGTGCCATCGGGGTCGACGCCCCCCTCGAATTGGTGATATGGGGAGCCGTGGTCGATGACCTGTTCACTCACGATTTTGATGCCATAGTCTTTAGCTGGCCGTTGGAGGCGGAGCCCGATCAGAGCCGATGGTGGCTCTCGACCGAGGATGAGATTGGAAGTGGCTATAATTTCGTTTCCTTCGACGACGAGAAGATTGACCAATTGCTGCGGGAGGCGCTGGGCGTGCCGGGTTGCAACGCTGACCGCCGGGCCGAACTTTACCCGGAGGTGCAGCAAGTGCTGGCCCAGGAACGGCCCTACGACTTCTTGTTGATCCCGCATGCCACACTGCTGACCCGTCACGACCTATACGGCCTTGCAGCGGGGCCGTTTGCCAGCCCGCTGGAAAACGCTGCCAGTTGGTACCTTGGACCTTGAAGCAGGGACAGTTTTTCAGCGAAAGTTTCTGAGTAGGGACGAAGCCGCGCCTAACGGGACGCAGCCCCGTTCGAAATGATATACCATCAATTCTCTAGCTCAAGTCAATGGGAGCGGGCTTTGACTCAAAGCACTGATCGCAAGCTCAAACGCTTTTTTATCAAGGGTGGCAAATTGCACCCCGTGTGGCGCTCGCTGCTGTATTTGCCGGGCTGGCTGCTGGCTGCCGGTTTGGGCCAGTTGCCGGCCCTGATGCTTTACGGCAGCTACCTGGCTGCTGGCCAAGCAGACCCGGCAGCTGTGATGGGGGGCTTGCTGGATATCGCCAACTGGCCGTTGAGTGTGGGGATCGGTGTCTTCTTGGGTCAAGTCCTATGCCTAATACTGGTCACGTTCATCTTCCTCCGTTTCCTGGACCGGCGGCCCTTTGCCTCATTTGGATTTGGGTTGCGGCGGGGATGGTGGCGTGAATTTGGCCTGGGCCTGGCCGTCGGCGCCGGGATGATCGGCGGGATTTTCCTGGTCGAGTGGGCGACCGGGCTGGTAAGGTTGGATGGACTGCGCAGCGACACCGAATTAGGAACGACCAGCCTACTGTTCGGACTGGGTTTCCTGGCTCATTTCATCCTGCAAGGCACCAGCGAAGAGATTCCTCTGCGCGGGTATTTGTTGCAGACCTTGAATGAGTGGCTGGGGCCAATGGGCGCGACACTGCTAACGGCCGTGGGGTTCAGCCTGTTACACATCTTCAACTTTCGCGTCATGAGCTTATTCAACCTGCTGGCCCTGTTCAACATCGCGCTCTTTGGCGTGGTGGCAGCTTATGCTTATTTCGTCACCCGGCGATTGTGGTTGCCATCGGCATTACATGCGGCCTGGAACTTCGCGCTGGGACCGGTGGTCTCGTTGCCGGTGAGTGGTATTGCCTACCGGGGGCTACTGCGCACGACGGTCAGCGAGGGGGGGCGGGTCTTCACCGGCGGTGATTTTGGCCCTGAGGGTGGCCTGCTGGCAAGTTTAGCTTTGCTGGTCGGGTGGGCTGTCATCTGGTTCTGGGCGCGACAGCGCAAGAGGGAGAGCCCAGCCAAAGAAGGGGGGCTCCCGTGAAAACATTGACACTGGCTGATCTGATAAATGAGGATGAACTGTCAGAACTGTCTGCCAGGTACGGCTCAGGCCAACGACATCAGGTGACTGTCGATATCTCAGCCGTAGCCTATGATGAGTGGTTAGAAAAGATGGTACGTCATCCAAGCCGGCGGGGCGAGGTGGTGCTGGTCATACAACGGCCCGACGGGCGCGTATTGCTGCACACCAAACGATTCTATCCCAAGGCGGTCTTTCGACTTCCAAGCGGCGGTGTTCACCCAGACGAGGCAGTATTAGCAGGGCTGACTCGAGAGGCCAAGGAGGAAACGGGCCTGGACGTGAGCGTGGATCGCTTTCTGGGAACCGTTGAATACGAATTCCGCAACAACCGGCGACGATTACCTTTTGTCTCCTACCTGTTCTTGCTGCAGGCAGACAGCAGCAGGCCGCTAGCACAGGACTCAGGGGAGGGAATTACCGGCTTTCGCTACGTATCCCCTGCAGAGCTTCGGCAGGTTGCGACCCAGTTACGGGAGTTGCCATCCCGGTGGGCCGACTGGGGCCACTTCCGTGCCCTGGCACACGACATCGTGGCCGATGCACTACAATCCTAGTCTCCGCAGAAAGACTCCCATCAGTTGATCACAAAGGAGAGAGCGATTAGCACGCCCAACATGGCCAGGGCGATGATGGCCATGCTGCGCAAATCGCTGATCACGTAGTGGTATTCGGTGCCGAAGTCCACCTTCGGGCGCGAAGGCGACGCCACAGCTGCGGGAACGTCATTGGCGGGCACAGCCCAAGGCTTTGACCCTTGCGCTGCGGGGGGCGTAGAAGGCGTGCTGGGAAGGCGAGTTGCCCGTTGGCGACGGGCACGACGACTTTTCTTGGCCATAAGTAATTCCTATCGTATCCAGTTTCGGAGTTCGTGAGGCAGTATTATATCACTGGGGCAACTAATTCGCCAATTCACCCACTACAACCAGGCGGTGCGTATCAACCAGGTAAGGATAGCAGGTTTGGAGCGTGGCGATAGGCTCGGTGGTAGGATACATGACGCTCACGTCGGTGGGCTCGATCACTCGTTTAGAGGTGATTAGGTAGCGATAGGATTGGTCCCCGCTATAGACAAAGAACTCGTCGCCCAACTCCAGCTTATCCAGATAGCGGAATATCTCGCCAAAGATATCATTGTGAGCAGCCAGGTACATATTGCCGCGCTCGCCAGGATTGGCCGAACCCGGCAGGTGACCCACGCCTTTTTTCAGGTCTTCCCAGTTGACCCCGCCGACGATAGGCGCGTCCACATCGATCGCGGGGATGACGATGCGAGAGGGGTAGGCAGCGCTGGGGGTGGGGACTGGTTGGGCGGGGGCTGGCTGTACCCATGCCTGTAAATGGGCCGGCACATCCGGCACGGCGCCACCCGGCGCATTGGGAGAGGTGTGGCCGCCCGGCAGCCGGTCGAAGTGGACCAATGGCGTAGGGGTGGCCGTTATGGTCACCGCCTGTGCTTCCTGAGCCACGCTTACCTCGGTATTCAGGGTGCGTAGGGTGTCGTAGGAGCTGAGCAGCACCACCGCCAGGCCAACCAGGGCTAAAACTTCCAGCCCCAACAACAGACGGTCGCGTATCCAGCTTGCCTTGCCCCGTTTGGGGGCAACCGTATGCGATCCAGCCGAAGATACGTCGGACAGAGGGCGCAGTTGGGACGATTGAAAACGTCCGCCTGCCAACCGCGAAGATTCCGTAGCGCGAGGCAGTGTCGGAATCTCTTCGGCCAGCAGAGGGCTGCGATCTGCCAGTCGCCCCTCAGCAGCCAACTCCCTCAGTCGTTGCTGGCGGGCCTGCCGGCGCCTGATGAGCAGGATCTGCTCCAACTCCTGTAAACTCAAATCGTCAACAGTTCGTCTGTCAGCCATTTTCTCTTGGTCCGTACCCCCCAAGACAAGGATGTGCAGTGCCACTTCCTTTCTTGTGCCCGGCTACTTACCATAATGTGAGATAATTATACCCCAAGAAACGGGTTTCGTCAAGCAGCCCCCTGCAGTCGGTGCGCCACGTAGGCTTCGAAACTCCATGCGGAGAGAAACTCCTTGGCTACCCGATAGCCTTGGTCGTAGAGCCACTTCTGGTCTGCGTCGCTCAGGTTCAAGTCCAGGGTACTGACCTTGCCGGTAGGGATTCGGACAATACGCTCCTTATCGGCCTCCTCCAAGGCCTTGCGGTCGTGAGCCGTAAGCATCGTCCTCAAGATGGCCTGGATCATAGACACCAGGCCCTGGATACGAACATGGGCAGGCTCCTCCGAGCCAGGCTCGCTCAACAGAAAGCCGATGGTGGGCCAGGAAGGAGACTGACCGGGCGGCGAATCGAATAACTGGATGGGAAAGTTGCTGAGCATGCCTCCATCCACAATCCAATGCTTCTCCAGGCGTTGGCTGTCCTCCAGGATAACAGGCTTGAAGAAGAAGGGGTAACTCATGCTCATGCGCACCGCCAGGGCCACCTCCAGGCCGCCAGGATCATAACCCAGACGGGCCACATCCTGCGGCAAAACGAAGAGCCTGTTCTCGGAGATGTCTGAGGCCATAACCCGCAGCTTGTACTTATACTTGTTCTGATAGTCTTCCTCTGAGTCCCCAGGCTCCTTGGGGAGGGTCAGGTCTGCAAACGTGTACCTTTGTTTGCCCGTCTTGGCAGCTATCAGCTCTCGCATGATTTGCAGAAAGTAGTCTCCCTGGTACATGGCTTGGTTGAAGAGTAGGCTCAGCCAGGGACCTACCACGGGCAGCTTACCGATGCCTGAGGTGTCCATCAAGGTGTGGAACTTTATCCTGCCCATCACCTCCCTCACCTCCGCTGAGGTGTATCCCACCGCCACCAGGGCGGCCACAATGGCGCCAGCCGACGTGCCGGCTAGATTCTGCCACTGAAAACCGGCTTCCTCAAAAGCCTGCAGGGCGCCCACCAGAGCCACACCCTTGACGCCACCACCTTCAAACACTGCATCAGCCTTTTGCATAGCTTACCCCTCCCTTTCAAAGCCAGGGCACCCGTGTGGCCTGAAATCTCAGGCAGGTGGCCCAAATTGCCACGCGTCCAAATGAAACCACAAGAATTGTTCGGAATGGCGTGGGCGACCATCGCGGTCGTCGACGCGGGGCAGGCGCGAGGCCGTGCCGCTAAGCTAGCGGAATTCGAAGTTGGTTCTATTTGGTTTTGGACGCCTGTACAGTATACATAAATAACAACTACGGGGCAAACGAGGTGATGGCTGGGGACCTGTTTCCGCTATAAAATGTGGCTGGCTTCTGTAGGCTGACGCTCGGCGGCATAAACCTCTCACTGGTTTGTATGGCCAGCAGCGTCCAAGGGTGTGAACTTCAGCAGCGCTGTGTCGTCATCCTGGGCAATGTACAAAAATCCGTCCCCATCTATGGTAATGCCTTCTTGTTTTTTGCCCGGTAACGGATAAATCTCCAAGACCTGGCCTGTCAAGTCAACTTCCAACAGCAAGTTATTTCCATCGCTGACGATTAGTAAGCGGTGGCTTGATGGAGCGTATTGAATTCCCGATAGATCTGTAACCCCTACGGAAAAGAAACGG
>CP070811.1:3196740-3199472 GCA_020343875.1 Anaerolineales bacterium | reverse complement strand
AGCCTCCAGTACTCCAAACTGGCTGGGGGTCAATCCGTGATCCCTAAGGTGGCAATTAATGCGGGCCTCAACCGCCCCCGCCGCCCGCGAGAGCTTGATATACACGTCCAACGCATCTTTTTCTACCTGGGTGCCTTGATAATGTGTTCCCATCAGCATTTCGTTCCATATTAAATAGTTTAACATTAAACAATTTACCACACTTTTGCATGTTTGTCAAGTACACTAGGCCACGCAGGCAGGGCTGTTGCAAAGTCGGTTTTAAGGTTGCTGAAAGATGAGCTTCAAGGCGTCCAAAGGCCGAGCGGCGTAGCGACGTCGAGCATCAGGGACATTGGTGTAGCCCTGTCGTAAGATCAAGGTCAAGACGAGATTGTTCAGGGTGGCCATAGTCCGAGCGGCGTGACCGATCCTCAAACGGCATTGGTCTTCCTTAAAGGTCACATCCCGGCGGTAGTGCAAACCGTTTTCGATGCCCCAGTAGGTACGTAGATAATGCAGGAGCTGCTCAGGGCTAGCCTGATCTGGAGACAAACTGGTCAAACCATAACTGATTTGGAGAGTGACTTCACCGGTTTTGAGATGGGTAAAGCGACGTTCCAACTTGAAGACCTGCTCTAGATAAGGCCAATCGAGGTAATCTTTGAGCATGCGACTGCTGGTCAAGGTGCGGCGTTCCAGGCGACCGTGCCCTTTGTCGACGGTACTGGCCGACTCGAAATCAGTCGGGGTGGGCGCAAAGCCAGGTGTGACCGGCTCTGGTTCAAAGAGATGGGCGATGGTTTCTTGTACTTCTGCTTGATTGCCTTTCGCGGTCCAGATGTAGTCACCTCCGTGGCTGACAATCTCCATCGAGATGTTCCGCTGGGTGTGCATCGCATCGCCCACGACCACTTTGACTCGCAAATCAAGCACTTCTACAAAATTGGGAGCGGCCACAATCTCATTCGCTTGGTTGTCCACCTCAACTTGCATCAGCACTAAGCCCTCTTCTGGCAGATAGGCAGCCAGCAGGTGCAAGCCTTGGCTGTGTCCCACCTCAATCGTGCCCCGCAGCACTTTTCCATCGATGGCTACTACGATGGCCTGGCTGGTCTGGACTTGGCCATCCAAATACCTGGCCAGCACCCGCTCTAGCTCCTCAACATCCACCGCTCGGCCCAGTATGCGGCTGATGGTCACCGCATGCGGCATACTCGCTCGCGCCAACTTCAAGGCGCGTACCAATACCTCTGCCCGATGCCGCAACCAGTCAGCCATCCCCCGTGGCTCATCTTCTCCCCCCAGTTTGGCCAGGATGATCAGCGTCAGGGCGTCCGCCAGTTGGTATCTCACCCCACGCGGGTCTCGACCATCGTTCAGCCGCTCCAGGTAGGCATACAACCCCTTCAGGTCAAATACAAACTCGCCCAGCACGAATTCCTGCCGATCAAGATTGTACTCAACCCGGCTCATGTTATACTGCATCATTGACCTCCTTCAGTCCTATCGGTTTCTCCTTGGCTTTGAAACCTAACTGTTAGAGGTCTTTTTCATTTTGTCAAGCGACTTGTATGTTATTTGGGTAGGTGATAATCTTGGTAGGTTCTTAATAATCACCAGCGACAGAGCGGTGAAGTTGGCAAGCGACTGACGTCCTAGAACTCGGTGCAAAGATTAGCTCCCGCTCTGGGCTGTCTGTCAGAGAACGGATGATATCTTAGGCCCTCGCTGCAGTGAGCCTGGATGCACAAGACTGTTCGGCAACAGACAGGTGCCACCCCATCAATAACTGTAAAGGAGCGATGAATATGTCTCATTACCTGGGTATCGACGTGTCCAAAGACAAACTGGATGTCGCCTTGTTGCATGGCGAGCATCTGACTACCGGCGATTTCAGCAATAGTCCGATCGGTTGGACCAAGTTAGGTCGCTGGCTTGAGAAACGTCAGGTCAGTCAGCTGCACGCCTGTCTGGAAGCAACTGGTCGCTACGGCCAAGGGGCCGCTCTCTTCCTGCACCAGCAGGGTTACCAGGTCAGTGTGGTCAATCCTCGCCGTACCAAAGCCTACGCTGATAGCAAGCTGTCTCGCAATAAGACCGATGCCATCGATGCCAAGTTGATCGCCGATTTCTGCGTCACTCAGAAACCTGGCTTGTGGTCACCGGCATCGGCTGCCCAGCAGGAACTGCAAGCCTTGACCCGTCATTTGGATGCCCTCAAAGAGGACCGGCAACGAGAGCGTAATCGGCTGAAAGCTGGTTTACAACTCCAGACCGTGATCGCTGCCATTGAAGCCCACTTGGCGTTTTTGGATCGGCAAATCGCTGACCTCGAACAGCAAATCCAACAAGTCATCCACCAAGATCCCAATCTCAAACGTAAGCGAGACCTGCTTACCTCTATCCCAGCCATCGGCGACACCACGGCTGCTGTCTTTCTAGCTGAAGTCCCGGATGTCACCGACTTCCCCCAAGCTAGCCAGCTGGCTGCTTATGCCGGTGTGACCCCAAGGCAGCATCATTCGGGAAGCTCCGTCCGCCGCCGTACCCGGATGGCCAAAACTGGCAATCGTCGCTTACGTACCGCTTTCTTTATGCCAGCTTTGGCCGCTTATCGCTACAACCCAATTATCCAAGCTCTTGTCACTCGCCTGCAGCAACGGGGTAAATCCAAAATGACTATTGTCGGTGCCGCTATGCGCAAGTTGCTTCATTTGGCCTATGGCGTCTTGAAAACCGGTCAACCGTTT
>CP070811.1:3181228-3196640 GCA_020343875.1 Anaerolineales bacterium | reverse complement strand
ACCAAAATGATAACGGTGATGATGCCAGCAACGACAATGGTGACGAGAACGGCAACGACAACGGCGACGAGAGCAATGACAATGAAGACAAGAGCGGTAGCGACAACGCCGACGATAGCAATGACAGCGGAGATGGGGGGGATGACCGCGACGATGACCCGGATAGCGACTATAGCGACGACAACAGCGGCCGGGGCAGTGGCGGTGACAGCGGTGACAACATCAGCGACAGCAGTGAAGAAGCTAGCAGCGAACACAGCAACGACAATGAGAGTGTTAGGGAAAGTAGCGGCGATAGCGGCGGTACTGAAAACGATAACGCGGTGTCTGTTGACAATGATGAAGGATGAGGTAAAGTTTTGTCTGGCCGGGGCCTCTAATCCCCTTAACCATGAGACCCCACCGCATCGGGCGGGGTTTTCTTGGGATACAGAATCAGAGGAGAAGAGGTTAGCGGCGCGCCCTTTCCGAGAGAGCTGGCGAATTTCCCCAAGTTGAGGCTATCGACGCGTACGCTGGAGAATGTCCACCGAATCAAATAGCATCGCTATGCGTGGATGGTAAACCAGACGGTCGTGCCGACACCGAGCTCGCTCTCAATGCCAATCTGCCCACCGTGTCCCTCAATAGTCGCTTTGCAGACGTGCAGCCCAAGGCCAGTGCATCCAGCAATGCCTTGTCCTCTCCTGAGTTCGGCGTCTCAAACTCCTCGAAAAACCAATCATAGATCTCCGACAGTGACTGGCGCGCTTCTGCTCCTTTTCCTTGCGACGGAAGGGTGTGCCACAGCCGGGTCAAACTCATCACCGACCGCGCAAGCTCCCGAAGAACCCGATCAGCATAACCAGAGCGCCGCACAAAAAGGGCAGTCCCCAATGCAGGTCGAAAGCCAGGCCGCCCAGCAAGGGGCCGAAGATGCGGCCCAGGCTGATGAAGGAATTGCTCAGCCCCATGGTCACGCCCTGGCTCAACGTGGCCCGCTTCGAGGTCAACGAAGTGATGGCTGGGATGAGCACGGCGTTCCATAAGCTGAAGAAGCCGATGGAGAGCAGCAAGGGCGCGTACCGGTCGGCTACCGTCACCGGGAGCAGGCTCAGCCCAGAGAGCAAGAACCCCAATTTGATCACATTCAGATCGCCCAAGTGCCTGGTGAGCGGCCCGACCAGCAGACCCTGACCGATTGCAGTTACCAGGCCAAGGATCATGAAAATCAAGCCCACTTGATCGGTCCCATAGCCAAAGCGTTCCAGCGCGTAAAGCCCCAGGATCCCGTAAAAGATCATGGTACCGCCCGTGGCGATGAATGCCATAACCAGCAGCGGACCGGTCGGGCTGAAGAGGGCAGCCCACCACGCACGCAGATCTAGCATGCATTGATCCGACTCGCCCCTGGGGAGCTGGCTCTCCTGCAGAGATTCCGGCAGGAATATGAAGATCAGAATCAGAGCCAGTAGGGATAGGCCACCGGCGGCGAAGAAGGGGGTGGAAAGGGACTGTTCGGCGAGCAGGCCCCCCAGTGCCGGGCCGAATATCGTACCCAACCCGACGGCGGCGCCCAGCATGCCCATGCCCCCGCCGCGGTCATCCTCAGAGGTGCTATCGCTGATATAGGCCATGGTGGTCGGGGAGGTCGCGGATGAGAGCACACCAGAGAGTATGCGGGCCAGGAACATCATCCACAGCTGAGTCGACAGGCCAAAGCCCACCATCGTGATCCCATAGCCAAGCACGCCGACCATCAGGATCGGCTTACGACCAATGCGATCCGACAGGCTTCCCCAGATCGGCCCAAAGATGAGGCGCATCACCGCATAAGAACTCACCAGCAATCCCAGCTCGATGCCACCGGCACCCAGCCGCTCCATGTAGAAGGGAAGGATCGGCATGACCAGGCCAAACCCCAGGGTGACCACGACCAGGGTGAAGGAAAGGATGAGCAGGTTCTTGCGGTTGCTGGATTGCATGGGAGCGTCTCCAGACATATCCACAGGCGAAAACTGGCGCAACGAGGATTGGCCGCCCGCCGTGCGCCGGGGAATAACTTTGGTGGGGCGGGCGGCCATTCCGCGGTACCTATTCTTCGGCGGAGAGTATGACATAGCCGGCATCGCCATCCACGGTGATCTCCTGTCCAGTGTGGATGATGCGCGTCGCGGCACCTGTCCCCAGCACAGCCGGGATCCCGTATTCCCGGGCGACGATGGATCCGTGGCTGAGAGGCCCGCCGATGTCAGTGACCACGCCGCCTGCCATGGCGAACAGCGGCGTCCAGGCCGGCGTGGTCAGTTTGGCGACCAGGATGCCGCCCTGCTGCATCCGGTCGAAGTCCTCGGGGCCACTCAGGACATACGCAGGCCCGGTTATCTGGCCGCCGCTAGCGCCGACGCCTTTGAGCCGGCCGCCCTCTTGTTCACCCTCTCCGGGGAGGAAGATTTCGATGGGGATGCCCATGTACGTCTTAGAGTAAGGCAACTGGGTGGGGGGCATGACCTTCCCTGCGGCCTGGCGGATCTTCTTGCGAGCCTCAATCACCTCCCCCATTGAGTCAAGCCGATGCCCCTGGTCAAGGGCATCCAGGCGGTTTTCGATTTCTGCACCCTCGAGCCAGAAGACGTCGACAGGCGATGGAATCGCACCGGCTTGTGCCAACCGTCGCCCGAGTTCCTTCAGCAATTCACGCAGCCGGGGATACGCCAGGCCGATGGAGGCGATGCTGTCCTCGCGCACCTCGGCCACGGACTCGGCCCAGCCAAAGGCTTTGCGCAGAGCCCATCCACGCAGGCCACGGGCGCGCTCCAGCAGTTGCTGTCTGGCCTGTTCGCGTCTGCGCTCTAGCCTTTGCTGGCGTTGGTGCGGGTTCACTCCTTCCCCTCGCATAAACATCTTCACCGCTTCCAATTGGGGGGCCGGATCTTCGGCGGGGATGGGCTTGGCCAAATCCAGGTCGTAGAGGATATGCCCGAAGGATCTGAGATGCACATCGACTCGTCGTTTCCATTCCGTCCATACTGCTGAGGGGACTGCCCCGGGTGCCTCCGTGTTCGAAAGCGCGTCCGCGAGCTTGGCGGCAGCCGTACTCAAAACATAATCAGCAAGCGCCGGTTGCTCCAGGGCCCAGCCCGCCAGATCGTAGAGGGATTTCTCGGACCGGATCGGCGTGCTGTCGTAGCCCATCAGGTAGGCAGGTGCCGGTGGATCACCTTCTTTCTGGAAGAGTCGGTTGTAGAGCGCTGTGAAGAGTCCCTCGCTTCCGGCGGCCGCGCCCAGCGTGTCAACCTGGAGGACAGACAGGTGATACATGGCGGCGTGCATCAGTGTGTGGGCGTCTTGCCAGATCTCCCTGGCACTCATATCCGCAATCCGCTTACCCTCCAGCTTCTCAACTTTCTGCCGATATTCAGGAAGAGCTTCCTCCCGGAAATGGGTGGGGCCATTGCGGATCAGCTTGATCAGGCGCGGGGCCAGCCTGCTCAGCATCGCCCACCAGAAGCTGGCCGAGAACCCGGTCTGCATGTACGCGTAATCGTGGATGGTGACGATGAACTCATCCGGAAACGCGGTTCTTTCCGTGTTCATAATGTCGGCCAGAAGCTGCTGCAGGCAATCGTTATAGATGGAAATGCCCATAGTAGCGAAGAGCGGTGAGAGCGGGTCAGGCATGAAATCGACCGTGCTGGTACGCATGTAGCGGCCCTTGGGCTCCGGCAGCTCCCATTCATCGGGGGGCGGCACGAGCACTTCGGGCAGCCCGGTGACCGGCCTGGCCTGGAGGATAGAGAAGCTGCCATCGGATAGCGCCCACTCGATGTCCATAGGCCTGTCGTAAAGACGTTCAATCCGAATACCGAGCCGGGCCAACTCCTCGGCAGCCTTGTCGCTCAACACCGGCACCCGGCGCAGATTCTCCTGGACCGGCTGTTCAGCCGTCCCGTCTTTTATGCGCACGGTCATGATCTGCTTGTCGGCGGTCTGCCGCTCGACAATGGCAGCCGTTGCCTTGTCTACGATAAGAGTATCCGGATTGACGATCCCACCGACGATAGCCTCGCCCAGGCCCCAGGCAGCGTTGATGACCAGCTGGCCGCTTGCGCCGTTGACCGGATTGACGGTAAACAAGATCCCGGCCGATTCAGCTGGCACCAACAACTGCACCACCACTGCCAGTGCCACCTGGTCAGGCTGGATGCCCTGGCGGGCCCGGTAGCCGATGGCGCGAGCCGTCCACAGGCTGGCCCAGCACTTCTGGGTGGCCTCCAACACTTCATCTGCGCCGGATACGTTCAGGAAAGTCTCTTGCTGGCCAGCGAAGGAGGCATCCGGCAGATCCTCGGCCGTAGCGGAAGAGCGGATGGCAACCGCCGGGTCTTGTCCAGGCAGCGCCGCATAAGCTTCGACAATCGCAGAGGCCAATTCTCCCGGTATCTGCCCCTGCCGGAAGGAAGCCTGAATTTCCTGGGCTGCCGATTCCAGCGTGGACGGCCGCCCAAGGTCCACCCCCTCCAACCTGGCCAGTATCTGCGCCTGCAGCCCGTTGGCGCCTACAAAACGGTGGTAAGCTGCGGTTGTCAGGTTGAACCCGCCCGGGACGGGCAATCCAGCGGCAGCCAGGCGGGCCAGCGAGGCCCCCTTTCCACCCACGGTTGGCAAGTCGGCCTGTGAATCATCCAACCCAAGGATGTATCGTTCTTTCATTTCGTCACCTTCCCTGTTCACTTTCTATAGGCCCCCCAGCTTTGGTTCTCTGCAGGCTGACCACGTCCAGGTTCAGATCCCACAGCCTGTTGAGGAGGCCCCGCAAGGCAGGCTGATCGGCAGGCCCGAAGAGCCGGGTTACCGGGCGGCCATCCGAACGGCGTTCGGCTCGGATCGCAAATCCGCCTAACCAGTCCGCCCAACTTGCATCTAATTCTCCCTCGACGACGATCTGGTATGTAGCCAGCTTCTCCTTGCTCATGGTTTTCTCCAATGGTACTTCCGATTAGTATCGCCGGCCGGGCACACTCATACTATACACGGAAACTTGGGGAGACGTCATCCCCAACTTTGGGGATTTGAATGTAGCTCGATTGGGGAAATAAAAGAATCGGGCGCATGGGCGCCCGCAATTATGTAAAGTATGGCTTCCAGGCTACCGAGGTCTTTGCCAGCCAGCTGCGTCTGTGAAAATTTCAGGGAAAGCTATGCTTCCATCATTCATTCCAAGGGCTGCGCACCAGACCTCGGTAGCCCAATCGTCGGAATATCCAAGCACGCTCTACGGTATCAACTTCAGCGCTTGCGCCCGCTCTATGGCCTCCACACGCCGGTGCACATCCAGCTTGCGGTAAATGCTCTTGATGTGGCTGCGCACGGTGCTCTCGGCCACAAATAACTGCTGGGCAATCTCCGGCACGCTCAGGCTGCTGGTCAAATAGCGCAGCACCTCCAGCTCGCGCTGGCTGAGCGGCTCCAGTAAGTCGGGTGGCCCGCTCAGCGGCTCCGCCGGCGAATCTCCCGGCGACAGTTCCTCTTCCAGGTCATCCAACAGGCGACTGGCGTAGTCCTGGCAAACGCCGCGCCGCAGTGCGCCCTGTAGCAGGCCGGCCACCGGCCGGCCCTCGTCAAGGAAGCGGCGCACCAGGCCGCCCGGCTCGGCCAGGACCAGGGCCCGCTCGAAGGGTTTCGCCGCGCGAGCCGGCTCTCCCATGGCCTGCAGAGCCAGCGCCCGCAGTAGCTCCACTTCGACGAGCAGCATGACGCGGTCATTGGCTTCCAGAAACGGCAGCAACGGGTCCAACCAGGCCAGGGCTTCGCGTG
The DNA here is from genome assembly GCA_020343875.1 of Anaerolineales bacterium. Taxonomy (GTDB): domain Bacteria; phylum Chloroflexota; class Anaerolineae; order 4572-78; family NAK82. The sequence goes on along the minus strand of CP070811.1, from coordinate 3,190,844 downwards.
GCTGATCCTCCGCCAGCAGAGCTCGCGCTCCCAGAATGTCTTCGTACTTCTGCAAGCGAAAGTCGATTTGCTCAGGGGCTGGTTCCACGCCCGGTTGGATCTCTTTGTGCGGAATGGGCCCGAAGCCGTCCCGATACCCGGCAAAATAGCGCCGCACGGGTCCCGGGTCTCCCTGATGGAGTTTTATCTGGGCGCTCACCATGTCGACGATCCGGTCGTCGATTCTGGTGACGTCAAAGGCTTCGGCCAAACGCCGGGCCTCTCCCAGGGCCTGATCGACGCCGGGCTGATCGCCCTGGGCCAGGCAGCAGGCAGCCAGGGCCAGATAGCCTTCCATGGCGCCGAAGGGGGACCACGAACGGACGCGTTCGATCCCACTCACCACATAGCGCCGGGCTTCCTCCAACTGATTCCACTCCCGCAAGATTTGGCCCAGCCCGATCAGGGCCTGTCCGGCGATGGCCTGCGGCCGGCCGTCCGGCCCGACCGCTGCCTCCAAAGCCTGCTCGAACAAATCCCGGGCCGCGGGCAGTCGGCCCTGGTTCATACGCACTTCCGCCAATTGGCAGAGCGTCCCCACCCTCAAGAACCGGTTATCCATTGTTCGGGTTTTCCAGGCCAGGTCTTCCAGTATTTCCGCCCGCTGGCGCAGGTCATTGACATTAACCTGGCATATGCTGGCGATCCATTGCCCGGTGCTGCGCAGAAAGTGGGCGTCCTCCGGCAGCTCGGCGCATCCCTGGACAGCCAATTCCTCCGCAAGCGCGAAGCGAGCCTGAAAAAGCGCCCGGTAAGCGCCCAATATCTGGGTCTCGCCGGAAAGGTCGGCCTGCCGGGCCAAGCGCTCAAGGCCTGGCTCCACCGTCTCTTGGGAGTAGCCGGAAATCACCTGAGCTACCACCTGGTAGAGATCCAAGCGCGGGCGGGACGCCACCAGTTCGGATGGCAGTTGGGCCACCCACTTATTTAGCGTGGCGATCTCGCCACGCTGTAGGACGGATTCGGCCACCCCTTGGATGAGATCAGCCGCGTGAGCATCATCCCTGGCCGCCAGGGCATACTCCACCGCTTCGGCGGTCCAGCCGCCGCGCTCAAACCAACCAGCGGCCTTTCGGTAAAGAACGGGCACCAATTCCGGATGCAGGTGCCCCAGGCGCCTACGCAGCAAGTCGGAAAAGAGACGATGGTAGCGATACCAGCGCCGCTCGTCGTCCAGGGGGACGATAAACAGGTTGGCGGCTTCGAGATGCTCCAGGATGGCCTGGGAATTGGCGGGTTGTTGGGTTGGAAGACTGGCGAGTGCGTCCTGCCCCAATGCACCCTCTTCTAAATCCCTCGGGCCGAACCCCAGGGCGAAGTCTGCCGATTCGCTGGTTTCCCAAGTAGCCAATAACGAGTCACACAGCGGGCCGCACAACCGTTCCAGGATCGACGTCTGGAGCAGGAACTCCTGCAGAGCGGGTGGCTGCTGCTCCAGCACTTCCTCCACCAGGTAGTCGAGGACGAAGCGGTGGCTGCCAGTGAAGGCCCGAATGAATTCCGAGCGGGTGGTGCGCTGGGGGTCCTGTCCTTGCAGCGACACGGCCGCCATCTGCAGGCCAGCGATCCAGCCCTCGGTGCGGGTTTCCAGCGCGGCTACGTCTTCCGCCGCGAGGTCGAGGCCTATGACATCGTTGAGAAAGGCGGCGGCCTCGCCCGCTCTGAAGCGCAGGTCGCTTTGGCGCACTTCGGTAAGGTGGCCTCGAGCGCGGAGGCGGGCCAGGGGCAGGGGCGGATCGGCGCGGCTGGCCAGGAGCAGACGTATCTGCGCGGGCAGGTGGTCCAGCAGAAAGGTAACCGCTTTATGGATTATCCCTGCCTGGATCATGTGGTAGTCATCCAGGATCAGCAGCAGGGGAGCGCCGTATGCGGCCAGATCGTTGAGCAAGCTGGTCAGGACGCTTTCATACGATATGGGCTGGGGCGTTTGAAGTAGAGCCTGGGCATCTTTACCGATGTCGGGGTTAACTGTCTGGCATGCGGCGATGACGTAGGCGAGAAATCGGGCTAAGTCGTTGTCCTCTTCCTCCAGGGACAACCAGGTGACCGGCATAGAGGCTTGCCTGGCCCACGTGCTGACCAGGGTTGTCTTGCCAAACCCAGCAGGTGCCGAGATGAGAATAAGCTTGCTGCCCGCCGACTGATTCAGGTGGTCGATCAGGCGCTGGCGCCTGACTGCCCTGGACGGGATTGGCGGTATGTGTAATTTCGTGGTCAGCAGGGTTTCGGCCATCGATCAAATCCCAATCATACCGCTTAGCTTGCCCCTTATTGACCCCAACGTAGCGGCTACACGGTGTTAGGCATCCCTTAGACTAATGGTCAAATAGCATTACTAAGGTTGAACGGGGTGAAGTCGCTTGAAGACCAAGGCTGGTATGATTATATCTAGATACACTCAAGAAGGCAATGCCAACATAACCAGGATACAGGAAGAGCGCGAGAATCTCCAAGAAAGAATTGGATCGGGGGCGCGAGGCGATCAGACCATTGGGGCGCCAGGGCTGGTTGGTAGGCGTTGTGCATCCAGCTAGGCTACCTGGGCTCGTACTGTACACGGCGCCAAACCGGGCTGAATTATGTGTTGGCAACGACCAGCGTCCTGGTTGCGTTGCTGGGGGGAATGCTGACGGTGCCCATCACCTTGGGCGAGTCCAGGCGGCTGCTGCTTCACCACCAAGACTTCAAAAGTCTTGGAGACTTTTGAAGTCTTGCGCCCCAAACATAGGGTCGCATAGAAAACCTGGCCTCGCCCAAATTGGGCGGGATCTTTGCTTTTGCCTACAAAACGCCCATATTCGGCCAAAAAATGGTTGAAGATGGGCAACAAATATGGTACACTGTGGAATAGTGGTGCACGGAGGCTATTGCGCGGTTCCTGGAGGTGACAACATGGCCGAACGCAATCAGTCTGACGACGATCCCCTTGCGGGGACAGGCCCCCTTGCGGGGACAGGCGGGCAGCTTGAAGAGACCATCGCTTCTCTCGAGGCGCAACGAGACACGCTGGGCGATGCGGTCGTGGATGCCATGATAACCGCCGCGCGCAAGGAACTGCGGGCAGCGGCTCCCCAGCCAGCACTGAAGGGCGAACGCAAGCTGGTCACTGTCATGTTCGCCGACATCTCGGGCTTCACCGCCCTGGCCGAGACCATGGACCCCGAAGCGGTGCGCGACCTGATGAACGCCTGCTTTGAGAAGCTGGTGCCGGTGGTGGGGAAGTACGAGGGCACGCTGGACAAGTTCATCGGCGATGAGATTATGGCCCTCTTCGGGGCGCCGGCCGCCCACGAGAACGACCCGGAGCGGGCCTTGCGGGCCGCGCTGGAGATGATGGAGGCGCAGGCCGAGTTAAACGCCGAGCGGGGCACCGGGCTGGGATTCCACTTCGGGATCAACACCGGTTTGGTCATCGCCGGTGGCCTGGGCACCCGCCAGCGGCAGGAGTACTCGGTCATGGGCGATGCGGTCAACCTGGCGGCGCGCCTGGAGGATTTTTCAGAGCGGGGGGAGATCCTGGTCGGGCCGGACACCCATCGCATGACCGCGCCCCTTTTCGAGTTCGAGGCGCTGGAACCCGTGCGGGTCAAGGGCAAAGCCGAGCCCGTAGCGGTCTACCGCCTGCTGACCGTGAAAACCGTCCCCGGGGCGGTGCGCGGCATCGCCGGGCTGGAGTCGCCCCTGGTGGGCCGGGAGATCGAGTGCCAGGCACTGTGCGAGACCTTGGAACGCCTTCAGGCAGGCGTGGGCGGGGTGGTGACGCTGGTAGGCGAGGCCGGCCTGGGCAAGTCGCGCCTGATGGCAGAAATCCGTACAAGCGTTCCGCCAGATCGTCTCCACTGGCTGGAGGGGCGCTGCCTATCCTATGGCGCCTCCATCGCCTATTTGTTGTGGCTGGACGTGCTGCGCGGGTTGCTGGGAGTGAAGGAGGACTCCGAACCGCAGGCAGTAGGCCAGGCCTTGCGCGAGCAAGCCCAGGCCCTGTGCCCGGGGCAAGTTGAGACTGTCTACCCCCACCTGGCCCGCTTGATGTCGTTGCCGCTGAGGGACGAAGACGAAACTGCCCTGCGCGACCTGGCGGGCGAACAGCTCAAGACCGGGGCCTTCTACGCCCTGGAGCGTCTCCTGGAGAGTGCGGCCTGGCGGCGACCCTTGGCCGTCGTCTGCGAGGACCTGCACTGGGCCGACCCCACCTCGCTTGAGCTGCTGGAGTACCTGCTACCCCTCACCGACCGTGCCCCGCTGCTGCTTTTGTGCGTCTTCCGCCCTGAGGCGGAGCACGGCAGTTGGCGGATCAAGGAGACCGCCGCCCGGCGTTTCCGCCATCGCCACACCGACCTGTGGCTGGACCCCCTCTCCCCCGCCGAGAGCCAGGCGCTGGTAAGCAACCTGTTGAGCGTCGAAGCCCTGCCAGCGGATCTTAGAGATCGTATCTTGAGCCACGCCGAGGGCAACCCTTTCTACGTGGAGGAGATCATCCGCTCCCTGGTGGACAGCGGCGTCATCGCCCGCCACGAGGCCAGCGGTCGCTGGGAGGCAACCCGGGACGTGGCCGACATCGCTATCCCGGACACGCTGCATGGGGTGCTGGTAGCCCGCATCGACCGCCTGCAGGAGGAGACCAAACGCGTCCTGCAACTGGCGGCCGTGGTGGGGCAGGTCTTTCTGTATCGCGTGCTGGCTGAGATCGCACGCGAGGAACGTCAAGTGGGTGCCCATCTGCTGACCTTGCAGCGGGAGGAGATGATCCGCGAGCGGGCGCGGCTGCCGGAGCTGGAGTATATCTTCAAGCATCACCTGACCCAGGAGGCAGCCTACAATGGCCTGTTGAGGAAGGAACGCCGCCGCTACCACCGCCAGGTGGCCGAAGCGCTAGAACGTCTATTCCCGCAGCGTGTAGAGGAACAAGTTGGGCTGCTGGCCCACCACTGGGAGCGGGCCGAAGAGCCGGACAAGGCCGTCGACTATCTGTCCCGCGCGGGTGATCAGGCCCGCCTGGCCTACGCCCACCAGGAAGCCATCGACTACTATCAGCGGGCGCTGAAGATCCTGAAAGAGGAAAAGGAACACGGGCGGGCCGCCCGGACGCTGACGAACCTGGGGCTGACTTATCACAACGCCTTTGACTTTCGCCGGTCGCGCCAGGCTTACCAGGAGGGTTTTGTCTTGTGGCAACGGGCCAGCCAAGTCCAGCCTGAGGTTTCCCTGCCGCCCGCGCCTCACGCCTTTCGAGGGAATTGGCCTGAACCACTGACGCTGGACTCGACCCTGGCATGTGATGTTAATTCGACCGGCATGATCCAGCACCTTTTTAGTGGGCTGGTGGAGCTACGACCGGAAATGGACACTGTGCCCGACGTGGCCCACAGTTGGGAGGTGTTGGAAGGCGGACGCAGGTATGTCTTTCACCTGCGGGAAGACGTCTGCTGGAGTGACGGCCGGCCGGTAACGGCGGGCGATTTCGAGTACGCCTGGAAGCGGGTTTTGGATCCAGCCACTGGCTCACCGAACGCCGAAGTCTTGTATGATCTCAAGGGCAGCCAGGCTTTTCACCGTGGCCAGGCGCGTACTGCCGAGGACGTGGGTGTCCGCACACTTGACGATCTGACGCTGGTGGTGGAACTGGAAGCACCAACGGGTTATTTTCTCAATCTACTGGCTTATCATGCCATGTTTCCCATACCACGGCATGTGGTGGAGCAACACGGCGCGAACTGGGCGGATGTGAGCAATATCGTTTCGAATGGCCCTTTCAGACTGGAAGCCTGGCAGCCGGGCCAGTCCATCATTCTATCGCGCAACCCCAATTACCATGGCCGGTTCGGGGGCAACGTGCAGCGCATAGAAGCCTGTCTGTGCGCAGATGGGGCTGTTACATTACAGATGTATGAGGCCGGCGATCTGGATATCTGGGGCCTGGTCATTCGGTATGCAGAGATGGACCGGGTGCGTCAGCGACACGCCGGGGAGTATTTCTCGGGGCCGCGGACCGAGACCGAATACGTGGAATTTGATCCGCGTCGCCCACCATTCGACGACGTTCGCGTGCGCCGCGCCCTGGTGCATGCTATAGATCGAGAAATGATAGCCAACGTGGTTCTGCGCGGTTACGAATCACCGGCCACGGGCGGATTCGTCCCATCGGGCATGCCAGGACATTCGGCGGGCATTGGCCTGGCGTATGACCCCGAGCGGGCCAGGCAGCTTCTGGCAGAAGCTGGCTATCCGGGCGGCCGCGGTTTTCCGGTTGTCAGCGCGTGGACAGACACAGACCCGGCACGCGTTGAGGTGACCAAGTCTTTGCAGGCTCAGTGGCGGGAGAGCCTGGGACTGGAGATTGGGTGGGAGATCTTTCCGTGGGCGGTTTTTCTCGACAAGCTGCACGAGTCACACCCACACCTTTTTTATATGTGCTGGATAGCCGACTATCCCGATCCGGACAACTTCTTGAGGGTGGGACTGGCCCAGTACTACAGCCAGCATTTGAGGGTGGGATTGGCTCAGTGCTACAGCCAGCAGTTTCAGGCTACCTTTGAAGAATTGGTTGAGCGCGCCCGGCATTCCACTGACCAGGCCGAACGGATGAAGCTTTACCAGGCTGCAGATCGAATCCTGATCGAGGAAGCAGTGATGATGCCAACCACCTATGGACGATGGGACCTGTTGATCAAGCCATGGGTGAAAAAATATCCCACGTCGCCGATCTATGAATATTTCTGGAAGGATGTCGTCATTGAGCCGCATTAGGGTGTGGGGTTATTGCCTGGTCGGCCCCAGAGTCGGGTACGATCAACTGCGCACCTACAGTGAGTTGTCGTGCCAGATAATGTGTTTGCCCGTACAGCCCTCAAGAGTTTCAGGCTACCGCACCCGGGTGATCCGCCACCAGGCCTCAAAGCCGAAGAACCTGGGACCGATGGGCTCCCACTCTACGCACTCCTCTGTGCCCAGGCCAACCGACCGGGCTTGATATGGGTCGGACCTGCCTCCATAATTATCCTGAGGCCCGTATTCAGCCGAGATAACGCCCATGGACTGTCTCGTGGTCCAGTCTTCCTCGTACCCATCGATCATGATGCGCAAGTTCTCGCCTGACGGTATCTCGAACTCGAAGATGTACCGCTCCTGCCCTTCCAGGCTCCAGGTAGGAGGCGGCCAATCATTACGGTTCCACTCCACGATGCCGCTGGCGGGGTGTCTTACCCGGTTGCCAACCCAATAGGGCTCCTCGTCCGGCGGGCCATAGCCGACCCAGAACAAGAACCACACCTCGGCTTCCTGATGAAGGAAGCCTTCACACGGCCAATCTGGCACACGCAGCCCCACGAACTCGACCCTCATCAACGCCGGCGTCTCGTAGATGTTGTTGCCCTCGTACGTCTCCTCAATGTCGTTATCCGGGTCAACGATGACGCGCAAGTCCCCGGCCACCATGGGGCTGGCGGTTTGGAGGATACGCTGTTCGCCGCTGGGAATGGTCACATTCTCCCAAGTGACCACATCGATCATTTCGTTGGTGCTGATGCGCGCCAGGGCCACGGCGATATCTTCACCGACCAGGTCTCCGCCGTCGTTGGAGACGTGGATGCGCAGTTGACCAGAAGGCTCATGCTGGTCAACGTCGGCAATGGCCAGATCGGGCATGCTGGAGCCGGCGGATGCGCCAGCCTCGTAGCTGGACACCACGTCCAGCCGAACCGTTAGCTCAATTTGCCGGTCGCGGATGGTACGCGAATACCCCGGCCTGATCTCATCGGCGCTGATGGAGTCCGAGGCGTTAAAAGCTTCTCCGTAGGTGCGATTATCCTGTTCGTAGATGACCCCCATGAAGGTGAGATCGTCGCCAAGGCCCAGATCAACTGTGACAGAGTCACTCTCGGGGGCATAGTAACGCGGACAGTCGGAGGGTGAAGTGCAAAGCAGTGACATCTCCCCCAAAATCCAATTGAAAAGCCCCTGGATGCTGTGCGTGTGCTGGCTCTGGAGCATGAGGCCATGCGGGAAATCGCTACCGTTAAAGGACAGACATGCTTCGGTGCTGCCCTGGGCGCAGAAGCTGCCGAAGACAGGACCGAGGCGCCTTGAATCCCAATTTCGGTTGGGGTCTCCGTCCTCGAGATTGTAGGTCCTCAGTCGGTCAAAGGTGACGCGCACGCTGCGTGCACACGGCAGGCCCTCCAAGAATCGGATGTTGCTGGCCGGCGATTCACGGTTGGGAACGGGCGTAGGGCCCTCAAAGGCTGTCACCTGGAACTCCAGTCTTTCACCACAGGCGGGATCCAGGTCGCTGGGGATCACCCAAGAACGCTGGTCGGGACGAAAGGCTCGATAGAAGTTGCCATTGACGTACAGCCTGAACCCGTTGATCGCGGACTCGTCCCCGTCCCATGCCCATTGTAGCCGTAGTTGGTCGCCTAACCCGTGCCACAGCGTGAGAAAAGGCGGCGCGAAGGCTGCTCCTTCGCACCCACCGGCACAGATTCGATACTGGGCCTGGAACGAGTGCCCCGGGTGTCCCCCCGAGGACCCTACCGTGATCAGGTGACCATCCCAGTCCGAAGGGGGGTGGTTCACGATGAAGGCGCCCAGGTCCCAGACGGGACCCCATGCCCCTCCTGGTTCGAGGTAGATATTGGCGGCCCAGCACTCTACCTCCACCTGGAGGGGCTGGCCCTCAACTACCTGGACGACTCTGCTGCCCAGCTCTTCAGAGATGCTCCAATGCCTCTCCTCGTCCCCTATCTCAAAGGGGCCGTAGCGATCCATGTCCCCCCCAGCCAGGCTGGCGTAGCAATAGACTTCGTCGTAATCGTCGAACACCTCGAATTCCAGGGCCTGGAATTCTACCCAGACGAAATCCACGCTCTCCCAACCGCCTATGTCGCCAAAAACGCCCCCTTCGTCCGTCTCCGGGCCCTCAGCCGGCGGACAGCCAGCGTGCGCAGCCACGCCAGGTTCGTCAGGGCAGAGATCTACGTCATCGGCGATGCCGTCACCGTCCCGGTCTCCAGCGCCGGTGTCAGGGGCGCCGCCACCATCCGGCGGACCAGGCTCTCCGGGCCGGAGGTCCTCGGGGTCCGGTACGCCGTCGCCGTCCCGGTCGGGGCAGCCGCCTGGCTCGGGGCCTGGCTCATCCGGACAGGCATCGTCCGCATCGTGAACCCCGTCTTCATCGGAGTCCACTTCATCCACCGGCCCAGGACAGCCATGGTTCTCAAGTGGGCCCGGCTCGGCGGGGCAGTCGTCTTCGCCATCGCGCACCCCGTCGCCATCAGCGTCGGGGCAACCTTCAGTCACCGGCGAGCCTCCCTCATCGGGACAGGCATCATCGCCGTCAAGAATGCCATCCCCGTCCCGGTCTTCACCGGTACGCGCCGGACAGCCGTCGCCTCCGGGCGCTCCAGGCGCGCCCGGTTCTCCGGGGCAGGCATCCATACCATCGGGGATAGTATCCCCATCGGCATCGGGGCAGCCCTCGGTCATCGGCGGGCCAGGTTGATCGGGGCACTCATCCCGGCTGTCCGGCATGGTATCCCCGTCGGCGTCGGGGCAGCCCTCGGTTAGAGGCAGGCCAGGT
>CP070811.1:3153867-3181128 GCA_020343875.1 Anaerolineales bacterium | reverse complement strand
ATCGTTGAGAGTCGCATGGGGCTGAAGCTGGACACAGTCCGGGTGGTCATCCGACATGCCCCCTATCCAAAGGCGGCAACCTTAAAAAATCAGTAGCACTCTGTCAACCAAGCTCCGGCCTGGATGCAGGTCCGCAAGGGGGCCATGTGCGCCTACCAGATCGACGTTGACAGAGTACCGACTGTGTGGAGTGACCGCAGATGAGGGGGGCGGCAGCCCAGGCGAGCCGAGCATAGCATATGGCGACCTTGGGCCTCATTGGTGTTCTCGGCGCGTTCCCGCCAGCTGTAGTTCACCTTCCAGAATTTCCAGCGCCGTAACCTCCAGATCTAGTTGCATCTCCACCAGAGTCTCATTGATCGATTCAGAGGCAGATTCCAACGCCTGATGTGGGAAGGGCAGGGGGCCCATCTGCGCCTCTTCGACCTCTACTTCCACTTGGCCGTCACGCACTACGGCCGTGGCGACGATGAGCGAACGAAACTTAAAAGGCCAAACAGGGCTGAAGGTACCCGTGATGTGAACGCGGCCTGCCGTGAACCACACCTGAGGGTCGGACAGGGGCACACTGCTGGTATCTTGTAGGGTGAGAGCGACCAACGAGGTGATTTCTTCATCAGTAATAAACAGACGAAACTCTTCACCGGTGCTCGCTTCTTGCATTTCACGATTGAAGTTTTCTTTTAACCGATCGGCCGCCTCTGGCGAGACTGGGATTTGACCACCGGGTGGAGAAGGTATATCGCCCGGGTTGCCAGGAGCACAAGCCAGGCCGGCCGCGAAGATAAGAAAACCGACCACGGAGAGAACAGTATGCCGCCCTTGGGTCACGGAATTCTCCTTTCGTCACCGCCACGGGGCGGGGACGTGTCACAAGCGAGCCTGTCCAATCAGGCGACCATTATAACACTGAACCAGGCAGATGACAACAGATTACAGTAAAGCCACGTCGCCTACTCTGGCGGCAATTATCGAAAGCTTGTTGTTCGTAGCTGACGCCCCCGTCACGGTGGGCCACCTCGCCGAAGCGGCGGAGCATGATGTGGCCGACGTCGAGGCAACACTGCAATCGCTGGCAGAGAATTACGTCGGCCGGGGGGTGACCCTACAGCGCAAAGGCAACCAAGTACAGCTGGTTACCATCCCTCAGGCTGCACCTTACATCGAGCGATTCCTGGGCCTTTCGCTTTCTGGCAAGCTGTCAACCCCCGCATTGGAGGCGCTCTCCATCATCGCTTATAAGCAACCTGTCACCCGACCACAAATCGACGCGATTCGAGGCGTTAGCAGCGACGGGGTCCTTCGCACTCTGATCAGCAAAGGACTCATCGAAGAAGTGGGACGCCTGGAGACCGTGGGGCACCCGGTCCTCTTTGGCACCACCTTTGAGTTCCTGCAATACTTTGGCCTCAATTCCCTGAGCGAACTTCCCTCGCTGGAAATCGAGGAGAATGGCCGTCCAACCGAGACAGTACCTGAGGCGGAGGGTAACCCTGATCAATCGCCGGAACGGAGCGCACCCATTGAACAGGGAGAAGGCCAACATTCTTGATGGCCCATCGTCCTCATGGGCACCACGGGCTTGGCCCTGTGCTTTGCAAAGTCGTACAGAATCATGCGCGTCTGAGTAGTCTCCAAGGAGGATAAGTCATGACGATTTTAATCGGACTAGCACTGGTAGTTGTGGGATTGGCCATTGGCTTCATCATCGCTTGGGCCGCCGGCGTGGGTGCTTCTATGGGGCTTGCCGTCGGCATACTGCTGGTCTTCGCCGGGGCTATCGTTGGCTTCATCAGCGAATGGCTCATCGACGAGGCGTATCGCAAGAACCGAGAGCTGCGACGGCAATTGAATGACCGGGCCGACAGCGTGACGCTGGCGTCCGCTCTCAAGACAGGCGGAGAAGGCAGCGACACCGCATCAGAAACCCTGGCTGACTTCCTGAGACGGCGCGATCAAGAATTGGGTCAACTCCGCGAGCAGCTTTCGGAGATGGATACCAAAGCGGATGCCCTTCAAGATGAGTTTGACGCCTATCAGCGCTCACACCCGGACGATCTGACCGTCATCAAGGGCATTGGATCAGTCTACCAGTGGAAGTTGCGCGACGCCGGGTTCAACACCTTGAAACAACTGTCCGAGGCTGATCCTGGACAGCTTCGCCGCATGCTGGATGTCAAGAACTGGCAACGTGTCAACGTTGAGGCCTGGATTGAACAGGCCCGCGACTGGGCACAACGAGGGAAGTAAGTAGTGTTAGAAGATAACTTGCTGGACGAGGAAATCAAAAAGAAAAAGCGAGGCGTCCTCATCGTGTTGCTTGTCCTCCTGTTCCTGGGCGCTTTGGCAACCTTTCCACTGGCACAGTTGGCTGCCCCCTCACCGACCACAGTGGCCCAGCTAACCAGTACTGCTACCCCCATACCCCCCACAACTTCAGTGCCCGCCACTGCCACACAAAGGCCACCTGAGCCATCTGCAACCAACACAGCCATGCCCACCCTCCCATCGGCAACCGCCAGTCCCACGCCACTTATCACAGGTGAGACGCCCGCCGCAGTCGGCGGCGGAACGACCAGTACGCCATCTGAACCTCCTGACCAGGTTGCCAGCGAAACGCCTGAGTCAGCCAGTGATGAGAGTAGAACTGGGATGGAGAGCGCGAGCACCGGCATTGGCGGGCCCACGCCGACTGGTGAGCTTGGAGAAGAGACGCCTGACGCGACACCTACCGACGATATTGGCGGCGAAACCTCAGCTGCCACGCCTGGCGCCCAGGTCAAGGCCACTGAGACAGCTGAAGAGACAACTGACGCAACCCTCGCAGCGACCGATGCCACACCTGCCCCCCTGAGGACACCCACAACGCCAGCACCCGAGGCATTGCTACCTGTTACCGGGGGTGAGACCCGTCCAACCCAAGGCTGGTTGGCAGCGGGGCTGGTGATGTTGCTTTTGGGCGCAGGTGTCTCCGCGTTACGCAACAAACTGGAGTCTGGCGAATCCCGTTAAAGCACAGATTCGCGCAGATTTGGTGCAGATTTTTAGGTTAAACTCCGTTCTCCTCACAGGTCTACCTTGACCCATAGGCCCGTATGCATTACAATACAGCCGGTTGTACACACTGAATGCCTACGGGAAGAGTTCCCTTGGAAGAACGCCTGCAAAAGATCCTGGCCCGCGCTGGCTTCGGCTCCCGCCGGAATTGCGAGGAACTGATACGCCAGAGGCGGGTTCTTGTAAACGGGCAGATTGCAATACTGGGGCAGAAAGCCAACCCGGAACAAGATCAAATTACCGTAGATGGGCAGCCGGTTAGAACAGACCGCTCTTTCACTTACATTGCCCTCTACAAGCCCCGGGGTGTCCTCTCCGCCGAACGAGACGACTCTGGCCGTCTTCGCACGGTACGTGACCTGGTACCGCTTCCAGGCCATCTCTATCCGGTGGGCCGTCTGGATCTGAAAAGCGAAGGCTTGATCCTGCTCACCAATGATGGAGAGTTGGCCAACCTGCTGACGCATCCACGCTACGAACACCCAAAAGAATACTACGTCGATTTAGAAGGTCATCCAGAGGATGAAGCACTCGAACGCTGGCGACGAGGCCTGTTTGTGGATGGTCGACGAACAGCACCTGCCGATGTCTCCGTTGTGGGGCGCAAGAAGGATTACACCCGGCTGCGCATCGTGCTGCGAGAAGGCCGTAAGCGGCAGATCAGAAAGATAGCAGCCCAGCTTGGGCATCCAGTTCGCAGACTGATCCGGGTGCGCATCGGGCCTGTCCAGCTAGGAGACCTGCAGCCAGAGCAATGGCGACCTTTGAGCAAGTCAGAGCTAAAGCAACTCCGAAAACTTAAACAACAAAAGAGTTCGAGGTAACATATTGACTCGACCATCTCTGATCGCAATTGATGGAGCAGCAGCGTCGGGCAAAAGCACAGTGGGATGCATCCTTGCCCGGCGTCTTGGTTATATGTACTTTGACACAGGCGTTATGTACCGGGCAGTGACCTGGGCCACCCTTGAGCGGGGAATCCCCACTGATGACGAGGCAGCGGTAACATCGCTGGCTGAGTCGCTGGTGATCGAGGTAACGCCACCTACCCAGGACGATGACCGCCAATACACTGTTTACGCCGACGGCCAGGACGTGACGTGGGCCATTCGTCAGCCCGCGGTGGACGCCGCCGTGTCGCAAATTTCGGCTTATCCCGGTGTACGGCAAGCCCTCACCTTGCAGCAGCGACGGATCGCAGCCAGTGGCCACATGGTAATGGTGGGGCGTGACATCGGCACGGTGGTGCTGCCCGCCGCTGACCTGAAGCTGTACATTCAGGCCTCTGTGGAAGAGCGGGCGCGTCGCCGATACCAGGAATGCCAGGCCCGGGGTGAGGATGTGACCTACCAAGAGGTGCTGGCCTCGATGCGCCGTCGTGACCAGATTGACAGCCAACGGGCCCACGCGCCGCTGCGCGTGGCCAGAGACGCCGTCATCATCGACACCGATGGATTGGGCATCGAAGAAGTGCTGGCTCGCATCGAGCCTATGGTGAAAAACCAATCAGAGAGCTAGGGAGTTGGCATGCAACGAAAGCTAATAGACGCTTTGCTACACCTGTTGTATTTTGTGTTGCTCAGGCTCGAGGTCTCGGGCAAAGAGAATGTGCCCCCGACCGGGCCTCTGATCTTGATGATCAATCACGTTGACGCCCTGGACCCGTTCATCGTGGTCGGTGTCTTCCCCAGACCCGTAACGCCCATGTCAAAAATCGAGGTCTTTGATTTGCCGTTGATTGGAATCCTGGCCCGAGCTTACGGGGCCTTTCCCGTCCGGCGCGGGCAGGTTGACACACGCGCCCTGCGCCAGTCGCTGCGGGTGCTGAATGAAGGGGGAGTCCTTCTGATAGCCCCCGAGGGCACGCGCAGCCCCACCGCCAGTCTACAGCGAGGCAAAGAGGGCATGGCCCTCATTGCTGCCCGCACCGGCGCGCAAATTATCCCGGTGGCGGTGACGGGTGCCGAGAACACGGACCGTTACTGGCGGCGATTGCGCCGTGCGCCTGTTCGCATCGCAATTGGTGAGCCATTCCGTTTGGACCCGCGTGGTAAGCAGGTGCGTCGCCCATTGCTGCGACTAATGACCGACGAAGCTATGTACCAGTTGGCGGCCACTCTACCGCCAGCCTATCGCGGTCTCTATGCAAACCTGGATAAAGCAACCAAATCTCACATCGACGGCCCAACCGGCAAGCCGAAATACGCACCGGTAGTTGGCAGCTCTAGTTAGGCGTTGCCAGGTCGAAAGGTACCATGATTGGGTCAATAAAGCATTCCCTTGCACAGGCTGGCAAAGCAACCAGCAGAATCAAAACAGGGAGGAACGATGGGCATTCGCGATCTTTTCAAGTCACGCCAGAGTAACTTTGTGGGTTTGCTGTTAGATCAAGCCTCCCTCACTCTCAAGGGCTTGGAGCTTCTCAAAACCTATATGGACGAACAGAATCCTGCCGTTGCGCAAGAGATTATGACGGCCGAGAAAGAAGCGGATGAGGTCCGCCGTATCCTGATTGACGAGCTGCTGCGCACGTTCGTCACTCCCATCGATCGAGAGGACATCTTTGCCCTCTCCCGGGCCATTGACGACGTGATTGACTATGCCAATACCACCGTGGATGAGATGGAAATCCTCAACGTAGAACCCACTCCGTATATGCGCCGCATCGCATCGCTATTGCGCGATGCTGCCTTTGAGATTCACTTGAGCGTGCAGCGCCTTGAGGACCATCCCCGAGTAGCCAGCGAACATGCCCAGCGAGCTAAGGCGCTGGAAAACCGGGTAGAACACGTATATCGGGAAGCTGTGGCCGATTTGTTCAGCGGACCTCAAGATGTAGAGCACGTGGTGGAGATGCTGAAGATGCGGGAGGTGTATCGCCACCTAAGTAATGCAGCCGACCGAGGGGATGAAGCAGCCAATGTCATTGCCGACATCGTCGTCAAAATGAGTTGACCCAAAACCCAGCCCAAAGGAGCACACATTGGCCCAAGTCAGCATCTTGGTGGTCATCGCCCTCATCTTCGACTTTCTAAACGGTTTCCACGACTCCAGCAACATCGTAGCTACCATGATTTCGTCACGTGCCTTCCGCCCCCGGGTAGCGCTGGGCGTGACAGCACTGGCTGAATTCTGTGGCCCGTTCATCTTTGGGGTGGCTGTGGCCAAGACCATCGGGCACGACATCGTCACGCCGGGGACTATCACCGCTGAGGTGATTCTGGCTGCACTGTTGAGCGCCACCCTGTGGAATATCCTGACCTGGTATTTTGGCATCCCCAGCAGTTCCTCGCACGCCCTCATCGGCGGCATCATCGGCGCCGTGGGGATAGGGGCCGGGCTGAGGGCGATTCAGCTGAGTGGGCTGGAAAAGGTGTTGATTGCCCTTTTCACCTCTCCGATTATCGGCCTGGTGATTGGCTATCTGTTCACCAAGCTGGTCTTCTTTCTGGCCCGGGGTGCGTCGCCGCGTATCAACTGGGTCTTCAAACGTTCCCAGATCATCACCGCCATCGCTTTGGGCCTCAGCCACGGCACCAACGACGCCCAGAAGACGATGGGTGTCATCACCTTGGGTCTGGTGACCACCGGTTACCTGACCGAATTTCAAGTGCCCACTTGGGTGATTGCACTCAGCGCTGGGGCAATTGCCCTGGGCACCGCGCTGGGCGGCTGGCGGCTGATCAAGACTCTGGGCGGCAAGTTCTACAAGATCCGACCCGTGCATGGCTTCAGCACTCAGGTAACGTCGGCGGCAGTGATTTTGGGCGCCTCGCTGGTAGGTGGCCCGGTGAGTACCACCCAGGTGGTCAGTTCGGCCATTATGGGGGTTGGTTCGGCTGAGCGGTTGAGCAAAGTGCGCTGGGGCGTGGCTGGTAATATTGCCGTCGCCTGGGTAGTGACCATCCCTGCTACAGCGTTGGTCGCCGCCGGACTCTATTTGCTGGGCACACGATTCATGCCGGTCTTGATGGCTATGCTATAATAGAATTAAGAGTGGTGGAAATTTGAGCAGGCCGGAAGAACAGGTAAAATCAAACCTTCCAGTCCCTTAAGGTTCAGGAGGTACGGCCAGTGGAATACCGCAAGTTGGGGCGCACAGGCCTCAAAGTATCAGCACTGTGCTTGGGCACCATGACCATGGGCTGGACTAGCGGAAAAGAAGACGCTTTTGCTGTATTGGATGACTTCGTCCAGAATGGAGGAAATTTCCTGGACACTGCCGACGTCTACTCCGCCTGGGCCAAGGGCAACCCGGGTGGTGTGGCCGAAACGTGGATTGGCGAATGGATGCGGCAAAGAGAAGTACGTCGTTACCAACTGGTAATTGCCACCAAAGTCCGGGGACGCATGTGGGATGGTCCCAACGGTGAGGGGCTCAGCCGGGCGCATATTATGAAAGCGGTGGAGGATAGCCTGCGCCGCCTGGATACCGAGTACATTGATCTCTACCAGCCGCACTGGCCTGACCAAGACACCTCGCTGGACGAGACCTTGCGTGCACTGGATGACCTGGTTCGCCAGGGCAAGGTGCGCTACTTAGGTACCTCCAATCATCCAGCTTGGCTGCTAACCAAGGCACTGTGGGTCAGCGACCGATTGGGGCTGGCTCGCTACGACTGCCTGCAGCCCCATTACAACCTGGTACACCGCGCCGAGTTCGAGCGGGAGTTGATGGCTGTATGCCAGGATCAAGAGCTGGGGGTGATTCCCTATAGCCCCTTGGAAGGGGGCTTCCTGACTGGTAAGTACCGCAAGAGCAAACCACCGCCCCAAAAGGCACGTGGCACGGGCAATGACCGGTTGAAAGCCTATATGACCGATCGCAACTTCGCTCTCATCGATAAGATGGACGAGATCGGAAAGGCGCACAAGGCGAGCGTAGCCCAGGTAGCCTTGGCCTGGATGTTGGCCAACCCGGTCATCACCTCGCCCATCATCGGGGCCAATACCGTCCCCCAGCTCAAAGAGACCATGGGCGCGCTGGCGGTGAAGCTGAGCAACGAGGAAAAAGCCACCCTGGACGAACTGAGTGCGTGGGAGTAGGGAGGCTACAATTGTGCCGCAGGAACATGACCTGAGACGTCAAAACGGTATACTGGGAGGGATCTGTGGCGGATTGGGGGCCTTCTTCGGCCTCAACCCCTGGTGGTTTCGCCTGCTCTTCTTGATCCTGCTTGTGCCCGGTGGCCTGCCGGGGCTGTTGCCTTATGTACTTCTCTGGATTGTGATCCCACACCGCTGATGACCAGGGGTGCGAACGGTGGGAGATTAGTCAATGTCCATCAATAATGTGTGGATGGTCAGTCGAGAATTGGACGGCGTGGCTGGAGTTGGTGGCGTGAAAGACGTATCACGGCAACTGCTGGCAGCCATCGCCCGCCGTGGCAAGCAGGCCAGCTTGGTCATGCCTCTCTATTCGCGCATAGACCGCAATCGCCACGGTCTGATAGAAACCGGCATTGAGCTAGCCTTACCCATGGACTACGCCTCCGTAAAGCGCACGACTCATGTCCGCATCCACCAAACCGAGGTGGTTGGAGCTACCGTCTATTTTGTGGACGCCCCTTGTTACGCCCAGAAGGAAGGCATCTATACTCTTACACCGGCTGAGGCAGCTCTCGCTGGGGACCCCACGCTGAGTGGCTCTGGATACTCTGACTATTTTGAAATGAACATCACTTTACAGAAAGCAACCTTGGAGCTGATCCAACACCTGGATGCACGTCCTGATGTAATCCACTGTCAGGACGCGCACACCGCCCTCATCCCGGCTATGCTACGCACCATCCCCCGCTATCGGGACTATTTTGCCAAGACTGGCACCGGCATCACCATTCACAACGCCGGGCCGGGCTACCATCAAGAAGTATCCGACATAGGTTTCGCCCAGGCTATTACCGAACTGCCGGATGAGGTCATCGTCGAAGGGCTCCATCGCGGGGGCGTGTATCCCTTCATCGTTGGGGGAGCCTTCGCAGGATTTATTAACGCGGTTAGCGAAAACTACGCCCGGGAAATCATGCAGGTGCCTGCTGAGGATGAGCGGACGGGCGGTATGGGCACCGCTTTTCGACAGAGAAACATCCGGCTGACCGGTGTTACGAATGGCATTGACCCTTTAGAATATGACCCCACCAACCCAGCCCAAATGAGCATTGCTGCCGCCTATGACCCGCTTAGCGGTGACCTGGCCGGCAAAGCGGAATGTCGCCGCGCGTTGATCAGCGAAATCAATCAGCGCCAGGCGCCCAGTGTTCAGGTTTACGGGAAACTGGATGATGTGCCTGGTTGGCCTCTGATCACCATGATCGCGCGTCTCACCCCACAAAAGGGGGTGGATCGATACATCGGCGCAGTTTCCCGGCTGCTGGAAGGTGAAGAACCCAACGCGCTCTTCCTGGTGCTGGGCGCTGGTGAGCCACGCTACGAGGCCGAGCTCAAGGAATTGACCCAGGACCCACGTTTTCAGGGCCGGGTTGCCCTGGCCCTGGGCTTTAGCCCATCCCTGGCCAATCGCATCTACGCCGCCGGAGATTTCTTCGTCAACCCAGCCGAGTTTGAGCCGTGTGGCCTAACCGACTATATGGCACAGTTGATGGGCAACGTACCAGTCGTCCATTTTGTAGGAGGGCTGGTGAAAGTACAGGATGGCATCACTGGCTATGGCTATTATCCGCATACCTCCGAGGCCTTAGCTGAAACCCTGCGCCGGGCAATCGGCGCCTACCGCCAGCGGCCTGAAGAACACCAAGACATCATACGCCAGGCCATCCAAACCATCCATGAACGGTTTACCTGGGATAGAGTGCTTGAGCAAGGCTATTTGCCGTTGTACGAAGGAGCCCAAAAAGAAGTGAATTGAAGGGCTGAAACCTGAGACATAACCTCACCCCTCTGGGATGACACCTCTGTCAGCCTTTGGTGTGCCCCAGATTCTTGCGAATCGGGACAAACCGGGGAGAATCGGCCCCTTCCCAAGCCTTGGGACGCATCCGCCAGCGCCAAAATGATTGACAAAAGCCACAATCTATGATATAAAAGAAGCAGGAAATAATTTTCATCTTCGTGCGCGTGGCCTGGCAAATCATTTCCAGAAAGGCAGGCGGCGCAACGAATGGGACGGGCTAACGGAATGGGCGAAACAGAGACGTCTTCCCCCCCGCACACCTTTGGGCTGCCTATTCCTCTGGTCCGCATTCGTGGGGTTTTCGACACGCTTCCCCGCAGCGAGCGTAAAGTTGCCGATTACGTTTTGGACCACGCGGACGAAGTCATCTATTCTTCAGTCACAGACCTGGCCCAAGCACTTGAAGTTAGCGAGTCGACCGTGGTTCGCTTCTGCCAACGCCTTGGTTACCAGGGATACCCAGAATTCAAGATTCTGCTAGCCCGAGACTTGGGGACCCCTTTCCGAGACACTTATGATACACTGGATCCTCAAGACGACGTCGCGACCATAGTCCGCAAGACATTTCAGATGTCCATCCAGGCTGTAAATGACACCTTGGCTGTCCTGAACCCTGACAGCGTGAGAGAAGTTGTCAATCTTCTTCTAAGTGCTCACCACGTTTTCCTCTTTGGCTGTGGTGGCTCAGGCGGGTCTGCTCAGATAGCCTATCAGAAAATGCTGCGCCTGGGCCTCCCGTGTTCAGTTTGCACCGACCCGCACACGCAGACACTGCTGGCCGGTATGGCAAGCAAACAAGATGTGGTGATTGGCATTTCCTACTCAGGCAACAATGAAGACATAGTTCGGACAATGAGAGTAGCGCTGGAACGCCAAGCCAAGACCGTAGCCATCACCAATTACCCGATATCACCGCTGGCCAAAATGGCGAATGTGGTGCTACTGACCGGAGCAGCAGAAACACCGCTGGTCAGCGAGTCTGGGCCGTCGCGTGTGGTCCAGTTGGCGGTCATTGACGTGCTGTGTACCTATTACCTCCTGAGACAGCGTACTCCGGATGGTTTATCCTAGCTGCTTAGTACTTGTCAAGAAATAACTTGGCATTCTTTCTGGAGGTCTTAGGCCAGATTCTTGTTCCAAAGTGGGAAGTTGTTTTTTGACAAGTGCTCAGTCACTCCGGGGAAAATTGCACCGGTGTCTTTGAAGCACCATTCCCCAATGTGAATAGCGCACCATGTGGATAGCTGTATACGAAGCGTTTTCTCAGGAGATCACTCAGGATCGCGCCAATCCTGCTGGGAGACCAGGCTTGCCTGGGTAGAACCCTAAGCGGGCCGGGACATCCCGCTACGGTAGCGGGCTTTCCGAGAGGACTCCCCCCAAGAAAGGAGGTGTTTGCCCAAACCCGACTTGGATTAACTCGCTTAGATGGCTTACTGACGTCAATCGGAGCAGGTTCCTGCCTGCAAAGAGGTACGGAGAAAGAGAGAAAGGAGATTCTTTAATGAGAACCAGGCATAGTGTATTCTCACTTCTGGCAACTGTCGTGATTTTGAGCTTGTTGGCAGCGCAATGTGGTGCGCCAGCTACGCCGCAGACAATCGTTGAGACGGTCGTAGTCGAGAAGGAAGTCGTCAAAGAAGTCGAAAAGGTCGTCACCTTAGAAGTCGAGAAGGAAGTCGTCAAAGAAGTTGAAAAGGTCGTCACCAAAGAAGTTGAGAAGATCGTCGAGGTACCGGCTGAAGAGATGGAGTTGGTGTATATGACAGCCGGGGATGTGAACATGCTGGCCCTGTCCCAGAACCTCCTCGCGGCCGAATTCAAGAAGATAGATCCAAGTGTCAATCTACGCAGCATTCACACCGGCCCAGGCGAAGCGGGATCTCGCTTGATCTTTGAGAAGCTGATGGCCGATAAGGAAGCCGGCAAGGAAACGGGTGACGTAGATGTGGCTATGGTCCATCAGGTGTTCTTGACCTGGGCCATGGCAGAGGAGGGGCTGTTGCTCAAATATGCTCCCGACCTGGAAACCTTCCAATACGTTACCGCGTCCGACGCCAAGAATGCGCTGGGCGCCAATGTCGACGGGTACGTGATGCCTATGTTCCACAGCCAGACCGCCCTCGCCTATGATCCGGCGGTCGTGACTGACCCGCCCACCAGCTACGAGGAATTGGTGGCCTGGGTTCAAGAGAATCCTGGCAAGTTTGGATACAACGGCATCAAGGGCGGTATGTCAGGCGTGTCCTTCACGGTGGGCTGGATCTACTGGAAGAGTGGCAACTACGAAAAGTATGCCGTCACCGGTCCTTTTGACGAGGCAGAGGTAGCGACCTGGCAAGCGGGCCTCGAGGAAATGAAGGACTTTAACGAATATGTTACCTTCACGGCCGGTAACGTGGGTACCCTCGACGCCCTCAACCGGGGAGAGATTGTGATGGGACCGGTTTGGGTTGATATGTTCTACACCTTCATGCAGGAAGGTAAACTCAACCCGGACATGAAGCTGATCGTCCCTGAACCCGGTATGCCTGGCCAACCCATGTATTTCATCATTCCCGCCAATGCGCCTCATCCCGAGCAAGCCAAACAATTCGTCCAGTACGTCACCAGCCCCGAAGTCCAAGGTGAGGTCATCATCGATCGCTATAACTGGTACCCAGGCATTGACGGCAAATTCGTTGCCGATGCAGCACCGCCGGAGGCTTTTGACCGCCTCTACCAGGACATCTCTCCCGAGACCCTGTCCAGTTTTGGACTGTCCTTCCCGCTAGCCGACTACTTCACGGCCATGCTAGAAGCCTATGAGCGGTGGGTCATCGGTGGCGGTAGCTAAGTCTGACGCAAGCCTGCAAGACAAGAAAGGGGAAAGGCTCGCCTGGGCCTTTCCCTTGGCCTTGCTGTTGCCAGCAACGGCTCTCATGCTGGTATTGTATGCATGGCCGTTCGTCTCCTCCGTCTACCGCAGCTTTCTGGCAAAAGGGGGCGAACTCACGCTGGCCAACTATCAGAAGGCGTTCGAGCTATATTTTCGTGACGTAGTCTTTTCGCTAGAAGTGGCCATCCTCAGCACCATCGTGGCCGCCATCTTGAGCATCACTCTCTCCGCTTACGTGCGCCTGTCGAGTGGTCGCCTCGTCAAGCTGATCAGCCTTCTCTATCGGCTGCCAATCTTCATCCCCTTCGTCGTGGTAGGACAGATGATGCGCACATTCCTGGCGCCGCATGGCCTGCTTAACATCTTCCTGGCCCAAGTGGGTGTGATTGACCTGAATGCCCCTCTCCAGCTCTTTAACATGCAGGGCCTGGTTTTGAGTTTCGTGTGGAAGCAAGCGCCTTTTATGACGTTGATCATCCTAGGCGGCTTTCAGATGATTGACGACGCTTTCGTGGAAGCCGCTCGAAGCGTAGGAGCTAACATACTGCAGGTCATCCTCAGGGTGTTAGTTCCCATGAATCGCGCCAGTATTTCGGTAGCGATCATTTTGGCCTTCACCTCAACCGTCGGCACTTTCACCCTGCCGTTCATGCTCATCGGCGGCAAGATCCCAACCACGGTGACGGTGGACATTGCACATCGGGTAACCTACTTTGGGGACTGGGGTGTGGCCAACGCCTTGGGAGTGCTCATGTACCTGATGGTGCTCATCATGGCCATCTATTACCTGAGATACTCCGTAAAAAAGGGTATCTACGAAGCCTGAAAGGGACAGTCATGAGTCGATCAAAGATATTGGTCAAGGCCATTGAGGCTGTGGTCTTGGTCTTCCTGTGTTTCTTCATCTTTGGGCCGATGCTCGCCCTGGTGCTGTGGTCTGTGGCCATGAAGTGGTTCTGGCCTCATGTGCTTCCCCAAGAGATCGGGCTTGACTACTGGGCGCAAGCGCTGGGACTTCAGAAGAGTCTGGCCATCGGCGCAGTTAGTATCACCGATGCCTTTCAAACCAGCATCGTGATTGCTGTGTTGGTAGTGGTGCTGGCTATGCTGATCGCCGTGCCTGCCGGTTACGTGCTGGCCAAGTATCGGATTCCATTCCGGGGCGCAATTCTGTTCCTCTTTCTTATGCCGCAGGCGTTTCCTCAGCAACCCGTGTTCGTGAATTTGCTCTTCAGTTTCAACAAGATAGGCTTGACAAGCACCATTCACGGGGTCGTGTTGATCCACCTCATGGTCAGCCTGGTATTTGCCGTCTGGATTTCCAGCGCGGCGTTCAAGGGTATCCCACCAGAACTGGAAGAAGCAGCGCGGAGTGTGGGTGCGTCGAGATTGAGAGCCTTCTTTCAGATCACTCTGCCGTTGGCCGCCCCGGGCCTGCTGGCCAGTGCCGTCTTTGTCTTTCTGACTTCGTTGGATGAATTCACCGGCACGTTCTTCATCGGCCTGCCGTTCATCAGCACCTTACCCATGCTGCTCTATTCGTCCAGCGGCTACAATCTGCAATTCGCCTCGGTGATTGCCATTGTCCTGCTCATCCCCAGCATTCTGTTTATGGTCATCATCGAGCGCTTTCTCAAAGCGGAGTATATTGGAGGGGTGGGAGTATGACCGGAATCTCACCCACCAGGCGCTCTGTCTCTTTTGGTCGTCAACATATCTAATTACTACAAGGGGAAATCCGAATGCCCGGTTTGCATCTGGTAGGTTTGCTCAAACGTTTTGGAAAAACAACAGCCGTCAACAAGGTAAACCTGGAAATCGAAGACGGCGAAATTATGACCTTGCTGGGGCCAAGCGGCTGCGGCAAGACCACCACCTTGCGCTGTATTGCTGGCTTTCTGATCCCCGATGAAGGGGAGATATATCTGGGGGACCAGTCTATGACTGATCTTCCGCCAGAGAAACGAGGTATCGGCTTCGTCTTCCAAAACTATGCGCTGTGGCCGCACATGACCGTTTTCGACAATCTATCATTTGGCCTGAGGCTGAGGCGAGTCCCCAGATCGAAGATCAAGAGCCGAGTAGACGAGACCCTGGCTCTGGTCCGCCTGAGCGGCTTTGCCGAGCGTTACCCGCGCCAGCTCTCCGGTGGCCAGCAACAGCGCATCGCTTTGGCTCGGGCGCTGGTGATTCAGCCCCGCGTTCTTCTGCTTGACGAGCCGCTCAGCAACCTCGACGCGCAACTTAGGGAAGAGATGCGATTTGAGATCCGGGAACTGCAAAAGAATCTGGGTATCACTGCCGTTTACGTCACTCACGACCAGGCCGAAGCGCTGGTCCTGTCAGACCGCATCGCCGTGATGAATAACGGCATCATCACCCAAATCGGCACACCTGAGCAGATCTACAACCAGCCCAACAACCGTTTCGTGGCCGGTTTCATTGGCCTGAGCAGCTTTGTGGATGGAATTGTCACTGGGCTGGACACCGCCAGGGCCTACGCCACCGTCACGACTAGCGATGAGGTGGCTATTCGTGTCCCGGCTGGCAGCATGGCACTCAATCAAGAGGTCACCCTGGCTATTCGACCAGAACACATTACCTTAATATCGGATACATCGGCAGAGGTGCCTCCAGATGCTAATCTGTTGGAGGGAGAAGTAATCCGCATAGCCTATCTGGGAGACGTAATAGATTACCGAATTCAAGTTGGGGGATGGACACTGCGGGTTCATACCGATACCGATACGCACTTGCGGCCTAAAGACAAGGTCCAATTAATGATCCCAGCGGAACGAATCAACCTCATCTCGCCCGACCTATGAGCCTCGTCCAGTAACTGATAATCCATTCTATCCGAGAAGGGATTCCCCCTGACAATTTCGAACTGTACCTGACTGGCTAGAAAGGTAGGCCAACACCTCTGTTGATCTGCCTTTCTTCTTGCCCAGAGAACGAAAGCGCCTGGCCCAGGAACAACTCACCCCTTGGATGGATGCCCGCCTGGAGAGCATCCCCCAGCATAGAGGAAATAGGCTATTTGGGCCCTTGACATCCAGCTGTGAGTGGTATATCTTGTAAACATCAAAACTCCCTGATTGGGGGCAGCATAGCCTTTCCTGTCCGCTGATTCAGGCTCGGGGACCATCCTACTACCGCCTCAATACTGAAGGGAGCACACCCATGGCACAACGGGCCAGCACCTGGTGCCTCACCATCCGCAAAGGCCCTAAGGTCGGCAGCACCTATCCGCTGCATGGTGGAACCATCACCATTGGCCGCCAGGCCGGCAACCACATTATCATTGATGATCCCAAGGTTTCGCGCCACCATGCTCGACTCACCTGGCAAGGCAGCACCTTTTTAATAGAAGACTTGGGTAGTGCCAATGGCGTCTGGGTCAACAATGCCCGCATCACCCAGTCCACGGCCCTGCGCACCGGCGACGTCATTGGCCTAAGCCAGGAGGTGTTGCTGGTTTTCAGCGACCAACCCCAAGCTGACGAAACGATGTATGACGCGGCCGCCCGCTCAGGTCCGGCTCCAGTCATGGTGCCCCCTTCGCCGCAGAGCACAGCGCCGGCCACGCGCAGCGGCCAAGGTTGGTTAGCCTTCGGCCTGGGAGGGGTGATGGCTATCCTGGCCATGGTGGCGCTGGCTGTTGTGGGGCTTGCCATTTACCTGCTGGTGCTAAGACCAGAGCCTACTCTCGAACCGCAGATGGCCATGACTTCGTTGGCGCCGGCTCCCACTGCCACGCCGTATCCCACCTATACGCCCGTTCCGGCCGAGGCACCCACGGCCACTCCCTATCCCACCTATACGCCTGTCCCGACCGAGGCACCCACAGCCACTCCCTATCCCACCTATACGCCTGTCCCGACCGAGGCACCCACAGCCACTCCCTATCCCACCTATACGCTCTACCCCACCGCTACCCCCAGGCCCGCCCCGGCTCAAGCCCAACCTCCGCAGCCGACCACTACGCTGGTTCCGACTGCCACCACCCTACCACCCTACACAGTCACGCTGGGGAGGAATGTGGTATACGAGCCCTGGGGCAGGCCAGCAAACCCGGATGGTTGCAACGGCCCCTATGACGACGAAAGTCCCGTCAGGCGTTTCACGGTGGAGGTCATTCTGACCAACAACTCGAACCGCTTCATCCCAGACCACTGGAGTCCAGTCTTTATCTCAGCCAGTGGCAATCCCTTGCCCACCTGCATCTGGTACTATAACAACACCACAGTCCAACCGGGCGAGATCATCGACGTGACTTTTGCTACCCACACGGAAGCTAATGACTGGGTGAAAGCTCTGGTATTCGACGAACTGAATTATACCTTGACGGTTTGCCTTGGCCCTTCAGGGCAGGCGGTGCCCTGTCAATAGCGAAGCGGAAGTTTGTAGGGCCACGTACTACGCCAAAGGCCCGCCCAGTGAGTCCTTCGACGAGGTGCATTTATGTATGACTTGTTGATTCAAAACACACACGTTTTGCACGTCTCCCACGGCAGCGAGATACGCGTGCTGCGCGACCACGATATTGCCATCCAGGCGAATCGCATCAGCGCTGTTGAGCCAGTAGGGACTATCCAGCCCAGTGACGCCCGCCAGATCATCCAGGCAGACGGCAAGCTGGCCATGCCTGGACTGATCAACACGCACTCTCATGTCCCCATGGTCATTTTTCGGGGGCTGGCTGAGGACGTTTCACTGGAAAAGTGGTTCAACGAGTACATGTGGCCTCTAGAAAGCAATCTGCAGGAGGAGGACGTTTATTGGGGGATGCTGTTGGGGCTGGCCGAGATGATCGAAGCAGGTGTTACCAGCGTTGCTGACCATTACTTCTATATGGACCAAGCGGCCAGAGCAGTGCAGGAAGCTGGAACCCGGGCCGCTCTGGGCTGGGTGGTTTTTGGGAATCAAGGCCAAGCCATGCTGGACCGGACCACCCAATTCATCGAGCGCTGGCAAGGAGCAGCTGGCGGGCGTATTACAGCCTGGCTGGCTCCTCACGCCCCCTACACTTGCGACGACGACTTTCTGAGCGCTTCAGCCCAGCGTGCGCGAGACCTGGGAGTGGGAATTCATATCCACGTGGCCGAGACGGCTGCGCAAACCCAGGCCAGCTTGGAAAAACGGGGCATTACCCCTATCCGCGTCTTGGAGGAAACGGGGGTGCTGGAGCGCCCCACTATCCTGGCCCACGCCATCGGCGCTACTCCCTCTGATATTCAATTGCTGGCCGAACGACCGGCTGGCGTGGCTCACGCACCCAAGACATATCTGAAGCTGGCCATGGGTAGCGCGCCAGTCGTCGCCTTCCATGAGGCGGGTGTGCCGGTCGGCCTGGCCACGGACGGCGCAGTGAGTAACAACACTCTCGACATATGGGAGAGTATGCGCCTCATGGCAATGACCCAGAAGCAAGCTCAAGCCTCGCCTGAGATGATGACTATCGCGCAGGTACTCCATATTGCCACCCGGAGTAGTGCCAGGGTCGTGGGCCTGGCCGATCAGATTGGCGCTGTCGAACCCGGCTATCTGGCCGATCTCATCCTGGTGGACATGGGAGGGGCCCATGTGCAGCCGCTGCACAGCATCACCGCCAGCTTGATCTACGCCACCCGCGCCAGCGACGTGCAGACAGTTATCGTAGACGGCAAAGTCATTATGCGTGACCGAAAACTGCTCACCCTAAATAAGGAGGAGATCATCCAACAGGTTAGCCAGGCGATGCGCCGCCTGGCCCGGCGAGTTCCAAGCCAACGCATTCAGGTGTATAATCCATAAACAACCACCAGAGAATCAGGAAATCGGAGACCAGCGCAATCAGTAGGCTTCTTGATGCCCACTTCTCAAGCAACCTGATTCCTCACTTCAAAGAACAAGGCATAGGCAACTGATCATTCATCCCGAAGTTCAAGCCGCACTTGAAGCCGGGCAGCCGGTGGTAGCACTGGAGAGCACCCTCATCACGCATGGCCTGCCCCGCCCCAAGAATCTGGAAGTGGCGCGGGCGATGGAGGCAACCATCCGCGAATCAGGCGCAGTCCCAGCCACCGTCGCCATCCTGAGCGGGCAGATCACAGTCGGGCTAACTGATGATCAACTGGCCTACCTGGCTGAATCGGATAACGTCCGCAAGTGTAGTCGGCGCGACCTGCCCATCGTGCTAGGGCGTGGTGGGGACGGCGCCACCACAGTCGCCGGCACCATGATGGTGGCCCATAGGGCCGGTATCCAGATCTTCGCCACCGGTGGGATCGGGGGTGTGCACCGGGGCCATCCCTTCGACGTAAGCGCCGATCTTCTTGAGCTAGGCCGCACGCCGGTGACGGTGGTCTGCGCCGGTGCCAAGGCCATCCTGGATCTACCACTCACCCTGGAAATCCTGGAGACCCAAGGTGTGCCTGTCCTCGGCTACGGGACCGAGGAATTCCCCGCCTTTTACACACGCTCCTCTGGCCTGCCAGTTGATATTCGTTGTGACACGCCGGAAGAAGTGGCTGAAATCATACGAGCCCGCGACACTCTCGACCTGCCGGGCGGTACACTGGTGACTGTGCCTATTCCTGCAGACAGTGAATTGCCGGCTGACGAGGCCGAGCTAGCCATCGCCAGTGCCCTGGCCGAAGCTGAGGAGCAAGGTATCCAGGGCAAAGGGGTTACCCCCTTCCTACTGGCTCGCGTGAGTGAGTTGACAGGCCAGGCCAGCCTGCGAGCCAACGTGGCCTTATTATTGAACAACGCGTGCGTAGCATCAGCCATAGCGGTGGCCCTCAGCAGGCAAAACCTGAACCGCGTCCCACCCCCCTAAATCCGGCAAAGGGAAACTTGACGAGACACGCTCAGAGCTTCCACGCACATTTCATCAGGCATTTCGCTTGGAGCCTGGCTCTGATTGCATTAGCATAGGATAGGAGAGACATAATGGCCGAAGCAACAGTGGCTCTGGTAGATGGTATGCAGTTCGTGGTGGAAGTAGGCAGCGGGCACTCATTGACCATAGATAGTGCCTCCGACGTGGGGGGGCACGATAGTGGCCCTCGCCCCATGGAGCTGTTGACAGCGGGGGTAGCTGGCTGCACCGCAATGGATGTGATCTCCATCTTGCGCACGATGCGGCAGAAAGTCGCCGATCTCAAAGTACATGTGCACGGAATACAGGCCACAGAGCACCCCAAGAAGTTGCTGAGCATTCACATTGAGTATACCGTCACCGGCTACGGGCTGGTCGAAGACCGAGTGGCACGAGCCATCGAGCTCTCAGAAACGAAATACTGCCCAGCCATGTCCAGCCTGCGCCCGGGCGCGCCGATCACCTCCAGCTATACCATCCTCGAGGCTGACGAGGAAATAATGACGAAGTAGGGATTAACTCATGCGCCGATTTTGGATTGACACCGACACCGCCTCGGATGACGCGGTTGCTATCCTGATGGCTTTACGCTGGCCCGACGTTCACGTGGAAGGCATCAGCGTGGTAGCTGGCAACGTGCCCCTGGGGCAGGGGACCAACAACGCTCTGTATACGGCCGAGTTGTGCGGAAAGGACGTGCCCGTGTACCAGGGATTGGCCCGCCCATTGCTGCGCCAATCGTACGACGCTCAATTCTTCCACGGCCCGGACGGTATGGGGGGCATGAATTATGAGGCGGGCCGCCGCCCGGAGGCCAAGCACGCCATCGAAGCCATTATCGAAACCTTCCGCGCTTCACCCGGCCAGGTCACACTGGTCACCTTGGGACCGCTAAGCAACGTGGGCACCGCCCTGTTGCGCGAGCCAGCCCTGGCCGAGTGGGTGAAGGACTGCTACGTGATGGGCGGCGCAGCCTGCAGCGTGGGCAACATCACCCCCGCTGCTGAGTACAATATCTGGTGCGACCCGGAGGCAGCCCGTATCCTCTTTCACTCAGGCATGAAGATCATGATGATAGGCTGGGAGCATTGCCGGGGCCAGGCCAACCTGACTGACGATGAGATGGCCATGGTGCGGCGTTTCGACACCCCCTACGCAGACTTCGCCATGGACTGCAACCAGAGCGCCCTGAAGGCCAGTCGTGAATGGCTGAGCGATCCTGGGTTGGGCCTGCCTGATCCGGTAGCCATGTCAGTCGCGCTGGATCGGTCGGTTTGCACCCGGAGTAGCTGGCATCACGTCGAAGTAGAGTGCAATAGCGACTTGACGCGCGGCATGACCATCGTCGATGAGCGGGGTGTCGCAAATACCGGCCCTAACATCCAAACCTGGCAACGCCTGAATCAAAAAGCGCCCAACGTCGAAGTCTGTTGGGCCATTGATGTGGACCGTTGGAAAGAACTCCTGTACAACTCGCTGCGCTAGCGGCCCGAAAGCGGATCTGGCGGGGCAGCTCGCCGCTTATGGTAACGCCCCCTTCGGATATTGGTAGAGATTAAGCCTTACGCTGCCAAAGCATCATCCAGGCCAGCGCTTCCGGCTCGACGCCGCACGCCCTCGAGTTTCAAAAAGGCAACGGCTGCCGCTAACCCCACCACCAGACACCCATACCACACATAGTGAGGGTCCGCAAAGTCCATCACCAATATGATCGTCATAGGTATGTTGAAGCGCTGGCGCATTTACAGGGTAAAAAAGGGGAAGATAAGTGCGCCGCCCGCAGAATTGACCAAGGTCCCGCCGATCAATATCCAGAATTCGCGCGGGTATTCAGTAATAGTCTGTCGGACGCGGCTGATCATCTATAGCGAGCCTCTGACCGTCTGGCGCGACCTTGCCTTCGCTCGTCCTTCAAGACCAGGGTCAGCACGGCACTCACGATACTGATGATCAGCCCACCCCAAAACGCCGCCCAGAAGCCGTCCACGACAAAGCCAACGCCCGTCAGCCCGGCTAACCACGAGGCCAGCAACAACATACCTGCATTGACGACCAGGGTGAAGAGGCCCAAGGTGAGAATGATGAGCGGGCATGTCAGCAAGGTCACCAGCGGGCGGATGAGGGCGTTAACCAGGCCAAAGATGAGCGCCGCAACAGCCAACACCTGCCAGCCGCCGTCAATGTGAATGCCTGATATGAACGTAGCCGCCACGCCCAAAGCTACAGCATTGATAATCCAACGAATCAGTAAATTACGCATTTTCCCTCACTCAATATAGATCTGGACTCGCTCGTTGTCGTCCTCATCTTGCACCTCGATAACCTGGCCATGGGCACCCTCTTTGATGGCTTGCATGATCTCATCAAGATTCAGGTCTTCCATCTCTGGCGCGAAGCGAGCCCCCATTTTCATGCCAAAGTTCACCAACCCCATGGGCAGATTGACGTTGACCTTGGCGCGCCCGGTCTTCAGGTCAGTGACGCGAATACGCATCCATCGAGCCGGGCCACTTGACTCGGCACGTTCGCTTTTGGGCGCACTCTCTTCCAACGCCGCCAGCAATTTGGCTCCTTCATCAGCTGTGATGGTGCCGCTCTCGATCATTTTCAAAATCTGCATGCGTTCTTCCTTGGCTGCCATACAGTCCTCCTTATTTGGCTAAATGTGACGCCGGATGCCACATTTCACGCTTTACGTTTTACTACTCACCTCTTAGCAAAAGTAAACCTGAGGCTCATGTTCAGAACAAGTGACAGCACGTTTTCGATGCTCGCGGCGGACACTTGCGCCGCGCGCTAGTGCAGGTGTAGCCATGTCCGCCGCCCAAGGCCGCTGGATATGGCTATCCAGCGCGAGCGTGCACTAGTTCTGAACGTGAGCCCAACCTGAACTCCTTGACCTTCCCTCTCACTGACCTCCACGGCCAATATGCCTTCATCCTCAATCGCGGCCAGCGACCAGATCAGCTCATCGATTGCCGTCTCTCGGAAACGGGGTAGCCAGGGACGAGCCAGGCCAGCCAACCAGGCAGCCGGGCGCAGTGGGAGCGGCAGGCTGAAATTGAAACGCGTTTCCTGCTCGCGAACCCGGATATGCAGCCATCGAGCAGTACGCGACCACCAGGCCAGGGCAACTACCAAGGCTCCCAATAACATCAACGGCAGGGTGCAAGCCAGCCAACCCATGCGGCTGCCCCCCTGCACCAGGAACCAAGTGGCTATGCCCTCTACGCCTACTAGCCATGTGCCGCCCACAAACAAATAACTCAAAACCGTGTGCGCCCAAGACGGGGGGCCAGCCTGATCTGCCGAAGCCATTGACGCCGCCATCTGCAAGGAAGCGCCAAGTTCAGGCCTTCCATCCAACGCGTCCAGCAGCCTCTCTCCCTCTTCAGCCGAGATGACGCGATCCTGAATCATGTACAGGACTTTGAGATGCGCTTCATTCATTGCAGCTCACTCTCCACCTACTCCGTATCGCTGAGCCCTTCTTCGTCGGGAGCTGGTCAGTCGATGGTACGTACCGAGGGGTTGGTTGTAGACCAGGCAGCGGTGACCAGTACGATCATTCCAGCGACTGCAAACATCAGGGTAGCATGCAGATCGACCAGGGCGCCCGCAATCGCAAAGGAAAGGGGAGCCAGCCCGAGCGAAGCGAGCATCACCAGGCTCATCACCCGCCCCATCATTTTCGGATCCGTCCTGGTCTGGAGCCAGGCAAGCATGACCACGTTC
Organism: Anaerolineales bacterium; assembly: GCA_020343875.1. Classification (GTDB taxonomy): domain Bacteria; phylum Chloroflexota; class Anaerolineae; order 4572-78; family NAK82. The sequence goes on along the minus strand of CP070811.1, from coordinate 3,157,683 downwards.
ACAAAGCCACTCCCTATGCCCATACCGCCAATCACTACACAGGCCAGGGCCACATTGGGCACAATGCCAATCAGTGACAAACCAGCACCCAGCGCACCGGTCACGCCCAAGAGCAGCCTGCCTCGATGCCGAGGCTGGCCGATCGAACCGGCAACCAACGTCCCCAGCAACGTGCCGCCACCCCACATGGACAACATCATCCCGAATGCCGCAGCGCCACCCACGAAACGATGGTCCGCCAGCGAGGCCAAGCCGACGTTAAAAGGGCCGACGAACGCAAAGTCGATGGCCGCAATAATCAGCAAGACAACCCGGATGGCCGGATCACTCCACGCATAGCGCAATCCCTCTCGGATTGAAGCCAACAAGTCATTCTTTTGGGCAGACTCAGTAGCCACCATCCCATCTTCCTGGGGAGACGGAGAGTGTCTACTGATCCCTTTCATCAGCCACAGAGCGAAGGTCGCAAAGACAAAGCTAGCGGCATCAATACCAAAGGCGGCCACAATGCCCACAGCCGAGATCAGGAGGCCAGCTGGTGCTGGGCCGACGAGCACGCTCAACTTGGCGGTTCCTCGTACCAGAGCATTACCAGCCTCAAGCCGCTCTTTGCTAACAAGCGCCGGAACGATTCTCATAAAGGCAGGATGGAAGAAAGCGTCTGCCAACCCAAATAGGAGGGCCATCACATACAGGTGCCACAGTTGAATGGCCTCGAACAAGACCAGACCGGTGATGATGGTGACCAACACAGCCCGAGCCGCATTGGACACAAGCATCAGCATGCGGGGGGAAAGCCAATCGCTCATCGCCCCCCCAACCAGCATAAAGATGGCACGCGGAATCGCAGCCACCATCAAAACCGTACCCAAAGCCAGCCCAGACCCGGTCAAGCGTAACACCAACCAGGTCAAGGCCACGAAGTGAAATTGGTCACCAAGCAGGGAGACACTTTCCCCCAACCAGAGCAACCGGAAATTGCGAACTTCAAGCGGTTGCCAGAGGGTGAAGCCCCTTAGGCGATGGATGACACGAGGTGCAACACTCACGAACTTACCCTCCCTCAGAGCACCGATCGAAATAGTGAGTCACTGCGTCCAATTCGCAATGAGCAATACCTGTTCTGGCACCTGCGTTATGCCCCAACGCCACGCAGGCGACGGGCCGCTTCCTCAGCGGTGATCTCGCCAGATGCCAGCGCCGCCAAGACGGTCTGGCGCATCCCCGCAGTGAGTGGTGCTTCCTCTTCCTCGTCGACCTCATAGCCCAGGGCCCGAATGACGTCGTGTAGTCGGTTCCGCACCGTGGGATACGACAGGCTTAATTCATCCTGCACGCGGTTAAGTTTGCCTTGGCAACTGACAAAAGTCTCCACGAAGCGTAGTTGCTCAGGAGACAACTGGTAGAATCGGCCCAAGCTGAAATGCCCTTCCAGCGCTGTGTCGCAATGACGGCAATAGAGCCGAGTCACCTCCAAGGTGTGCTCGCAAACCGGGCAGCGTCCAATGATAGGGTGCATCGGGCTTCTCCTTTAATACCCTTAAACTTGATGGTAACCGTTCAGTTGGTATCGGATGAACTCAGCCGGTGGCTGGTAACAACGAAGGGGCATGATCAGCACAGGTTTTAGCCTTACAGGCCTCAGTCAAGAAATCCAAGACATCCTGTTTCTGTTGGCGCAGGGTGGTCACAGCAGTCAGAATGCGTTCCACAAACACGCTGCCTGCTTCACTTTGGCTGCCAAAGCTGCGCCGTCGCCAAATCACGCCCCGCCGCAAGGGTTGTTCAGCGGCATTGTTGGTCGGTTCAACGCCTTGTTGAGTGACAAATGTCCACAAAGCGGGTTCCAGGTTGAGGATGTTTTGGCAAGTCTTGCGGGTCTGGCGCTGACCCAGCAGGGCGCCAATCTCCAGCAAGCCCTTAACCTCAACTTGAATGGGTTGCATCGCCTCTTGGAAATCGGCTCGGCTCAGGGTGCCATCCCTGACGCGATACCAGAGTTCAAACATGGTCTTGATCTGGGCGAGCAGCAAGTTGCCGATGATGCTGGACTCACCTCCGCGATCCACCAACGCCTGAAAGTCGCGTTTCAAGTGCGCCCAGCACACCTGGCGACGCAGTGGGTCCAGCCCCCGGTAGGCGCTCCATCGGTCCGAGCCGACAATGCCCTGGAAGCTCTCGCCCAGCAAACGTTTGAACCCAGCTGCGCCGCGTGTGCCCACCACCAGGAAGACAGTTACCAGCGAGGTAGCGGCCACCCACAACCAGGCGCGTTGGTCGATTTGGCGCCAGCCCGTCTCATCCACGTTGGCATACGCTTGCTGGCGCACGTATGCCTGGGCTTCTTGCACCGCTTGGGCCAGGGCGGCGCTTACCTCTCGTTCCTGCGCCGGAACACTGCCCAGACTGATGTCGGTGTGGAAGACTACCTCCAGCAACTCTTGCACATCCCGGTCACTCATCCCAAACCGTCCGCCCAGGTAGCCAATCATCGCCTGAGTGCGCGGCCCAAAACTACCCCAGGGCATCTCCGTCGGCCACGCACCGCTGGTTTGCGCACCACACGCCAGACAGGTCAGGGTATGCTGTTGATACTCGGTGATTTCCGGTTCCACCCGCGGCAGCTCGCTGACCTGATGCCGCCAAGGACTAGGGTCCTCGCCCAACAACAAGGCATTGCATTGTTGGCAATTGGTGGGTTTGCTGACCACCACGCGATGCACCTGCTCAGACGCTTTGAGCGGACGCCCTTTGCCAGGATGGCCTTTTTGCCCGCCCCGCTGGCGTCCACTCTTCTCCCGCTTCGGATACTTGCGTGCATAGGGCGCGTCCGAGGAGGGTGGCTTGGAAGAGTTGCGCGAATTCTTGTTGACTTGCTCATGCAGCCGTTCTACTTCAGCCCGCAAGTTAGCCACTTGCTCTTGCAGGGCCGCCACCTGCTGCTTGAGCGCTTCATTCTCGTGCCAAAGCGCGATGAGCACGACCTGCACCGAAAGAGACGTGTGGTCCCAGTCTTCTGGGGGAATGGACAAACCAGGCGGCAAGTTCAGCATAGCCTCAGTCTACCGCCATTCCTCTCGCTTGCCAATTGCCTATTCTCACCCATTTTCTGGCTCTTTGATACTTGTCACACACGATGGCTTTCAACCAACTGAACGGTTACAAAGAAAATTCAGGTTACGCCCAGCATTGCAGCCTATCTCAAGAATCGCAGCATCGAGATCAGCGTATTCTTTAATCATATTGACTAGGAACTGACTTCTCTTATTCCCTTCTTCATTCAGGTACGCCTCTGGAAGGTTACTCTCATCTTCGGGATTTCTCCAATAGCGGTAAAGTTCATCCCGACTTTTTGGACGCCAAATCGCTCTTCTAAATAGGTAGCGTACATGTCTCAGTATGGGCTTAAGAAAATTGGGGATTAGATTAACCAATCTCATCGCTGCCTTGACTCCATTTCCCCTAATCTTGGTTACGTTAGTCGAGACGGGGCGACAGGTCAGTTTCTTCAAAAACCAAGTGACAGACGCACATCGAATCCCTGTTCCCGCAGATAACGCTTTGCCTCCAGGGGCGTCTGCTGCGTAAAGTGAAACATGCTGGCGGCAGCCACTGCCGATGCTTTCCCTTTACGTAGCACTTCTGCCATGTGCTTATAATCTCCCGCCCCACCCGAAGCGATCACAGGGATGGAGACCACTTCACTAACGCGGCGGATCAGTTCAAGGTCGTAGCCGGTCATAGTGCCGTCGCGGTCAATAGAAGTTAGCAAGATTTCGCCCGCACCCAGCGCTTCGACGTCTAGGGCCAACGAGG
>CP070811.1:3140374-3153767 GCA_020343875.1 Anaerolineales bacterium | reverse complement strand
CGCCCCCTTGCCCAGTCCGCTGATGACCACCAGCCCTTCCTCGGCCAACAGCATCGCCAACTCGCGGGCGAGACCAACCGTCTCTATGCGAGCGTTCCGTGCTCCTAACACCGCTCCTGACGGTTGGCTCAGCATGCCCACATCGCCCCGGCAAAAGAGGAGTAACGGCTGCATGTCCGGCGGAAGCCAATGGATCAAAGCCTGTGGGTAGCGCGCATCGGCGCGGGTGATCAGCTGCGTGCCATCGCTCTCCAGTCGCCCCAGCCAGTCCGCCTGTTCTGGGACGTGCCTGGCTGCGACAATTACCTGCTTCCCCTCTTGCGCCGTAAGGCCAAGCCGGGCAGCCAGCTCTTCGACGGACAACGCAAAGAGTTTCGCCAGGGGCTGCCCCGCTTCCAGACACCAGGCAGATACCATGGCTTTGACGCGGGCTAGGTTGAGGCCGCTGGCATAGGCCAGGGCCAACCAGTAGGCTGATTCAGGCAGTTGTGACATCAGGCTGACTTCCAGGCCTTTCGTTCCGGCAGGCATCTACAAAGGCCAGGAACAGCTTGCGCGCCGCTTCCTGGCTGGCTACCAATTCCTCCGGGTGCCATTGGACGCCCACGGCAAAGGGGTGGTCAGCTACTTCGATGCCTTCCACAACATCGTCCGGCGAGTGCGCCACAACCTGGTATATGGGCGGCACATATTTGAGCGCCTGATGGTGCAGGCTGTTGACTGGCAAGTGGCCGTTCTTTGACGTAGCGCCAAGCCGTGAGTTGGGCTGGATGGCGACCGGGTGGGCCAGGAAATCACGAGGATATTCTTGGGAATAGAAAAAATCGTGTTTATCGGCATCTGGGCACTGGGAAGCAATATCTTGATACAGCGAACCACCGGCCGCTACGTTCATCACCTGAATGCCGCGGCAGATGCCCAATAGCGGCTTGTCTGCCTCCAGCGCCCAACGCACCAGGGTCAATTCCAACTCATCGCGCGCTGATTGTACATCATCTAGGGATGAGTGCGGTGCTTCACCAAAGAACTCAGGGGCGATGTCGCCACCGCCCGTCAACAAGATGCCATGGGCCTGGTCAAAGAGGATGCGTAGCACCTCGTCCCGGACCTCCACAGGCAAGAGAAAGGGTGCACCGCCAGCGTGCAGAATTGCGTTGATATAGGACGAATTCTGGGCGTTAATGTGTCGGCCTTTGTAAAGCAGCGATCCGTCACCGCGACACGGTATGCCGATCAGAGGCCGATTGAGATTGCGCATAAAGCTTTCCTGATTTCTCGTAAACGCATGGTTAACAGCTTATCGGGCTGCACACGGCGGCGCATGCTCCCCGGTGCATAGTCTGATTGTGTGTCTGGTTTTCTTGCCTTCTGGCTTCAGCCGGTCAGGCCTGTGACTCGACCTCGCGGACCGAATCGGTATACACGCCGCGCAACTCTTGGCGCACCAAAGCGGCGATACGTTGCATCACTTCATCGGAGCGCGCCTGAAGCTGCTCACCCTTGCGCCGCCCGTTCACGGGTTGCAGCGTGAAAGGCTGGCCAATACGCACCACGACGTGCGGTCGACGTAAGCGTTTCCACGCGCGAAGGATTTCGGTCTGTCCCGAAACGCCTAGCGGCAGGACGGGCACGTTGGTCTTGACAGCCAGGTAGGCGATGCCCGGCTTACCGCGTTGCATCGTTCCAGTGGGACTGCGCGTCCCTTCGGGCGCCAGGCCTATGATCCCGCCTCGATTCAACACGGCCACACACTGACTGAGAGCCTCTCGATCCACCTCGCCTCGCCGAACGAAGATGGCGCCCATCGATTTCAACAGCCAGTTGATGGGCCAGGTTTCTTGCCATTTTTCAGCCGCCAGGACCGTTATCTCGCGAAAGGGCAGCCCCACCACCACCAGCGGCGGGTCGAAGAAGTGCAGATGATTGCTGGCTATAATCAAAGGCCCCTTTTCTGGGACGTTTGCCTGGCCATGCGTCTCAACACGGCACAACACACTGAACACAACTTTCGCGAAGCCCCAAACGCTCCGATACCAGATCCTGCGATACCACATATGGCCTAAGTCTCTCCCTATTCGACTCGCAATCCCTGGGCTTGGACTGAGTAAGTAGCCACCGGGCTCCCGCTGAGAGTCAGTTCTACCTCGAAAGAAGTGGTAGCAGCCGAGCGGAGCACCGACACCGGCAGGTCCACCTGCCGTACTGCGACCACATGATCCTGGCCATCGTAGGCGGTCACCAGCAGGCGCAAATTCTGCGCATCGCTGGCCCCGATATTCTGTAGATCACCCTTCACCTGGTAGCGAGCAGCGTCGATTGCCTGTCCCTGCAAATCGCTGGTGACCAGGTCCAGATAGTAGCGCGTGTTGGCCGACATGGGGACGCCTGCCAGCACCACCGCCTGGTATTGAGCGAACTGCCGGGGTGGATCGGTGAATAGGATGGCGAACGATACTGCCTGTCCGGGCGGCACTACGTCGAGTTGTGGAAAAGCAGCCTCACCGGCCAGCAACTGGCCGCTCCCGTCAAAGAGCGATACCCGAATCATTACTTCGGAAATTGGGTCAGAACCCAGGTTGTAAATCTCTCCCAACGCCCACAAACTGCCGACTGGCGTCTGCTGAAAGCTTAACCTCTGGATCTTCATGGGGGGTGGGGTTGGCGTGGGGGTAGGAGGCTGTTCAGCTTCCTCCTCCGGGCGTGGAATGATCAATTCCTGTTCGATCTGCAGGCGACGTGGGTCAACAATGCCATTTGTTTCCTGGATCGCCTCGGCCGATATGCCGAACTTGGCTGCAATCGCCAGCAGCGTGTCACCTGATTGCACCCGGTAGACGATCGGCGTTGGTGTCACAGTGGGTGTGGGAGTGGGCGCCGGTGTGGCTGGCGCGGGCGTAAATGTTGCTCGCGGCGCCACAGTTGCCAGTGGGGTCGCGGTTGGCACGACCACCACCGATGTCCTTTCAGGAGGGGGTGTGATCAACCGACCACAGCCAACCATCAACGCGGACATTATTATCCAAAGCACGAAGTCTTTCCTCATAGTGACCCATTATACCACAGGCCCAAACTGGACGGAAAGATTCAGCAGCCTATTACACAACCTGGCTACCGCGCCTGGTAGCATGACACTAAACCGCAGTGGCCAAGTTGGCTGGCCCTGTTTTGCTCTGAGCGGGTGTGTGCCTGGTCACTTTCGCCCCAGACAGGGGCCTCGGATCCCCTTTGGGCATTCGATTGGGCTTCGCTCACCCGACCACGGCTTTATGCTGCGCCGCGCCCCGTGGTCGGCTGGTGATTTACCCTTGTCTGGATACTTTATACTTTGGGCTTCCTTGCCTCGACAGGCAAATTGTGATACACTTCTGCTACAATAATCAATGGAACCTGCAGAATCATTCTGTTCCTCACCTGGAGCCAAGATTAGCTGGTCAGGCTGTGTTTCAAGCGGGCACAGATTTCTCGTTCACGCGATGAAATGCAGCGCGCTCTGTCACTCAAAGGCGGTTGTCTTCTTACGTTAACAATTGCCACTTGATTTTATGAAAAGTTGTGGTACAATAGTTATGAGATTGGCGGGAGTTGGCGTGTGCTCTCCCTAAGGTGCCGCAGGAGGAATGGACTCATGCAAGCGAAAATTCTGGACTTTCTCAATTTCTTGGACGCTGAGAAGGGCTATGCCGACAACACGATTGCCGCCTACCGTAATGATCTCACACAGTTTTTGCGGTACCTGCAGGAACAAGATGGAGAGACCGAACAGCTTGCCTGGGCCGGGGTTAATAGAGACACCATCATCAGTTACGTCTTGAATCTGAAGGAGCGAGAATATACGTCCTCCACCGTGGCGCGCAAGGTAGCTGCCATCAAATCGTTCTTCCATTATTTGGTGGCGGACAAGGTGATCTTTGACGACCCAACTGCTACGCTGGATTCCCCCAAGGTGAAAAAGCGACTGCCCAAAGCCATCTCCCGTGAAGATATTGAACGCTTACTGGTCGCTCCTGCCCAAGGCGCCTCGGCCAAATCGCAACGTGACCACGCGCTGTTAGAATTGCTGTATGCTTCAGGCATGCGCGTCACCGAACTGGTTTCTCTTGACGTAGGCGACGTGAACTTGGCCTTAGGTTCGGTGCGCGTGCGTGGCAAGAAGATGTCGAGCAAGGAGCGGGTTATCCCCATCACAGACCGCGCTCTCGAATCCCTGCGAAGTTATCTTGATAGGGGACGCATGCAACTGATGCGTGACCCAGAGGAGCGCGCCCTTTTCCTCAATCACCGTGGGCAGCGGCTGACTCGCCAGGGACTTTGGCTCATCATCAAGCATTATGTGGATGAGGTCGGTATCTCCGAAGACGTGACTCCCCACACCCTGCGGCACTCATTTGCCGCACATAAGCTGAGTCAGGGCAAATCTCTGCAAGATATTCAGAAGCTCTTGGGGCACGCCAACATATCCACCACCCAGGTTTACCAACAGGTCGGCCAGAAGGCCGATACATAGCCGTCGCCGATGCTAACTGGACTTTTCAAGCTGTGCCTCCCTCAGACGGTCCTTTGTAAGCCCGTCGAACCCGGTCTCTGATTAGGAAATTGGTACAACGCTCATATTAGGATACGGCGCCAAGTTGACGCGCGTGATGTTGATATGAGCGTTTTGTTATACTTGCAGCGGCCTATCACAACCTACTGGGTACCGCGCACCCGAAGGGGCACCATGTGGCCGAAGGGGCGTGTCATCCCGGATGCGTAAACATGCTTAACAGGAGTAGAGAGTATGGGATTCGTTGAAAACTTGCTGGGGCGGAACGAGCGCATCGCCTTAATCACCCGCCAGCATTGGATCGTGTTACTGGGGTCGTTCCTTGTTAATGTCCTCATCTCGTTGGTAATTGCGGCCATTGCCCTGGTTCTTAGCCTGGTGCTACCAGCCGCTGTTCCTTTCACGCTGCTCCCGCTGCTGTTGCTGCTGATTCCCCTGACCAGGTTGTGCATTCGGTTTCTGAACTGGTGGCATGAGCAGTACGTCCTTACCAATCGGCGGGTCATCCAGACCGAGGGCATGTTCAATAAGCATGTCATCGACTCATCGCTGGAGAAGGTGAACGACGTGGTGCTTAGCCAATCGGCGTTGGGGCGGATGTTGGGGTATGGTGACATAGATATCTTGACTGCCAGCGAAATTGGGGTGAATCGCCTGCAGCGCATCAGCGGCCCAGTCCGCTTCAAAACGGAAATGCTCAACCAAAAGGAGGACCTGGGCCTTTTGGACGATTTTGGCCACAGGGCGGAGCGCATACTTGAGTCTCCGCCCCCCACCGCTGGCGATGTCCCCGAACTTATCGCTGAGCTGGATGAACTGCGCAGAAAAGGCGTTATCTCGAAAGCAGAATTCGAGCAGAAGAAGCAAGAATTGCTGGGGAAGATCTGATGTGTAACGAATTTTTCACACTCAAGGAATACGATGAAGCGGCACAAGCCATTCAAGGTCGAACCAGCCACCGGCCTCAAATTGGCCTCATATTGGGATCCGGCCTTAGCCCATTGGCCGAGGAGGTGGCGCAGGCCGACGTCGTCCCCTACTCCGAAATCCCCCACTTCCCCCTGTCCACCATTGAAGGGCACGCTGGAAAGCTGATCATCGGAGGGTTGGCAGGGCGGACGGTGATGGTCATGCAGGGCCGTACCCACTATTACGAAGGCTATTCGATGCAGCGTATTACCCTGCCAGTGCGGGTGATGCAACTCATGGGCATACATACGCTGTTCGTCACCAATGCGGCGGGAGGGATCAACCCTGCTTTTCGGCCCGGCGATTTGATGCTCATCACCGATCACATCAACCTGGTCGGCATGGCTGGTTTGAACCCTTTACGTGGCCCCAACCTGGACGAGTTTGGCCCGCGCTTCCCTGACATGTCGCAGGCTTATGACCCGACATTACAGGCAACTGCGCGCCGTGTGGCTGCTGACCTGGGCTTTAACCTCCAGGAGGGCGTGTATACGTGCCTGGCTGGCCCCTCTTTTGAAACGCCGGCCGACATCCACTTCTTGCGCGCTATCGGCGCCGACGCAGTGGGTATGTCCACCGTGCCCGAGGTAACCGTGGCTCAGCACGGTGGCACCCGGGTGCTAGGGGTATCGGGTATCAGTAATGTAGCCATTACCGAACCCAGCCAGGACAGAGAAACCACGCACGCCGAAGTGCTGGAGGCGGGTAAGGTGATTGTACCGCGCCTGGTCAGGCTGCTCAAGGGCGTATTACGCGAGCTACCGCCGGTCTAGCACAGGTAAGATGTTCCTGTTCGCGAAACCCTGGCTGCGGCCCGACTCGCACCCATTGTGTCGGGTCGGGTGGTCGAAGGTGCCGAGTTGAGCAGCGCCTCCCCTTTTCGGGCTACACTCACTGTTCAGCTGATACTCAAATTTGCCACATGAGCTGCCTGCCTTTATACTTGGGAACGCAGTTGCGTGGTAACTCTCGACTATAGGCTGGTATATCCTCCATGACCATTTTTGTCAAGCTAATCGCTGACTATTCCGTTTGGCTTTATTTGGTGTTGGGTCTGGTTGCTTTTCTTTTCTTGCGGGCCCATTTGGTAGCCCGTCGCGAACGCGATAATGCCATCTTTGCTCTGGAACGGGAGTCGGCTTCAGGGCGCATGGCTCAGGCGATTATAGGCCTTTTGGTGACCCTGATTCTTATTGGAGGTGTGTTTTACACATCACAGACACTGGTGGAAGAGATTCCATTGCCCGAGATCACCCCCACCCCCACCACTCTGATTGTGCTGCCTCCCTCACCTACGCCACCACCTTTGCTCCCCACCCCGACGCCCACCGACACACCGCGCCCGCGCCCTACCTTGCTGCCGGTTGAGACTACCACCCCCACCCCAGAAGCGGCCGTGGGTGTGCTGGCTAACTGCCCCAATCCTGGTGTACGCATCTCTGAACCGGGCACCGGTGCCATGGCCTCGGGTGTGATCCAGATCATCGGCTCGGCCAACATCCCCGACTTCTGGTACTACAAGTTTGAGTTTCGCGGCAATGGTTTTGGCGATTGGACCTTCATCCAACGCTTCGATAACCCAATTTCTGGCGGTATTTTGGGGGCCTGGGACACCCGTTCAGTTCCTTCGGGTGATTACGAGTTTCGCCTGGTGGTGGTAGAGAAGACCGGCAACTACCCGGAGCCGTGTGTCCTGCTGCTCTCAGTCCAGAATTAAGGCTCCAAATTGGGAGTAGAGTAGATGGCCGAGTTCTTGGTCGTTGAGACTCTCGTTATCCTCTTGCTGCTGGTCGTGTCCATTGTGGCCATTGCTGTGCGCCGCATTCGTTTGCCGTACACGGTGGCTTTGGTACTGGTAGGACTATTCATCACATTTCGTCAAGAGCTGGCCTTTGAACTCACACCCGAACTCATCTTGGCTTTCTTTGTACCCCCTCTCATTTTCGAAGCCGCCTTTCACCTGGAGTTTAATCAGTTACGCGACAATCTTGCTCCCATTCTGATACTGGCTGTGCCGGGTGTGGTGTGCAGCACACTGATTGTGGGCGGAATCCTATCCCTGGGCATAGGGTTGCCTCTGAGCGTTGCAGCTGTATTCGGCGCCCTCATCTCCGCCACGGACCCCGTAGCCGTGGTAGCTTTCTTCCGGGCCCTGGGCGTATCACGCCGGCTGGCGGTTGCCGTCGAAGGGGAGAGCCTGTTTAATGATGGCACCGCAATCGTTGTCTTCAACATCGCGTTGGCAGCCACTTTAGTGGGCTCTTTTGACGTGATCGAGGGCATTTTCGATTTCTTACGCGTGGCACTGGGTGGGCTAGGCATCGGCATGGCTTTAGGCTGGGTGGTTTCACGCCTTATTGCCCAGATCGATGACTACTTCATCGAGATTACGCTGACCACCGTATTAGCCTATGGCGCATACCTGGTGGCCGAGCAAGTACACGTGAGTGGCGTGCTGGCAGTGGTGGCGGCCGGTATTGTCAGCGGCAACATGAGTCCCCAAGGCATGTCGCCGACGACGAAGATCGTGCTTATCAACTTCTGGGAGTATCTGGCTTTTCTGGCTAACTCGCTCGTTTTCTTGCTCATTGGCATTAAGGTCAACGTTCCCCAACTGGTGGTCAACATTGTCCCCATTCTGGCAGCCGTGGGGGCAGTCCTGGTCAGCCGGGCTATAGTGGTGTATGGTATGCTATGGCTGACCCGCCTGGGTGGCAGCGAGGTTCAGGTACCCCTCAGTTGGCGACACGTTCTGTTTTGGGGGGGACTGCGAGGGGCGATTGGTCTGGCGCTGGCTCTGAGTCTGCCGCTATCTCTACCCCAGCGGGAGCTTCTGGAAGTGATGGCCTTTGGCGTGGTGCTGTTCACATTGCTGGCTCAAGGCACCACCCTTCAGTTTCTGCTTAGACACTTAGGGTTGACTGACCGACCAGAGCATGTTTTGGCTGGCGAGCTGCGCATGGGCAGGTTATTTGCAGCCCGCGCTGGGCTGAGTCGGCTGGCAGACCTGCGCCATGATGGCCTGCTGGCTGGAGAAGTGTGGGCTGGTCTAAGAGATGAGTATGATCAGACCAGCCAACAACTGGCAACTGAAATGGCCGAGCTGTTTGCCGAACATCCCGAGCTGGAACGGGAGGTTCTGCTTCAGGCACGACGGGAAGCATTGCGGGCCGAACGGGGAGCGCTTAGCGATGCCTTGCGGCAGGGACTGATCTCAGAAGTAGTTTACAGAAAGCTGACCGGCGAGGTAGACCGGCGCCTTGAAGCATTGGCTCTCATCAGCGAAGCCACGGCACCTCCCAGGACAGCGGAGGAATAACCACCCTATGGGACCCATTGTATGCGCCACTCGCGGCGGCGAAGCCAGCCGCCGCACCCAGGAACGAGCGATTGCATTAGCGCGCGAACGCGGAGATCATTTGATCTTTCTCTTTGTCGCGGACACCAACTTTGTCCAGCCCAATAATCAGGCGCTGGCGGATGTCCTGGCGGACGAGCTGGAGCGACTGGGCAGGAGACTGTTATGCATCGCCCAAGCGCGAGCCCACGAGGAAGGCATCCTCGCTGACATGGTTGTGCGCCATGGGACCGTGCGCCAGACCATCGAGGGCTTCTTGCGCGAGGTAAAAGCCGGCACGTTGGTCCTCGGCGCGCCCGGAACTGGCTCAGAGAAGAAGACCTTCTCTCAAGAGGAGCTACCCCAATTCGCCCAGGCTATCAGTCTCAACACGGGCGTTGAAGTCATCGTTGTAAGATAAATCTGTGTGGCCATCTCGGCCGAACGCACCGGCTTTCCTGTTTATTTGCCAACTTCCTGGGTTAGATCGCCGACCGCTCTGGGCATTTTCCCATAAGCTTTCAGCACAAAATACATTATGCTCGACCCACTTGGCATCCATTACGAACCAAACGTCTTAGCCGTCATCGGCATGATTATCGCCGTGGCGTTTCTGGGCAGCAAGGCCTTCCAACGTTTGGGTATCCCCCAGGTGGTCGGCTTCATCAGTGTGGGTGTCGCCTTGGGCCCGTCGCTCCTCAACCTTGTCCCCCTGGAACTGTGTGAAGAGTTGACGTTCATCAGCGAGGTCGCATTGGGGCTCATCGGCTTCGACATGGGGAGCCACCTGCTCTTCAAAGAGCTGCGCCGGCTGGGACGCAGCATTTCCTTCATTTTGTTGTTCGAGGCGCTGGGCACATTCGCCCTGGTTACGGCTGGCATTTTCATCATCACCCAGTCCTGGAGCACCGCCCTCATCTTCGGCGCTATGTCGTCCGCCACGGCCCCTGCAGCCACCGTCGACGTCTTGGCCGAGTACGACGCCAAAGGACCTTTGACCACCAGCCTGCTGGCCGTGGTCGGACTCGATGATGCGCTGGCGCTGCTGCTGTACAGCATCACGGCCACCGTGGCGGAGGCCCTGCTCGCCCATTCGGGCGCGCCCTCCCTGCTGCCAATCATCGGGCTGCCGCTGATCGAGATCGGCGGCTCGGTTGTGTTGGGCCTGGGGATGGGCCTGTTGCTCGACCTCATCCTGTGCCGCATGCAGAGGCGTCACGATGCAATGGCTGTCTCCATCGGTTTCGTGTTCGTGTGCGTGGGGCTGGCCCAGGCAGTTGGCTTCTCCCTGATTTTGACCACGATGGTCTTGGGGACAGTCGTCGTCAATCGCTGTGAAGAGCATGGCCGATACATTCGTTTCACCATCGAGCAGGCGGGCCCGGTCATCTATGTGCTCTTTTTCGCCCTGGTAGGCGCTCGATTTCAGATCAGACTGTTGCCCGCCATGGGGCTGCTGGGGATCGCTTATGTAGCGCTGCGCAGTTTTGGAAAGTTTGCGGGCGCCTGGGTGGGCGGCACGTTAGGTAGAGCGGAGCCTGCTGTGAGAGACAACCTGGGGTTGGGGCTGCTATCTCAGGCAGGCGTGGCCATTGGCCTGGCGCTGGCCTCGTCCAGCCGGTTTGCTGCGTATGGACCCGAGGGCCAAGCTCTGGGGCTCTTGATCATCAACGTGATTACTGCCACCACCTTTGTGGTGCAGATTATCGGTCCCATCTGCGTCAAGCTGGCCATCAGCCGTGCCGGAGAGATCGGACGGGCTGCCCTGGAACATGACCCCTGGGCATCGGAAGTAACGCCCGAATAGTGGCTCTCTCAAGGGAAGTACCACTGGATTATTCTGTGAAGTAGCCAGCAGAATCATCATTCCCAAGGGGAACTGGATGCGTCAAAGAATCGTGCCATTTGCCTGTCTGCTAACCGTGTTGGGCTTGGCCCTGTGGGGGCCTTTCGCCGGGCAAGCCCAGTCGCCGCAGGGTGACCCGGCCACGCTTCTCGTCAGCGGACGCGTCCTGGATACCCAGGCTGGCCCCATCCCCGACGTAACGGTGCAGGCTATCCTGGACGGGAAGCCAGTTGACGTGGTGATGGTGGACGAAGCCAATGGCTGGCCCACGGCCCAAAGTCGACTGGATGGCTCGTTTCTGATGGCTCTCCCCCTGGCGCCTGAAACCCTACGAGCACTCCAAGTTGGCCAGTCGCACCTGGTTCTTCGCTTTCACCGCGCCACTTTCGCCAACAGGTCGCTGTCGATTTCTCCCCCCGCCTACGGCCAGGGCTCCGACGCCAATGGAGTGCCTCACACGTTGGTCTACCTGGGCGACGTCACCCTGGCGCGCCATCTCAACCCAGCCTTTTTTTTCGCTGCTGCCACCTTTCTGGTGGTTTTCGGACTCATTTCCTTTCGCGTGATCCACGAAACGGTGGCCGCCTTGCTGGGAGCCGTCATTATGATGGGACTCACCTACACGCTGGGCACCTTCAACGACGAATTTTGGATCATCTCTTTCGAACGGGCCGTCGCTTTTATTGACTTCAACGTCATCTTCCTGATCATGGGTATGATGATCTTTATGGCCGTCATGGGGCAGACCGGCCTGTTTCAGTGGCTGGCATTCCGGGCTTATAGAATAACCCGCGGCAAGACCTGGCTGCTGGCCATTGCCCTGACTGGCCTGACCGGAGTGATCTCGGCATTCTTGAACGATGTCACAGCTATCCTACTCATGGTCCCTATCAGTATTCAAATCGCGCTGATGATGCGCCTACATCCTTTTGCCTTCGTCATCCCCGAAGTGCTGGCTTCGAACATCGGCGGGGCAGCCACCCTGATTGGTGACCCACCCAGCACCATCGTTGGCTCTCATTTGAACTTGGGCTTCACCCAATATGCCTTGAATATGGCGCCTCTTGCTGTTTTGACTATGCTGGCCCTGTTTGGGTTGATCAGTCTGATATATCGAAAAGATTACTTTGGTTCCCCTTTTCGGCCGTCGCCGGATCTACTGGCCCGGTTGGAGGTTGAAGCGCGTATTACGGATGCTCGCTTGTTGCGCAGATCGCTTTTCCTCATGAGCGTTACCCTGGTCCTCTTTTTGATCGAAGACCTGATTGGCATGCCGCCCAGTGTCGTTGCGCTAATTGGGGCCACCCTGCTGCTGGTCTGGGTAAAACCCGACGTGAGTCACATGTTGCGGGAAGTCGACTGGACCACCCTGGTCTTCTTCATGGCCCTTTTCATTCTGGTGGGAGGAATCGAAGAGGTGGGGCTGATTCACATGGTGGCTGGTGCCATTGGGCAGCTAGCTGGCGAGAATCTCACCCTGGCCCTGCTCCTGATGGTTTGGGTCACCGGCGTCGCCTCGGGGATCGTGGCCAATATTCCCTTCACCATCGCTGCCTTGCCGGTGGCTGACTTTCTGACTCGGACCATCCCAGGTGCCCACAGCCAGGTCCTCTACTGGGCCCTGATCGCCGGTGCCGACTTCGGCGGCAATGCTACCTACCTTGGCTCAGCACCCAACATCGTGGCCGCTGGCCTGTGCGACCGGGCTGGGTATCGTATGACGTTCGTCGACTTTTTGCGTGTGGGTGCTCCGATCACCTTCGTCACTCTGGTGGTCGCTAGCTTATGGTTATGGCTTCGTTATTGACAGGCCACTTGGAAGAGAGGGCGGCTATGGGCAAAATCTTGTGCGCTACCCGAGGAGGCGAGGCGAGTTACCGGACCCAGGATCAGGCCATTGCGCTTGCTCGCCAACGGGGCGACTCGCTCATCTTTTTGTATGTGATAGACACCCACTTCCTGGACAAGACTGCCGCCCCCATCGTGGTTGACGTGGGCAATCAGTTGCAAAACATGGGCGGGTTTTTGTTGGCCATGGCCCAGGAAAGGGCTGAGGGCGAGGGAGTCCCGGTTCAGTGCATTTGCCGCCCAGGGCGGGTTCGCGACGAAATCAAGGCCGTAGCCCGGGAAGAGAAGGTGGACCTGGTGGTTCTGGGGCGACCGGCCGGCGAAGCCAATGCCTTCGCGATGGAGGAGCTGAGAGCTTTTGCGACCGAGATTGAAGCCGAGACGGGTAGCCAAGTCGAGATCGTGTGACATGCGGGAAGACAATGAGCCGAGACGATTCTATGCTGGGTGAACTTCGCTATAGCCGCGATATGCGGCTATTCAGAGCCATGACCGTGGGGCTGGGCATGAGCCTGGGCATGGGCGTCTTCTTGCTGTTGGGGCCCATCAGCCAGTGGGCGGTAGTGCGTCAGCCGCTGGTCTATCTGATGGCCGGTGCGCTTTTCTTGCCCATAGCCCTCAGCCTGGCTGAATTGGTGGCAGCCCGCGGGCCGGGTGGGGTCTTCCAGCTGATCCAGGCCTCAGAGCACCAGCTGTTCAGCTACTTCAGCGGTTGGACCTTGCTGGGTGGAGGGATTGTGCTGGGGGGCTTTCTGGTTCGGGGCTGCGCTAACTACTTGAGCACGTTGGCCGCTAACCTGGCGGATCTGACCCTCGCTCCGCATTGGCTGGGCCTGGCCATCTTATTACT
>CP070811.1:3137468-3140274 GCA_020343875.1 Anaerolineales bacterium | reverse complement strand
GGCTTTCGCAGCGGATCGAGGATCCCACATACAATGCGCAGGGGTGATAGGCTTGGATGACCCAGGTATAGTGGCAAGCGGCACCAGGCCTGGGTTGTAGGAGTTTGTCTGCAGTTTTTCGGCCAGGATTGCGCAGCGAGTGAGCCTGCAGTGCGCAGCGGATCAGGCGAGCAGATAAGCGCCGGTGGACTGAGAGGGATAAGTGGAGCATCCGGGCCATCACAGACGCCGGATAAGAGCCAAGAATGGGGGCAGGAGGCAGGGGGTATTACCCCACTGAGAGAGTTGACTGAGCGGGGTGCAAGAAAACAGCTCCAGTTGGCGATCCTAGCTCAGAGCGGTAGCCTCACGGATGAGCCGGACCAGGGTATTTTGGTTAGCCACAAAGTCACCCTGCAAGACGGTCACGTGGCAAGCGGTCAACCCGTGCACGGGCATACGCTTGAGTCCCAGCCGTTCCAGGATACTGTTGCGACTCTCCGCGCAGTTGCGGCGGCCAAAGCGTTCCTTCCAGGCCGGGCTGCCGTAGGGAATCTCACGGGCTAGTCGAACCGAGCCATCGGCGTGTGTGCGACCGACCGTATCAGTATAGCCGTGCTTGTACTTGGCTTGCAGGTAGTCGCATTGGGGCACGGCTCTGTTTGGATCATGCTGGCAGCGTTTGACACAACGCCATTTGGCCCGTCGTCGTTCGTAGTCGTAGCCATTGGAGTGTAGGAGGTAGCCAAAAGGACAAAGTAGATGGCCATGCTCATCATATCCGCGCGCCAGCCGGATATCTGGGTCGTCGTCAGTCTGGTGGGCACAGATATCGACCATGCGCAACGCGCCCGCATCCCAGATGGCGTCGAGGCAGGTCTGTTCGCAAGCTCCAGCGTCGGCCAGGACTTCTCCGACCTGGAGCCAGGAGAAGCGTGTTTGGAGATAGGCAAAGTTGTCGGGGAAGAGGGCCGGGTCGCCGCAGGTGGCAGCGCCGAAGGCGGCGGGCAAGGTCCAGTACGTGGCCAGTTCGTCGTCCAAGAGCTGACCGGCGTAACTGTAGTAGCCATAGACCATGCGGCTGACGCGGGAATCTTGCTTGCCCTTCTCGACGGGGGTGTTGGGACTGGTCTTGGCTCTCTTGTTGTTGCCTGTGTAGACAATGAAGCGTGCCTCGGGATCCCGGGGCGTTGCATGCTGACAACTGTCAGCACACTTGTCCTCGTCGCATGCACATCCCCGCTTGCCTTTCTCTTTCGCCAGACAAGGCCGGGGGGCTGGTTCGTAACAGCCTGCTTTCACGCTCGAGCAGCGCATGCGTGAGCGAGCATCGTGGAGCATGCCGTCGAAGGACAGTGTTGCCTGGGTGTTCTCCTCTGCGTCCGGTTTGACGGGGAGGAGGCCAGCCCGGTAGAGGGCGTGCAACTGGAGGGCATTGATCTCCATTTGCAGTTCAGGCCCAAGCTGTCCCTCGAAGTGGCGCAAGCCGGATTCGCTAGGGAACTCGTTTGCAAACCCTGTACAGTATCGCAGGGTCTGGCCGTCCTCGGGATGGCGCAAGATGCGGAGGACCTCATGACGGGAGAGATTCCGCTCTCGCCGGTAGAGGCTCAACAGGTACATGCTCACCGGGTGAAAGGGCACCTGTCCCTTGGCCGAGGCTCGATAGACGTGGGCGGCCAGGAGGAGTTCCAGGGAGCTGTAGTCGAAGAGCCGGACGCCGATTTCAAAGGGCGAGAAGGTCTCGAGCGTATCTTGATTCAGATCCTCCAAACCGGGGTAGCGGTAGGCAGAGCGATAGCGCGGTTTGGGAGAGGGGGGCAGGTTGGGGTCACGGGACAGGACCAAGGGTAGCTTCTCCTTCAGGTTGTGCAGGGCAAAGGGAGCCAGGGCTTTACGATTCTGTGCCCGCTTCTGAACGGCTGTGGGAGTCTTGGTCGTACTCATCGCCTCTTCCTCCGAGCACGCCGCAGAGCCGCGTTCTGGGCCAGAGCACGCCGGTAGTCTACCGCTGTGTTCTTGCCCGTCAGGTGACGCAGATACCAGGAGTGCGCCGGATGGCGCAGCCAAGCCAGCGCATCCTGCTCGAGCTGCCGCACCCGCTCGCCGCTGAGCCCCAACTCCTGGCCCAGTTCCTTCAGCGTACACGGCGGCTGCGCCCCCAGACCAAACCGCCCCACAACCACCTGACACAGGCGTTTGGGCAGCTGGCCGACCAACTCGTGCAGAACGTCCTGGATGAGCTTCTTCTCCAACTCCCTAGCAGGGTCCGGCAAGACCCAGGAGCCCGCGATCTCCGCCGACAGAACTTCGGTGTCTGGGCTCAGCTCTTTGGCCCGGCGGTGAATCCGGCGGTAGATGGCTACCCACGCATAGGTGGAGAAGGCTGTCCCACGTGCCGGATCATAGCCCTGCAGCGCGTGCCACAGCCCAATCCGGCCTGCCTGCAGCGCTTCCTCGTAGGAAATGTCTCCGCCTCCCTGGCGCTGAATGAAGGCATGCACCAGTCCGTCGTGCTCCTTCATGGCTTGCTCGACAGCTTGCGCTGTCAACGGTTTCCGGGTACAGTCAATCATGAGATTCCTCCTTCTCATTAGGATAGGGTTGGTTGCAGACTTATATCCTATGCAGGAGGAATCTCGCTGCAAAACTAGAGCGGGACACCTCATTACTAAGATGTCCCGCTCTCTCTTGTTGGGTTGCGACTTCAGTTCATTGGGGTTGCGCTATTCGCTGCGAAAGCCCGCAGCTCCGCTCAGCCAAGAACCCCGGCGCCTCACCGGTGCCGGGGTTCTTTCTACACGTAAAAGCTGCAGAGAGGCTACTC
>CP070811.1:3134497-3137368 GCA_020343875.1 Anaerolineales bacterium | reverse complement strand
CTCTGTGGCGCCACTGGCCCGGCGACGACCAGCGCGCGGAGGATCTGGCCCGTTCCACGCTGGACTTTCAGCGGACCTTCGATTTTGACTTCATCAAGGTTACCCCCTCCAGCAACTATTGCGTTGCCGGTTGGGGGGCGGAGACGCGCTGGATGGGTAACCAGGAGGGGACCCGCGAGTGGGGGCAGCGGGTTATCCAAAGCCCAGAGGACTGGTTCCGCTTATCAGTCCTCGATTCACATAGCGGCCTTCTGGATGAGGTTCGGCGGGCCTTGGCCATCATTGGTGACCAGGTGGGCCAGGAGGTGCCCTTTATTCAGACTATCTTCAACCCACTGGCCCAAGCCAAGAACCTGGCTGGCGAGCGATTGCTATCCGATCTGCGTCAACATCCTGAGGCGGTCAGAGCCGGGCTGGAAACCATCACTGAGAGCATTGTTCGTTTCATTGAGGCGGCCCGCGAGACCGGCATGGCGGGCATCTTCCTGGCGCTACAGCACGCAACTCATGACCTGCTGACCGAAGCCGAGTACCTCGAGTTCGGTTGCCCCTACGATTTGCGAGTTCTGGGGGCGACCGAAGGGTTATGGCTCAACCTGTTGCATCTGCACGGAGCCAACGTGATGTTCGACTTGGTTGCCGATTACCCGGTGCAGGCCATCAACTGGCATGATCGTGAGACGCCGCCTTCGCTGAGCGAGGCGATGAGCCATTTCCCGGGCGCGTTGGTAGGCGGGCTGCGCCAATGGGAGACTATGCTGCGTGGCACCCCCGATTGGGTACGCGCCGAGGCCCAGGCTGCCATCGGGGAGACTGGGGGGCGGAGGCTTATTGTCGGCACGGGTTGCGTGACGCCCATTACCTCACCCATGGGTAACATCCGGGCAGCGCGGGAAGCGGTAGAAAGCAAGACATAAGAGTGGATAACAGGCAGACTCCGAGAGAAATGCATGGGCAGCATGTTAGTAGATAGAGTGTAACTATGAGAGATGGAAGAGAGGCTTATAGTTATTGCCCGCACTGCCGGGCGGAGATGCAAGAAAGATTTGTGTTTGGACGCAACCGGCGGGTATGTGCGGGGTGCGGGTTTGTCCATTTCATCGATCCTAAGGTCGGGGCGGCCGTGCTGGTCGAACAGGATGGCAAAGTCATATTAGTGCGTCGGGCAGTGGTGCCAGCCCTGGGTTCGTGGTGCCTGCCCTCCGGTTTTGTAGAATACGACGAAGCACCGGATGAGGCCGCCAGGCGCGAATGCCTGGAGGAGACCGGATTGCAGGTACAACTCACTGGCCTGTTGGAAGTGAGCCAATACCTGAATGATTCTCGTGGGCCGGGCATTGTCATCCTTTATCGAGGGCAGGTGGTAGGGGGCAATCTCCGCCCTGGTGATGACGCCAGCGAGGTGGCATTCTTTGGCCCTGACGAATTGCCAGATGACATCGCCTTTGCTTCCAACCGCCGGGCATTGGCTCTCTGGCAGGAAGAAACTCGGCCTTCCGGTCACTGAACAGGGGTTTCCGGGTTTCTCGTTTGGCAGCCATTGGTGGGCGTCACCAGAACTTGCGGTGGGACAAGTTCCCACCTGCCACCTGGTGGTTGCCAGTACCATTCCAGCCAGCGGGGGCCGTCGGTGAAGAGCGCCTCGAGCCGAACTGGGTGACGGCCCTTTTCTAGCTCAACCCGGGCGTTTGACACGCCCAATTCCCCGCGGTGACTGTCCTCGATAAGTGCATGGTCGTCCACGGTCAGGCGCACGCCGTCGAAGGACCGGACGCGGAATTCATAATTGCCGGGTACGTCTACCACCAGACACCCGGTCCAGGAGGCATTGACCGCTCCCGGCACCTGACGGGAGAAATCCCGGTAAGCGATAAGGGGGGCGATCTCTGGAGGTGACAGCATTTCTCCGTCCCTCTTCCCAGTGCCCAACAGTCCGCCGGGCCAAACGTCGGCCCATAGGGCATAGGAGGGCACTGCTTCCCACTCTTCTTCGTACTGCCGCCAGTTCAGCTCTATTGTCTCATTCCCTGCACCCAGCGCAGCACCGACCTGGATTGGATGCGGACCGGCAGGCAGCTCGAGGATGAGGAAAAGGCCGTTACAGCTGCCCGTTGTGCGAGGGCTCTCAATTCGTGTGTCGCCAACTTTCAGATAGACCGCGCCGCTGCTTGCCGCTGGCTCACGGCCATTAGATGGGACAGGCCCCACCTCGTCAATATGAGGTGGGACTGGCACGCAGAACATGCGTGGGCGGCCATCGGGCAACCAGATGGTGCCGCTCCAGACTACGTTGACAGGGCTGCCGGGCTCGATGCTGGCCAGGGTGGACTGGCCCGCATGTTCTTTAAGCGTCATTGAGTCAAGCGGGGCGGGACTGATCTGGGCCAGCGGTTCCCCTTCCCAATCATTGGCTGGATAGATGTTTGCCGTCAATCCCTGGCGCTGGCGGATCACCTGGGCCGGAACATGGTAGGTGGCGAATAGCAAATGACCGTGCTGGTCGATGTGGGGCAGGTAATCGCCGCCTGGATAGACATACTCCAGGTAGGGTAGCCGATCGAGGTGAGACTCCCACAGGAGAAAGGTGATATCGGGCGGGTCAGGCCGGCGTATAGGGACCCAATCAGTGACGTTTATTACATCCCATATCGCCCTGTCCGGAGTCAAGAAACGAAAAGTGCCATAGCCCGCAAAGATATTGGGCGCGCCCATCAGGTAGACCTCGGTTTTGGCAGGCAGGGAGGCGATCGAGCGGGCTGCGTCGCTAGGATGCAGTGCAGCTTGGCGCTGAGCGAGATAGCGATTGACATAAGCGTCGTAATTGGACCACGCGCTTAGGGTTAGCAGCCCAATCACCGGCAGATAAGTTAG
>CP070811.1:3130094-3134397 GCA_020343875.1 Anaerolineales bacterium | reverse complement strand
AGCACGAAACTGCCGATGGCCCTTACGGAGCCAAGGGTGTGGGCGAGCTGCCCAGCATCCCCACCAGCCCAGCCATAACCAATGCTATTTACAACGCCGTCGGTGTGCGGGCTATGAGCCTGCCGGTAGATCAGGATGCCTTGCTGCGCGCCATAAGGGCCGGTCAGAGAGAGGTGCTCACCGCTTGGGGAGAGTAGCCCGGGCACCAGCCATCAGCCAGTAACTCTTCTCAAGGGTTTTCAGGGTATTTGCGGCTGGATTTCTATAATTTGATTTTTATAAATTAGTGTAGTACAGTTGGTAGCCGGGCTAACAAGCAAGATTCAACCGACCCGGTTGTCACCGGGAAGTTGGCCTATATGGCATTCCTTTGACGCTGTCAGGAGGTTGTGATGAATAGAGTTGACGAAAATGGGAGAGACGCAGGCTTTACTTATCCGGGCATCCCCACCACTGCCGATGGATCCGGGACGGTGGTGTGGGTTGAGACCCATGTGACCCAGGCGGCTGGTGCCTATCCTATTACCTCATCCACGACGATGGGTGCTGGCTACGGCGCGGCAGTTGCTAACGGCCAAAAGAATCTGTGGGGCGACCCGTTGATGTTCCTGGAGCCAGAGTCGGAGCACAGCTCGGCGACGGTTTGTGAGGGCTTTGCCCTGGCTGGCGGCAGGGTGACCAACTTCACCTCGGGCCAGGGGCTGATCCTGATGAAAGAGGTGCTCTACACGATTAGCGGCAAGCGGCTGCCGGTTGTCTTCAATATCGGCGCGCGAGCCCTGACTACTCAGAGCCTCAACGTACACGCAGGCCACGACGACGTCATGGGCGTAGCCGACGCCGGCTGGGGCATCCTTTTTGCCCGAAATGCCCAGGGGGCTGGTGACCTGTGCCTTATTTCACGTCGTGCGGCTGAGAAAAGCCAAACCCCCTTCTTTAACGTGCAAGATGGTTTTCTGACCACCCACACGGTGGAGGACGTGCTGTTGCCAGAGCCGGATTTAATGAAAGAATTCGTCGGCAAGCCAGAAGACAGACTGGTCAACCTGTTTGATCCATACAACCCGTTGCAGACTGGCGTGGTCCAGAATCAGGACAGCTATATGAAGGGTAAAATTGCCCAGCGCGCTTACTATGCAGCGGTACCCGCTGCTGTACAGGAGGCAATGGAAGAGTTTTACCGGCTGACCGGGCGCAGGTACCAGACGGTGGAAAGCTACCGTATGGAAGATGCTGAGTATGCCATCGTGGGTATGGGTTCTATGATGGAGACCGCCTTGGCTACCGTAGACTGGATCCGCGAACAGGAAGGGATCAAGGTGGGTGTGGTTCACGTCACCTGCTACCGCCCCTTTCCCGGCCCGCAGATCGTGGGCGCGCTGCAGAATGTGGAGGCGTTTAGCGTCGTCGAACGTATGGATGACCCTCTGGCCCAGAGCAATCCTCTCACCGCAGACATCAAAGCCGCCTTTTCCGATGCAATCAGCGGTACCGAGAGCTATCCGCAGCTCGACCGCGTTCCGCTCGTGTACAGCGGCTCGGCCGGATTAGGTAGTCGGGACGTTCGCCCCGGAGACTTTGTGGCGGTGGCCCAAAATATGGCTCAAGCGGGCCGACGCTACTTCGTAGTGGGCATCAAGCATGAATTGTCGCTAACGGATGGGGTTGATCCCGACGTGCGGCCCAAGGGGGCCTTCTCCATGCGCGGGCATTCCGTGGGCGGGTACGGATCGGTAACCACCAACAAAGTCATCGCCACCATCGCCGGCGACGTGTTCGGTAAGCAGGTACAGGCCTATCCCAAATACGGCTCAGAGAAGAAGGGCCTGCCTACTACTTACTACTTGACCGTTGCGGACAAGCCTATCCTGACCCATTCCGAACTAAACCAGGTTGAATTCGTGCCCATGAACGATGTGAATGCCTTTCTCACCAGCAACCCGTTAGCGGGTATCCAGCCAGGAGGCACCATCTTCGTGCAAACTTCCAAAGACACGCCAGAGACGGTGTGGGCGTCTGTGCCACCCAAAGCCAAGCAGATCATCCGAGACAAAAAGATCCGGGTACTGGCTGCCGATGCGGCCAAGATCGCCCGGGAAGAGGCCCCCGTGGCTGACCTGGAAGTTCGCATGCAGGGTATTGTTCTGTTGGGCATCTTCCTCAAAGCCACCCCCTTCTCTGAAGAAGCCGGCCTGACTGACGAGGAGGTATTGGCTCGCTCTGAGAAGGCGCTGCGCAAGTACTTTGGCAAGCGAGGAGAGGCAGTGGTACAGGCCAACATGCGCGCTGTGGAGCGCGGTTATCGAGAGGTGTTCGAGATACCCCCGGCGGTCATTGCCCAGGACATCACCGCTCCCATCTTCGACCCCAGGGCAGAAGTGAAGCTGTTTGCCTAAGGCAAAGTGACGAAGTATTGACGGATACTGAGATCTAAGAAAGAGGGAAAAATGGGCGTTACAACAGATCAAGTTGATATCCAGAAGATAAGTAAGACGGATGAGGATGGCAAGGGTTACGACCAACAGATCATAGATGTGGCTGACTTCTTTGACCGGGTTATCGGTGAGTACAACGAAGGGAGCGGCCCCACGACGTTAGAGGCTGACGTTCAACTGGCGCGTTCGATCATCCCGGCTGGCACCGGCGCGTTTCGCGATTTCAGCTACCTGGCACCCGAAATCCCCGAGTTTATCCACGAGAGTTGTGTCGGTTGCATGACTTGTGTCACTCAGTGTCCCGACACCGCCATCCTGGGCAAAGTAGTCGACGTAGATGGGCTGGAGCAAGCTCTCGGTCAGGTCGAGGACGCCGGGGAGCGGGGCTTTATGGCGGACCAGTTTGCGATTACCAACAAATTCTACAAGGTCCCCGAACGCAAAGGCGAAACGCCCGGCAAATTTGGCATCTTTATCGATCCCACCAAGTGCAAAGGGTGTGCCGAGTGCGTGGAAGCTTGTCAGGACCTGGGCTACAATGCGCTCAAGATGATCGAAAAGGAAGACACGACTGTTCCCATCTATCAGAAGAGCATTGGCTTCTTCCGCTCTCTGCCGTCGACTCCCGAACGTTACATCAATGAGAAGGTTGCGGTAGATATGATGCTGGCCGAGCAGAGCATGCTCTACGTGGGGGGCGCTGGCTCCTGCGCTGGCTGCGGTGAGGCGACCGTCGTGCGCATGTGGCTGGCAGCCCTGGGCTACAAGTATGGGGCCGAAAACATCGGCATCGTGGCCAGCACCGGTTGCAACACCGTGTATGGAAGTACCTACCCGTACAACCCCTACTTGGTACCCTGGACCAACTCTCTCTTCGAGAACGGACCCGCCGATGCCATGGGCATCCGTATGCGCTGGGACCAGATTGGCTGGCAGGACAAGCAACTGTGGGTGATGGGAGGCGACGGGGCAATGGTCGACATCGGCTTCCAATCACTGAGCCGCATGCTGGCCAGCGGCATGAACATCAAAGCCCTGGTGCTCGACACTCAAGTCTATTCCAACACGGGCGGCCAAACCAGCACCGCGACGTTCACTGGCCAGGACTCCAAGATGTATTCACACGGCAAGGCCATACCTGGCAAACAGGAGAGCCGCAAAGAATTAGGGCGCATTGCGATGATGCACCCCAATACCTTCGTGGCCCAGACAGTGGCGGCCATTCCTAATCACTTTTACAAAGCGGTGCTCGACGCGGCGTCGTTCCCCGGCCCGGCGGTGGTCAACTGCTACACTACCTGCCAACCCGAACACGGCGTGGGCGACAACTTGAGCCGCCACCAGGCCAAGCTGGCCGTGGAGAGCCGGGCTTTCCCGGTATTCATATACGACCCGCGCAACGGTGACACCATCCGCGAGCGGCTGAGCTTGCAGGGCAATCCAGCCCAGAAAGAGGACTGGTACACCGTCCCCAAGACGGGCGAGCTGATTGACTTTATCACGTTCGCTCGGTCTGAAGGCCGCTTCTCCAAGCAGTTCGACCAAAACGGCAACCCATCGGAGGTGTTGCAGGCGGCCCAGGCCGACCGCCTGGCCAACTGGCATCTGTTGCAGGAGATGGCGGGACTTAGATAATAGGCGGGCTCGGATCGCGACTCGCGGCTTCTATGTGGGCCGGCTGCGGCGCCTGCCCTGAACTGGCTGCCCTGCCCGGCTTAAGGCTTGCGACCCGTTTGCACGTATGTCGCCAATTCTTGTAGGGTCAGGCCGGCCAGGCCCAGGTTTTCAAGATTGCGGCCGGTTGAATAGTAGTCGGTGTCGTTAACCACAGAGGCAATATGGATCATGCTGTCGTAGGTAGGTGTAGG
>CP070811.1:3112620-3129994 GCA_020343875.1 Anaerolineales bacterium | reverse complement strand
CGACAGCATTCCAATAGAAGTCCCCCTGGCGCAACGCCCTGGATTGGCGGCGGGCGGCGAACATCTTGCGGTAGAAGTCCTCCCATCCCCTCTCCTGACCGCTCCACAGCATAGGGATGAAGCCGGCCATCACCAGGATGCCAAACAGCGCCCGCTCAGCGGCCGATCCACGCAAGACGTATGCCGGAGGGCGATACTCGCGCGTGTCGTGCGTCTCGGTGAAGCTGACACGGGCAACGCCTGGCGGCATCACCCGCCAGTAGTCGGCCAGCCAAACCCCGAACTCGCGTGGCGTGAGGCGCTGGTCAAGCATCTCGTAGGCCATGACCATAGGATAGTAGTCGCAGGCCAGGTCGTGGCTATGAGTGAATACGGGACCGAACAGCTCACACATGAGTACGCCATCCGCTTTGATGGCCTTTAGGCCGGCTTGCAGCCGTTCCAGCAGACGAATGACCCCCAGATTGGTGGCGCTGGCATGGTAGGGGATGGTCCGGTCCCAGTTGGGCTCCTTACCGTGAGGTGCGTCGATCCGGTAGCCATCTACGCCCCACTCACGCACGAAGCGCAGGCTCCAGTCCAGCATGTAGTCGTGATAATCAGGGTTGGCCCAGTCGAGGGACCAGGTGTCAATCCAGTTATGAGAGTGAACCATGTGGCCTGCTTCGTCGCGGCAGAACCACTCGGGGTGCTCAGTCACGTAGCGAGCGTCCAAGGCGCAACCCTGGGGGACAAAGTCCATCAGCACCCGTATCCCACGCGCGTGCGCGGCATCCACCAAGTCTTTGAAATCAGCTTCGCTCCCCAGCGTCGGCTCCAGTCGTTCGAAATCTTTGATGGCGTAGGGGCTACCAGCCCCCAGCCAGTTTTCGTCCCAGGCCTGACCGGAACGGTTGTCGAACTCCATGACTGGCATCAAATAAAGAACGCTGACGCCCAGCTCGGCTAAATGGGGGAGGTGTGCCGCCAGCCCCCGAAACCCGCCGAACTGACCCGGATGCACCTCGTAGATGACCGCCTCTTTCACCCAGGCAGGCAGCTGCCCGTAGAGAGGCGGGTAGATGCCTGTGCGAACGTAGCTGGCCCGGTAGGCGTCCAGCGCCGACGCGTAATCACCGTCGTGCAGCAAGATGTACTGGGTGCCCCCCATCACCCTTCGCCCCGCTGTGAGCCAGGCGGCCAGAGCAGGTTGGTGGACCAGATCCGCCAGGTGCCCATCCCCCGCCACCAGCGCGGTGGCTGCCTCGGCCCGGCTCACATACCAGACCAGCAGGCTTCGGCCTGGCTCTGCTCCCTGGCCCCCGTCCGCCGGCGGGTCCTGCAAGGCAACACCAGGGTTATGGACTACCATCAGGCCAGGGGTTATGTCGGGGCAGTCGTTGATGGCCGTGAACCACCGGGAGCGAGCACCCGGCGCAAATTCGGGATCAACGCCGGGCTGGTCCAGAGACTGGCGGGCCGCCACAGGCAGTGGCAGGCGAGGCCGCACGGCGCAGGCCGGCGCCTCGAAACGACAATCGGAAGCCACCCCAACTGCCACGCCCGGCACGATCAAGCGCACGCCGTTCAACTGGAGTTCGCGCGGAGGCGGGCCACCAGTGTCTGCCAGCAGGCAGACGCTTACGCTCCGCTCGATCAGCGAGCCCACCAGGTGAAATCGATCGACCATCACCAGCTCACCCAGGGCGACACTGACGCTCAGCGCCACACCCTCTCCAGTCTCCTCCACCGAGTGGACCAGGTAGCGGGTGGGCCCAGCCAGCCAGCGGCCGTTCAGCCGGGCATCCAGGGCAGCGGCCGGCAGGCCACGTCCGGCGACCGGGTCAGCATCAGGCCGGGAGAGATGCGCCAACGCCCCGCTTTGGTGGTCAATGCCCAGCGTGAGAGAGCCGGTCGTCAGGAGAATCAAGTCATCAGTTTGAGTTACCCGGTAAGCCATGCGATGCCTTTCACCTTATTGGTACACCCAGTCTGCCCATACACCTGGCGCGGAATCCTACCTCACTTCAGCCTGGCACGCAAACAAGGCCCCCCCGAATCCTGGAAATGCCTCGCGCGCCAGGCGGTTTTATTGATCGCAAGGCCATGGTATAATTGGCGTTGTAGAGGACAAGCAGTCAACAAGGAGTATGGGAACCTATGAGCGCCAAACCAGAAATCCGCATTGGAATGGTAGGCTACGGCTTTATCGGCAAGGTGCACACCCTGGCCTATCGGCTTTTGCCTATGATCTATGATCCTTTCCCGGTCAGGATCAGGCTGGTGGGGGTCAGCGCAGCCAGTCAAGATTCGACCCGGAAAGGGGTTGAACAGGGGGAGTATGAATTCGGAACCACCAATTGGCGAGAGCTGGTGGCACGAGATGACATTGACGTCATCAATTGTTGCACGCCCAATTTCTTGCACAAAGAGGTGGTAATTGCAGCCATGCGCGCTGGCAAGCACGTCTACTGCGATAAGCCGCTGGCGATGAGCCTGGACGAGGCTCGAGAGATCGTATCGGTGGCCCACGAAACAGGCCTCCAGAACCAGATGACCTTTAACTACCGCTTCATCCCGGCTATGATGAGAGCCAAACAGCTGGTGGAAGATGGGTTTCTGGGGCGGGTCTTCAGCTTTCGGGCCGCGTACCTGCACCCCGGTTACATTGATCCGCAACGCCCCATCTCCTGGCGTTTGGATGCCGCTCAGGGCGGAGGCGGCGCGCTGTTCGACCTGGGATCGCATGTGCTGGATCTGGTCCGCTTCCTGCTGGGCGAGTATGAGGAGGTTCACGCCATAGCGGAAACCTTCATCAAGGAGCGTCCCTTACCCGGCAAACCCGACCACATGATGCCGGTGAAGGTGGACGACCTGACCCTGATGATGGTACGTATGGCGAATGGAGCCGTGGGCACGCTGGAGGCTTCGCGCCTGGCAACCGGGACCAACGACGAACTGCGCCTGGAGATACACGGGAGTGAAGGCGCGCTACGCTTCAACCTGATGGACCCCAACTGGCTTTACGTGTATGATGCACGAGAGCCAGGCGCGCCTATCGGAGGGGAGCGAGGTTTCAAAGCCATTGAGACAGTGCAACGTTACCCTCCACCGGCTGTCTTGCCTGGCCCCAAGCTCTCAATCGGCTGGATGCGCTATCACATCGCCAGCCAATACGATTTCATCACCAGCCTGGTTGAAGGGCGACCCTCCAGCCCCAGCTTCGTGGATGGGATGAAGGTACAGGAGGTCATGGAAGCCGGCTACATTTCGGCGCGAGGGAAGGAGTGGGTATCGCTGCCGCTCGGATAAGGCGTGCCCCGTCCCCTATATCTGCGGCAGAGGATACGTCATCTAAATCCATCAGGAAATAGTCACCATGATCTGATCCTGATCTACCCTATCACCTGCCTTGACCCGGACGTGATGGACGACCCCGGGGCGAGGCGCCTTGAACTCGTTCTGCATCTTCATCGACTCCATCACAACCACGATGTCACCCGTTTCGACCGGCTGTCCCTCGCTGACCGGCACCTCAACCGCCACCCCGGGCATAGGAGCCTTGATGAGCACCTCGCCCACCGGCGCTACCGGGCTGCGTTGCAGGCCAGCCAGCCGGCGCGTGCGCTCGTCCTGGACCTTCACCTCGAACAGCCCATCCCACATCACCACCAGGAAGTCTTCGTCTCGCTCGTCGATGAAGATGTCGTACGATTTACCATCAACAATGAGTGAATAAAGACTATCGCCCCCACCCACGCCCTGAATGTCTACGTGGTAGGTTGTGCCATCGACAATCACCTCGCCCTCGCGGTTCACGTCAATATTAAACTCTTGGTCCCCCACAGCAACGATGTATTTCATGTCTCAAGCCCCAACTGCCGATCTCGGCTACAATGGTTGACGCAGGGCACGCTTACGCCCCACCAGCTTCCAGGGGCTGCTGCCCCGTTGCTGAAGGAGTATCGCCTGCTGGTTTCTCTGGTGAGCCAGCAGGGTTGCGGCGATAGCGGCTACCTTAAGGTGATCCGGCTGCGACGAATCGTCTATGGTGAAGCGCTGTTCCAGGAAGTTGGTGTCGAACTGCCCTCCCTGGTAGCGAGTACTGTTCATGACCTGAACGTGCAAGGGCAGCGTGGTTCTTATGCCAATGATCCGATACTCGGCCAGCGCACGCCGCATGCGCAGAATAGCCTCACCGCGCGTCTCTCCCCAGGTCACCAGCTTGGCGATAAGCGAGTCGTAGTAAGGGGTGACTTCCACGCCCGGATAGACGCCGCTCTCCAGTCGCACGCCAGGGCCGGTCGGCTCCCACAGGCTGGCAATCTTTCCAGTGGAAGGGATGAAGTTGCGATACGGATCCTCAGCCAAGATGCGGCATTCGATGGCCCAGCCGCTCAGGCGGATATCATCTTGGGTGTAACGCAACTGACGCCCAGCAGCAACACGCAGCATCTCCTTGACAATATCCACACCCGTGACCATCTCCGTCACCGGGTGCTCCACCTGCAAACGGGTGTTCATCTCCAGGAAGTAATAGGCTTGATTTTGGTCCAGCAAGAATTCGACGGTGCCGGCGCTGACGTAACCAGCTGCCCGGGCCGCTTTCACGGCAACACGTCCCATCTCAGCTCGAAGCTGATCGCTAACGGCTGGAGAGGGAGCCTCTTCGATCAGCTTCTGGTGGCGTCGCTGGATAGAGCACTCGCGCTCGCCCAGGTGAATGACGTTGCCGAACGTGTCAGCCAACACCTGGACCTCAATATGACGCGCCCCGCTGACCAGCTTCTCCAAATAAATCCGGTCATCACCGAAAGCAGCCTGGGCTTCATAACGAGCGGCTCGCATGCAGTCGAGTAGGTCTTGGCGCTGATAAACGCCTCGCATACCTTTGCCGCCGCCCCCGGCGGCTGCCTTCACCAGCAGCGGGTAGCCGATACGGTCAGCGGCCGCCACCAGTTCCTCGTCACTCAAATGCTCTTGTGTGCCGGGCACGATGGGAGCGCCGGCGGCGGCCATCGTCCGGCGAGCGGCGGCTTTGTCCCCCATGAGGCGGATGGCTTCTATAGGCGGGCCAATCCAGATCAAGCCGGCATCCAGAACCGCCTGAGCGAAGTCGGGGCTTTCAGACAGGAAGCCGTAACCTGGGTGCACACCGTCCGCCCCCGATCTCTTGGCCACGTCGATGATTCTGTCTATGCAAAGATAGCTTTCTGCAGCGGGTGCCGGGCCAATGTGATAGGCCTCCTGAGCCCGGCGCACGTGAGGCGCCATACGATCAGCATCAGAATACACGGCCACCGTGTCCAGACCGAGTTCCTGGCAGGCGCGCACTATGCGCACCGCGATCTCGCCTCGGTTGGCGATTAGCACCTTCCTGAGCATGGCTTACTCCTTGGTACCTGGTTTCGCCTCAGACGGGGGTCCTAGGCCCCCTGTGAGCATTCTGCGGGGCTTCTGTCACCCGACCACGGTTTCATATGCTGAGCCGCCCAAGCGCGAAGTTGTCTCTGGGCAAGCGGCTAAAACCTTAGCGACTTGGCGACTTGCCTGTACTATCGCCTGGAAATTCAACAATGCCGGCATAACGCCAGACACTGTGAGACAGCTCTACAATGGGATATTCCCGTGCTTCTTGGCTGGGTTCTCGTCCCGTTTGTTTTGCAGCATCTCCAGCGCATTAATCAGCGAGGGGCGGGTCTGCTTGGGCTCAATCACATCATCTATATAGCCCCAACTGGCAGCTACGTAGGGATTGGCAAAGGCCTCGCGGTATTCCTGCACCAGTTGGGCGCGCAGGGCATCAGGGTCCTCGGCCTGGGCCAGTTCGCGCCGATAGAGGATGTTGATGGCTCCCTCCGGCCCCATGACCGCGATCTCCGCACTGGGCCAAGCCAGGTTGATGTCACCCCGGATGTGCTTGCTGGACATCACATCGTATGCCCCCCCGTAGGCCTTGCGGGTAATGACGGTGATTTTGGGCACAGTGGCTTCGCAATAGGCATATAGCAACTTGGCCCCGTTGCGAATGATTCCGCCGTGTTCCTGAGCCACCCCGGGCAAGAATCCGGGCACGTCCACGAAGGTGACCAAGGGGATGTTGAAAGCATCGCAAAAACGCACAAAGCGTGCCCCCTTGGCAGACGAGTTAATGTCCAGGACACCCGCTAGCACCATTGGTTGCTGGGCTACGATACCCACCGAGTGACCGTTAAGTCGGGCAAAGCCAACGATAATGCTTTGCGCGTAATGTTGCATGACCTCCAAGAAGTCAGCGTTGTCCACCACAGAGCCAATAATCTGCTTCATATCATACGGCTTATTGGGATTGTCGGGGATCAGCGTATCCAGGACGTCGTCGGTGCGCAGCGGATCATCCAGGCAAGGGATCGCAGGCGGGTCCTCCATATTGTTCTGCGGCAGAAAGTTGACCAGGCGCCGGATGATGTAGACCGCATCTTCCTCATTCTCGGCAGCGAAGTGAGCCACGCCGCTTTCGGTGTTATGTACCCAGGCCCCGCCCAGCTCATCGAAGGTCACCTCTTCATGCGTGACTGCCTTTACCACATCTGGGCCTGTGACGAACATATAACTGACGTTTTTTACCATGACAATGAAATCAGTCATGGCTGGCGAGTAGACGGCGCCCCCAGCGCACGGCCCGACAATGCACGAAATTTGCGGCACTACGCCGCTGGCCAGTACATTGCGCAGGAAAATGTCCGCGTACGCGCCCAGCGATACGACTCCCTCCTGGATACGGGCGCCACCTGAGTCGTTCAAGCCGATAACGGGCGCACCGTTTTTCATCGCCAAGTCCATGATTTTGCAGATCTTGCTGGCATGAGCCAGGCCCAAGCTGCCGCCAAAGACGGTGAAATCCTGAGAGTAGACGTAGGTCAAGCGCCCGTCAATGGTGCCATAGCCGGTAACCACCCCATCGCCCAAGGGCTTGCTCTTTTCAACGCCGAAGCCCGTCGCCCGGTGGGTCACAAAAGCATCCAGTTCACGGAAGGAGCCCTCATCGAGCAGCAAATCCAGTCGCTCGCGGGCGGTTAGCTTGCCCGACTTGTGCTGTCGATCAATGCGCTCCTGGCCGCCGCCCAGTCTCGCTTGCGCTTTCAGCTCACGCAGGCGCTTGATTTTGGGGTCGAGAGTCATTATGCCTCCTGTGCTTCATAAGCCAAGTTGCCCCTGCCAGAAACACTCGTAACCGTGATGTGATTTTATTCATTCATTGACGAGGCACTTGGTATAACACCAAGTCTAACGATTCGCTGCGGTGTAGCAGCCACCAGCAATTATAACATACTTCAGTGGCAGACCACAAAGCATCAAATTCACTTCCTTTTAAGCCTCATGTGTGGTAGAATAACATAGATCCGATCCGCTGACTCTGTCTGGCGCGGGTGATCAGCCCAAGCTACAGGGTGAACGGGTATGAATATTCGAATAACAAGACAAAGCTGAAAGGAGCTAGCCATGAGCGAGGAGTTCTCGAAGGGGTCAGAAACGCCAGAAACGGAGCAATCCCGGTCCGAAGCGCGCCAGGCGTGGGAGGAAGTCGGTTACCAGTTTGAAGAACTGGGCAAGTCTCTGGCAGCAGCCTTTAGTGCGTTGTGGAAGAGTGAAGAGACGCAGCAACATGTGGGCTCAGTCAAGGATGGCTTGCAGTCACTGGTCGACGAAGTGTCAACAGCCGTGAACAAAACCTCAGTTTCGCCAGAGGCCAAGAAGGTCAAAGCCGATGCCCAAAAAGCAGCCGAATCAGCCCGCATAGCCGTTGAGAAGGCAGCAGAAGAGGCACGCCCCCAGCTTGCCAGCGCGTTGAGGCAGGTGAACGTCGAATTGCAGAAGCTCATCAAACGCCTGGAGGCAGAAGAGAAAGGCGAGTGACGGATAGCGTCCGCCCGGTACACTTTACAACTCGCCTTGCGTGCTATCCAAACCTAGCCCAGGTAAAGCATCGACAAGCTCCAAAAAACATCTTCCAGCGCCCCCTAAGATAAAGTGCCTCCGCTGCAGCCGCTGAGGCATGGGTCAGTTATGTGTTGTTTCTCGTCTCTGAGCAAGACGGACTCCAGAGAGCCTGGTGCCAGGGAAACAAGTTATCTCTATGAATCCGATCTCCGCTTTCTTCGTCCGAAATATCGCCATCGTCTTCTTCTTCTACGGGTTGGCCTTTTTCATCATGGGCTTGGCGTTGGCGTTGGCCAGCCGGCGGAGATCGGAATTCAGATTTGTGCAGGCCATTCGCCCGCTGGCGGCCTTCGGCATCCTGCACGGCGTGCACGAATGGATAGAGATGTTTCAGAAAATCGCCACCCTGACCAGAGGATATACACCGACAGTTCCGCAAGAAATCATCCGGCTGTTTTTGCTGATCCTATCGTTTTTCATGTTGCTGCTGTTTAGCATGTGGTTGTTAAGTTCCGAAAAAGTCGCCCGTCGACGGGTCTATATGCCGGCTTTAGGGATGGTGGCTTTGTGGGCGCTTGGGTTGCTGATAGTTGCGACCGCCCTCAAGCCGCCACCGGGCGAAATCATCGCCCTCGGCGATGTGCTGGCCCGGTATAGCCTGGGAATCCCTGCCTCCCTGCTGGGAGCCTGGGCGCTGATGGCGCAGCAGCGCACCTTCCGCGAGCATAACATGCCCCAATTCGGGCGTGACTTGGTTTGGTGCGCCACGGCCCTGACGCTCTACGGCGCGATCGGCCAGATTTTCGTGCGCCAGACGCTCTTGGTGCCGTCCATGATTATCAACAGCACACTCTTCTTGCAGTGGTTTGGCATTCCTGTACAGCTCTTCCGGGGAGTCATGGCAGCGCTGCTGGCCTTTTATATGGTTCGCGCCCTCAACGCCTTCGAGTTGGAAAGCCAGCAGCGGCTAGAGGAGGCCAACCAGGCCAAGATCAAGGCCCAAGCAGCAGCAATCGAGGCAGAACGCAGCATCAGCCGAGAAATGGAACGCCTGAACGAGGAGCTGCGGCTGACTGCCCATGAACTCTCATTGTTGCTCGATTTGTCGAACTTACTGGCTGCGCCCATGGGTTTGCAGGCTCGATTGCACAGTGCCCTGGAAAAAATTGTGCATAGTCTGCATTTCCCCCAGGTGGGGATGGTGCTACTGGTCAGGCCAGAAACCGGAACGTTGCAGGTGCGGGCTTCGATCGGCTTTTCACCCAAAGCCGACGTGCAAAAAGGAGAATCGCGATATGTGGCCGCCCTTGGCTTGGGCGAGCAATGCGTCGCAAAAGCTATGGCCATATGCCTGCACTCGGACGGCACCCTTGTTGAATTCCTTCCCAAAGAAGTGCTGGAAGACCAGGAATGCCGGCAGCACATGAGTCCTGTGACGATGCTCGGCCTACCGCTGAGCGTCCAACACCAGGTCATTGGCAGCATTGTGCTGGGCCAGTTAGGTGTCAGCCAGGAACAGAAACTCTCCTTCGACGAGGCCAAACTAATGGTAGGCATGGCCCAGCAGCTAGGTCTGTCCATTGAAAACGCCCGGCTGTACCAGGAAGCTCAAGAACGGGAGACAATGCTGGCTGAATTGCTGCACCAGGTGGTCGGCGCGCAAGAAGCCGAGCAGCAGCGTATTGCCCGCGAGTTGCACGATGCCACCGGCCAGTCTCTGACGGCCATTGCCCTGGGGCTGCGGGGCGTTGAGAGTATATTGGAAAGCGATTCGTCGGTGGCAATTAAGCAGGTGAGAGAATTGAAGACCTTCAGCACCAATGCCCTGGGCGAATTGCGGCGGATCATCGCCGACTTGCGCCCATCGCAACTGGATGACCTGGGACTGGTGGCTGCCTTACAGTGGTATGTCCAGGATTTTGGAAACCGGTACCTGATTCACGCTGACTTTGTCACTGAGGGCAATCCATGCCGGCTACCATCGGAATACGAAACAGTCTTGTTCCGCATTACCCAGGAGGCGCTGACCAACATCGCCAAACATGCCGACGCCTCGCACGCCAGCGTCAGGCTAAGATTTCACCCGGCGCAAGTCCTGCTGACCATCAAAGATGACGGGCATGGCTTCGATGTGGGAGAAATGCTTAAGAGAGACAAGCCGGCTGGCTGGGGCTTGCTGGGAATCCAGGAGAGAGCCCTGCTATTGGGCGGACGGTGTGAGATTGACTCGTCGCCTCGCCATGGAACGCGCATCCGAGTGAGTGTGCCGTTGGTTAGGGAGGGTAGGGATGTCAAAGATACGACTGTTGCTGGTTGACGATCATCAAGTTGTGCGGGCTGGCCTGCGGATGCTTTTTCAGGCCGAGAAGGACATGGAAATCGTCGGCGAGGTCGACAGCGGGGAAGAGGCCTTAAAAGCGATCCGTGAACTCAAGCCGGACGTAGTGCTAATGGACGTGGTGATGTCTGGCATGAGCGGTATCGAGGCCACGCGCCGCATCAAGCAAGCCAACTCTGAGGTAGCGGTGCTGGCCCTGACCATGCACGAGGATGAGCAATACTTCTTTGAAATGCTACAGGCTGGCGCATCAGGCTACGTGCCCAAGCGGGCTGCCCCTGACGACCTGGTGTCGGCCATCCGGGTAGTCAGCCAAGGCAACGTGTTCCTCTACCCGACCCTGGCCGAATTGTTGGTCAAAGACTTTTTGCAGCGGACAGAATCGGGCCTGTCACCCGCTGCCGAGGAATTGACCCCCCGCGAACGGGAGGTGCTGACCTACATCGCTGAAGGGCACACCAACCGGGAAATTGCCGAGGCCCTAGTCATCAGCGTTAAAACCGTCGATCGGCATCGAGAAAACATCATGCGCAAGCTGAACCTACACAACCGGGTAGAACTGGTCAAATATGCCATCG
This sequence comes from Anaerolineales bacterium, assembly GCA_020343875.1. Classification (GTDB taxonomy): domain Bacteria; phylum Chloroflexota; class Anaerolineae; order 4572-78; family NAK82. The sequence goes on along the minus strand of CP070811.1, from coordinate 3,119,179 downwards.
AAAGGGGGTTGATCTCTATCGGATGATCGCCTCCGGCAGCCTGGGTAACATCCCCCATCGCTGAAATGGGGCAATCGCCCGATGGACTCTTCTTATAGAACGTGATAAGTTAGTAGTAGAGTCAATGATCACCTTTGACGCGTTCAATTAGGAGAGTCACAGTGGACTGGCTGCTCGGAGTACCAGTAATCTTGGGAATGTTTGTCTTGCGCCTGGGCGTACCACTGATGATCACCCTGGGGGTAGGATACTTATGGCGTCGCCTGGACGCCAAGTGGCAAGCTGAGGCCGAGGCACAGCAGAAAGCAACTCAGGCACCCCAGAAGGCGGTCAAGTCAGGGGTACTTGACAAGCTGACACAGAGTTGCTGGTCGATAAAAGGATGTGATGAGGCTGTGCGTGCCAACTGCGCTGCATTCAAACAGCCCGACACGCCATGTTGGTTAGCACGACGTCGGAGCGAAGGTGGGCTGCCGACAGAATGTTATAGCTGTGAACAGTTTACTCTAAGGCAGATTGCATAAACGATATCACTCATGCCAAAAACTCTCCTTCTCGCCATGGGACGACAGAGCCAATGGCTGGCTTTGTCTGTCTCGTTTTGCATCGTGGTTAGTGCCATCTCCCTGACGCTAATTTGGCCGGCAGGAAGCTGGGCGCTGGCCGATGAAGTGCAGGGCAACACATTCTCGGTCTTTGGCACTTACCAGAGCCCGCAGCGCTGCCGCGAATGCCACGAGGCGGAATTTCAGGCCTGGTCTAATACCACCCACGCCAAGGCTTCATTTGACCCTATCTTCCAGGTCTACTTACAGCAAGCCGAAGAACCCGGCGAATGCTTCGCCTGCCATACCACTGGATACAATGCGCTCACCGGACAGTTTGTACTGGCTGGAGTGACCTGCGAGGCCTGTCACGGCCCCTATCGGCCGGAACACCCCCAGGAAAGCATGCTCGTCGCCACGTCCGAAGACTTATGCGGTTCCTGCCACACCAGCACAGTGCTCGAATGGAACTCGAGTCGGCATGGCAAGGTGAACGTGACTTGCGTCGACTGTCACGAGGTGCATACCCAGAAAACCCATGCCGCCGCAGCTACAAACGCCCTGTGCGCCAGTTGTCACGTTGATCGGACCCAAGACTTCACGCACGCGATCCACAGCCAGGCTGATATCCACTGTATCGATTGCCACCTGGACCGTCCGAGTGATAGCGCAGGCGACGCCGTGAACGGCCACGCCGTCACCGGGCATTCCTTCGCTGTCTTTGTCAGCACGTGCAACGATTGTCACGTGGCTTCTTTACGCCCCACCGTTGAATCCCCCTGAGCGCCTATGCTGAGGTGTGTAAAGGCTGCCAGCCCTGAGCCACGGCAGCCTTTTTTGTCTCTTGTATTGGGGTTTGCCGCCGAAACACATGCCCTCCGCTCCTTGATCGTGTGCGATTTGTGACCGGATGCTCTCCAGCCCATTTTTGGTCAAGCTTGTTACACGGCCCGGCATACCAAAAACCCGTTTTCCCGGGGGAATCGGGTTTTTGAATTATTCTCAACCCTGACGCTATCAAGACTCCCTAATGGGCGGCGTGTTCTCCTTCCTCAGGGAAGATGGGCAAGTACTTGACAGCCAGGCCAAAGGCGATTACGCCAAAGCTGATCAGGGTGACGGTAACCGCAATCTCCATCCACGAAGGGAAGTAAACGTAACCGGCATAGGGCCATATACCCACCATGCTGACGTTCAGCCGGTTGAGGACGATGCCGAAGAGGACAACCATCAACGCCCCATTGAAGAGCACGGCTGGCCTATGGCGGAGTGGCTTTATGGCAAACAGGATGGCTGGCACGATCACCCCCAATCCCACCTCCAACCAGAAAGCAGCGGCCTGCACATTCGGCTGGAAGATCAACGGCCAAACCCCTCGCGTAACCAGGTCTACCCCCCGGGCAATCAGATACACCAGCAAGACTACTGAGCTGGCTTTCGCCAAGTCGGCCAGCAGATCCAGCTCCAATCCACGCTTAAAGGCTCTCGAACTCAGTATGGATTCCACGATGGGCATGGTCAAGCCGGCCGCCAGGGCTGAGATCCAGAAGAAGACCGGCAGGTACAGAGAATACCACAGCGGATATAACTTTGCGGGTACCAGTACCCACATTGCCCCTAAGGAAGATTGATGTACAGTGGCCAGGACGGCGCCGAATACGACCAGCGCAATCCAGCCTTTCTTGAGCAGATGAGACAGGGAAGAAATGGGTACTCGCCTGGTGACGGCCTCGGACTCCCTGAGCCGTTCGAAAACAACCGGCAAGAACTCAACGAAGAGAAGTCCCGCCACAACGACGACGCAGATGCCCACCGCCCACAAGATCGAATGGTACTCCCAGTGTATCAGCATTTGCCAGAAGTTGTAAGGTCTACCCACCTCAACGGTCATCACCCCGAACTCCAACAGGTAGCCCAGTAAGCCGGTCAAGATGGCAGGCCTGACCAAGGGCTCGAAACGCTTGAGGCGGAAGATGTGTACTGCTGCGGCGATGACAAAGGCACCTGAGGCCAACGCGATGCCGCTCATCACGTCCACACCGATCCACAGCCCCCATGCGAACTGGTCGCTCAGGTTGGAGATGGCACCAATTCCATATACGAAGCGCATCAAGATCAGCGCCGCTCCCACCCCAAATAGCATTGCCAACAACAGGGTGCGAATGGCCTTCTTCCACGAAGCGAAGCGAATGATCGGGATAGGGAAAGCTTCATAGTCGGATGCAGACAGGGTACCCGGTTGTCCTGCCATTCGGTAGGCAATGTAACGTAAGCCCAAAATGGTCACCGCCGAAACCCCAATGCCAACAAACAGAACAATCCCTAACAACTGCAAAACGAATAGCCCCATGGCTTACTCCTCCTGGTTCTCAGATGCGTCGCAGCCTGACACACTCGCTGGCTCCCCGCGCTCCGCTGTAGATTCCGCCCCACGACGATGCGTGTAAGCCACGCTGCCGGTCATAAAAACGGTCACGCCACCGATCACATACGGTAACGCAGATACGAACTTGTCAGTCTCTTCAGGTGGCGCGCTTTGAGGCAGGCCAGCTGGAAAACCCATCTGCTCAAAAGGAATGTCTGACAGATACAGCATCGAAGTCCCACCTACCTCATGCTCTCCATAAATATGATCAATGTAGCGCCCAGAGTTCGAGGCAATTTGAGCGCGTGCCTGGACCAACAGATCTTCTCGCCGGCCGAAGCGAAGTGCACCGCTGGGGCAAGCTTCGGCGCAAGCTGGCACCTGGTTCGCCTGTAACCGGTCGTAGCACAGCAGGCATTTGCTAATCGCCGGCGAGATCCCGTCACGCCACTCAAAACGTGGTATTCCAAAGGGGCAGGCAATCTGGCAGTAACGGCAGCCGATGCAGCGGTTGGAGCGATAGATAACCGGGCCTTCGCCGCTGTTATGCATGGCCCCCACCGGGCAGGCTGAGGCACAGGACGGGTTGAGGCAATGCATGCACTGGCGCTTCACATAGCGCGTCTCAGCCCTCCCAGCAGCCGTGATCACCTCCCGTGTGTCCACGAAGGTATAGGTGTCAGTATCGAGTGTACCAGGTGGGACGTCGCCGCCAGGCAGGTTATTGCTCTCTTTGCAGGCCAAAGCGCACGAGTTGCAACCCGTGCAGCGGGTCAAATCGATCAATACCCCCCAGGTCTGTCCTGCCAGGCTATCACTGGCCAGGGCTGGGTGCGCCCTACCTGCAAGCAGCCCGGCAGTGGTAGCTGCCAACGCTCCGGCACAGGCCCCTCTAAGAAAGTCCCGCCGAGAAAGTAAGGGTCTCTTCCGGGTACTCATTTCCTTGCTCTCCCCTGGATGATGTAGCCAATGACCAGCATCAGGCAAATGCCTATCCAGCCACCGATTCCCAGCCCCAAGCCCAGGGCAATAAACACCGATGCCTGCAAGGATTTGTTTTTATCCTTAACGGACTTGAGCTCAGTGTCCAGCTCCAAGGCGCGGTCAGCCATGGTCAACATCCGAACATTTTCTGGCTGGCCTAGAGCGATACTCAGGTCTTCCTCGTGGATGCTCTCTTTGTGGCAGCCCACGCAGCTTTCGGGTATGACCGTAAAGCTATGGCTCGGAGTTGGGTTTCGACCGGCCGAGTATCCGGTGCTAACCATGGCCAGAGATTGGTCGCCAGCTTGAGCAGGCATGGATGACATGTGGCAATCTGCGCAGCCGACATCCTCAGTACTATGGCCGGTGTGAGCGAAATCCTCAACCCGGTCGCGATGGCAAGCGCCACACAACGATTCATCGGTCAGCCGAAAGTCTTGCGAATTCGACATGTGGCAACCAATGCACTGCACACCCACCTCCCCATGAGAGCTCTGCTTCCAATCCTCATAGGTATCAAGGTGGCAGTCGTGGCACACTGAAGAGTCGACGTCTAATTGCATCACACCTTCTTTGGGGTGATCTTCCACGTAGGGGCCGTGGCAGGATTCGCAGGACACCCCGGCATACGCATAAGTACGCTCACTCGGACTGAAGTCGGTCGTGTGGCAAGTCAGACAAGTACACTCCTCAGATTCTCCCGTCTCGCTGCATGCCGTCTGAAACGATTGGTCAACATCAGCCAGTGCATGGGCGTGAGGGGATTGCTGCCAGGCTTCTGTTTCTGCCGAATGGCACTCGGCGCATTTCTCCGGCCCTTCGTATCCAGGCTCAGGTGGCTCAGCCAGGGCAATCGCCGGCAGGAAGAAGCCAAGCAGAACGGCCCAAAGGCCAACCAGGAGCAGTCGCCTGATTGAGCTACCGCCGGTAGGAACGATATTGAGTTTTTCCATGTGTCTTCTCCGATTGTGGATTAGTAGCTTGATGTTTTCCCTGCTCAGCGTGGCGACGGGGCAACATATTTGACTGCCTTGCCCAGCAGCCAGACCATCATGATGGGCACCGCCAGGCGCAAAATAGCCAGCCCGATTAACGCGAACACCGCTGTCAACTCAATGGCCATACTTCACCTCCCTCCTTGTGAATAAAGATTGAGTCGGTTTCTAATCTTACTTTAATATACCGGGCCAGCTACTACCATATGGGATTGTACCCATCTTGGGGGAGCATGTTTACTCATCGGAGCTAAGAATGGGGAGAATAGATGACAACACGTGGGGCATTTTCCCCATCGCAGGCGATAGGGATCTCAGAGGGGCAACTTACTAGGAGCGATCAAGATTCGGATCGCTCCTTCAAGCGGGGATAAGTGTCTCTTCTTTTTTGCGGGCAAGCGGCCAAAGGCGCGAAGCCGGTCGAGCTACTTTGCAGTACGCTTTGCCCCTTGCACGACCAGCGCCGAGACCAACAGGCCTGACAGAATCAACGATACAGAGGCTCCGGTGGGCAATGGGCCACCCGTCGGGGGCAGCAGAGAGCCCAGCCACTCGCCGGTGCATTCATTCACGCACACACCGACCCAGTAGTATTGATTGACCAGCGCCCCATTGCCAGGCGGTTGCTCAGCACGGATGGCGTAACGACCGGTCTCGACCGTGCCGGGTACGGTGATGGTGGCACTGAAGTTCCCGTCTGCGTCCGGCATCACTTCAAGCGCCGCCAGGGCATTGGCCCCCGAAGAGGGGTCAGCTACGAAAAGCACCTTGAGGGGCACATGGGCCTCAGCCCCGTCGCCCGTCACGCTGATCGCATCTCCGGGGCTTACCAGCGTTTTATCCAGGGCAAAACGAATGGTGAAATCATCCGAGCCTTCGCCCGCCAAAGCCATGGGGGCAACGGCCAACCAGATCGCCAGCACCAGCAGGGTACACCAAGTTCCTCGAGATACGGCCATCATTTTACCTCCGGCTAGAGTAAGATAAACACATTATAGCACCAGCCCTGCAGCTCCACAATGAGCCAAAAGTACACTTGTCACACTTGCGATGATTGTCAAGCGCCCAGTTCGCTGGTATAATTGGGGGCAACGGAGAGGCGTGTTATGGACTACGATGACTACGACTTGCCAGAGTCCCAAGACGATGAGTACCTGGAGGATGACGAATCAGGTCCGCTAGTGCCTCGCACACGCGTCAGCGTCAGCCTTTCGTGGCCACAGATTGGCCTCATCCTGGTCGTCAACGCTATGCTGTCGCTGGTCATCAGCCTGGTGGTGTTCATCTTCATCGGACCCAATCTGCCGTTCCGTCCAGGAGCGGCAGGCCCACCGGCGGCGCCGGTCGCCGAAGCAGAGCAACCACCGATCATCGAAGTTGAGGGCGAACCTGACCAGTCGCAGCCTCCTTCCCCCGGCACACTGGTGACCCCGGTCGGCGCCACGATTCCCACGTCTCAGCCACTGCAGGGCGAGGCGTTGCCCACCAACACACCGGTCGAGCCAACTGTCTACATCGTACAGGCAGGCGATACCCTGAGTAGCATTGCCCGCAGCTTTGATGTCACCATGCAAGACCTGATGCTGGCCAACGGTCTGAGCGACCCGGACTACGTGCAGGTGGGCCAGGAGCTTCTCATCCCCATTGGAGGCTTGCCAGTGGTGACGCCT
>CP070811.1:3104912-3112520 GCA_020343875.1 Anaerolineales bacterium | reverse complement strand
GAAGAACTGGATCTCAAAGTACTGACAAAGCCGAAGGATTTTGGCAGCACAACGCCGGTCACAGGTTACGCTTCGGATATGTTGAGTCGTGTCATGGCGCGCGCTCCCCGGGATGGCACGCTGTGGGTAACACTGCAATCCCACGCCAACATTGTGGCTGTGGGCGCAGTGTTGGGGCTGAGCGCGGTCATCATCACGGAAGGTGAAATGCCAGACCACGCAACCATTGCCAGAGCGAATGAGGTCGGCATCACCTTGCTGACCACCGACAAACCAACCTTTAACGTCGTGGGAAATCTGTGGCGGCTGGGTATTCGGGATGACTAGTGACGAGCAGGCAGGTCTGAAGGCCTACGTAGCTGACCTGCACGTACACACGGTGCTTTCTCCCTGTGCCGCGGTCGAGATGATTCCTCCCCTCATCGTGCGACAAGCGCTGGCCAAAGGCATCAACTTGGCTGCAATTACCGATCATAATGCCAGCGCCAACGTGAGGGCCGTGCAAGGAGCAGCAATTGACACCGATCTGGCCGTTTTGCCTGGAATAGAGCTACAGACCTACGAAGAGGTCCATCTCCTCTGCCTGTTCGACACACTGGTGCAACTGGAAGCCTGGCAGCAGGTCGTGGATGCTCGCCTGCCACCAGTCAGAAATTACCCGAAACTCTTTGGCGAGCAATTCGTGGTGGACGAAACTGGGAGGTTTATACGGCGCGAAGAACGGCTTTTGACTATTTCGGCGGACATTACACTCAAAGAGGCGGTGACGCACGTTGCTCGGCTGGGTGGGTTAGCCATCCCGGCTCACGTGGACCGGCCCGCGTTCAGCTTGTTTGCTAACCTCGGCTTCGTGCCGCCCGATGTACCCATCGCTGCACTGGACATCTCCTGTCATATCACTCCATCTACCGCTCATAGCAGGTTCCCTCAGTTGGGCGACTATCCACTCATTCGCAGCGGCGACGTCCATCACTTGGGCGACTTTTGCCCCAAAACGGTGTTCACCATGGCTACCCCGACTCTCTCTGAGATCAGGCGTGCTTTTTTGGGGCAAGAGGGGCGTTCTGTGACGATCCGGGAATAGTCACCAAGGCTGACTATAGTTTTTTTGTGGAACAGGGTTCGCCTCCATTAGCGCGAGAATCCGCACCACAGCCAAAGACACCAGAGCAGCGGTTTGAGTCGACAGCCCCTCACCGAATTCAAAGTCGTGCCCGCATACCGAAAGTAGCACCCCTCCCGGAGCGTGGCCGCCCATACTTCGCGCCAGCTCTAATAGCGTAGCGGGGTGCGTCTGGTGGGAGACAAAAGGCATCTGGTAGGCGGCCTCGACCCGTTCCTCATGTAGCACCTCGCGCAGATGGTCTACGTGGGCATCCACAAAGATCACCAGGTCATAGTCAGCCAAAACCTCTGCCAGTTCTGGCAGCAGTTGCTGCAGTGCGATCGTATCGACCTGGTGGCCCAGATCTTCGACCCCGTCGCTGAGCGGGTCGAGGGGTTGTCGGCCCATAAGCTGCCGGAGAGTGTTCACCACAACCCGCCCAACACCATCGTCACGGCGATAGGGATTGCCAAAGCCACAGACCAGGGTGCGTTTCTCAGTCACGGCGCAACATGTCCCGTATCTGTCCATCGGGGCCATAGAGTTCGATACAGATGGGCATCTGGCCCCACGCGTGCGTGGAACAAGAGAGACAAGGATCATACGCGCGGACGGCCGCCTCGACACGGTTTAGCATGCCTTCGTTCAGCTTGTTCCCATCCACGTAACGTCTGGCGACCAGGTTGATCGCGTGGCTCATGGCCCAGTTGTTGTGGCCGGTCGCGACGATCAAATTCACCTTGGTCATGACACCGTGCTGGTCCGTCCAGTACTGATGGAAGAGCGTCCCCCGTGGCGCCTCCACGCACCCTACGCCCAAGCCGCAGATCGGTCCGGATGTATTGGCGATTTCTCGGCCCAGGATGTCTGGATCTTCCAGCAGCTCTTTGGCGCGCTCCAAGGCGTAAATCAGTTCGATCAGGCGGGCGTAGTGGTAGTACAGGGTTCCCTCTACCATCCCTCCGCCGTTGAGCGACTTCCAGACCTGCATCTCTTGCTGAGCGATGGGCGTGCTGATATGCGTGGCGACGTTCAAGCGCCCCAGCGGCCCGACGCGGTAGACACCCCTGGGCCAGCCCATCGCCTGGTAAAAGGGGAACTTGAGATAGGTGTAGGGCTCTACGTGCTCACCGACGTAGTTCAAATAGTCACACGGGTCGAACTCTTTGAGCAGATTCCCGCCGGCGTCTACCAGGCGCACCCTGCCATGAAAAAGCTCTAGCGAGCCGTCTTCCTTTACCAACCCCATGTATGCGGAAGAAAAGATCGCAAACGTGTCCACCGTGCCCTGGTTCCGCTCGGCCCAGTCTTTAAAAACCGAAAGGCCGACCTGTGCTGTAGCCAGGTGGGCGTCCACCTCGTTCAGGATATGGTCCCGGTCTGAGGGTGAGAGAGAGCCATTGACCCCTCCGGGAACGCCAAAGATGGGGTGTACGCGGCGCCCACCCAACGTGCTGATGATCCTCTGTCCAAAGGCGCGTAGCTTTACCGCTTTGAGCACCAGATCGGGATTCACCTCAACCAGTCCCGCGACGTTGCAGGTTTTCGGCTCAGCGTCGAAGCCCAGTATAAGGTCGGGACCAGCCAGCTCAAAGAAATGCATGCCATGGGACTGGATGAACTGACCCATATGCATCAGTTCGCGGAGTTTGTGCGCCGTAGGCGTAGGCGTGGTGCTAACGATCTGGTCACACGCCTTAATCGCGGCCAGGTGATGACTCACCGGGCAGATGCCGCAGATGCGCGGGGTGATCTGGGGCATCTCGTAGTAGGGACGACCCTCGCAGAACTTTTCAAAACCACGGAATTGCTCGACGTGGAAGAAGGACCGATCAACCTTGCCCTCGTCGTCCAGGTGAACTGTGATCTTGGCATGACCTTCTATACGGGTCACCGGGGAGATTGTAATTTTCTGCGCCATGCTCTTTTACGCTCCATCCAGTCCATACTTTAAAAGCTCGCGCTCCGGCTTGGGCACCCGCCCTGCCGCTAGCTCGCCCAATACATACCAGATTGCATCGGCGGAGGGTGGACAGCCCGGCAGATAAACATCAACCGGAACGACTTCCCCCACACTTTTGACATAACGGGTCAGCGGAGCCAGGTCCTCGTGGCAGGGAACCTGGCCATCGACGGTGCTCTCGTTCTCAACGTAACCTCGAATTAACACATCGTCCCGGTCAAAAAAGTTGCGCATGGTACAGATACCACCAAAGACCGCACAGTCGCCCATAGCAACGAGAAATCTGGCTCGTTCGCGCATCTCCCTGGCCTCGGCCCACTCATCCTCGTTGCCGACCGCGCCCGTGAGGATGCCTACATCCACACCCTCCTGCGGTGGATGCTTCAGGTCGGTGAGCGGGGAAGACGTCAGCTCGACCTGCTTGAGCAATTCCATAATCCGCTCGTCAATGTCCAGGAAGGACATGTGACAACCGGCACAGGCTTCTAACCATTGCGTAGCTACCGTTATCTTACCCATGAAATACCTCGACTACAACATTGCGATTAGTGTGTCCAGTACCTCGGCCTCTTCGCGGACGTTTTCCGGCATGGGCAGTGCTGCGTTTAGGGAGGAGACCTTGCCCTCCAGGTTGGTAAAGTGGCCCGAGCGCTCGGCCCACAGGGGGGTAGGCAAGACCACGTCAGCATGCTCGATCAACGGGGAGTAATAACAAGCCTGAACGATGGTGAATGCGCCATTGAGGCGTCCGACCATCGCCCCGTTCTCGCGCTGCTCGCCCAACAAGAAGTACAGTACCTCTGCCTCCTCGACGTCCAGTGGCTCAAGCCCCACCGCCTCCGCGCCCTTGCCGTTGCGGGCTGCGTCCAGGGCCAGGAACAGTGACTGGTCGACGAGAGGCTTGAGCGCTTTGATGGCCCCGGGGGTGAGATCCACGCCGTAGACGACGACAGCCCGCTCGACGTGTGCCGCTTTCTCGATCAGCAAGCCCGCATCTTCACTGTTCACTAATAGGGTGGCATAGTCCTCAAGGTCGCTCCCAGTAAGATCGAGCAATGCGAGATGTGCTCCTTGGTCCACCGCGCGTTTGATAAAATAGCCAACAACGCGCTGGTGGCTGAGCGGGTGGGCCCCAGCTACCACGATCAAGTCGGCTGCCAGGATGTCCTGGAGTTGCGCTGATCTCCCATAACCCAGCTGCGGTGCGGCAGGCTCCATCCGGCCAGCTTTGTTCCTGGCGAAAAGCCTGGCAAAGGTGCTTAAGGCTTCGTTGGTCGTGGCGCAGGCGGCGAGCCCTAAAGCGGACCCGTTTTTCAGCTTTTTTGCCGCTATGTCAAGAGCTTCGTCCCAGTCGGCTGGTGTCAGCCTGCCGTTCCGACGAATCTGCGGCGTGGTGATGCGTTGTCGTTCATCGTAAAGCGGCTTGAAGCAACCGTCGACGCACAACAGGCCACCGCTGGGGTCTGAATCCCAAACCCCCTCGACCCGGAGCAAACGGTTTCCTCGCGTCACAACGTCGAGCGCACACCCCACGCTGCACTGGATGCAGGTCGTTAGCGTGTGGGTGAGATCTTCCTCGTGGCCACCGTAGACACCCCGGGCGTCGATCAATGCTCCAGTTGGACAGACCTGCAGGCAAGCCCCACAATTGACACAGGAAGACTCACCCAGGGGCACACTGACATCGGCCATAATCATCGACCGGGAGCCGCGCTCGCGCAGACCCAGGGTATGGTTCGCCGCAATCTCGGCACAGGCGCGCACACAACGGGTGCAAAGGATACAGCGGTTGGGATCCATAACAAAGTGATGATTGGAGGCATCCACCGCCATCTTGTGATACGTGCGGGGATAGCGCCAGTGGTCAAGGCCGTAACGATAGGCCAGCTCCTGAAGCTCGCAGTCGCCGCTCACCGGGCAGTACATGCAGTAATGGTTACGCTCGGAGAAGAGTAACTCTAGCGCAAACCTGCGGCCCTCGATAACCGCCTCGGTGTTAGTCTCCACCTGTATTCCCTCTGCCACAGGACACGTGCAGGCGGTCTGCAACCCCCGCATCCCCTTCACCTCAACCAAGCACATCCTGCAAGCACCATGGCTGGAAAGCGCCGGATGGTAACACAGAGTGGGTATGTCAATCCCGGCCGTCCGGGCCGCTGCTAAGATCGTCTGCCCCCTGGAAGCGGTCACCGATTGACTGTTGATAGTGAGATGAACCTCGCTCATTCGCTTCTTTGCCTCCTTAAGATGCTTCCAGCTCAGGGATCGGTTCGCTGATGTACTCTAGCCATTCCAAGTCGCAACGCAGGCATCGCTTGGCCTCTTCCTGCGCCGTCTTTTCATCGAATCCAATCTCGACCTCGACGAACCCGCCACTGCGCCAACCTGGCGCGAGTACTTGTGGTACAGAGCGGCGGGCCTGGGCGTACTCATTCATATCCACGTATTGAGCGATGTCGTGGCGCTTGGGTTGGTATACGACTCGCTCCAGCTTCCCGGTTTTAAGCCAATTGTCCACTGCAATGGCAGCTTTGTGACCCTGGGCAACGGCCTCGATGACCGTTGCTGGCCCTGAGACACAATCTCCGGCCGCAAATACACCAGGGCACGTGGTCTCGAAAGCCCGGCCAACTGTGATGGTTCGAACACGCTCTGTCTCGATGCTGTTGTCCCGCATCCAATCAAAGTCCGTATACTGACCAATAGCGGGAATGAGAATATCACAGTACAAGTCGAACTCTGACCCCGGAATGGGCCGTGGGCGGCGACGCCCACTGCTGTCGTACTCACTCAACACCTGGCGTTGTAGCCGCACACCAGTTGCCGTGCTCTGGCCCAAGACGGCCATGGGATTCACAAGAAAGTGGAATTGAACCCCCTCTTCTTTCGCCGCTTCGATCTCCTCCCTGTGCGCCGGCATGTCTCTCTCCTCACGCCGATAGACCACGTGAACCTCTGCTGCGCCCAAGCGCCACGCCGAACGCGCCGAGTCTATAGCCACATCGCCGCCCCCTACGATCACTACCCGTTTGCCCTCTATGTCAGGCGACCGGTTGAGGGCGATATCGCGCAGGAACTTGACGCCGTGGTATATGCCCGACTTGTCCTCGCCAGGAACGCCCAAACGTTGACTCTTGTGTGCTCCAAGCGCCAGCACGATGGCCTCGTAGCCATCGTTTTTCAGACCCTCGATGGTAAAGTCTCTACCCAGCTCCTGGCCACAACGAATGTCTACCCCTGTCCGGCGGATATGGTTGATCTCAGCGAACAGAGGCTCGCGCGACAGCCGATAGCCCGGAATGCCAAAAGTCATCATACCACCGGGTTGAAGCATCCTTTCGAACACCGTAACGGTGTATCCGCGCTGGGCGAGGCGTAGCGCTGCTGTGAGGCCGGCGGGACCAGCCCCGACGATGGCCACCTTCTTGCCGTTCAAGGGCGCCGTTTGCTCCGATGTCCACAGCTCGGCGTATGTTTGATCGGCCATTAGGCGCTTGACCAGCCGTATCGAGACGGGTGCGTCCAACAGGCCACGGCGGCATTTGCGTTCGCAGAAGGCAGGGCAGACCCGCCCGCAGACCAACGCAAATGGGTTGGCGTCGCGATGGACCGCCAGGCCTGCGGCATAATGGCCCTGGGTGACCAAGGCCAGATAGGCTGGGCTATCAACGCCTGCTGGACATGCATTTACACAGGGTGCTCGCACCAGTTCTCGGCACACTCCCGCAGGACAATGCTTTTCATAGATATGTGCCTCATATTCCTCACGAAAATGTTTCAGGGTGCTTACAACAGGATTAGGGGCTCCCTGCCCCAAGCCGCACAGACTAGTCTTTTTAATCTGTTCGCAGAGATGTTCCAGTTCCGCGATGTCTTCCTCGTGCCCTCCGCCAGCACATATCCCTTCTAGGATGTCCAGAATGTGCTTGGTCCCCACGCGACAGGGCACGCACTTGCCACAGCTCTCATCCTGGGTGAACTCCATAAAGAAACGGGCAATGTCCACCATGCAGGTGTCCTCATCCATCACGATCATGCCGCCCGAACCCATGATAGAACCAGCAGCCGTCAAGGATTCGTAATCCACCGCCAGGTCAAGGTGATCTGCCGGGAGGCAACCACCCATCGGTCCGCCCGTCTGGATGGCCTTGAATCCCTTTTCTCTTTTGATTCCGTCGGCTACGTCGTAAACGATCTCGCGCAGCGTGATTCCAAAGGGAACTTCGATGAGGCCGGTTTTCTTTACGTCCCCAGCCAGTGCGAATGTTTTGGTGCCCTTGCTCTTTTCGGTTCCCATGCTGGCGAACCACTCTGCACCTCGTAGAATGATCTGGGGAATATTGGCATAGGTCTCGACGTTGTTGATGTTCGTCGGTTTTTGCCACAACCCATTGACGGCCGGGAAGGGCGGACGCGAGCGCGGATGACCACGTCGCCCTTCTATGGATGCCATCAAGGCTGTCTCCTCGCCACAGACAAAGGCACCTGCCCCCATACGGACCTCTAGATCAAAGGAGAAACCGCTCCCCATAATGTTTTC
>CP070811.1:3095413-3104812 GCA_020343875.1 Anaerolineales bacterium | reverse complement strand
GCCTGGCGGGGGAGAGACAGAACCCGTGCCCCGTTCAGGGCAGCGTCGAAACGATACATGCCAAAAGTGGGCGGGCAAGTGATGATCGCATCCCCTGGCGTGATGAACAGGCGCATAACCAGGTCAATCAGTTCGTCAGCGCCGTGCCCCGTCAGTAGGTACTCCATCGGCACGCCGGTGTAGTCCACCAAAGCGCGGCGCAGGTGGCGCGATTCTGGGTCGGGATAAATGTGGGCGTAGGGCATACGTGCCAGCGCTTCGTGTACCCGGGGCGAGGGACCGTAGAGATTCTCGTTGGCGTCCAGCTTGACAATCTCCTGTGGGGCATGTCCCAGTTGCTCGCTGAGTACATCGAAGGGAAGGATGGGGGCGTAAGGCTCCATGGTGGCCACGTCGGGCCGGAAGAGCTGGCTTGCGGTGAATTCGCTCATGGCGCAGACTCTACTTGACTTGCTTTCCGTCTCTGCTGGCGTTTGGCTGCTGCGGCCGCGTGGGCAGTCAGTCCCTCCGCCTCGGCCAGCGTCTGCGCAGCCTCGCCAATTTGGCTGGCTTGGTCCTCACTCAAGGCAAAGAGGCTGATGATTTTGGTGAAATCGCGCACGCTGAGAGGTGAGGCAAAGCGCGCGGTGCCCATAGTAGGCATTACGTGGGTGGGGCCGGCCACGTAATCGCCCAGCACCTCGTAGGAATGCTCGCCCAAAAAGATGCCCCCGGCGTGTCTCACTTTGCCCACCAGATCCCAAGGGGCAGCTACATGCAGGCAGAGATGTTCTGCGGCGTAGAGGTTGGCCAAGTCCAATGCCTCGTCCAGGTCGGTGCACAGGACGATGCCTCCTTGCTGGTGCAGGCTCTCAGCGATGACCTCGGCCCGGCTCAGATTTTCCATCTGGCGGCCGATTTCTACCTGGACCGCCTCTGCCAGTGGGCGGCTGGGGGTGAGCAGGATAGCGCTGGCCAGCGTGTCGTGCTCGGCTTGAGCCAGCAGGTCGGCAGCCACCAAGGTGGGGTCGGCCTGGGCGTCAGCCACCACCAATGTCTCGGTGGGGCCAGGCAGCCCATCAATGTCGACCATGCCGTAGACCTGTCGCTTGGCCAATACGACGAAGATATTGCCAGGGCCAACAATCTTGTCGACACGGGGGATACTCTGGGTACCGTAGGCCAGGGCGGCGATGGCCTGGGCCCCTCCCACACGGTAGACCGTTTCCAGGCCACAGGCATAGGCCGCGGCCAGGATGATCGGCGCCGGTTGCCCGTGGGGGTCTGGCGGGGTGGCGACCACAATCTCTTCCACGCCCGCCACCTGGGCCGGCACCACGCACATAATTAGCGTGCTGGGGTAAGGGGCCCGCCCGCCTGGCGTATAAACTCCCACCCGTTCCAGGGGGCGGACGATCTGCCCCAGTGCGCTCCCATCGGATGACCAGTCCAGCCAGCCTCCCAGCGGTTGCTTTTGGTGAAAGGCGCGCACTCGCTCAATCGAGACCTGTAGGGCGTGACGCAGCTCAGGGGCCAGGGCTGCATAGGCGGTCGCCAGGTCTTGGGAGGGCACCCTCAGGTCGTCCAGCGATACCCCGTCGATGCGCTGTGTCCACTCGCCCAGGGCAGCATCGCCCCGCCGGCGCACGTCAATCAGCAGACGACGTACTGCCTGGTCGGGGGTCAACGATTCCCCGAAGACGCGCTTGATGCCGGCCGCTAAGGTCGGTGTTACCTCTACATCGTCCACCGGATTGCGGGCCAACAGCGTAGTGCGCGCCTCGGCAGGATCGTAAATGCGGAGGAGCGTTTTGCCGGTCATAGAAACCTCTAAGAAGCCAACTGGGGTATGAAAGGCAGTATACACGCCAGATCAAAGCCTGGCAAGCGTAGGATTTGTGGCAGGAGGTCTGTGTGTCCTGAACAAAATCAAATCGAGGGTGTGCTTTCGAGGGCGGCAACCCATAGCCGCGATTTGGGTCAAGCCGGTCAACTGGGAGATGATCTGCCTAATGCGGACTTGCCAATTGCGCTTGGTTAAGGCAAAGTTGCGGCGACTATGGTTGGGCTGCCGCTTCGTCAACGGGTCGCCGCCGCTGACTTAGTTCGTTGATGACCCTCTCCGCCGTATGTTGCCCCTGCTGGATGCAATCGGGGATGCCCACCCCCCGATACGCGCTGCCAGTGAAATGCAGGCCGGCAAGATCAGTTGCCATAGCTTCGATGTGGTCCACTTGCTGCAGGTGGCCCACGTCATATTGGGGGTTGGCCTCCGGCCAGCGGTAAACGCGGGCTATCACCGGGGTGGCGTTGACACCCATTACCTGGCGTAACTCCTCGCGGACCAATTGGATGAGCGCCTCGTCTGGTAGGGCGACCAGCTCCTGGTTGCGAGGGCCGCCGACGAAAGCACGCAGTAGCAGGTGCTCATCGGGGACGCGCTGGTTGAACTTGGTGGAGGTCCAGGTGCAGGCCATCAACCGCGATCGCTCCCGGGCTGCCACCACAAAGCCAAACCCATTCAGAGGATGCTCGAACTCGGCCCGCCGGAAGCCTAACGAGACGGTGGCGGTGGAGACATAGCGAATGGCGCGCAATTCGGCTGCCAGGGCAGGGTGCATTGGTTCCACCAAGTCGGCGGCGGTGTAGGAGGGCGTGGCCAGGATCACGGCATCGGCCAGCAGCGTCCTGCCATCATCCATGCGCAGGCAGTAGCGCCCGTTGGCTGAGGTGGGACCGTCCGAGGCCCAGGCCAGGCCGGTGAGACGAGTGCCAGGCAGTAGTTCCCCTTCCAGCTGGGCAACCAACGCCTCCACCAGCTCGCGCAGGCCGCCGCGCAAGGTCATAAAGAGGGACGCCTTGCGACCAGTTCCGTTCCGGCTGTGTCGGGCGCCGTGCGCTTTTTGGGCCAGCATGCCTTTGATCAGGCTGCCGTATTTCTGCTCCAACTGGATAAAGCGCGGGAAAGTGGCCTGCAAGCTCAGGCGCTCCGGGTCGGCGACGTGGATGCCGGCCATAAGTGGTTCAGCAATCTTGTCCAGTGCCTCTTGCCCCAGCCGGCGGCGAATGAAGTCCGCCAGGCTTTCGTCGCTCTGCTCACTCCGGCGAGGAATGAAGAGATCCACTCCCATGCGTAGCTTGCCGGGCAGCGAGATAAGCGGCGATAGGGCGAAGGGTGTGAACCGGGTAGGCACTACCAACATCACCCCGTCGGGCAGAGAGCGCAATTGGCCGCCCTCGAGCACGTAAACTTTGCGCTGGGCATCGTTGGTGCCAAGCAGCTGTTCCTCTAGGCCCAACTCGCGGCACAGGTGTAGGGCGGCCGGTTTTTGGGTAATAAACGAGTCGGGGCCGCCTTCGATCACGAATCCATCTTGCGCATCGGTTACGATTTTGCCACCAAAGGTAGCTGAGCTCTCGATCAGGCTGTATCCGAGCGGCAAACCGGCCTGGCGCGCCTTCTCCTGTAGGTAATACGCAGTGGCCAGACCAGCGATGCCGCCGCCCACGATAGCGACACGCATTGGGTGTTGCGTATGACGTATTGCGTGTTGTGTCTCCTGCAAGAGTCCCTCCAGTACGCGTGCTGTTTGAGGCGTGGAACGCGCTGCCTAAAGCGTGAGCGATTCGCTCCCTTCCAGTTTGGCATCATGTCTTACCAGGTCGGCCAGAGCAGCGATGAAAGTGTGGGAGGCATTCAGTGACTGGCTGCGCTCCAGCCGTGCACCGTGGGCCTCGGCCAACTGGCGGCTCTCAATGTCTATGTCGTAGAGTACCTCCACATGGTCGCATACAAAGCCAATGGGTACCACCAACAGGCGCTTCTCGCCGGCCTGAGCCAACTCGGTGATCACTTGCTCAATTTGCGGACCCAGCCAGGGCTCCGGGCTGCGACCTGCGCTCTGGTAGCAGAAGAGCCAGCGATCAGGGGGCAAGTTTAGCCGCTCGGCCAGCAAGCCTGCTGTCTCCCGCAATTGCGCGTCGTAGGGGTCGCCCCAATCCAGGATACGGGTGGGAAGGCTGTGGGCGGTAAAGATCACCTTGGGCCAGGTGTTATCTCCCTCACCAGCCAAACGAGCCAGGGCATCAGTTGCCTTTTCTGTCAGGGCGGCAATCAGGCCGGGCTGGTTATGCCAGCTTTTGATACGGGCAAAGCTGATGTTTACGTCTAGATCCTGGATTGCCTCGTCTAGCCGCTTGAAGTAAGCGCCGGTGCTCATCTGGGAATAATGAGGAGCCATCACCAGGGCAACAGCTTGCTTTATCCCGTCCCTGGCCATGTGTGCCACCGCCTCTTTGATGCGGGGCTGCCAGTGGCGCATCCCGACGTAAGCCTGGAAGCGCGTATCGCTGGTCCGGTTCAGGTGTGTTTCCAGCGCCTGTGCCTGTTGGCGAGTGATCTCCAGCAAGGGCGACCGCCCACCGATCAGGGCATAGCGCTCCCTGATCTCTTCCACCAACTCAGGGGACGTGGGGCGCCCACCTCGAATATCCAGTAGATAGGGCTCGACATCGTCCAGGGAGTCGGGTCCGCCGTAGGCCAAAAGCAGGATGCCGATGGGGGTCTGGGTGTTGGACACGTTGAACCTCCTTACCGCCTGCTCAACTCGTGCACCATAGCCACCAAGGCCGCCACGTGTTCGACGGGCGTTTGGGGCAGGATGCCGTGTCCGAGATTAAAGATGTGCCCGGGCCGACCACCGGCTTGGGCCAGGATGTTCGTCACGTGTCGCTCCAACTCGGGGATAGGGGCGAAAAGGGCAACCGGGTCCAGGTTGCCCTGGATAGCCACGTCTTCGCCCAGCCGATCCCAGGCGTCAGCCAGGTTCACTCGCCAGTCCACACCGATCACGTCGCCGCCGGCCTCTTTGATCAATTCCAGCATGCCTGAGGTGCCAGTGCCAAAGTGAATCACGGGCACCCCGCTAGATTGGGCGACCTGGAGAGCGCGCTGCGAATAGGGTAGCACGTAGCGGCGGTAGTCGGCTGGGCTCAGGGCGCCGGCCCAGCTATCGAAGAGCTGCAAAACCTGGGCGCCAGCTTCGGCCTGGGCCTTGAGGTAGTCGCCGACCATGGTGGCCAGCTTGTCCATGAGATCGTGCCACGCCTCAGGCTGGTTGTAAATCAGGCTTTTGGTCAAGACGAAGCTTCGGGTTGCCCCCCCTTCGATGGCGTAACTGGCCAGTGTGAAGGGGGCGCCCGAGAAGCCGATGAGCGGCACCCGACCGTCTAGTTCACGTTGCGTTTGCCGAATGGCCTCCATGGTGAAGCTCAAGCTCTCGCGGGGATCAGGCACTTTCAGAGCGTCCACGTCTGCGGCGATGCGTAGAGGATTATGGATGACCGGCCCCTCGCCCCGGATAAACTCCAACGACAGGCCCATTGCTTCCAGGGGGGGCAGGATGTCAGCGAAGATGATGGCTGCGTCTAAGTCGAAGGCGTTGATCGGCTGCATGGTCACTTCGACGGCCAGCTCGGGTGTTTTGATGATTTCCAGGATGGTATACTTTTCGCGCAATTTCCGGTATTCGACCATGTATCGCCCTGCCTGCCGCATCAGCCAGACAGGTGTGCAATCCACCGTTTCGCGACGACATGCTCTCAGAAAACGGTCGTTCATAGATGCCTTTCTTGCAATCTTGGGACCTTGGGCGGCACGTACTTCGGCCGCGCTGTGTTCTGCCGTTATGGTTATTCCCATAAAGCTAATGTCTCCTCGGCTGTATGATAGATGGCGGTAAACAGCGGCGTGTCGCGCTCGGTGAAGCGGCGGGCTTCGGTGTCGCGCAAACTGTAAACCAGATCCGAGAAATGCCCCAAATCATCCGTTTCGTAGATGACGATGAATTCTTGGTCTTGCAGGCCAAACGAGTAGAGCAGCAATTGGGTGATCTCCGGGTATTGTTTGCCGATCTTAATGTGTTCGTTCATCATCCCCTGGCGTGCCTCCCGGCTCATCTGGTACCAGTTAGCAGTCTTGACAAAGGGATAGACGACCAGGTATGGCTTACGTTCGGCAGCAAAGGGGTCAATTTCCTGAGTGGAACGTGATTTTGTATACTGGGATGGCCTGGTAAAACCCCACAGGGTATGCACCGCTTCAACCAGGTGACGGTGGGGGTTGGTGGCTCGGGCAAATCGCTCAAAGAAAGCGGCGGCTGCGGCTGGGTCCTCACTTTCCAGGGCGCTCCATACCAGCACATCGGCCTCGGTCTGGGCGGGATAGACCTGGTACAGGTCTAGTTGGCCGGCCGCTTCTCTCAAGTTGGCCAGCCAAGTTGCGTGAAAGTCTCTGCGCTCCCCCGGCGAGAGGGCAAAATGTTCGTCTTTAAACTTGAAAAAGGCGAAATGGTTCAGAGTGGGGGGTGTCAGTTCAGGCATCAGATAGTTCTATCTCCAATCTATAATCTCTATTCTCGATCCTTCAGTCGCTACCCCTCAGCCAGCGTGTTGCGTCCTTGGCATGGTAGGTCAAGATCATGTCAGCGCCGGCGCGCTTGATGCCGGTTAGCAATTCCAGCACCACGGCGCGTTCGTCGAGCCAGCCGTTAGCAGCGGCGGCCTTGATCATGGCATATTCACCGCTGACGTTATAGGCTGCTACTGGCAGGTGACAGGCGTCTCGCACGCGGCGGATGATATCCAGGTAGGGCAAAGCCGGTTTCACCATCACCATGTCTGCCCCTTCTTCGAGATCCAGGGCCAATTCGCGCAACGCCTCGCGCGCATTGGCTGGGTCCATCTGGTGGGTTTTGCGGTCGCCGAATTGGGGTGTGCCTTCGGCGGCTTCGCGGAAAGGGCCGTAAAAGGCGCTGGCGTATTTGATAGCATAGCTAAGGATGCTCACATTCACAAAACCCTCAGCGTCCAAGGCCGGACGGATGGCGCTCACCATACCGTCCATCATACCCGAGGGGGCAATCACATCAGCGCCAGCCCGTGCGTATGACACGGCAGCCTTACCCAGAATCTCCAGGGTGGCGTCGTTGAGGATCTCGTCGCCCTCGACAATCCCGCAGTGACCGTGGTCCGTGTATTCGCACATACATAAATCGGCAATGGTGATTAACTCGGGCAAGGCCTTCTTGATGGCCCGTAGGGCCTGCTGCACGATGCCCTCGTCGGAGAAATTCTCACTGCCGACAGAGTCTTTCACGGCTGGGATGCCAAACAGGGTGATGGCTGGGATGCCTAACTCGGCGGCCTCTTGCGCCTCGAGGACGGCTTGGTCCACCGAGAGTTGGCAGATGCCCGGCATAGACTTGATCTCGCGGCGTATCCTCTGGCCGTGGACGATGAACATAGGATAGATGAAGTCGCCCGGGGCCAGGGTTGTTTCCCGTACCATCTTTCGTAGGACGGGAGTGGCTCGCAGGCGACGGGGTCGGGTCACGGGAAAGCTCACGGATTACCTCTCTTCTCGCTGGCTATTTCTTGTCTCATTCATAATTGCCAGGCCCAATAACTGGCTGCGATCAACACGCCACTTAACACCTCAACCCCTACCTCGGTAAAGCCAAATCGGCGTACGTCGGTCACCGGGCGGGGCTGGCGGACAGCCCATATGGCTCGCAGCAAGACTCCAGCAAATGGCAAGGCTGCCAATACGGGTACCCATCCTAGAAGACCAGCCAGTATGACCGTCGACAATCCAACCAGGTGACCCCAAAGTGCGATATTGCGATTGGTTGGCCGTTGGCGCGTGTCGGCCAGCCGAAGCCGGACGTACAGAACGCCCAGGGCGTTTTGGATTCCCATCAGACCCCACAGCGCCCAGCCCAGGCTGTGTAAGGTGCCGGTGGCGGCGACTACGGCGGCCGGCGCCATCAGCGCCAGGCCGATGGCGCCGATCAGCTCTGTCCACAGAGACCGCATCACGCTTCGTCCGCTACGAGTTGCCACCAGGTACAGCAACAGCACGCCAGCGAAAGGTATTAACAGCCATAGCAGGGCAGCTCGCCCCAACATCAGCAGGCCCGCCAGGCAAAGCCCGGCTACCGCCCCCAGGCCTAGCGCCCAGCCGGCGGCCAGCGGCTCATCTGCGCGGCTGGCTCGCCCCCGCCGGATGCGTAACCAGGCAGCAGCGGGCTGGCGCATCAAGAAGGCGCACAGCCCCCCCACCAAAGCCAGGCTCACCGGCAGCAGAAAGGGATGTCCCTGTGTGGCAACCTGGGTAGCAACGGCTGTGCCGACAAAGAAGGGCACCAGCAGCCATGACCACGAGCCGTGTTCCGTGGGAATGACCAGGCTCTTGCGGAAGAGCCTGCGGCGGGAGATGGCGATTTCAGTCATAGCCTTTGCTCCAAATCCAGTCTCGTTCAGGTTGAGTTATGGGCCAGGCGTTCCGCCAACTCTTGTTGGAAGGGGAAAGTGCCAGGTTCATAGTTGCAGAACGGCTCTTCGGCGAGTGGATCGCCAGTGACGGCGTAGGCCCGGGAGCGAGAGCCGCCACAGATGCCAACAAATTCACACATGCCGCAACGCCCCCCGTATTTGTCGGTATCGCGCAGGTCGCGGAAGAGAGGCGCGTGTCGATAAATCTCCACCAGCGAACGTTCGCGCACATTGCCTGCGCTGAGAGGCAAAAAGCCGCTGGGGAAGACATCGCCGCGCCGGGAAATGAAGACGAAACCGTTGCCGGCGTTGATGTGCATCGGCGTGCGATGGATACCGGTGCCGCGGGGTTGCAGCCCAACCTGGTCGACGATTCGATCCAACTCGCTCTTTAGCTCGTAGTAGACAGGATGCAAGGGTAGGTAGTCCTCCAGGGGAACTCCCTTCTCTTCGAGGATGGTTCGCTGCAAGACAACTCGTTTGTAGTGGTGGCCTTCGGTGGTTTTGGCGCTGATGTACTTGGATACATCGTACAGGAAATGCATGACCGCTTCGTATTCGGCAGGAGAAATCTCGTCCTCCTGGCGGCCGCGTCCGGTGGGCACCAAGAAGAAGACGCTCCAGGTCATAGCCCCCAGCTCTTGCACCAACTGGAAGAGATTGGGCAAGTTGTGTAAGTTGTAACGGGTAACGGTGGTGTTGATCTGCAGTTTCAAACCCATCTGGCGGGCAGCCTGCCATCCCTCGGTTGTCCACAGAAAAGAGCCGGGCACACGCCGAAAATCGTCGTGACGCTCAGCATTGGCGCCGTCAATGCTGAGGGAGATGGCCTTGGCCCCAGCTTCCTTCAGGTGACGTAGATTGTCGGTGGTCAGGAGCGGCGTGCCCGACGGCGATACGGCGGGCGGTAGGCCAATCTCAGATGCATAGCGCACCAGTTCAAACAGGTCGGGGCGCTTGAAGGGGTCACCCCCGGTGAAGATGAAGATAGGGCGTGGGCGCCCGAAGCTCTCCACCTGATCAAGCAGGCCCTTGGCTTCTTCAGTTGAAAGGGCCAGCGGATCGTGCTCAGGTTGAGCCTCGGCC
>CP070811.1:3041213-3095313 GCA_020343875.1 Anaerolineales bacterium | reverse complement strand
TTGTCAACCAGAACCTGGTGTCCACGTTATGGGCGCTTCACAGAAAGCTCTGAATACTTCATCTGGCGTTTCTGCGGGAACCTCGCAGCCCGCACTCAACATGTATCTTGTGCCTTGAGCGATCGAAATACATTCATGGGCCAGGTCCCGACATTGATCGGGGGTAGCTTGCATAAGGTGGGCTACCGGATCGAGGTTTCCCTTGAAACATTTGTGGTGGGCTGCATAAACATCCCGGGCCTGCGATAGGGGGACCAGGTGGTCTACGTTGAAGAGATCTGCCCCACAAGTCACCATTCTGTCCAACAAGTGGGTTGTATTCCCGCAAATGTGAAGCTTGACCAGACTCCCGGCAGCGTGGATAGCTTTGCACACTTCCTGTTCGTAGGGCAGCGCAAACGTCGAATACATTTTGGGAGAGATCAGGGATGCTGCCGCGTCTCCCGCCCCGATCATGTCGGCTCCAGCTTCGACTTGTGCCAGAGCGAAGTCAATGACGATTTCGGTTAAATGGGCCAATATGCGGTGGGCGCGAGCCGGGTCGTCCATCAACAGCATCATGAATTCCGAAACGCCACAAACGGAGCAAGCCTCCGCAAAAGGCATGTCTATCCATCCCAGCACTGCTACTCTACCCGAGACGGCTTTAGCCATTTCTGATATGCCCAGCAGCCTATCCCCCATTCTGCTCTTCTTATCCGTAGGGTCTGGATGGCTTAGATTATCCAGGTTCGTGGTTGCGTTGATGAGCGGTTTCCTCAAGTAGGGGGGCTTGTTTTCCGGGTAAACCATTTCCCCTCCCATGTCGCGGGCCAGATCTCCTGATACGCGAAAGGCATCTGAGCAAGCAGTAATCGCATCCAGGTCGAATCGCTCCTGCATCAGCAGTTGGGCTTCGGCCAGCGCCTTACCGTTCGTCGCAAACTCTCTGTAGCTGATGCCTGCTCGGTCGGCCGACAGGAACATGAGAATCGGGAACAAGGGCACCCGATCTGTCTCTTCACCGTTCAAGGCAGCCATAAAACGTTCGCGATTGGTCATAGGCTCAGCTCGTGTCATGGGGGGATATCTCCTCTCAATGTTTTGTCCAACGTTTTTGGTTTTGAAGTGCCGCCCGGTGGCGTACTCAGCTGGTCACCATCTGGGTGATCTTTTCCTCCATGTGTTCAGCCTCAGCTGGTGTTAGGGCACCCATCTCCAATTCGAAGTGGAAGACGCCTTTAGGGGGAAGCACTTTGATGTTCCCTTTGGCCTTCTCAGCCAGGTATCCCTCTGGCTCGGCGGTGGCAGGCAAGATCAGCCCCAGGGCATCTTGGTCGCCGGTGCGGGAGATCCAGCGGACGCCCTTATCTAGCTGGTCCGGGCGGTGACGAATGTAATCGGCGTTTCCATCGGGGTGGACTTGCATACTGTGTGCCCAGCCATCTGCATCGGCCAGGTAATCAATAAAGAAGACCACTTCCGGGTCAAAAAGCAGGTCGGGGGATAGCCGGTTATGCTTTTCGGGCTCGCGTTCCAACTCCTCAAGAAATTCCACGTAGCCTGCAATGGGCCGGATGTGAGAGGGGATACTTCTGCGCACGCGTACATGGTGCGGGGTGCAAGGAGCGCTATAAACCAGGCGCCCATCGTCCACAGGCCTGAAGTTGGCGTGGGACAGGTACATCAACTCCATATTAGACTGTTTCAGGTTGGTGACGGTCATCGCTACCCAGATGGTGCTAGAGCCAGCGTGGAGTTTGACCATCGGCTCAGCGATGTAGTTGTGGTTGAAGGCAACTGTGTGCTGGTAGCTGCCGCCTAAACCTATGTAGGGCCCTTTTTCATCCTCGCCTGTGACCAGAAAGGCCTTTTGATAAGGAGCGTTAGGCAATTCGCCATGCAGAGGATGGGTATCATCCTTGGAAGGAACGCCCATGCTGGTTACTCCACAATGGAGTAGAAAACCGCCGTAGGTCTCCAGATACTGTTGGGTGGGGCGAGGCTCGCTGAACATCGATTTCATGGTCAGGTTCCGCCCGCCGAACTCTACCGACCAGATCTGCTGTCCTTGAAAGGGGAGCAAGATGAGTTGACCAACCTCATTCTTAAGCCGAAGCCCGCACACACCACTTGCGAAGCAGAAGCTACAGGCCGACAAAGGGCCGTGGTCCACTAAGAGCTTCTCTTGCTGGGTGAAGAAGTGAGGGGT
Source organism: Anaerolineales bacterium (assembly GCA_020343875.1). GTDB lineage: Bacteria > Chloroflexota > Anaerolineae > 4572-78 > NAK82. Next base: position 3,093,122 of record CP070811.1, on the reverse strand, counting down.
GATGTTGATGATCGTCTCAGATGCTGTCACGGGAATCCTCCAATGTGTTCTGATAGTACCCTGCCACCGGTTCAGCCCCTCCTCATCCCTCCCTCTTTGGGGGGAAAGGACGATTGCTTACCGGTCGGCCGGCGGGGGGCAAATCGATTATGAAAAGGTCTATACGGCCTTCCCGGCGAAGAAGTCATCCCACGGGATTTTGGCAGGCGCATCGTGACATACGATAGCGATCATAGTGCGCAACAAGGGTAGGTTATCGCCATCCAGCTCTCCCCGGCTTACCAGCTCTTCGACGGTGGGCCCGATGGCTGCCGCCAGTTCGGCTCCCTCGATGGTATCCTCCGGCATATATTCGGCTTTGGCCTGGCTGTATGGTACACCCAAACCCAACCAACGCCCCATGCGACCATTGCGCCCCCCCTGGCTGGTGACGTATTGGTCGCCAGCGCCGGGCAAGGAGTAGACGCTGCGCTGTTGTCCTCCCAGCTGTTTCACCAGGTAGGAAATCTCCCACAGGCCTTGGGCAAAGATGGCTGCCGATAGGTTGTGCATAACAGCTCCGTTATCTGCGACTCCCTCCTTTTCCAGAAAACCACCCACCAGCCCCACAGCCAGGGCGTACACATTCTTTAGCGCCACGCAAACCTCCACGCCAATCATGTCGGTGCTGGTCCAGATATGGTAGTATGGAGTGCGTAATATGGCGGCTAGCTTGTCTAGCAGGCTCTGATCTGGCCCGGTGAGTACCACGCAGCTGTGGCGACGGGCGGCCAACTCGCCCGCAATCGAGGGGCCCCCGATGGCAACCAGCCGGGCCGCGTCTCGATAGCGGTCAGGCAGTCCGGCCCGTAAGGCATCGGGCAGTATCTGTAAGTGACGCCCGTCGCCTGCCATGCCCTTGGTCAGCATAAGAACCGGGATCTGCGGGGACAGCAGGGGTCCCAGCATGTCGGCGGCCCAGTCGACGCCCATGGAGTTGACTCCCAATACCACCAGCTCAGCGTCTTGCATAGCTTTGCCCAGCCGATCATATGTATAGGGTGTAACTCCTTTGGGGACACGCGTGCGCAATCTGGGGTGAATCCCGTCCTGGTGAATCTCTTCAATGATGTCGCTATCCAGGTGGGTTCCGACCAAACGCACCTCATGGCCGTTATCGGTCAGAGGGATACTAAACGCGGTGCCCATTAAACCGGCACCCAGGATCACGATTTTTGGCATACAGCACTCCTGGAAATAATTAGTGTCGTATATGACTCAATGCAGCTGGCAGAAAACGCACGCCTCTTCCCCCGACCGCAAGCCAAGATAGCACAAGTTTGGGAAATCGCGCTGCGCTTACTATGGGACAATCACAACTTTAACCGTTGATTGCCTCGGGTCAGTCAAGGTTTCAAAGGCGGTCTGGTATTCTTCAAAGGCAAAGGTGTGGCTGATCAGCGGGTCAGGGTTTACGATCCGTCGGGCCAGTAGATCCAGCGCCGTGGGAAAGTAGTGGTTAGGAATTGCGTGAGAAGCCCGCAGTTGCAGCTTCTTGAAGTGGAAGTCATTCACGTCGAAGGTGACCTCGCCACCTGCGCCAAACTCAATCCCAATCAGGCCCACAATGGCCCCGAAGCGGGCAATCTCAAAGGCGAGTGGCAGCACGCGCGGCGGTGCCGTCACCAGGACTCGATCTACGCCTTGGGATACGGCGGCCTTGATCTCGCCCACAACGTCATCCTCGGCGTCGGCCAGGATCACGTCAGCTCCCATTTGCTGACCCACCTCCAGGCGGTGAAGGCCACGAGGCGTAGAGCGGTTGGAGCCAGTGAGAAAGACCCGTCGCGCCCCGCGCAGCTTGGCCAGACGGGTGAGCATCAATCCGATAGAGCCAGGGCCGAGTATGGCCACTTCGTCGTTGAATTCCGGGTCCGCACGCTGGAGAAGATCAAGGGCTACCGTGAGTGGCTCAGCCAACGCGGCCTGGACAGGCGTGAGCGCCTCTGCGTCGTAGGCCTGAACCATGTCCGCTCGCACCCGAAGATAGTCGGCAAAACCAGCCCGGTCCTCCATGTAGGTGCCCAGGTTCTGGCAATATAGGGCGCGTCCATTCTTGCATTGCACACACACCCCACAACTGGCGTGATTCTCCACGATAACTGCCTCGCCGCCCTGCCAGTGGGTCACATGCGGCCCTACAGCGGCGATGGAGCCCACTACCTCGTGGCCCAGGGGTATCCAGTCCGAATTGTGGCCCAAGAAGTGGAGGTCGGTGCCGCAAATGCCGCAGGCGGTGACCTTGACCACCACCTCGCCCGGTCCGGGCTCAGGCGTCGGGAGTTCCCGCATCTCAAATTGAAAGGGGGCTTTGCCCCACAGTGATCTCATCTATACCTCTCCCCGTCAACAGTTTTTGGATCGTTGTCTGCTGTGTTATGCTTTTCAATGGACCACGTCGCCTATCAGCGAGGCGGGTGCGCCTTACCTTAGGGCGAGTAACCTTTAGTATCGGCCGTATAGCGGCCCAAAGTTGGCGCAGGCTCTAAAGTCAGCGCCTTGGGGGTCCATGGCGCCGAAGGTCGCCCAGGTGTTAGGTCGGAAGATCTTCTCCTCAGGCACGTTGTGCATGTAGACCGGGATACGCAGTATGGAGGCCAGGCTAATCAGGTCAGTCCCGATGTGGCCGTAGCTGAAGGCGCCGTGATTGGCCCCCCAATTGTACATCACCGAGTAAGCATCCCGGAACGGGCCACTGCCCGTCAGGTTGGGTGCAAACCAGGTGGTGGGCCAGGTGGGATTGGTGCGCTCGTCTAGAATGTGGTGAGCCTCTTCTGGTATTTCGACAATGGAACCCTCTGCGATTTGCAGGACGGGCCCTATGCCTTTGACGACGTTGAGCCGCGACATGGTGACTGGCATACCGCCTCGGGTCATAAACTTGGTGGACCAGCCGCCTCCCCGGAAGTATTCGGTCATGCCCGCATGCCAGGTGACGGCGTCCAGGCACGCTTCCACTTCCTCCAGGGTGACCTGCCAGTAGGGTTTAATGGCTGGCTTCCCGTCGATCAACTGCCGACCGGTGCCGTCTAAGGCCGCCGGGCCAGAGTTGATCAAGTGCAGGATGCCTCCTACCGCCTCGCCGGTCAACTCCAGCCCGGTCACGCGTTTGACGGCTTCTGGGCTCCAATAGGTGCGCACATCGGCGAAGATTTGGGCGGTGCCGGTCAAGAGATGCCCAAACAGCATACAAATCCCGTTCAGCGCGTCGTTTTCGGTGGCCACGATGTAAGGCTGGCGAATCCCGTTCCAATCGAAGCAGGTATTGAGAATGGCTTCCATAAAGTCGCCGTTGGGGAAATGGTCGGTCCACTGGCGCTGCCCCTGAAAGCCACCCGCAATGGCATTACGCCCCAGGGCTTCCTCACCATAGCCCAATTCCTCCAGTTTGGGATTGCCCACCATCAAATCGCGGGCAATCAGGGCCATCTTGACCGAGATGTCCCAGTCTTTGTCTTTTTGCTCCCGGTTGCGCTGCATCTCTGGGGGATTGTAGTCCTTCCCCTCTGGGCAATTCTCTTTGACCCAAGCTATGGCCCGCTTGAATTCTTCCTGATCGTAGATCCCCTCGTTTATGCGGCGTATAAATTCGGTCATATCCACTGCTTCCACCCGCATGCCCAGGTAGCTTTCGAAGAGGGACTGATCCACGATCGACCCGGCGATGCCCATGGACACGCCGCCCATCGAAAGATACGATTTGCCGCGCATCCTGGCTACCGCCAGACCCGCACGCGCAAAGGCTAACAGCTTATCTTGCACGTCAAGGGGGATGGAGGTATCACCCGCATCCTGCACGTCTCGCCCGTAAATGCTGAAGGCCGGCAGCCCCTTTTGATTGTGCGCCGCCATGACTGCCGCCAGATAGACTGCGCCGGGACGCTCCGTGCCGTTGAAGCCCCACACCGCTTTGGGGATGTAAGGATCCATGTCCATCGTCTCGGACCCATAGCACCAGCACGGGGTGACCGTGATTGAGAGCCCCACGCCTGCCCTGGCAAACTTCTCAGCCGTCTGGGCCGCCTCAGCCACGCCCCCAATGCAGGTATCGGCAATGACGCACTCAACCGGAAGGCCGTTGGCATGGCGCAGATTCTGGCTAAGGAACTCTGCGGTTGATCTGGCCATGGTCATAGTTTGGTCCTCCAGCGACTCCCGGACTCCCTGGCGTCGACCATCAATAGTGGGGCGGATGCCGATTTTGGGCATATCGCCAATCAGTCTGTTGTTTGGGGGAACCGTTAGGATGTCTTTCACGTTTGCCATAGCTGTATCCTCCTTTAGATTATGATGCGTATCAATCACATGTGGTCAGGTCAAGGTATCGCCCGTATGCCTCGTCCCATAGATTTGTCTCATGAGGCAGATAGGTTGCCATCTCAAACGAGCGGCGTACCAGGTCACGTCCTTCTTCAAGGGAAGCGATGTGACCCAATGCCAACATCTGCATCAGCACATTACCAACTGCCGTCGCTTCGACCGGCCCCGTCACCACCGGGCGGCCAAGCGCATTCGCTGTAAGCTGATTGAGAAGTTGATTCTGAGAGCCGCCACCCACGATGTGCACTGGCTCCAGGTGGCACTCTAATATCTCTTCCAGCTTTTCCAGCGTCCAGCGATACTTCAAGGCCAGACTCTCCAGCACCGTTCGCGCAACAGCTCCCTGGCTCTGGGGTGCTTCTTGCCCAGTTCGCAGGCAGAACTCTCGGATGCGAGCGGGCATATCGCCCGGCGATTGGAATTCAGTGGCATCCGTGTCAATGATGCCCGCGAAGGGCCGCGCAGCCTGGGCCAAGCGGGTGAGCTCGGTGTAAGAGAGCAGGTTGCCATCTGCCGCCCAGGTGCGCCGGCATTCCTGGATCAGCCACAGGCCGGTGATGTTATTTAACAGGCGAATGGTGTCGCACACCCCGCCCTCGTTGGTGAAGTTGTACGCCAGGCTCTTGGAGGTGATAGCCGGCTGGCTTACTTCGGCGCCTACAATTGACCAGGTGCCGGAGCTGAGATAGGCATAGTAGCTCTGGGTAGCTGGTACGGCAGCCACCGCGCACGCTGTATCGTGGCAGCCCGGCGCTACGACGGAGACGTCCTGGGCACCTGTCTCGTGGGCAACGTCAGAAGCCAACTTGCCCAGTACGGTCCCTGGCTGGACAATCTGGGGGAAGATATGGGAGGGAATCCCCATCCTTTCGAGCAGGGTGCCAGCCCAATCGCCTGTACTGGGGTTAAAACATTGGCTGGTGCTCGCAATTGTACGCTCGCTGACCTTCTGTCCGGTGAGCCAGTAATTGAACAAATCAGGCGTCATCAACAGTGTTTCGGCGGCTGAGAGCAGGGGCGATTCCGAAATCACTATTGATAGAAGTTGGTATAGCGTGTTGATCTGCAAAAACTGGATGCCGGTCTGCTCGAAAATCTCTTCTCTGGATACTCGGCGGAACGCTTCTTCAAACATGCCGTTGGTCCGGGCATCGCGGTAGTGATAGGGGTTGCCAAGCAAAGCCCCATGTTTGTCAAGCAAAGCTGAGTCAACCCCCCAGGTATCGAGGCCGAGGCTGACCAGTTCGAGGCCGAATTCATCACGCGATTTGGCCAGTCCATATTTTAGTTCGCTGTAGAGGCGAAGTACATTCCAATGTAGGCTGTCACGCACCTGCACAGGGCCGTTGGGGAAGCGGTGGACCTCCTGCAATGACAGGCGTTCGCCGTCGAAGTGCCCTACTACGGCTCGACCGCTGGCAGCCCCCAAGTCAAATGCCAGGAAACTTACGGCGTGGCTCAATGTAGCATCCCTCCTTGCCTGAGAGTCAAAGGGTGCTTCAGATTCTTGGAAAATCCGGACAAACCTGGGGGGATACGCCCATATGTGTCCCCTTTTTCGAGGCGCACCCGATCCAACTTTGGTGCGGCTTAAACCATACTCTGGAAGACCTCTCAAGCATCAGACTTCATGGCCCAGTGAACTGTAGCGCCCATATTTGTGGGTGGCTTGGGTCATTGCCACAAAGTTCTCCGGCGGGATGTTGTGGGTGATACTACCTGAAGAACCCAGCACATAGCCACCGCCAGGCCCCAGCCGGATACAGTATTCCCGTACCTGCTCTTCGATTCTTGCCTCGTCTCCATAAGCCAGCAGGGCAAGGGGGATATTGCCTATGAAGGCCACTTTGCCCGCCCACTGTCGCTTGAGCTCGAAGATGTCGTTAAACTCGGGCTGAATGGGGTGCACTGCGTCGAATCCAATCTCATGCAAGAGTGGCAAAATCCCCTCTATCTTCCCGTCGGTGTGCAGAATCAGAGGCTTGCCGTGCTCCTTGACAGCAAGGATCAATCGTTGCATACGATGGGGGAAGATATCCATGAACATATCAGGATGGATCGTCAAGCCAGTGCTGAAGGCAATGTCATCATTGATCAAGATGCAGGCCAGGTCGTCGGCAAACCGGTCACAGACAACCCTGACCACTTTTTCCTGGTGCTCCAAGAGCATATCCATCAGTCTTTCCAGAAGAGGCCGGTTATCGTGAAACATATATAGGGCGTCCCCTATACCGATGGCTCGCATCGCGCTGTCGAAGAAAGAGGTGAAGCTAGGTATGACCCCAACCCGGGTCCCTTGAGCCGCCTGCAGGTAGCGTTCCAGGCGGCTCAGTTGATTGGCCATTGGGGGGGGAGGTTCCAGGTCTTCCAGGTCGGCCAAGGCCTTGATCGTGCCATCCAGGTAGTATGTGCGCCCGTCAGCTGCTTTCTCAAAGGTGTTATTCGGTCGCCAATAGAAGTCACAGGCTACGGCATCTGTGCCCAGGCGCAGGGCAAACTCCACATGGTCCTCAGGGGTAATAGATTGACTATCAATCCAAGGGTTTGTGATCTCATAGCCGAGCTTACGCCCCAGGACATATTCGTAAACCGGTTTGCTGGTAATCCAGAACTCAAGGTGTGGCACTCGATCCGCCTCTTGATGCTGGAGTGCCATGAGCAAGCGGTTGGCGTCAGATCGTTCGTGGTGCGCTGGTTCTACCTCTTGCCGGGTCACCGGAGCAGCCATGCCGGTGACCCGCTCTGAGAGGCCTGGGATCTCCACAGAGTTTAGGCCCTTGACCAGAACACTCTGCGTGCGTATTTCTTTGAGATTGGGTAAGCTGGGCACGTAGCCACCTTCGCCCTTTGACTGGCTGCCGCAGGAATAGCGTATGATGAGGCGGGTGGGCAATACTACCTGCCGGGGGCGCAAACCCAGCTCGGCGTCGAGTCGGCTGAGCAGAAGTTGGGCGGCATTCACCCCCATATCGTAGGCAGGTTGGACGGCGACGGTGAGGAAAGGGAAAAAGCGAGAAGCGTTTGGAAAATCGTCGAAGCAGACCAGGGCAACGTCCTGCGGAATACGTAGCCCGCGCTTCTCCAAAGCATCAATCACCCCCAGGGCGATAACGTTGTTTGCAGCGAAGATAGCTGTGGGCTCCAGGCCCTCGTCCAGGAGTTGGTAGGTCAATCGTTCGCCGGAGACGGCTCGGAATTCTCCCCGCTTGATCAAGCGCAGGTTGGCAGGGATGCCCGCCTCAGTCAACGCCATCCGATAGCCAGCCACGCGATCCTCGGCTGTCGAGGCGCCCACCGGCCCAGAGACGATGGCCACTTGCTTATGGCCTAGCTTAATCAGATGTCGCACCAGGGCCCGCGCGCCGGAGACAGAATCCCCGTACACCGTATCCACTTCCCACCCCTTACTGCGCCGGTCAATGATAGCCGTCGGGATTTGTCGAGTCTGGAGCTTGACCAGGTTGTGTGCATCAGAGTCATAGGGAGCGATAATCACGCCGTCCACGCGCTGGCTGGCTATGACATCCAGGCAACGAGATTGTTTCGAAGGAGTCTCATCCGTATTGTAGAGAAGTACCGAGTAACCCCGGCCTTGGGCAGTATCCTCAACGCCGCGTGCTATGGTGGTCCAAAAGGAATTGGTAATGTCGGGGAGTACCAGGGCCAGCGTGCGGGTTTGTTTCGAACGCAGGCTTCTGGCTGCCACGCTGGGCACATAGCCCAGCTCTTGAATAGCGCGTTCTACCCTGGCGCGCGTGGCTGGCCTGACGTTGGGGGCATCATTGATGACGCGCGAGACGGTGACGGGGGATACACCTGCCCGCTTGGCAACGTCGTTAATGGTCGCCAATTTCTCCTCCTCACGGCGTTGGAAGAAGAGGGGAAGCTACAGTTAGCAAGTTCGGAGGTGAATTGGAAACGATATCATGATATCGTTTCCAATTCGCTCTGATTATATACCCGTTTCTATGGCATGTCAAGGTTGTCTGGAATTTTCAGCGCATCTCCTGGCCACCGGTTACGTTGATGGCTTGACCCGTCATATAGCTGGCCTGGTCCGACGCCAGGAAGACGACCACGTTGGCCACGTCATCGTAGGTGCAGCCCCGCTTCATAGGCACCTGATCAACATATTTCTGGCGCACTTGCTCTTCGCTAATGCCCCATTTCTTCGCGTATTGTTTGTAGAGGGAGTCGACCCACAACGGCGAGTCGAGCAAGTTCCCCGGGCATACGGCGTTGACCCGTACGCCGTACTCGGCCAGGTCAAGCGCGATGCTTTGGGTCAGGCCGATGCCACCGAATTTGGAGGCGGCGTAGGCAGAGTTCTTGTAACTGCCCTTTTTACCCGACTTGGAGTTGATCTGGATAATGCTCCCACTCCGCTGCTCTTTCATCACGCGGGCGGCGTGCTTGGCGCATAGAAAAAAACCGAACAGATTGACATTGATTACCATCCGCCACTTGTCGGCGGGGAATTGGCTGATTTCCTCGGCGATCAGGATGCCAGCGTTGGATACCAGCAGGTCGAGGCGTCCAAATTCAGCCACGCTCCGGTCCACCATGGCTGCCACCTGGGCCTCGTCGGTCACATACACCTTGACAGCGATAGCATGCCGGTCGACCCTAACCTGACCGCGAAGGTATTCCGTGATGGCTGCCGCTGTCTCGGCAGCGGTCTGTTCGTTCAAATCAGCTACCACCACGTTACATCCTTCTCTCGCCAGTCGCCAGCAGATGGCCTGCCCTAGCCCTTGCCCGCCGCCGGTGACCAGCGCCACTTTATCTTGAAGAATCATACCCATATCCAGACTCCTCCCCAGGGTTGGCTTACTCCAGCATTAGTCGTAGAAATTCTTCTTCCGCCTCAACGGTCCACTCGCGCCCGTCCTTCAGCTTGGCGTACACGCTGGGCAGCTTGTCTTTTAACTCTGGAAGTGGGGTGAGCGGCATATCCTTGATGTGAGGGAAGATAACCACTTTTCCTGGGAAGACAGTGTCCAGCACTGATTGCATGCCATCTCGGGCGGCGCTGAGCGAGCCGATAGCCGCCACGGATCGGTTGGGCGACAGCTCGCCGGACTCTGCCTGGTGCAACATCAGTCGCAGGTCGTCGATGGACGAGGCTGAATGTCCGATGAATCGCGCGTCTTTCAGGTAAACGTCACTCAAGTCAAGGCTGGCCATCGTGCCACGGGCCACGCCTGCAAATATGTTCATCACACCCCGGGGCCCCAAATAGGGGGCTGCATCAGAGATAACGGGGGGCACAGGTGCTAGCACAACAATGTCGTCAAAGCCGTCCTGTTTGAAAGGCGCCATACCTGATGCATAGGCTTCCTTGTTCATCGGGTTGAGACAGATGAACTCGAGGCTCTTGGCCTCTGCCTCGCTGGCAAAGCTAGTGCACAAGTCATTCAGACGCAGATCGCTGACGTCGGTACACACGATGGTGGCGGGACCATCAGCAACCTGGATCGCGCGCTGAACGTGCATACGCCCCATCGGCCCGCCAGCTCCAACGAACCAGGCTCGCCCACCAGGCTTGAGCGAGGAGCGGACAGGTACGTCGCTGTAAGCGCGGGCAATATCGGGCCCAGATCCACCCACGTACACCCAACGATTGTAGTGCACGCGCCCGATGTCAACCTCAACCTTGCGTGCGAGTGGCTTGTCGGCCATGATGGCCAGCACACCAAAGTCGGCCAGCCTGGGGCTGACTGCTTCAATGAGGTCGGGGTCAGCATCTAGTAGCACGATGTCATCTATCTGCTCCACGGGGGGAGCGCTTATGTCCTGCACCTCGACCACTTCTCCACCCCACCCCTTCGCCTGCGCCTTCAGCCAGCTGGCAAATTCGGCTGGTACATCGGTCAGCAGCAGACGGCCGGGATGCGACCCCTCGTCGAAGCCAGCACTGATCGTGTAGCTCTTCTCCCCACCATGGGAGAAAGCTTGGCTCGCCTTGGTGCCGATGATCCAAGTCACGCCACCTGGCTTCAGGCCGGTACGATACGCCAATTGATAAGCGGCGATGACGCAAGCCCATGGCTCGGTCAGGGCACTCTCGGCGTAACCGGTGCTGGCTTGCACTGGGATCAGGTAGTTGCCGTGGTCGCCGTTGAGAATGCGCTGGTCGATCACACCGTACTGTGACAGCCCACCCTGGATCTCGTACCCATAAGCGTAGCCCACGCCGTCCACGAAGATATCGGCCTGGATGATGAAGCGGTCACCCACTTGGTATTGAGCACGCAAATTCTGGCCTACCCCGACGATGGTCATGGCAACTTCATGGCCTAGCACCACGGGGTCGGCTTGCATATCGCGATAGATGCGTGGGTGCTCCGGGCCCAGCCGGATGACCTTGATGTCAGAAAAGCACAGCCCACAAGCATCGTGGCGCACCAGCAACTGATCGGGGCCGTAGTCCGGCATAGGCACCCCGATCATGCCTCCATCGCGTCCCAGTTTGTCAAGGCCTGCTCCGTATAGAGGCCAGAGGCGATTAAAATTAGGTGGCGGCGCTTCGGCCCGCCGGTAGTCGGTTAGCTTATCAGACATGATTCTCTCTCCAATTGATTATGCGCTTAATGCTGATAGTATGTCGGCAGGCGACAGAGTGGAGTCCAGTTGCTCGAGCATCGAAACCCCGGCCACTCCTGGCGGCACGGCATATCCCAGCCGGGTATAAAACTCGTTGCGCGCCCGTCGGGATGGCATGTAGGCATGAGCCCACTCGCTCTGATAACCAAGCCCCAGCACCCGTCCCAGAACGGTGTGCCCGTAAATAAAATGCGCCCCATCTATAAAGGCCTGCCGCACCGGTGCCAGTTCTGGGGCTTCGAAGTCGTCTATTTCCTTTTGACCAAAACTGTTCATCTCAGTTCCCACGTTCAGAGGCAATGCTAACTCTCCTGCCAACTGGACAACGTCGTAGAGATTTTGAACTTTCAAGCGACGCGCCACTGGGTCAGCGATGTTCCAGTTGCGATCGGGGATGATGTTAAGTGCTACCACGCCTTTGCCAATCAACAGCTCTAGCAGCTCCGGTATCGCCTGTTCACCGGCCGAGGTGCCGTCCAACCAGGCTGCACAGGGCAGCGCGTCACAGGCCACAGTCAGTTCGTGAAGCTCCTGCACCGATGGGAAGAGATCGGGGCTGGGATGCAGGTATCCTACCCCTCCGCGTTTCATCAACCTGGAACGGATCAGGTTTTGAAACTTGGCCGGGTCAGCGCTCAGGGCGGACACCTGCGCATTCGCCATATCCAGCCTATCGGCCCAGAATTGTGTCACGTTGGAGGCCAGGCGCTCAGCGGCCTGCGAATAGGCCAGGACGATGTGTCGCTCGGTAGGGGTTCCGCCTGGCGATAGGGGCAACACGTCCCGCTGGTAGTCAATGGTGACGGGGTCCAGGTGGGCATTCACCCGGTCCACGATGGCCTGGTTGCGCCGAATAGCCCGCTGGCGCAAGTCAGCCAGGATGCCAGCGGCTCTCTGCGGCACTTGGCCTGAGGTAAAGCCAATCCCCATATGGTAACACACGCCTGGCTCTCCGGGCGAGTTGACCTCCCGCGTGGTGAATTCGGGCAGAAACACCCGTGTCTCGATGCCGGTGCTGCCGCGCACGCCCGCCAGGTCGCAGGCGCTCAGAAATTCGTCCACCCCATCCAGTACGTCGAAATCCACGATGCCCATCAGTTTGAAGCCACGCCGCTTCGCCAGCCAGGCCAGTGATGAAGGCGAATGCCCGTAGGCGTTGAAGGAGAAAAATGTATGGCAATGCATATTGCCCACATCAGCTTCAGGTTCTAGTGGAATAGAGCCTGCCTCCGCCAGAGAGAGGAGTTCCTGGAGGGCTTCGGCGCGAACGTCCGGGGCAAAGTGATTCAGTTTGGCTTCCAAGCTGGCAATGCGCGCTTCGATCAGTCGCCTCCTTAGTCTGCTTGAGCTGCTTTCTGTCGCTGGCGGTAGCCTTGGAGCCAGCGCATGCTGTAATCATCACGTCCCATGGCCAGATCGGCGGCCAGCACAGCGGTAGCGACCTCGGTTACCAGAGGGTTAGTAATGGGGCAGGTCAGGCCGGCATGGATGGCCATGGCAATGAAGGCCGCATTGATGTACTTGCGGTCTGGCAGGCCGAAGGAAATGTTACTGGCCCCCATTGTGATGTTGACGCCGAACTCCCTCACCACTAGCTCAATCGTCTCCAGGGCGACACGGCCCGCCGTACTGTCTGCGCCCATCGTCAGCGCCAGGGGATCGATGACCACGTCCTCAGGGCCAATGCCCAACTTGCCCGCTCGTTCGATGATTTTGCCAGCCACGGCCAGTCGTTTTTCGGGCGTGTCAGGGATGCCGCCGTCGTCCATACATAGGCCGATGACGGCCCCGCCATGCTCTTTAACCAGAGGCAGCACCGCGCCCAGCGAGCGCTCTTCACCGTTGACCGAGTTGACCAGCGCCTTTCCCTCGTAGATGGACAGGGCAGCCTCCAACGCCGCTGGATTGGCCGTGTCAATGCACAGTGGCACTTGGGTCACTTCCATCACAATGCGCATGACCTGTTGTAGTAAAGCTGGTTCGTCGGCACCAGGCACGCCAGCGTTCACGTCGAGAATTGCCGCGCCCGCTGCGACCTGGCTGGCTGTATCCTCGCGTATAATGTCGAAGTTGCCCGCTTCTAGGGCGGCCAGCACCTTCTTGCGACCCGTGGGATTGATGCGCTCCCCGATGATGACTGTTGGCCGAGAGTGGCTAATCTCGACCGTTTGGGATGCGGATGAGACGATGGTGCTAAGGGTTTTTGCCATTGTTTACCTCGTGTGAAGTGGAATTGTACGTGATCGTTGAGAGGAATCTATGCTCTGGTGCAGCGGTAGGCACTACCTCATGATTAGCTGGCATATCAGTCTTTCGTTTCACACCCAAGCTTGAAGCCCTTGGAAACGATATCATGATATCCTTTCCAGATGTTTGCATTTTATCGCATTCTAAGTGGAGCGCAAGGATTTCTCGATCTCGGTTTCCTGGCCGTGACTGTCAGGCTGAGCCCCCGGCTGGTGGTCTTAAGACGCCGATCTTCACACCTCAGTCTCTGCAGCCTGTGACCCCCCGGGCCATGATGGGTCGAAAAACCGCTGTATCTCGATCAGGTAGCCATTAGGATCACGCAGGAAGCAGTGGTAGATGTTGTATTCGGGATTGAAGGTGGGAGCTTTCTCGAAGACAATACCCTGCTCACTCAGATACTGGTACCATTCATCCACTTCTGGGGTTGCCAGGGTCAAGATGATGCCAGTTGGCCGTTCCGGCGTCGCTGCCCGCTTGCAGAAGCCCAGGTAGCCATCACGGCTGGCCCGGTAGATACGACAATCACCTTGGTCTAGCACCAGCGTCAAGCCCATTATCGTTTCGTAAAAGTGAGCCGTGGCTGGCAGGTCACGGGTGTAGAGGAAGGTAACCTGTTGATGGATAGGTGGACGTGTCACGCTTCTGGTCTTCTCCACTGGCTCGGGCGCTGGCCGCCGAGCTCGCTCCGAACTGCTATCGAGAATTTATGGTACCACATTTTCATACTAATGTCACCTTTAACCTGGCCCTTTGAAAATAGTGTTTGGCTGGCTTGAGCTTACGACAAAATAGGCAAGAGCCTATCCAATAGGGCGCTCAACGCGCGTGACAGCCAGTCGTTTGAGCGTTCGAGTTTTGGATAGGCTCTTGCTGTTAGCTTCGTATTGTCTATGCTAATGCCTGATGAAGAAAAGCTTTGACCACGTGAAGGGGCACTGCCAGGGCGACCTCTGGGCCGGCCATCATAGTGTTGATACCAACCAGGCGACCGTGGGTGTCCACCATGGGGCCTCCGGAGTGCCCTGGCCGCAATCGCAAGCTGGCGTGGATCAACTCTCGGTTCGGCCAGCCCATCTCTGGCGGCGGCCCCATACCGATGATCACGCCCGCGGTGGCAGCGCCGGCCACGCCCCAGGGATGCCCCAACGCCAGCACCCACTGCCCTGGTCGAAGTTGCTTCGACTTGCCCAACTCGATAGTGGGCAGGCCACTGGCGTCCACCCCCAGGGCTGCTAGGTCCAGCTTATCGTCGTGAGCTAGGATTCGGGCCGGCCTGCTCCGTCCATCCGGTAAGCTGACTAGGGGTGCAGAAAGCTGGACCACGTGAGCGTTGGTGAGAATCAGCCCATCCGAGTGCCAGATCGTGCCTGCGCCAACCCCGCTTCGGCCGTTGCCGATAGTGACCAGGCTTCGTCGTGCCTCTCCGGCCACAGCCGCCAGCTCACCGTTCATTTGCCGCAATAGGTTAGCCACATCCCTCTCCATTCAAGACTGGGCCTTAGTCGTGTTCGCCGACAGTGACCTTCACCTCTTGCAGCAGGCCACCACGCACGATACGGACTGGTACCGAGGCGCTTACGCGATCACTGCTCAAGAGGGCCAGCAGATCATCCAGGTGGCGCACTGGTTGCCCATCCAGGGCAACCAAGGTATCCCCCAGCAGCAGTCCGCCCTGATCAGCTGGACCGTCCGGCTCGACAGAGACCAACAGCAGCCCGGTTTCCTGGCCCAGTTCTTCTACCAGCGTCTTGGGTAGACGTACCGCCTGGGCACTCACCCCCAGATAGCCGCGCCGCACGTGTCCGTGTGTCAGCAAGGTCTCGACCACCTGGTGCAGGGTGGGGGTGGGCACTGTCAGGCTGATGCCGCGCAAAAGTGCCGAGGTATTCAGCCCCAGAACTGCTCCGGCTGCGTCCACCAAGGGGCCGCCGGAGAAACCAGGATACATCACCAGATCTGTCTGCAGGTAGCGGTCTACGCGACCGCCAGCCGGCGTGCGCCAGCTTTCGCCCAAGGCACTGACGATGCCCAGGGTAGCCTGGACCGACTGCCCGGGACGGCCCAAGGCCAGTACCAGGTGTCCCACACGCAGGCTATCAGGCTCGACCCAGGCGGGTGGCGTTAGGTTGCTTATTTCGGCGCGTAGCACGGCCAGATCCGTGGTCGGGTCGCGGCCAACCAGGGTCGCGGAGACGGTTTGGCCATCTGGCAGGCCAACGGCGATATTCTCGTCGCGCTCGACGACGTGATGCGCGGTGACGATGGTCCCGTCGGGCGACCATACGATGCCGCTAGCCGGCAGGCGGCGCCGTGCCTCCACCCGCACCACTCCTGAGCCGGCCATCTCGACGGTAGCTGCCAGGGCATCCGATACAGCTCGCAACACTTCTGTCATAGTATAACCTCCGTAGACGTTCGTGTGACAGTCGGGTCACCGAAGTAGTAGACTGACTTGGCTTAAGTTCAGTTTACCATATACAAGGGGTATTTGGCATCACCCATTTGGTGAGGAGGGGGCCTGGAAGAATGGGTAGGTCAGAGGAGGATCAACCCTATGCGGGTGGCTCGGACCACAGCCTCGGTGCGGCTCTGAGCACCCAGCTTGCCCATGACCGCGTTGACGTGAAATTTGACGGTGTGTTCGCTGATGTCCAGGCGGCGAGCAATGGCTTTATTGGGGAGTCCTTCAGCTACCAGCCCAAGCACTTCCAACTCACGTGGGGTGAGCTCTTCGTTCAGCGGCGAGGCGATCAGGGCTCTGGCCCCAGGGATGGACCCAGCCAGCGACGGGTCAAGCACCACCAGCCCTTGGGCGACGGCCGTAAGAGCTGCCACCAGGCGATTGGCGTTGGTATTGCGGGGAAGGAGGCCGCGGGCCCCAGCCATCTGAGCTTCGACGGCCTGGTTTTCGTCGGGAAGCAGAGCCACCACCGGAGGGCCGGCGTCCGCCAGCTCAGCCAGGCCTTCCAGGCCTGTGGGGTGCGAAGGCGAAGAGGCCAGCGTGCCTTCCCAGCCCAGGTCCCAGATAATCACATCAGGGCGGTGGACGTCCAGGGCGTACAGCAGATCAGCCTCCTCGGCCACCTGCCCGACGATGATGCAGCCGGCCTGATCGGTCAGCAAGGCTGCCAGTCCAGCTCGGGCTAGCGGATCTGCGGCCACGATAAGCACGCGCAGGTCATTCACATTACACCGCTTATCTCAATTGGACTCAGGTGAGGAATCTGGGGGGATTACGCTCGACGTACGATCTAACTCTGCCACACGTTCCTGCCTGGGCAGGGATGGGGCGCCAACCATAGGGAAGGGATCCAGGTCGTAAAGGTTGGCGTACAGGTACCGGCCTATAACGCGCAACGAAGCAATGGTCGGGGCTGCCAAGGCCACGCCCAGTGGCCCGCCCACGGTGGCGCCGACGATAACCCCCAGGATGACCACCACCGGATGCAAACGCATTTGACGCCCAATAATAGTGGGGATCAGGAAGTTGATGTCTAGCTGAGCAAAGGCCACGTATGCCCCAAACACGACCAAAGCGAAAATTGCATTGGGCAGGGGCAGATAGGTTGAGCCACTTACCAGAGCTACGATAAGGACGGTGAGGCCCCAAATGGTATTCCCGATGCTGGGTAGGAACTCCAGCAGTCCGCCCCAGACGCCCAGGAGGAGCGGCTGCGGCAAGCCAAGCAGGGCACTGAGCGTGGTCAGAATTCCAGTTACAATTAGAGATAGCAGCACCTGACCGCGGAAGAAAGCGGACCAGATGCTATCAAACTCACTCAACAGCACTTCGGTATCCGATCGGTAGGAAGGCGGGATCAACCCCCGGATCGAAGTCATGACGCTTTCGGCATCACGTGTCAGGTAGAAACCGATCACAAAGGTGAAGACGACCAACAACAGGATCCTGGCCGCGTCTAGCACGAAGCTAATCGAATCGCTGGCTACCGAGGTGATGAAATCGGTCAGCCCTGAGGTTACCTGGCGCACCAACTCCTGGACCCCGAAACTAAAGCCCAACACCTCGGTGGTGGTATCCGCGCCGATGGTGTTCAGGTATCGGGCGAAGCTGATCATCTGGCCTTGCACATACACGATCTGATCAATCATGGCCGGAATCAGGAAGGCTCCAATTGGGATGACCAAGGCCAGCAAGGTCAGGTACAGGAGTGCGGTGGCGGCCCCGCGTGGAAGGCGGGTAGCCCGCCGGATGAAGCGTACCACTGGCTGCAAGATATAGGCCATAATCAGGCCGATGATGAGCGGTACGAAAATGACCCGAAAGACGTAGACGGCTACGGCAAACAAGATCAAGAGAATGACGCCCACTACCACCTTGGTAGTTGAGTCCCAGCGTGGTCTGTGATTATCCTCAGGGACAGTCACCTCAGGCTCTACGTGGCGTCTTCGCCGCAGGGCGCGCAGTTGGTCCAACAGCTTCTCGGCTTGTCTTTCCATACGTTATGCTCCGTGACAGGCTAGTGCCTACAGGGATACGGGTGCGCCCCAGGTTTTTGGGAAATCGGGACAAACCTGGGGCATACGCCCCTGTGCTTACCCATTTTGCGGGACGCACCACAGGGATAGCATATTGTTTGACGGGTGGCGGTGTTATCCCTTATAATGAGCTTAACACGCTTGTAGGCCTTCAAGCCATTTTACCTGATTTGTTCTACAGTTTCAAGTGTTTCCTCCCCGTACAGTTTTGCTGAGACAATCGCCACTGAGAAGGCCTAGTTTGCAGCCCGTTCTGGTTGGACAAGGAGGCTATCCGCGTGATTTGCGGTGATCTCCTTCCTTAGATGAGCAACTTGCGCTTCCTGTTGGCGTGTCGATCAAGCTAGCGGCCCAGGATTCCGGGCTGAAGGTGTGCGTCTCTCCAGATATATACGAGTTGGCAGGCAGAGGGTTGCCATGCAGCACATTGAGTTCGGATGGAAAACAGAAGAGCTAAGGGAGCTCTATGGCCAGGGTTGGCAACCAGGATCCGAACCCAAAGGGGTAGTTTGTCTGGTCCACGGGTTGGGGGAACATAGCGGGCGCTATGTGCACCTGGCTAGCTTTCTCAATCGGGCTGACTATGCCTTGCTAACCTTTGATCTGCGTGGGCACGGTCATTCCGGGGGCCGGCGTGGCTATACGCCTGGCTTGGGAGCCCTCGTGCAGGACATCGCGCTCCTTTTGGACGAGGCTGGCAAACGCTACCCTGGTCGCCCCCGTTTCTTGTACGGCCATAGCTTGGGTGGAAACCTGGTGCTTGAGTATGCGTTGCGCCGCCGCCCTGAATTAACTGGGGTGATTGCCTCGGGGCCTGTCTTCCGGACGGCCTTCGAGCCGCCTGCCTGGAAGGTGACATTTGGCAGAATGATGTATAGCTTGTGGCCAACCTTGGCCATGTCCAACGAGATAGATCGCGACGGGCTGTCGCGTGATCCTGAAGTCGTGCAAGCCTACAACAGCGATCCGTTGGTGCATGATCGCCTCACTGTTCGCTTGGGGATAGACTTGCTGCAAAGTGGTCTATGGACCTTGGCGCGTGCGGCTGAGCTCGCGCTCCCCTTACTGCTAATGCATGGAGCCGCTGACCGCCTGGCGTCAGTGGGGGCCAGCCGTGAGTTTGCCGCCCAGGCGGGCAGTCAGTGCACTTTAAGAGTCTGGGATGGCCTGTACCACGAAATCCACAACGAGCCCGAGAAGGAGCAAGTATTCGCCTATTTGCTGACGTGGTTGGAGAGCAAGGTGCAACTTGGATGATACCCGGTTTGGTCATCTCGCATATCCAGACAGAACGCCTCCCCAAACTACGAGAGGCTGGTGAGGGACATGTTAGCATCTCACCGGATCTGGGTCGCACTACCGTTGAGGCCGCCATTGAAGTAACCGGAGTGCGTTTCCCTACCGGAGAGATGCTGAGCTGGCATGCCATTCAGGAGATCAACGCTTCTAAGAGCAGCTGTTTCCTGATTGAAGACGGGGAACCACGCAAAATCGCGGCCTTTTCTGAATTCACGAATCGAGTCTATAGCCTGATGCCCACTCACCAGGCTCCCACTATGCTGATTTCTGGCATACCTATGCATCGCATCAAGGGAACGGACCCGTATCACGATACTTTGCAGAAGATGAAGGCCGTCAAACCGGTGGTAGGCGCCGTCCTGGACACAGCCACCGGGCTGGGATACACCGCGATTGAGGCAGCCAAAACGGCGGATCACGTTGTCACGGTCGAGCTGGACCCAGTGGCATTAGAAATCGCGCAACTCAATCCCTGGTCAGAGGCTCTTTTTGACAACCCCAAAATCACCCAGCGGGTTGGCAGCAGCTACGAAGTCGTTAGGGAATTCGGTGACGGGGCTTTCGCGCGGATCATCCACGACCCACCCGCATTCGCGTTGGCCGGGGATCTCTATGCTGGGGAATTCTATGTTGAATTGTACCGCGTGTTGCGGCGTGGCGGCAAGCTGTTCCACTACGTTGGAGACCCTGAGAGCAAGTCTGGGCGTAATATCACGCGCGGCGTGGTCCGCCGGTTACAGGAATCGGGCTTCTCACGAGTTACCCGCCATCCGCACGCGTTTGGCGTAGTAGCGTTCAAGTAGGAGGCTGAAGTCTGCCACGCAGGTTGATGACTGGCGCTCTTGGTGACATCACCTCACCGTCACACAGTGACCGACCTGATGAGTGTCAGCTGCTACCTGCGGCCTCACACGTTCGGGTGTCATCTTCACAAAGGACGGTTTCTCATGACCGATACTGGCCTACGCATTGAGGAAAGCCTGCGGCAGGGTTTTAAGTACTTCAATCGATTCATGATGTTGCTGTGGCGGTTAGGCCTTGGCTCGTGGATCAATGCCTGGCCGGAGGTGGGCGGACGCATTATGGTCATCACCCATATCGGGCGCAAGACAGGCATCAGGCGACATACGCCCGTTAACTACACTATTGCTGATGGCGAAGTGTATTGTACGGCCGCGTTGGGCAGTATCTCGGATTGGTACCGCAATATTATGCTCAACCCTGAGATCGAGATATGGTTGCCACATGGATGGTGGGCCGGGGTGGCCGAAGAGGTCGGGGATGCTGTGGAACGGCTCCCACTTCTGAGGCAAGTGTTGATCGACAGCGGCTTTGCCGCCCGCGCAGCAGGGATTGACCCCGCCACCATGACCAATGAAGAGTTGGACGCGACGACTTCCAAGTACCGCCTGATACGCGTACGACGTACTGAGGCCCGTACTGGTCCTGGTGGCCCGGGTGACCTGGCCTGGGTATGGCCGCTGACGGCCATGACCCTGCTGCCGCTGGCGCTGTGGCGGCGGAAGCGATGACTTCCGCAGTTTATGCATTCTCTACCATCGGCTCGACAACTCAAGGAATCCGGCCTGCACTGGATACCAACCTGGTACGGTTATTTTGGCATTTCGGATAGGTTCTTTTGAAAGACGGCTGATCGAAAGCGTAAGCCGGGGATAGAGCTGATTGGCTGTGGGGCTGCTATGTGTGTTGGGTTGGGGATCAAGGTTATTTCTGGACAAGCACCTGGGAGGTGATTTGTGAAGTATCGTCGCCTCGGTAAAACGGGTCTTAGCGTATCTGTGGTTGGCTTCGGTGCCTGGCAGTTCGGTGGCGAATGGGGCAAACGCTTCACCCAGCAGGAAGTTGACAGATTGCTGGGACGTGCCAGCGAGCTGGGCATCAACCTGATTGATACTGCAGAGTGCTACGGGGATCACCTATCTGAGTCGCTGATAGGTCGGGCTGTCGAAAAGGAGCGCGAGAGTTGGATTATCGCAACCAAGTTTGGTCACAAGTTCCACAGCAACTTCGAGCGGACCGATCACTGGTCTCCCCAAGAAGTCGCCCAGCAACTTGAGGCATCGCTTAAGGCGCTTCGCACCGACTACATAGATTTGTACCAATTTCACTCGGGAAGCGACGCGGCCTTTGACCGCTCAGAGCTTTGGGAGATGCTCAACCAGCAAGTCGAGGCGGGCAAGATCCGGTATCTGGGTATTTCCGTCAGTAGCAAGGGCGAAAACCTTCATCAGACCCGGCAGGCTACCCAGGTGGGTGCCAGCTCCATTCAAGTGGTCTACAATCGTTTGGATAGGATACCTGAGCAGAACGTACTGCCTATGTGTCGCAAGCAGGACTTGGGCGTTCTGGCTCGGGTGCCGCTGGCCAGCGGTTTCTTGAGCGGTAAGTATAAGCCTGGTCTAGAGTTCACCAATAGGGACGACATACGCTCTCTCCATGACAAGGTAGAGGTTCAGCGGAGACTCGAATTGGTGCAGGAAATCCGTCAAACAGAGGTACCCGAAGGGGTTGCCATGGCAGCCTGGGCCCTCGCCTGGTGTCTGCAACACCCCGCGGTTACCTGCGTTATCCCCGGCTGCAAAACAGTTGAGCAAGTGGAATCGAATGCCAGTGCGGCAGATTTAGATCTCGTCCGCGATGATCATCCGCAAGCGGTGATTTAGGGAGGGGTGAAGCAGCCAGGGGTTGCCACGCTAGCATCATTGGCCAGCCCCGGACAGGATCGAGGCTATTGCCGCCTCATAGCGCATCGCTTTTGGGATTGAAACTGGATGGGAGAACTCAGCGAGGAGTCCACGCAATGAGCACTCTATTTCTTAAGAATGCTGATGTCCTGGTTACCATGGATGCCGACCGCCGTGAAATCATGGATGGCGCCCTTCTGGTGCAAGATAACATTATTCAGGAGGTCGGCACCACTTCTGAGGTCAAGGCCTATCTGGACAGCCAGGCAAAGGCTTCGCCGCCCGACCGCACCATCAACGCGAGGGGGACGGTTGTCTTGCCTGGCTTGATCAATTGCCATCATCACCTCTATCAGACCCTTACCCGAACTGTGGGCACCGGCAGGGGCATGGTCCTTTTCGACTGGCTTAAGACGCTCTACCCTGTCTGGGCCGAGATGGATGGCGAGGCAGTGTATGTGAGTGCCAAAGTTGGGCTGAGCGAAATGGTGCTGAGCGGCGCCACCACCGTTGCCGACCACCTGTATCTCTTTCCCAACGGCGCTACGCTGGACGACGAAATTCGGGCTGCTCGAGAGGTGGGGGTTCGCTTCCACCCCACTCGGGGCAGCATGAGCCTGGGCGAAAGCCAAGGAGGTCTGCCCCCTGACCGAGTCTGCGACAGCGAGGCACACATCCTCAAGGATAGCCAGCGCGTCATCCAGCAATTTCACGATCCAGAGCCCTATTCGATGCTGCGGGTTGGGCTGGCCCCGTGTTCTCCCTTTAGTGTCACCACTGACCTGATGCGCGAGAGCGCCGCGCTGGCCCGCCAGTACCCAATGGTTAACTTGCACACCCACCTGTCTGAAACCAAAGATGAGGATCGCTTTTGCCTGGACGTGTTCGGTATGCGGCCCGTGGAATATGCCGCAACAGTTGATTGGCAGGGCGAGGACGTGTGGTTTGCCCACATGGTCCACCCCAACCAAGCGGAGGTCAAGTGGTTGGCTCAGACCCACTCCGGCGTTTGCCACTGCCCTTCCAGCAACATGATTCTGGCTTCTGGAATTGCGCCTATTCGTGAAATGTTGGATAATAAGGTCAACGTGGGCCTGGGGCTGGATGGCTCTGCCAGCAACGATGGGAATCACATGCTAGGTGAGGCGCGCCAAGCCATGCTGCTGCAGCGGGTAGGCTGGCCCGGCTTTGAGTCGCGGGCCGACCGGCTCTCAGCCCGTGAGGCGTTGGAGTTGGCGACCCGAGGTGGGGCCCAGGTGCTGCGCCGTGACGATATCGGGAGTCTGGAGCCGGGCAAGGCTGCTGACCTGGTTGCCTTTCGCGTAGACGATTTGGCTCACGCTGGAGGGTTGAGTGACCGGGTTGCAGCCCTCGTCACTTGCACACCGTCCCGCGCGTGGCTGTCGGTTATCAATGGCCAAGTTGTCGTGGAAGACGGTCAACTGCGCACGGTGGAGTTAGACCCCCTGATCGAGCGACACAATCAAATCAGCTATGGCATGCTAGAAAGGGCAGGGGTCAAGTAGTGAGTAGGGTTGACCTGGAAGCGGATGAGTGATCGTCACTGAAAAGTGGTGAAAGGAATGCATCATGGAACTGGGAGACCTGATCAAAGTAGCGCGTGGTGATGAACCGGCCGATCTGCTGCTCAAGCACGCCAAAGTGATCAACGTCTTTACGGGCGACATCCAAGAAACTCATATCGCGATCGTACACTCACGCATAGTAGGCATGGGTGACTACCAGGCACGCGAGGTGGTGGATCTGGGCGGGCGTTACGTTTGCCCCGGCTTTATTGATGCCCACGTGCACATTGAGAGCGCGATGGTCCCCCCAAGTGAATTCGCCCGAGCTGTGGTGCCACGTGGCACAACCACCGTCGTCGCTGATCCGCACGAGATCGCCAATGTGCTGGGTTTGGAAGGCATTCGCTACATGCTTGAGATGGCAAAATACAACCCTCTCAGTATCTACTTCATGGCCCCCTCTTGCGTCCCCTCCACCGAAATGGAGACAACCGGTGCCGCGCTCCACTGGTATGATCTGCAAACCCTCCAGCATGAGCCATACGTCTTGGGCCTGGGCGAGATGATGAACTTTCCCGGAGTCGTGAATGGCATGCCTGAGGTGTTGGACAAGCTACGTGCCTTCCAGGGGCGGGTAAAGGATGGTCACGCACCTGGTTTGAAGCACAAATCGCTGATGGCCTACACCGCTGCCAATATCGGCTCCGATCATGAGTGCACTACGGTAGAAGAAGCTCGTGAGAAACTGGGGTTGGGTATGTTCCTCTTCTTGCGCGAGGCGACCAATGCCCGCAACCTGCGCGACTTGCTGCCTGTCGTCAACCCACATACCAGCCGCCGCCTTTGCTTCTGCACAGATGATCGGATGCCAGCCGATTTGCTGGACGAGGGGCACATTGACCATATGGTGCGGCTGGCCATTGCCGAAGGGATAGACCCTGTCACTGCCATTCGTATGGCGACCCTGAATCCCAGCGAGTATTTTCACTTGCACGACCGGGGCGCCATCGCCCCCGCTCGGCGTGCAGATTTGGTCGTCTTTTCTGACCTGCGTGCCCCTCGCTGTGAGATGGCCTATCGGGGTGGGCGGCTGGTCGCCCAAGACGGCCAGGTCATTCCCTGGGAGCGGCCTCAGCGTCATAGTGTGTTGCGCAGCTCGATGAACGTAGATTGGAGCAATTTGAGTTTGCGCATCCTGCCCAACGGCCGCCAGGTACGCCTGATTGGCCTTATCCCGGACCAGGTCATCACCGAACACCTTGTCGAAGAGCTGCCCATCCGAGAGGATGAAGTGATGGCTGCCCCGAGCCGTGACATCTTGAAGCTGGCCGTCATCGAGCGGCACCTGGCCACGGGTAATGTGGGCTTGGGCTTTGTGAAGGGCCTGGGCTTGCAGAAGGGGGCGATTGCCAGTACTGTGGCCCACGACCATCACAACATTGTGGTGGCTGGTGCCGATGACGAGAGTATGTTCACCGCCGTGCAGGCCATCGCCGCCACTCGGGGCGGTATGGCCGCCGCCTACGATGGAACCGTGCTGGCCCAATTACCGTTGCCCATCGCCGGCCTGATGAGCGATCAGCCTATCGAAACCGTGCGTCGTCAAGTGGACGAAGTGCTGGCCGCTGCCAAGCAACTGGGATCGCCCCTGCACGATCCCTTCATGGCCCTCAGCTTCCTGGCCTTGCCGGTCATCCCGTCGCTTAAACTAACTGATCGGGGCCTGGTGGATGTGGGTAAGTTCCAGTTGGTGCCGTTGTTTGCGTCGTAACCCGGGCCGGACTATGATAGGTTGGTGATAAGGCCGACAGCGAATCAACTCTGACCACCAGCCACGGGTCATGGGCTTTTTGTTGCCCACCATGGGTCACAAGCTTGGAAAGGAGGGATGTGAACAGGCTCAAAATCCCAAGGGCTGGTACACGTAGGTCCTTGATGACACTACCTGTAGACTCACATTATTCTTTAAATGAGGAGGGATTTGGCAATGAGAAAGAGGTTGTTTCGTCTGCTTATCCTGGCTGTGTTAGCCTTAACCCTATTGCCTGCGGCGGCAATTGCCGCGCCACCCGTGCAGGAGGGGGGTACTGTCTACACTATCCAGAAGGATGACTGGCTGTCAAAGCTGGCCGATAAGGAATACGGCGACCCCCTGGCGTATCCGGCCATCGTCTACTATAACAATCTGAAGGCGGCAGAGGATAGCGCCTTCACCAAGATTGAAGACCCTGAATTCATCGAGGTAGGCTGGACAGTTTACATGCCTACCGCTGAGGAAGCCACCGCCTTCCTGGCGGGTGAGGTAACCGGTGCGCTTACCTTTGGCATAGTCATGGTCGGCCCCTTCAATGATCATGGCTGGAGCGAAGCCCATTACACGGCCGGTCAGTATGTGGAAACGAACGTGCCCGGGGCGCGCATGATCTGGCTTGACAAGCTCAACGTCGGCGATCGACCAGAGACGACCTTGGAGCAGGTGGTGGACGACATGGTAGCCCAGGGCGCGCAGTTCATTCTCACCACCTCCGACGACTTCCAAACTGACACCGATACCGTGGCTGCCAAATATCCTGACGTTCCCTTTTTAATGATCTCCGGCGACCATGCCTGGACCGGTGTCGCCCCGCCCAATGTGGCCAACTATATGGGCCGCATGGAGTATGGCAAGATGATCGCCGGTTGCGCGGCGGCCCTGAAGACCGAAACCGGGGTCATGGGTTACTTGGGGCCCCTGATCAACGACGAAACGCGCCGCCTGGCTAACTCGGTCTACCTGGGTGCGCGCTACTGCTACGAGAACTACCGAGGTGGTAACCCCGACGATCTGCAGTTCATCGTCCAGTGGATCGGATTCTGGTTCAACATCCCCGGCGTCACTCTGGATCCGACCGAGGTAGCCAACGACATCTTCAACGCCGGCGCCGACGTCATTCTCTCCGGCATTGATACCACCGAGGCCATTGTGGTCGCCGGCCAGCGGGCTGAGCAGGGAGAGACGGTATGGGCCATCCCCTATGACTACGAGGGCGCCTGCGCCGAAGCCCCTGACATCTGCCTGGGGGTGCCTTATTTCAACTGGGGCCCTGCCTATGTGAACTACGTCCAGAAAGTCCAGGCTGGCACCTTTGAGCAGGAATGGATCTGGGCTGGCCCTGATTGGACTGACATTAATAACCGCGACACGACCGCCGTGGGCTTTATCAAGGGCGACGGGATGACCGCCGAAGAAGCGGTTCAACTGGATGCCTTCATTGCCGGCCTGGCGGATGGCTCCATCAACCTCTTCGTCGGCCCCCTGAACTACCAGGATGGCAGTGTTTACCTGGCGGATGGCGAAGTAGCTACGGATGAGCAGGTCTGGTACACTAAGCAATTGCTGGAAGGCATGACCGGCCCCAGCGAGTAAGAGACTGGGGATCAGGAGTAGATAATCAGGGACCAGGCATGCCCCTGGTCCCTGATTCCTGATCCCACATCTCCCAACCTTCAAATTAAATGAAAATCGAAGCCCTAGACATCAGGAAATACTTTGGCCCTGTGCGAGCCAATGATGGCATCACCCTTACCGTGGAGCCAGGTTCCATCCATGGCCTGCTGGGCGAGAACGGCGCGGGCAAAACAACGCTCATGAAGATCCTGACCGGGTTTATCTCGGCCGATGGGGGGGAGACGCGGCTGGACGGAAGGCCAGTGCGTTTTGCTTCCCCGGCCGAGTCGATCCGGCACGGCATCGGCATGTTGCACCAGGAGCCCCTTGATTTCCCGCCGCTCAAGGTGCTTGACAATCTGTTACTGGCCTTCGAGGATCGCTTGATTCCTGGTCGGCAGCAGGTGCGACGTGTGCTCGAAGAGTTGTGCCGACGGTTCAATTTCTCTATCGACCCAGATGCCCGGGTCAACACATTAACCGTAGGCGAACGGCAGCAGTTGGAGATTTTGCGCCTGCTGGCTTTGGGCGCTGAGGTAATTATTCTCGACGAGCCGACAACCGGCATCTCAGCCCCCCAGAAGGTTCTACTCTTTGCTACCTTGCGTCGCCTGGCTAAGGAAGAAGGTAAGTCCGTTATCTTCGTCTCCCACAAGTTGGAGGAGGTAGAAGAGCTTTGCGATCGAGTGACCGTGCTGAGGCAGGGCAAGGTCACCGGCCATATCGAAGCTCCCTTCAGGGCTGAGCAATTGGTGCAGTTGATGTTCGGTCAGAGCCTGCTCAGGAGTGACCGTAGCCGGGTGCCTTTGGGTGAGCCAGCGCTTGAGCTCCAAGACGTGACGGTTCAGACGTATCGCTTGACCGTCTCCCACATGTCGCTGGCAGTGCGGGCAGGGGAGGTCATTGGCCTGGCTGGGTTGGAGGGAAGTGGTCAGCGACTCATGCTTCGGGCTTGTGCTGGCTTACAAAGGCCATCATCTGGCCGGGTGCGGCTCCAGGGTGATGATTTCACCCGGCGTTCGTACCGCGATTTTCTGGCGGCTGGTGTGGCTTACCTCCCTGCTGGTCGTATCGAAGAAGGGTTAATCCGTGGCCTGACGCTGACGGAACACTACGTCCTTACTCAGCGTGGTCATCAGCCCCTCTTCATTGATTGGGTCGGCGCTGCCGAAGGTATGCAGCACAAGATTGCCGAATTCAATATCCGGGGACAATCCGGCACACCGGTCGAGGCCCTCTCTGGTGGCAATCAACAGCGGGCACTACTGTCGCTGTTGCCGCCTGTTCTGAAGGTGCTGGCCATGGAACACCCTACCCGGGGTTTGGATATCGAATCGGCCATGTGGGTATGGGAGCAATTGTTGGAGCGGCGAAAGAGTGGCACCGCTATCCTCTTCATCTCTGCTGACCTGGACGAGCTGATGGAGCATAGCGATCGCATCATCGTTTTCTCTGGGGGAGTGATGGCCAGCCCGATAGATGCTGCTGCCACATCCATCGAGGAGCTGGGCTACTTGATTGGGGGCGTAAGAGACAATTCTTGATGAGTTACAGGATACCAGGTGATAGGCGCTGCGTATTGCGCGTTGCGCATCCTGGTTTCTTGCTTGACTGGATTCGCTGCCCCGTTGCCCGGCACTCAACTGACTGGTCAATTTCTCGGCTAGCTGACTTGGTAAGTTGCCAATGCTACAACGACTATCTAACCTGACGTTAGGCCTGGTCCCTGTTGTCCTGGCCTTACTTTTCACTACCGTTATCTTGATCATCGTCGGCGCGCCGCCAGGTGAGGCCTACCGAAATATCCTGCAAGGAGCGCTGGAAAGCCCCGACAAGTGGGCTTCGGTGGTCACTGCAATGGTGCCGTTATTACTCTGCTCGGCGGGGCTGCTGGTTACCTTTGCGGCCGGCCTGTGGAATATTGGCGTGGAGGGTCAAATCGTAGCCGGGGCATTGCTGGCCACCTGGCTGGCGCTGAATCTCACGCTGCCGCCCATCCTATTCATCCCCCTGTTGCTGGTGGCTGGCCTGATCGGCGGCGCACTGTGGGGGCTGCTGGCAGGTTTGCTGCGGGTATATGGGGGGGTTCATGAGATCTTCGGTGGCGTAGGGCTGAACTTCATCGCAATTGTGCTCACCAATTATCTGATCTTCGGCCCCTGGAAGCCGGCCGATGGGGCGACTATGAGCGGCACCGATCCCTTTCCTCCAGCGGCCTGGTTGCCGCGCCTGGGCGACCTGCCAGTCTACCCCACTGCTGTGGTCCTGGCCTTGGCTGCCGTTGCGCTGATGTATTTTGCGCTGCGGGGCACCACCTGGGGTCTCAAGCTCAAAGCCATTGGAAAAAACCAGCGCTCGGCCTTCTTGATGGGTATCCCTACCTCTCGTTACATGCTGGGTGCTTTTCTTGTGTGCGGAGCGCTGGCCGGATTGGCTGGTTCCATCCAGGCCATCGGCGTGCGCCAACGCCTGATCCCTGGTGTATCCGGCGGCTACGGCTTCTTAGCATTGCTGGTAGTGCTGCTGGCTGGCTATCGGCCGCTGTGGGTGATACCCATCGCACTCTTTTTTGCTGCCGTAGGCGTGGGCAGCCCCCGGCTGGAGCTTAGCATGCAGCTCGACTCAGCCTTGGGGGGCACGTTAGAAGGAATAATCGTATTGTTTGTGTTGCTGGCGCAGGGTGTGAAGCGTAAAGCGTGATGCTATGGACTCTATACTCCTGATCCGAACTCTGGCCTCAATAGTGCGGGGTGCTACGCCGCTGATCTTTGCCGGCATCGGTGAGACTATCACCGAGAAGGCAGGCGTGATCAACCTTTCCTTGGATGGCACGATTCTGTTATCGGCCATGGTCGCTTTTGCCGTGACCTACACTACTGGCAGTGTGATTCTTGGATTTATAGCGGCTATGCTGGTTGGTGCGTTGATGGCTCTCATCGTTGCCTTTGGCAGCATCACCCTACGCCAGGATCAGGTGGCCATCGGCTTTGTGCTGACCCTGCTGGGCGCAGAAATGAGTTCCTTTTTGGGTAATCCCTTCGTACGCCTCAAAGGGCCATCAGTGCCGCACTTGCCCATCCCCTACCTGGCCGACATTCCCATCATAGGCCCTATCTTCTTCAATCACAACCTGGTGGTCTACCTGGGGTATGCACTGATTATCTTCTCCTGGTTCTATATTTTCAAGACGCAACCAGGTCTCAAATTACAGGGAATCGGTGAGCGACCGGAGGCAGCCTTCGCCCGGGGCAGCAACGTCAATCTGATGCGCTACGTGTATACTGCCCTGGGGGGTGCCCTGGTGGGCTTTGCGGGTGCTTCGTATTCTCTTAGCATTAAGTTGGGCTGGAGTCACCGGCACACAGCCGGCAACGGCTGGATTGCCCTGGCTATTGTCATCTTTGGCGGCTGGCATCCGTTTCGGGTCGCCTTTGGCGCGTACCTCTTTGGGAGTCTTAAATCGCTGAGCAGCATCTTTCAGCGAGTAGCGCCCGGTATCCCCAGCCAGTTCTTCAATGGTGCTCCCTTCGCACTAATGATCATCGTCCTGTTGCTGGTCAGCAGCGGCTGGCTGGACCGGTTGCTGATTCGCTTGCCGGTTCGTCTCCGTCGCCTGGTCCATGATGCTCTGCTTGGCGCCCCGCCGGGTGGTTTGGGAAGGGTGTTTGTAAAAGAGTAAAGGGCAGGCGTGTATCCCTGCCCATGCGGTGATATATTTGCCCCCAAACTCTAAGTCTGGGGGCAATCTATGTCTTATTCTGGTTCACTCCTGGTGAGCCAATTCTTCCTCGATCATACGGACCACCAGATCGTCTAGTTTCTGGACGGTGTAGTCTTCTACGTGGTGGGTGGTGCTGTCACCGGGTTGTCCTTCAGGGCCGTAGGTGAGAAAGATGAAGCGGCCCTGGGTAAACTGGGCTATCTGGCGGAAGATATACTCACCTTGGTCGTCGAGGCCGCTGGAGGCGATGGGGAAGATCTTGATCCCACGCTCGGCGGCCTTTGCCATCTCGACTGCGTAGTCGTAATCCTGTGCGTAATCCAGATGGGGGGGCGCATCTGCTACCAGGAAGATGAGTTGTACGCTGTCCTTGCCAAGCCACTCGGGGCCGTGAATGGCACGGTACAGCGCCTCATTCAGCGATTCGGGATAATCGCCACCTCCCTCCGCTTCGACCTCCGCCAGCGCCTCGGAGAAGATACCTACATCGGGCGTGAAATCGAAGGTGCGGCTTACAAACAGATCGTCCCGGTCGCGGTAGATGGTCATGGCGAAGCGCACGCGTGGTTGGCTGGGTAACCGGTCAATGCGGGCGGCGATCTCCTGGATCGATTCCTGGAGTTTATCAATCTCGTCGGCCATGCTACCGGTGGAATCAATCAGAAACAGCACGTCGAGATTAACCGGCTCGCCTTGTGCACGGCCAGGGTGAGCCAGGTTGACAGTCAATTGATAAGTTTCACCCCGAATCAATGTCGCTTCTTGTTGGGCATCTCCTTTCTGGACCACTACCCGAAAGGCCGTCACCTGGTCAGAAACTCCTAAGGCTGTTGGGAAGAACAGCAGCTGGCCCGTGGCATAGGTGCGCCCGCTGAAAACCAGCTCATTTCCGGCATAGAAGGTGACGCCCGCGTCGAGCAAGGGACGCCCCCTCTGGTCGTTGACAGCGATGATGTAGCGTTCGCTGACGTCCCGGTCGTGAACGGGCGGGCCGGCGTAGTTCAGTCGGTACAGCAGGTAATCATCCCAATTGGCGTTGTCGTCCACTTCGCCGGCGCGTAGCGAGCTCTGGCCCTGGTCGGGCACCGTCGTTGCGGCAGGCATGGGCTCCTCCGCCGGCGCGGCGGCTTCGGCAGATATGGGCAGAGGAGCCTCGGCGACTGCCACACCTTCTTTTTCTAGAGTAACCTCCGCGCTGGTCTCGGACATGGAGCGTCTATCGCCACGCCTCCAGCCTCCCTTACCATCCCAGTCTAGCCAGCCCTCTTTGCCCGCCTCGCCCTCCGTCTTTGAATAAGGACCTGACCCGGCCGGTGTCGGCTCAGCTCCTGTCCGTAACTTGCCTTCACCTGGGGGCAGGCCCCCACTTGGGGGCAGGCATGCAGCGAGGAGTACGCTAATAAAAAGGGCGCAGATAATCGTTCTTCGGGTAATTTGAGGACTTGACATGATGCGTTTCCTCCAGGATAATGGGTTAGTCTGTAATTATGACGCTAAATAAGCTGCGTTGGTTCCGTTCGAGAGGAAGGGTTATGCCTAAAGCATCCGTTTCCAGGCGATGGGTCCGATGCACCATGCGTCTCTGGAAACAGGCCAACGACAGAGCCGAGCAATGGCCGTTAATTCTGTGGCGGGCGGCCCTTGGCTTTACAGAGCATGAGGGATTTACGTCGGCGGCCGCAATTGCCTATTATGCCTTTCTCTCTCTGTTCCCCTTTTCGATTTTGCTCCTACTGATTGCCCGCCGCCTCTTGCAGCCGGCCCAGGCAGTGACACAGTATCGGGCCCTTTTGGATCATTATCTACCTGGTGCCACCAACTTGCTACAAATCAACTACACGATCTTGCGAGGACAATTGACCCTTCTGCGCATCCTCGCGCTGCTTACCCTCATCTGGGCCGGGTCCGGGATTTTTGCTGTCACGGGGCGGCTACTGGACCGCGCC
The DNA here is from genome assembly GCA_020343875.1 of Anaerolineales bacterium. Taxonomy (GTDB): domain Bacteria; phylum Chloroflexota; class Anaerolineae; order 4572-78; family NAK82. Next base: position 3,060,786 of record CP070811.1, on the reverse strand, counting down.
TGGCGCATCAAGCAAAACGGGCGCCTGAGAGTAAGGCGCCGGCTGCTGGCTCTCCCTCTAGCCATGGTAGCCCTGGTCCTCATCTCCCTATCGATGGTGGGATCTACCGCCTGGAACCTGCTCAATCGCCTGGAGTTCCTGGATGGAATAGGCTGGTTCACGCGGATCATTTCCGTGTTCCTGATCCTGTTGCTCAACACGTTGTTCTTCAGCCTGGCTTATTGGAGCTTGCCTTCGGCGCAAGTCAGATGGCGCGAGACACTGCCTGGCGCAATGCTGGCCTCCGTTTTGTGGGAAGGAGCCAAGTTCGCCTTTACTGCATATCTGTCGCACCTACGGTTGTTCAACATAGTTTATGGGTCCGTGGCTGCCACTGCTGCCTTTCTTATATGGGCTTATCTGGGCGGTTGCATCGTCCTCTTCGGTGGCGAATTAAACGCCGAGTATGCACGGCGCCAGCACGTGACCAGGCTTTTAGGGACCACCGGCTCACACCTGACTCGAGGGAGACAGCCTGGGAGGCGCGGATGAAGATTGCTATCTCACAGTTTCGGGTTGATGAACACTCTCAACATCTCGACAGTGTGGTGGAGACGATTGCCCGAGCTGCCGACGAGGTGGATGTGATCTGCTTCCCTGAATATTTTCTGGGCAAGCTTCCGCCTGAACCGATGCCCAATTCTGCATTGCTTGCCATTCAAGAGGTGGCTCGGCTGGCTAACATCAATGTGGTGTGCGGCATCACTCGTGACCTGCGCCAAGGGGATGGCAGCTACCTGACCAGCATTGTCATCAATCGGGCCGGAGGCATCATCGCCAGTATTGACAAGACTTGCCTCTACCCGGCTGAACAGCTTTGGTATCGGGCTGGACAGGGTCAACTGTATGTAGAATTGGACGATGGAATCGGAGTGGGGGTGTTGGCCGGCTTCGATCTGGTGCGCGCGGACCTGGTACACACCACGATACAGGCTGGCGCGCAATTACTCATCGTGCAGTTCGCAGCCGATACTCTCGACTACCTGGAGACGGTGCGAGCGGTTATCAGTACGCGTGCTTTAGAACACCTGGTGCCCATAGTGGCCGTGGGCCAATTGGGCAACTTTTTTGGAAGGGAGTATGTTGGGGGCAGCACGGTCGTACAACCGACCATGGCGACCGGGGATGTACCTGGCCCGGTGGAGCGTGTCCTGGCTATGGGGGATGAAGAGGATATGTGGGCCATAGACCTGGATCTGGAGGCCTTTCGGGAGATGCGGCGCCGCTTCAGCTACTTTCGGCCGCCTCAAATTCCCCGGCGGTGATGAAGTCACCGCCCACTATTTCACGCCCGGACAAGCGCCGATTCTGGTTGAAGGTGAGCATCACCTCGATGCGCTCGAAGCAGCGCCGGCTGCCCACCAACGTCTTGTTGGCTCGAAAGTCTCCTTTCTCGCGGATACTCAGGTCATTGTACAGATCAACGCGCGCTTTGATCGCCTCCCCGCAGCGACCGCAGCGCACGTAGATCCAGTAGCCTGTTCTGTCTCGCGCTTGGCCTCCTTCGAGCAGCGATTTTAGTGTGTCCAGAAAGTCCATCCTTTTACCTCCTGGCGGATTATCAAGCCTCTCGGAAAGTCGGTGCTGCAAACCGGCGCGTTGGCTTGCCTGCACCTCAACCGTCGGTACAGGCGGATCCCCGGCAAGATCGGTGCTCTTCGGGCCGACCCTCAGAGAGATCTTGCTTATGTCCTCACCGGTATGCTAGGTATGGTACGATAAAGGCAAACAGGCTATAGACCGACAGCCCCGCCAGCCCAGCTAACGGGGCGGCCACTACCCAGCCGTCGAGGCGGGCCGGCAACCAGCGACGTAGTATCAAAACAAGGGTTGCACCGCCTGCTATGACCAGACCCCACTTATCCAGGCTGCCGCCCAGCGCGCTGCCAACCCCAATCACCATTGCGGCAAAGCCGCATATGCCTGCCCCTACCCACGCCCAAGGTCTGGACAGAATCCGGCGTAGCCCCAGCATCCCTAACAGGCTGATAGGCACTAATCCAGGAAATAGATATCGCCCCTGGAATTGCACAAGCGAGGCGTTGTAGTAGAGGTAGACCAGGCCGGTGAAAATTAGCCACAGCGCCAGCAGGCTGTCAGCTCCAGAAAGCTTGCTCACCTTTGCCCCTTCCTGGTCGACCATGGGGGCGGTCTGGGTCTGGGCAGGCCCCTTTTGCTGCATAGCCGCTAGAATAGCCAGCACACAGCCGGCAACTGTCAGCGCTGAGAGCAATCCCAGCACTAGGTAGATCCGCCGGTCCATTGGCACAGCCATCCAGCCGAACTGTCCCCAAAAACTGTGAAAGGAGGTAGTGATGAAATTCTTCAAATATGTTGCCCAACCGATGCGGGCCAGGTAGTCAGCAGTGCGAAGTTGACCGACCACCACGGCGTCGTGATTGCGGGTGCCCAGTAGGTCAGGCCAGCCATAAACTGCGATGTTACGCGCATACCACGGAATTGCCAGGGCGAGCGCCGGGCCGAAGAGAGTCACAACGCGCCGGGCCAGCAACAGCGGCCGACTTTCGGACAACAGCAGGGTAATCAGAGCCAGCGGTATCGCCACGTAGACGGTAGCCTTGGTCACCAGCCCCAGCCCTAGCAGGCTGCCGGTTACAAGCAGGTAGGAGGGACGAGACAAGGCCCGATCCTTTTCAGCCGGCTTGCTCGCTAATCGTATCAGGCGCAGCATTACCAGCACCAGCAGCAATTCGGCCAGCGAGTCGTTGTTGACCGAGGCCATCATGGTCAGGTGCATGGGCACAAAGGCGACGAAGGCGGAAGTCCCCAGGGCCAAGGCCGTATCACCAGGCCGGGCAGCCAGTGCGATGGCGTAAGCCACCACAACAACTCCAGCTCCTAACGCTACGGATAACAGCCTTAAGGGGAGTAACGCGCCGTCAAATAGTCGGAAGACGGGGGTTGCCAGCATATAGTACAGAGGCGGTTGCCAGAACTCATAGCGAATGGGCTCCACCGGCATATCGGGCGGGAAACGGGCCGACTTGATTTGCTCCAGATAGGCGTGAGGATAATCGCCATGGCGCAACACCGGGAACTGGCTATTCTCGGCCAGGTAGCGTACATAGTTGTAGTGTGCTGGCTCGTCGGGAGCTTGCCAGGCCGGGGTGCCCATCGCATAAAGCACGCCGGTGAGTAGATATGCGGGTACGATCAGGGCCAGGAGCAGGCAAGGAGGGCGGCGGTCAAAGAAGCGCATTGGCGTAAGCAAAAAGAGCCGGCATGCCCCCGGTGTGCCAGAAAAGCACTGTCTGGCCTGGGCCGATGGCCCCACGCCGGATCATATCTATCAGGCCGCCCATCGCCCGCCCGGTATAGACCGGGTCGAGCACTAACCCCTCAAGACGAGCGGTCAGTTGGATGGCCTCACGTTCCAGATCACTGACCACACCGTAGCCGTCACCCAGGTAGTCCTGGTTAACGACAAAATCACTGGGGGTGAAGTCCGCGTCCAGGCCCACATGAGCAGCAGTGGCATTAGCCAGCTTGGCCAGATGTACCAGGTAGCGTTCGTCGCCGGCTTCCTCTTTGTCGATGCTGATGCCAACGATCTGGCCGCGGAAGCCGACTGCCCGGGCGCCCACTGCCAATCCGGCCTGAGTGCCTCCCGAGCTGGAGGCGACAACGATATGGTCAATGCCCTCTGGATAATCTGACGCCAGTTGCTGGCTCAATTCCAGCATAGCCGCCACGTAGCCACTGGCTCCAATGGCATTCGAGCCACCGTACGGGATGATGTATGGCAGGTGGCCTGCCTGTCGCGATTGGTCAGCGATCTCCTCCAAGCGCTCACCACGTCGGTGGGGGCCGGTCCAGTAGATTTGAGCGCCGAGCAGTTGGTCCAGCAGCAAGTTGCCATTGGGCGTTGGAGGTGCCTCACCGCCCAGCACCAGTGCGCAATCCAGGCCTAATCGGGCCGCAGCGGCGGCCGTCTGTCGACAGTGGTTGCTTTGGGCGGCGCCCGCAGTGATGACCATGTCGGCTCCCTGGGCCAGCGCATCAGCGACCAGGAACTCCAGCTTGCGGGTCTTATTGCCGCCTGTTGCCAGGCCGGTCTGGTCATCTCGCTTGACCAGCAGGCGTGGGCCACCCAATTGCTGGCTGAGGCGATTCAACTCGTCAATCGGTGTCGGGAGATCGGCGAGCGCAACACGAGGCAGATGTTCGAGATCCATGGTTCACTATTTCGAATTCGCGCTTCCGCTGGGAGTCAGGGCCAGGAAACTGGGTGACACACCAGCGCACCCTTGCTGATACTCATTTCCCCAACTCCCGGTGCCCCGTTATTCATCTCTGTAGGGGCCCACGATTGCCAGCGCATAGTTTTCTGGGTCCAGGTACTTCTGGGCCGCTGCCTGGATTTGCTCTTTGGTAATAGCACGCATGAGATCCGGGTAGCGAATGATGTAGTCGTCGCCCAGCTGGTACAGGTGCATGTCGAGTAAAGTGCCCGCGATGCCTTCGTTCGTTTCCAGGCGCAAAGGTAGGCTGCCGGTCAGGTAATCTTTCCCGTCTTCCAGCTCCTGGTCGGTCACTGGTTCGTCGCGCAGACGGGCGATTTCGGCCAGGATACTCTCGATTGCTTGTTCTACATTGGCTGGATTGACGCCAGCTCGGACGCTCCAGGGCCCACGGCCCAGTCCTGCCTCCAAGCCGGAATAAGCGTAGTAGGCCAATCCTTGCTGATCACGCACGGTCTCACCCAATCGCCCCATCAGTCCCAAGTGCCCCAGGATCATATCCCCCATGCGCGCTGCATAATATTCCTCGGCAGCGCGATCTGGGCCGACAGTGCCCAGGACAATGTCAGCTTGCGTTTTGTTGGTCATGGTGCGCACATAACGTCGCTGTTCGGTTAGTGATTGGGCCTCTGGGATAATAGAGGCAGGTGCGCTCCCGGCAGGTTGCCAGTTCCCCAAGGCATTCTCCAGCATATCGTAAACTCTCTTGGCTTGCACGTCACCCACCACGACGATAGTCGCATCCTTTGGATGATAGTGTGCCTGGTAAAAGGTCTCGATATCATCACGCTGGATGCCAGGCACACTTTCCAACGTGCCGCTGCCAGGTCGGCCGTAGGGGTGCTCAAGCGTGTAGAGTAGCTGTCGGAACTCGCGACTGGCAAGACCACGGGTATCATTTTCCAGTTCACGAAGGCCAGTCAGGATCTGTCCGCGTACCTTTTCTATCTCTTTGTGTGGAAAGGCGGGATTTAGTAGCACGTCAGATAGCACGTTCACCAGCAAGCCAAAGTCTTCGGCCAGCGACTTGCCGCCGAAACTGGTCAAATGTCGCCCTCCGCTGACGAAGACATTGGCACCCACTGACTCGGTAAGCTCGTTAATCTGTTGAAAACTCAGAGTGGTAGTCCCGCGCTTGACGGCGGAGGCGGTGAAGTGACCCACCCCCCCCTTCTCAAGTTGGTCGTTGACCGCACCGGCCCATAGGTGGCCACGCACGACGACGCTGGGGCTGATGTGATTCTCTTGCAGCATCAACTTGATGCCGTTCGACAAAGTAAAATGTTGAATGGTGTGCGGGCCGATGGGGGCAACTGAAGTTTGGTCAGCCATGGGCCACCTCCTCCGTCCTGGGCACAAACCAGCCAACGTTGCGATTCGTTTCCGCCAGGTACGTCTGAGCAACACGCTGCACGTCGGCAGCGGAAACACTGGTCAGGTCATCCAGGAAGGTGTAGAAGCGCGCGTAGCTATCTACCATTTCCATAGAACCCAGCCAAAGGGCCTGGTTGGTAACACTCTCCAAGGCGTAGGCGAATTGTGCTTTGGCTTGCTTCTGAGCTTTGCCCAACTCTTCTTCGCTGACCAGTTCGTCTTGAATGCGCAGGATTTCGTCCCACATCGCTCGTTCCACTTCTTCCAGCGAGCGTCCTTCACGAACTGTGGCGTAAAAATTAAACAGCCCAGCGTCAATGTTCGGTGAGTAGCTACAACCACATCGGGTGGCCAGCTCGCTTTCAACCAACGCCTTGTAGAGCCGAGCGCTGCGATGCGTGGGAGTAGAGCCGCCGCCGAAGGTCATAGGGCTAGCGCCAGCCAACACAGCATTGAGTACCATGAGCGAGAAATGATCCGCATGGCGGGCGTGGGGGACGTGGAATGCGGCCTGGAAGTATTGCGCCGTCCCCGGCTGGCGCAATACTACCCGCCGCTCGCCGGTCTGTGCCGGTTCGGTGGCTGTCACCGGCGGAGGCGCTGGCCCGGCGGGGATGGGCGCGAACAGCTCCTGGATGCGAGCGCGGGTGGCGGCCGGATCAATGTCGCCTACGATAACCAGCACCGCATTATGGGGCCCATAATAGGTCTTGTAGTGATCCCAGAGGTCGTCGTGGGTGATCCGGCGCAAATCCTCTTTCCAACCGATAACTTGATGCCCGTAAGGGTGAGCGCGAAAAGCAAGCGACATCAGCTCCTCGCGCAGCAAGAAGTTGGGGGAATTCTCACTACCTTCCCGCTCGGAGATAATCACGCTTCGCTCTGATTCGACTTCGTCAGGGTCGAACACGGAATTGCCCATTCGGTCCGCTTCAATGCGCAGCCCCAGGTCTAGCCGGTCTGCGGGGAGTGTCTCAAAGTAGGCAGTATAGTCGTACGAGGTGAAGCCGTTGAGCAGGCCCCCATTTTTATTCACCAGGCGCATGATGCTCCCTTTGGGAAAGGTGGGGGTCCCCTTGAACATCATATGTTCCACCCAGTGTGAGATCCCCGTTTTGCCAGGTAGCTCGTTGCGCGATCCCACCCGGTACCAGATCCAGTTGCTGACAATCGGTGCGCTGCGCACCGGCTTAAGCAGCACCTTGAGGCCATTATTCAGTTGAAACTCTGCTGTGTCGTTATTCGGCAACGAAAACCTCCTGATGAGATCAAGGCTCAACACTCTCCGAAGTGGGGCGTGGAAACGGCATCTAGTATACCCGAGTTGTTGATATAAGTCCACTGGTAGTAAGACTTGTCTACCCTCGGTTGTCTATTGAAGTAGAGAGTCAAATCCAATCTTGTGTAATTGATATGCGATGTGTCTTCCAGGAAGGAATCAATGAGAAAACTAACTGTAATTATGGCCGGATTGGCGCTGACAATCGCCAGCTGTGTGCCATTGGGAGCCCCCAACCGGTTGACAGAGTCTCTGACGCCAACCATACTCACATCGCCTCCTGCAAAAACCCACCAGCCCACCGCCACTCTTGAAACGCAGCCACCGACAGCCACCGCAACCGCCCAGACTCTGAGTCAGGAGGATATCATCGCTCCCACCCCCAGTGGTAGGAATCTCCAACCACAGTTGGGGCAGGTCAGCATCGACTTGAATGAGCTGGTGACCCTCCTACCTCCGGATGCTATCCCGGCGATTTTGCCCGATAGAGTGCCTGAAATCCTGGTCCCAGCCGCTGATGCAGATGCTGCGGGCATCGAGGACACCGTACAGGTGATCGGAGTGAGTATCGATGGCGAAAGTCGCGCTTACCCTATCCCCTTCTTAAGCAGGCATGAGATTGTGAATGATACGGTTGGCGGCAGGCATATTGCCGCTACCTGGTGACCGCTGTGTTATACGGGCATCGTGTATGACCGACAAGTAACAGAAGGCCAGATCCTCACCTTTGGCGTATCCGGTATGCTCTATCGAAATGGCCTGATTATGTACGACCACCAGACTGAGAGTTTGTGGAGCCACATTCTGGGCCGGGGCATCTCAGGGGGTAATCAGGGGACCCAGCTGACTATGATCGCCGCCCTACAAACCGACTGGCGAACCTGGAAAGAACTACATCCTGAAACATTGGTAGTCAGCCCCGAGCATTTTGGCCGCGACGTCTACACCAGTTATTATCTGCGCCCCGATGCAGGCGTGTTGGGGCGTGCCACCAATCCGGGCGAGAATCTCGGTACTAAAGAGTACGTCATTGGGCTACGTCTGGGGGGCGAGGTCAAAGCGTATCCTTTCAGTGTTCTGAGCCAACAGCCGGTCGTCAATGATGTTGTCGCTGATATCCCGGTGGCGGTCTTTTTTGACAAAGGCACCGCTTCGGGGGCAGTCTTCAATCGTGAGTTAGACGATGGTACAGTATTGACCTTTGTGCCAGGTGACGCGTCGCGGGCTGCCAATGATGACCAGACCCAAAGCGAGTGGGATATCTTCACTGGCAGAGCCATAGCTGGCCCTCTAAAAGATACACAACTGACGCAAGTGCCCATCACCTATGCCTTCTGGTTCGGCTGGGCTGACTATCATCCCCAGGGTACGGTTTACGACAGCACGCAATAGTGCTATAATGTTAGTTGTGGACCACCTGAAAGGGGACACACTGCTGCTACAGTTGTAGCCTCTGCCATGAACTAAGCATCTTGGCTCATTCGATCAGCCCAGGGAGAGCATACCTATGCCCGTGACCACCATTGTGGGTGCCCAATGGGGCGATGAAGGCAAAGGCCGGGTGGTAGACTACCTGGCCTCTCCTTTTGGAGAGAATCACAAGCCAGCCGACATGGTGGTTCGCTATCAAGGAGGGGACAACGCCGGGCATACCGTCATCAATCAGCTCGGTGAGTTTAAACTGCACTTAGTACCCTCGGGCATCTTCAACTCGAGTACGCAGTGCATCGTCGGAAGCGGCTGTGTGGTCAACCCAGAGACGCTAATGTCAGAGATAGAAGACTTAAGCAGGGCGGGCGTCTCTCTAAAGAATCTCTTTATTTCAAGCCATGCTCATCTGATATTGCCCTATCATCGCCAGCTGGATGGATTGGAGGAGACGGCCCGGGGTGCGAGGGCCATTGGCACCACAAAACGTGGCATAGGCCCTGCCTATGCCGACAAGGCGGCCCGTTGGGGCCTGCGCGTTGGCGATTTGCTTCACCTCGACCGGTTGCGGAAACGACTTGCCGCCATTCTCCCCCACAAGAACCGAACTATCGCTCACTTGGGCGGCAAGCCAGAAAGTCTGGACTCCTTGACTGCCCTGTGCTTGCGCCTGGCCAAGCAGCTGCGCCCCCATATCGTCAACACGTTGCCTCTGGTGCGGGCCGCCGTCGAAGCCGACCGGGTAATACTGCTGGAAGGCCAATTGGGCGTGATGCGCGACCTCGATTGGGGCGTTTACCCCTATGTTACCTCGTCCAACCCTGTGGCGTCTTTTGGGCCGGTTGGCGCCGGCCTGCCCATGCGGGCTATCACGGACGTGATGGGCGTGGTCAAAGCCTACGTGACTGCTGTTGGGGCGGGACCACTACCTACCGAATTGACCGATGAGACCGGCGACCGGCTGCGCCAGGTGGGCAGGGAATACGGGGCAACCACTGGCCGCCCCCGCCGCTGTGGATGGCTCGACGCCGTCGCCCTTGACTATGCCAACTGGCTAAATGGTTTTACTGGGCTGGTCGTTACCAAGCTCGACGTGTTGGATGGCATGCCCGAACTGAAGATTTGTACCGCCTACCGGCTTACCTCGGGCGAGGTTACCCATCGCATGCCTGACTTGGCAGAGCTCGAAACGGTTGAGCCGGTCTACGAAAGGTGGCCTGGCTGGGAGCGTCCGACCGCTAAGGCCCGCCGCTGGGGCGATTTCCCGGTTGCAGCCCAGCGTTATCTACGTCGCATTGAAGAACTGGTTGGTGCGCCTATCCGCTGGGTATCGGTAGGGCCGGAGCGGGAGGCGATGATAACCATAACGGATTAAGGCTTAGCCCTGCTTGAATGAGGGAGAGAGCAATGGCAGACACGATCCGACGCATTGGTGTTCTGACCGGTGGCGGCGACTGTCCGGGCTTGAATGCCGTTATCCGGGCCGCAGTTAAGACTGCTATCAATGAGTATGATTGGGAGGTGCTGGGCATCGAAGATGGTTTTGAAGGCCTCATCCAGCCGGGCAAAGTACGCCCGCTGACTGCTGCCGATGTTCGGGGCATCCTCCCCCGTGGCGGTACCATCCTGGGTACTACCAATCGAGCCAACCCGTTCCACTATGAGGTGGAAACCGACGCTGGCGTGGCGGTCTTCGACGTGTCGGACGATGTAGTGCGCCATGCCCAGGTGCTCGGTATAGACGCGCTGATCGTCATTGGGGGGGATGGCTCGCTTCGTATCGCTCACGAGCTGATGCAAAAAGGGCTGAAGGTCGTGGGCGTGCCTAAAACCATTGACAATGATCTGCAAGGAACGGTGGTTACCTTTGGCTTCGACACGGCCGTTAACACCGCTATGGAAGCCCTTGATAAGCTGCACACCACCGCTGAAAGCCATCACCGGGTGATCATCCTAGAGCTTATGGGACGTGACGCGGGCTGGATCGCGCTGAAGGCTGGCATTGCCGGGGGTGCAGATGTCATCCTCATTCCTGAGATCCCTTACGACATTGAGGTCGTGGCTGACAAGATCAACACCCGCAACCGGCGTGGGGCCAAGTTCAGTATCGTGGTGGTGGCTGAGGGCGCCAAGCCGGTGGGCGGAGAGGCGGTTTACCAGGCCGAGCGCCAGGTGGGCGGCGAACGGCGGCTGGGAGGCATTGGTGAGACTCTGGCTGTGCAGTTAAAGGGACATTGTGAGGCCGAGGTACGGGTTACCGTGCTGGGGCATCTTCAGCGGGGTGGCTCCCCATCTGCCTTCGATCGGCTACTGGCCACCCGCTTTGGTGCGGTAGCAGTCCATCTTGTCGCGCAGGGAAAACTGGGACATATGGTGGCCTTGCAAGACGAGCGTATCATCTCTGTGTCCATTGCCGATGCAGTGGCAGCGCAGAAATTTGTCCCCTTGGACAGCGATATTTTGCTGACTGCCTTTGGGCTCGACATTTGCTTGGGAAATAGTCGGCAGGTGATTGAAGAGATGCAGGCTGGTGGCTGACTCAGGGAGTGCAGATTTCAGCCAATAAAGCGGGTAGTGTCAACCGGGCTAATTGCACGAGAACCTCGCCAAATTGACTGCTGACTGGCTTGGATGTATAATGCGCCTCGATTGTTACTCTGGGTAAGTTAAATCGAAAGGAGACACCAGGATCGTGGGTGCCCTGCCAAAGCGAAAAGTTTCTAAGATCCGCCGTGACCGCCGCCGCGCACACTACTTGCGGGTAAGAATGGGGAATATGGTGCCTTGCCCTCAATGCCATACCCTCAGGTTGGCCCACCATGTGTGCCCTAATTGCGGCACGTATAAGGGAATCGAAGTCGTCGAACTTGAAGAGAAGAGCTCATAGACTTGTAGGTGGGATTGCATGTCAGCGGGCCGTGCCCGGCGACCAGTACCCCAGATGGGGCATAAGCCAAGCACGGCCATTTGTTATATCTGGGGTATTCAGGGGCTGGGCTCATGACTGAAACGCTTGCTTTCCTGTTCCCCGGTCAGGGGTCGCAGGTGCTGGGCATGGGCCAGGACCTGGCTCGTGCATACTCTGTCGCTCGTGACACCTTCGCCGAGGCCGATGATTTGTTGGGCTTCTCCCTCTCGACCCTCTGTTTTGAAGGGCCAGAGGAGGCTCTCGACGACACCATTAACACCCAGCCAGCTATTTTTGTTGCCAGTCTCGCCACACTGCGGGCCTTGCGAAGCCAGGGGTGGACGGCACTACCAGGCTTCACAGCCGGGCATAGCCTGGGTGAGTATAGTGCGCTGGTTGCATCAGGTGCACTGACGTTCGCTGATGGACTGCGATTGGTACGCGAGCGTGGCCGGCTGATGAAAGAGGCTGGCGAGCGAAGTCCTGGCGGCATGGCAGCTATCCTTAAGGTGGATGATGAGACGGTGGCAGACATCTGTCAACGTGCCAGCCAGGAAGCTGGAACTGTCGTGCAAGTCGCGAACTACAACTCGCCCGGGCAGGTGGTCATCTCGGGCGATAACAAGGCCTTGGAATTGGCTATGGAAATGGCCCAGGCAGCCGGTGCCCGGCGTGTCGTGCGACTGGCGGTCAGCATTGCCGCTCATTCGCCGTTGATGGCTGCCATCGCGGATGAGTTTCGCCAGGCTGTTGAAGCTACGCCTATCCAGTCCCCTCAGGTGCCGGTTGTAGCCAACATCACCGCCCGTTTGTTGAATACTGTGGACGACATTCACCAGGAGATGGTGGGCCAACTTACCTCATCGGTACGTTGGGTTGATTCGGTCAAGTACATGCTTTCCCAAGGCACAACAGGGTTCATCGAAATCGGCCCTAAGGATGTGCTGACCGGTCTGGTGCGGCGTATCGACAAAGGTGTCAAAGCCGTGGCTTGTGGGACTGTGGATGGTGTGCAGGCATTGGTGACCGGCGGCGAGTAGGGGGATGGGACTTGTGAAGCGGGTAGGGTTCATCGGCTTGGGATTGATGGGAAAACCTATGGCTCGCAATTTGATGCGAGCGGGGTACTCCCTTACTGTTCACAATCGGAGTCGGGCTGCGGTGGACGAACTGGTTTCCGACGGCGCCACCTCGGCGGGTTCTCCCAAAGCGGTTGCTGAGCAGGTTGAGGTGGTGATTACCTGCCTGCCTGACTCCCCTGATGTGGAGCTGGTGGTGCTTGGGCCGGGTGGAATCCTTGAAGGAGGACGCCCTGGCCTGACGGTAATTGATATGAGCACCATCGCTCCGGCAGTCGCCGTACGTTTGGCAGATGAACTGGCCAAGCGAAATATCCGTTGGCTTGATGCGCCTGTCAGTGGCGGAGACGTTGGCGCTCAGCAGGCAACCCTGTCTATCATGGTGGGGGGCGACGTTGCGGTTTTTCAGGACTGCCTGGCCCTTTTTCAGGCTATGGGTAAGAACATCGTCCATGTCGGCGGCAACGGGGCTGGTCAGGTTACCAAGGTGTGCAATCAAATTGTGGCCGCTGGCACGATGGCTGCCATGGCTGAGGCGCTGGTTCTGGCTGCCAAAGCGGGAGCCGACGTGAGCCGGGTGATTGAAGCCATCCGAGGAGGCGCAGCCCGCTGCTGGGCCCTGGAGGTGCGTGCCCCTCAGATTTTGCGACGCGAACTGGCGCCTGGCTTCAAAGCCCATATGCAGTATAAAGATCTCAACATTGTGCTTGATGCGGGCAAAACTTACCAAGTGCCATTGCCTGTCACTGGGACTGTGCGCGAACTTTACACGGCGATGATGGCTGCTGGTCGAGGTGAATTGGACACCTCGGCAGTGGTAACTGTGTTGGAAGACCTAGCTCGAGTCCAGGTGCGGGGGAAGGAGGATAACATCACATGAGTGACCTTAGTGACAAAGTGGCTGTCGTCACCGGCGCAGCTCAGGGCATTGGGCGGGCTATCGCCGAGGATTTAGCCCGGCGTGGAGCCCGGGTGGTGGTGGCTGATCTGCAGGTAGAAAAGGCTGAGGCGGTGGCTAAAGAAATCGCTGCCGAAACCGGTCAGCCGGCAATTGCTGCCCGGCTAGACGTGGCCGACATAAATAGCGCCCAAGACATGGTTGAGCGCGCGATTGCCGAGTTTGGCCGGATCGACATCCTGGTCAATAACGCCGGCACCACGCGCGATAACCTGATTATGCGGATGAGCGAGGACGAGTGGGACTTGATTCTTACCATCAACCTTAAGGGCGCGTTTAATTGTTCCAAGGCTGTCATCCGGCGTATGATGAAGCAACGCTACGGCCGTATTGTCAACATCTCTTCTGTCTCTGGTTTGGCCGGCCAGGCGGGCCAGACGAACTATTCTTCCTCCAAAGCTGGTCTGATCGGTTTTACAAAGGCTCTGGCCAAGGAGGTCGGCTCCCGCAACATCACTGTCAACGCAGTGGCACCAGGATTCATTGAGACCGTGCTAACAGCCGATTTGCCGCAGGAACTCAAGGACTTGAGCCTCCAGATGACACCGTTGGGGAGATTTGGGCAGCCAGAGGACGTTGCCAAGGCTGTAGCGTTTCTGGCCTCTGACGAAGCCAGTTTCATCACCGGTCAGGTGCTTTCGGTGGATGGCGGCATGGTGATGCAATAGAGCCCCGCGGGGTTTTGGTGCGCCCTAGATTTCGGGAAATCGGGGCACACCTGAGGGAGGACTCGGGGGGAATCCCCCCGCTCTCTCATGTGCTTTCCCAATTTTTTTGGACGCACCTCTGGTTTGCATAGTCTTTAGTGCCGTGGTAATATAATACCAGCTTTCGCTCCTGGCCCCTTGGGTGAACTTTTTGGGAGCAGGCTGTTGGTGGTGTCTGGCTTGCGGTTTTGATGGTTCATTCGGAGCAAGTGCTTGTGGGGCAGGCTCTCGGTACGGTGACAATCCATCCCACGGTGCTCATCACCGTCGCCCGCCTTACGTCGCTGGCAACGCCCGGGATTGCCCGCATGAGTGACGAATGGCGCTTGAACGTTGAGCGTATGCTGGGCCGACCAGGACGGGGAAGCGGGGTGGACCTGGTCATCAAGGATAGCCAGGTGAGCCTTGATCTGTACGTCGTGGCCGAGCGCGAGGCCAATTTGCTTCAGCTGGGACAGACGTTGCAGAAGGAAGTCAGCCGGGCTATTGAGGACATGGTCGGCATGGAGGTGTTGGCAGTCAACGTTCACATCCAAGACGTTGACTTCCCCCTCGTTCGAAGTTACTGATTAATTGGGTAGGCCCTTCTGGGAGCCGTCAGGCCAATACGCGCAGGTAGCCGTGGCGTGTGGTCTGGCGCTGCAGGGGCCGCAGCACATTCACAAGTCTTGGCGGAGGGCAGCACGCATGAAAGCACGTCGTCACGCCCGCAGAATCGCACTGCAGGGGCTTTACGAGATTGATTTCACCCAGCATAGCCCCGAATATGCACTAGGCTGTCGGATCAAAGAGCAGCCTTTGCCAGAAGAGGCCACACTGTTTGCCTTTCACTTGGTGGAGGGCGTTGTGGAGCATATTCCACAACTTGATCAGGTGATGGCAGAGCTGGCGCCGGAGTGGCCAGTCGACCAGATTGCGGTGGTAGATCGCAATGTGCTGCGCATTGCGATATACGAGCTCCTCTTCGACCCAGACACCCCGCCCAAGGTCGCTATCAACGAAGCAGTCGAGCTGGCTAAGATGTTTGGTAGCGACAGCTCGCCGCGCTTTGTGAATGGTGTGTTGGGCAGCCTGGCGAATCGCGGGCGTGAGCGTATTCTTGCTACTTTGATTCCAGAAGCATCAAAGGCATGATCAATGGATTTTTTGGGCATTGGCCCACTTGAGCTTATTGTTGTTATGATCATCGCACTCATCGTCGTCGGTCCGGAAAGGCTGCCCGAATTAGCACAATCCATTGGCAAGACAATGCGCGACTTGCGCGCTTTATCCCGGGGCCTCACCACCGAGTGGCAACGAGAGATGAGCAATTTGCCCAACATTGACACTGGTGAGGGACTCCAGCAAGCACTGACCCGGCCCTTCAAAGAAGCCCAGAACGAGTTTCAGCAGGCTATCACCGCACCGCTTACATCGCCATCCGATACTGCATCTAAGCCTGCTCCACCCGAAGAATCTCCACCCCAAGAACAACCCCACACCCTGAACGACGACGCTGATCATGGCGACACCTGATATCTCCCCTCTTCAAACCAGCAAGCCTCTTGAGAATGAGGAACTGGGGGCTGAGATGACCTTGCTGGATCACTTGGTGGAGCTGCGCGGCCGCCTGGTCAAGGCCTCCATTGCGTTGCTTATCACCACAGCCATCAGTTTCGCCTTCGCTGATCGACTGGTGGATATTCTGACCGTACCCATTGGTGGGCGGGAGGCGTTGGAGTCCATTGACGTCACCGAAAACATCGGTGTCTTCATGCGGGTTTCCCTCATCAGCGGCGTGGTGCTGGCAATGCCGGTCATCGTCTACCAGATCATTCGCTTCACCGTGCCAGGCCTGACCCGAGAAGAGCGCCGCTATCTGTGGATCATTGTTCCCAGCGCTTCGCTGCTTTTCTTGACGGGCGTGGCCTTTGCCTACTTTGTGATGTTGCGTGCCGCGGTGCCTTTTCTCATCAGCTTCCTCGATATTCCTACCAGCCCCCGGCCTCAATCCTATTTTGGGTTTGTGGCTCGGCTGATGTTTTGGATCGGCGTCAGCTTCGAGACCCCTTTGATCCTGGCGTTTTTGGCCCGGCTGGGAATCATCACACCTCAACTACTCAGGCAAAATCGCAAATATGCGGTTGTGTTGATGGCTGTGGTTGCGGCCGCCATCACCCCGACGGTGGACCCCATGAATATGCTGCTGGTAATGGCTCCTCTGTTTCTCCTCTATGAACTGGGAGTCCTCCTCGCTCGTCTGACTTATCGTCCACGCCAAGGGTAAAAAAGGCATGCTTGGTCAAATGTGTCTAGGTGTGCCAGCGTACACCTTCACGCATTCTTTCTGTTGAAAGGAGATTCTTCAGTGGAGAAGATTCGTCTGCTCGTTATGGGGGCCGCCGGTCGCGACTTCCACAATTTCAATGTGTTCTTTCGGGACAATCAGAGCTACGACGTGGTGGCCTTCACCGCCACCCAAATCCCCAACATCGAAGGGCGTGTCTACCCGGCCCAGTTGGCCGGATCGCTTTACCCCCAGGGTATCCCTATCTATCCGGAAGATAATCTATCCGACCTCATCCGCAATCTGAAGGTTAAGCAGGTCGTGTTTGCCTATTCCGACGTACCCCACGAATATGTGATGCACAAAGCCTCACAAGTGCTGGCTGCTGGCGCTGATTTCCGGCTGATGGGAGCCAACAACACCATGCTCAAAAGCAGCAAGCCGGTGGTGTCTACTGGCGCTGTGCGCACTGGTTGTGGGAAGAGTCAGACTACTCGCCGTGTGTGTGACATTCTCAAGGAGATGGGAAAACATGTAGTCGTGGTGCGTCACCCAATGCCCTACGGCGACCTGACGGCTCAGGCTGTGCAACGTTTCGCTGATTACAGCGACCTGGATAGCTACAACTGTACCATCGAGGAGCGGGAAGAATACGAGCCCCACTTGGACCGAGGCAGTATTGTGTACGCTGGAGTGGATTACGAAGCGATTCTGCGTCAGGCTGAGAAGGAGGCCGATGTGGTGGTGTGGGATGGCGGTAACAACGATATGCCTTTCTTCCAGCCCGATCTCCACATCGTAGTGACCGACCCGCATCGGGCTGGTCACGAACTGGTGTATCACCCGGGCGAAGCCAACCTGCGCATGGCAGACGTGGTGGTCATCAACAAGATTGACACGGCCGACCTGGCCGAGACATCCAAGGTACGGGCCAATATTGAGCAGCTGGCGCCTGATGCCGTGGTAGTAGACGCTGCCTCGCCTATCTTCGTGAACGACCCCACTTGTATCCGCGGTAAGCGCGTGCTGGTGATTGAGGATGGCCCCACTGTTACCCACGGCGAGATGGCCTATGGGGCGGGCATTGTTGCCGCCCGGCGCTTTGGCGCGGCCGAGATCATCGATCCACGTCCCTATGCCGTGGGCAGCATCGCCAAAACCTTTCAGAAATATCCCCAGACCGGTCCCTTACTGCCGGCTATGGGCTACGGTGAGCAGCAAATCAAAGACCTGGAAGCGACCATCAATGCTACTCCTTGTGATGCAGTCATCGCCGCCACGCCCATTGATCTGAGGCGGGTACTCCGAAACATCAAGCACCCCATGGCCCGAGTGCGCTATGAACTACAGGAGATTGGGCAGCCTACCCTGACGGACATCTTGGCTGAGTGGTTGCAGAAATGATGAGGTAAGAAAGAAGAGCGGCTTTACTTTGCCGTCCTTTTTTCTTTCTGAAGATCCTGGGCTAGCGGGCGGTGCCTTTGATTTCCTCGGCTGCTTGTTCCGCGGCGCGATATACTTCGCGGAGAGGGACCCGGTTAGCCTCGGCTAGCCGGCGGCAATCGTCGTATTCAGGCGCGGCTTTTGCCTTTGTCTCACCCCAACGGGCAACCTTGACGCGCACCGGGCCATAGGGCGTGTTGACGGTGTGAATGGTCCGGCCCAGGCAAAGCCGCGTCACCACTTGCTGGCGTACGCCCAGGGTGCTTGTTTCAGTGAACAGGATGGAGATCAATGCCTCGGCGTCATCAGGCCGGCACAGGACGCGCAGTAAGGTTGCCGGCCGGTTTTTTTTCATCTGGATGGGAGACAGGAAGACGTCCAGACTGCCAGCTTCGAAAAGACGGGTTATTACATAATCGTAAATCTCTGGGTTGAGGTCGTCAACGTTCGTCTCCAGCATCATGAGTGTCTCGGTGACGGCGTCCTGGGGGGTGGCTTGATTGCCCAAGAGCAGGCGCAGTACATTAGGGATGGGCAAGTCACGTCCTCCGGCCCCATAGCCAACCGCAGTCAGGCTCATGGCTGGCATGGGGCCAAAGGATGCTGCCAGCGACGAGAGGAGCACCGCCCCGGTAGGGGTGACCAGCTCGACTTCCTGATCAACGCCCACCACTGGCACCTCTTTCAACAGAGCCAGCGTGGCTGGCGCTGGCAACGGGATGGGGCCGTGAGCGCCGTTAACAAATCCACGCCCCATTGGCAGCGGCGAGGCGTAAATCTTTTCGATGCCCAACGCCTCCAGCCCGACCAGCGCGCCGACCACATCCACAATCGTGTCTACGCCGCCTAGCTCATGTAAGTGCACCCGTTCAAGTGTCGTGCCGTGGATATTGGCTTCTACTTCACCCAGCCGCCGGAAGATGGACACCGCTTGCTCCTTGATGTCCAGCGGCAGGCTGCTCTCTGTCACGATAGACTCAATCTCGGGTAACGTTCGGGCGGGCACCTTATCCGGGGTAAGTACGTCTACTTTGATGGCGCTGAGCCCGTTCTTGAGGACACGACGACTGCGCAGGCTGAACTCGTTCAGCTGGAGGGCGGCCAGCCCCTCAAGCAGCGCCGTCTCCGACAGTCCAGCATCGAGCAAAGCCCCTAGAATCATGTCGCCGCTGGCGCCCGCGATGCAGTCGAAGTAAGCGATTCTCATTTTGGGGCACAACCTTGAATCCGGCGCAGGATGAGATGCGCATAAAGCCCAGCCCCAAAGCCGTTGTCTATGTTGACTACGGCGACGCCAGGCGCACAAGAGTTGAGCATGGCCAGCAACGGAGCCAACCCGTTGAAATTCGCGCCGTAGCCTACGCTGGTCGGCACGCCGATCACCGGACAGGCGACCAGCCCTCCGACGACGCTGGTTAGCGCGCCTTCCATACCCGCCACACTCACCACCACGTCAGCCCCGAACAATCGTTCTCGCTCGTCCAGCAAACGATGCACGCCCGCTACACCTGCATCGTATGCCCGCTCGACCCGGTTGCCCAGGAACTCGATGGTTTGGGCAGCTTCCTCAGCCACCGGCAGGTCTGAAGTGCCGCCGCTGACGATTAGTGCGTAGGGTGCGTCCTCAGCGGGTGCGGGGAGTTGGTTGCGGGCCAATGTCAGCAGGCGCGAAGCGGGATCGTAGCAGGCTTCCGGCAACTGAGATTGAATGGCCGCCGCCATCTCGGTCGACACGCGGGTGGCCAATACCCGGTCATGGTGCTCCCATAGCCGTTCCAGGATGCCGATTGCCTGCTCGGGCGTTTTGTTTTGGCAAAAGACGGCTTCAGG
>CP070811.1:3037507-3041113 GCA_020343875.1 Anaerolineales bacterium | reverse complement strand
GTCATCCAAAACGGCGACTGAGTTGTTATCAGTGGTCAGCTCAAGCCCGGCGTGCTAGGGCTGGGCAGCAGAACCTTCTGGGCCAGCCACATTGAAGGACTGCGCCAGCCCTGATTGCCGTCGGAGGCTGTCGCTCAAGATCAGGTAGGTCTCGAGCCGGCTAATAACATCAGCCCGATAATTCAGCGTAAGTTGGGTTGAGCGATCTGGAATCCCTGTTGCAGGGTCACGATGTTGGGTTTCATTCGCCTCATTTCCGCTGAATCCCGGAGCGAAACCCAACACTTTATGGGACTTATCATCTTTTTTGACTCATTCAACCCGACCTACCCAAAATGTCAAACTCAGGTTAAGATATCGCCGGTATGGGCACTTCCTAAAGCAGATGGTCGGACTGCCCCGAGTAAAATATAGGCGAGCGTAAAGAGGAGCGATCTATGAACATAGTCACATCTGAGGAAGTGGGATTGTCATCCACACGGTTGGAGCATCTGCGTACCGCCGCGCAAGGTTATGTAGACCGAGGTGAACTTGCGGGCTTGATTACCCTGGTGGCTCGCCACGGCCAGGTTGCTCATCTTGAATGCCACGGATTGATGGACATTGAGGCCGACAAACCGATGCAGCCTAACACCATATTCCGCATCTATTCGATGACGAAACCTATCGCCTGTTTTGCCTTAATGATGCTGGTCGAGGAGGGGCTTATCGCTCTGAACGAACCCGTGGCAAAATTCATACCGGAGTTCAAGGAGCTGAAGGTCTTTGTCAGGACCACCGAAACAGGGGTAGAACTCGCTGATGTAGAACGCGAGATGACCATATGGCACCTTTTAACACACACTTCAGGCCTGAGTTACGATGCTGTCATAAGTACGCCAGTTGAGGAGATGTATCGCGAAGCTGAATTGTTCGATGAGCTTCGCGTCCTGCAGGTATCGCTTCAGGACATGATAAGGATTCTGATCGAGTTACCTCTTGGTTTTCAGCCAGGCAGCGAGTTTCGTTACAGTGTGGCGCACGACGTTATCGGCTACCTGGTCAGCCTCGTCTCCGACTCGCCCTTTGATACATTTCTGGAAGAACGGATTTTCAGCCCGTTGGGCATGGTCGATACGGGCTTTTATGTGCCGAGAGAAAAACTCGACCGTTTTGCTGCCATGTACAGCGCACCAGGAGACGACGGTATCCGTCTCCTGGACGCACCGGCAACAAGCCCGTTTTCCAGGCCGGATCGCGTTCCTTCAGGTGGTGTGGGGCTGGTCTCCACGGCATCGGATTACTTCCGTTTTGCGCAAATGCTGCTTAATGGGGGTGAATTGGAAGGGGTACGTTTGTTGTCTCGTGAGACGGTTCTGATGATGACAACGAACCAACTGCCCGACGAACAGGTGCCCATATTTTCGTGGTCGGGTATGGGCTATGGTTTAGGGTTGGGTGTACACGTGGGTCCGGACCGAACCCGGGACCTGGGATCTAGAGGTACGTTCCTGTGGTTAGGACATGCCGGAACGAATTTCTGGGTCGACCCAAACGAGGCGTTGATTGGTCTCATCATGCCTCAGGCGCTGCATTATCACGACTATCTAGGTCCCCTACGAGAGCTAACCAATCAGGCGATTGTTGACTGAGGGTTGAGGTCGCCAAGCCATAAGCCAGCGTGTCACGCTAATTGCTCTCACTGGATAGCCATATTGGGACAAGTGACCCATAGGTGAGGGTCAGGTTTGAGCAGTAGGTTGCTGCTGTAGATGCACGTTTCTGTTTGCGATGTGTGGATGATGTTCTCTGACAATCTGGATATACTCGTTCAATAACCGCTGGCTTAGGGACAATATACTGCGGATTTCGTTGGGTGCAAAGCCGTGCTCGAGTAGCTTGAGCACGTTCTTGTAGGTCTGAGCGTAGCGCTCGACCGAGCGCAAGTCGTGCGCCGGGGACAAGCGGCGACAAATCTCCGGCTCTAGGTAACCGACTTCTAGGAGGCGTGCGACTTGGAGTTTGTGGCTGAGGGTTGGGCCAATGTCTTGCACAGCGCCTCGGTAGGGCAAGCGACGTTCTTCCCTCTGCTGAACCTGAGCGATATCGCCACCCACCTGGCGCTCGCTGGTCAAGGTGAGAGCGGCCAGATCGGTTTGGGCCAACACGCCACCTTGCTCCAGGGCTTGGGTGAGCAGCCGGGCGTGGCGACGACGGCGCAGGCTGAGAAAGGTCTGACCATGAGCTAGGGCTTGCAGGTCGTCTTGGGTGACCAGATCAAGGAGGACGGGCACCAAGGGTATCTCTTTCATGGCTTTGTAGGCGTGCTTACGACCATCGTGGACGACCGCCATCCACAGCACTTGCCCGGGCTTGACTAGGGAGCGGGGTTGGACAAAGGCCTCGATGGTCGTCAGGATGCGCTCAATCATCGCTTCGGCGAAAAGCACCTTGTTTTCATAGCCAAACTCGTTGACAAACAAGTGGCGCAGCACAGTGACCAGCGTTTTGTCTTGCAGGGGACCGTAGTCTCTCTGCCGGCGGGTGCGAGGGTTACTCATCGGTTCCCCCCCTTTTCCGGCACCACTGGGCCGGTGAGGGGCTCAGGCGCCGCGTTCAGATCCGAGGCTGAGGGAAAGACCGTTTGTTTAAGCCGAGCCAGAGTTCGCGCATAAATGGGCACATTCAACTCAGCGTACAGGGCGCGATACTCCTCGATCAGCCCTTGGGAGATGCCAATAATGCTTTGCATCTGTTCCGAGCTCAGCCCCCGATCTTCTAGGATCGTCACCAGAGCAAAGTGCCGCAAGTAGCGGACCATGCTAACCATGCCGTGCTGGTGCAGTTCACGAGAGATGCGCGTGAAGCTCATATCCTGCATGTAACGACGAATGATGGGGATCTTATGTGAGACTCCGCGTCCTATATCCTGGATCTCACCTCGCGAAGGGAGAGGCTGACCTTGCTCGCGAAACTCAGCAAAGATGCGTTGGATCGTTTTGCGGCTGGTGCCCAAGATGGCTGCCAGGTCTTCCTGGCTCAGCGCCCCATCTTGCAGCAGTGCCTCGTAGATCAAGCGCTGCACGCGCACTCGGCGCAGTGCCTGCGGTCCCTGGCTGGCCCAGATCTGACCATCCTCATCGGTCACCAAGGTCAAATGCACCGCCACAGTCCGGCAAGCTTGCAGGGGCTTGCCCGGCGGCTCATCTACCGCGATGGCGTGGTAGGTAATCTGGCCCGGCTGACGAGCTGTGCCCATTTGCTCATCTACCAGCTGCTGCACGCGGTCTGCCAGCACTTGCGCTTCTACGGGCGACAGGTTGTATCCCCGCCGCAACTCGGCTTGGATCGTGTGCCATGCCGTCTTGTCTGTCAGTCGTTTGGCTCTCGCTTCACCTTTCATCTTGACCTCCTAGGTGCTCCTCATCTTCAAGAATACCACCTAGAGGTCATTTGTCCCAATTTTATATCCGATTATGCTGATCCTGGATGATTATCATTCTATTAGCAATCCAGAGATACATGATGCCCTTCGGTATTTTGTAGAAAACCAGCCGCATCAGATGCACCTGGTGATTACAACTCGTGAAGACCCGCCTTTGCCGTTATCTCGATTGAGAGCACGTG
>CP070811.1:3029804-3037407 GCA_020343875.1 Anaerolineales bacterium | reverse complement strand
GTCGGTCACCCTTGTAGCGTGACGGTTACTGTGAGGCTTACCACTTCCACGCTATCACTGTCAGCCACTTTTGGGGCGGCCAGCGCTGAGATGTCTTGATAGTGTGACAGTGATAGGTCAGCCTGCCCTGCGGCAGTCCATAGGCCATCCAAACCTGTACCATAGCATGCTTGTGGTGTGGCACAAGCCCGTCCCTCCTGGACTACCGCCCGTGCTTGCCGCCCGTGCTTGCCGCAGGGCAAGTGCAGGGCAAGTGCAGGGTGGGCTGGCGTTCGGGCCAGGGCGCCGCAGGTGCGGGCGAGATGGTTTTCTCAAATCACCCACCACCGTTCCCCTGCCCGCAACGTACCCCCATTCCGTGACCAGTCTCGCGCCGGCACCACCCGCGGCTTGCCCACCTGCCAGAACACCAACCGCCCCACCACCCGCGCAGCCCGCCGCCCCTCACCTTGTCCCGGCCTGCCCACCGGCAATGTGCGGGTGATCTACCGATCCATCGCAAGCTTCAACTCATGCATCGCCCCCCAGCGCCTCAACCCACCATAGGAAAAACGCCCGCGCTATCCCTCAGCCCTCTCTTACTCAATGTCATTTCGAACGGGGCGGAGTGGCCCTGATAGGGGAAGCGTTTCAAAATTTGGCCAGACAGCATCTCAAGTAAGAGGTTCTCAGCCCAACCGGCCTTGAGGCGCTTGGTCCGGATGCCACACTTGGCTGTGGTCTCTTGTTTGAGCGAATTCAGGGTGATGTGTCTAGGGATTGCAAAGCTCTGCGGGCCGTTTCCTTTTCCTGCAGCTTTGTTTGCAGGAGCCTGTTACCCCACATTGAGTTTAGATGTGTTGCCCTGGAGGAATTAGCATTGCTTCGGCCTGGGAACTATGGTAAACTCCGTCGCAGAAGCCCTCCCTCATGCTCCCAGACACCGGCGCATCATATTTGAAGATTTGGAGTAGCCATTGTCAGAGTGTCTCGTGACGTACGGCGACGTTATTTTCGAGGTAGATGTACAGGTAGAGGCCATCCCCAAGGCCGGGCAAGACGCCATTGTCACAGATCTACGCTTCACGCCGGGGGGCTCGGCTGCTAACTGCGCGGCCGTGGCAGCCAGACTGGGTGCAAAGGCAAGATCGCTGGGCCTGGTTGGTCAGGATGCCTTCGGGGCTATGTTGCTTCAGGACCTGGAACACCATGGTGTGGACGTCAGCGGCCTGCGATCGGTAGCCGGACCGACTGCGATGGCCGTCATCATCATCGATCGTACTGGCGAACGAAGCTTTCTCTCGTTTCGGGGGGTAGGTGTTTCAGTCCCCTATGGGCCGCTTCCGGCCTCACTGATACAGGCGGGAGATTGTCTCCACATCTCAGGCTATGCCTTTCAGACACCTCACTCCCGGGATACTGCTCTGCATCTGATTGCCGTCGCCCAAGAAGTTGGTGCCATGATTTCAGTCGATCCCTCTTTCCACTTCGCGCGTGAGGTGATGGCCAAGTACTCACATCTGCTCGACGCCGTTGACTTCTTCTTGCCTAATCAAGAGGAAGCTTTCCAGATTGTTGGCACCCAAGAACCTATTCAAGCGGCGGAGGAATTGCTTAGCTTGGGTATCGGGGCTGTCTTGCTGAAGCTGGGCATGGACGGATGCCTGATTGCCACCCAGCTTGGGATAACGCACATACCCGCCTATTCAGCTCCCCGCGTCGTTGATACCACAGGCGCAGGCGATGCGTTCGCCGGCGGCTTTCTGGCAGCTACTCTCAAGGGCTGTCGATTGGAGGAATCTGCTCGAGTGGGGCAAGCAGCAGCCGCGCTGGTGGTGGCAAAAGTCGGTGGGCACGCAGGTGCTCCGACCGTATCCGAATTAAGGGACTTCGCCTATGAGCAGCAGGATGCTGGCCTGCTGGCTACGCTGACTAGATTGGAGTCGTATTCATACCAGATTCGTTCCCGAAAGGACACTGAATGATACGATTAACAACCCATCTATTGGCCCTACTGCTCCTTCTGGCGGCCGCCGGTTGTGCGGCGACTGAAGACACAAATAACCATCCCAGCCCGGCCGAAGCCAGTGACGACGCCCAGATTTACGCCGCGGCTATCCGCGAGATCCACGCCATCACCCCATCCAGAGGCTTGGTGTATTTGGTCACCACAACCGAAGACTACACCATTTTCGACGCGCCGACGGCCCCCTCGCGATTAATTCTAGCCGATCTTCAGGAAGCGATCACGGCCGAGCTAGCCGATGAACCGTACCAGCTGATCTGGATTGAGGCGTTCGATGACGCCTCCTTTGATCCGGCCAACTGGCGAGATGTGGAGGGCTGGACAATAGCGGAGGGCGATGGCATGATCATCACCTTGGGCAACATCCATCCTCAAGACGACGGCTCGGTCCAACTGTCCTTCTTCATGACCTGCGCCCAAATGTGCGGAATCGGCAAGAACTTTGTGTTGGAACGGTATAACGGCGTTTGGCGTGTTACCGGCTCTGTTGGCCCTGTGATCGCGAGCTGAACAGGTCACTTCATGCTGGGGTTGGATAATGCTTCGCTCCGCAAATTCGCCCCTTCCTAAGGTGCCTTGAGCTGGTTCGAACTAATATGATCACGGTCTGATGGGTGGATGGCGCCGATGATTTTCGAATTTCGGTCGCTTCTGTTACAATGGTCTTAGGCTTCTTGCCTGAGAGGAGCTGTAACCTCCGCTCCTTGTTGCCTCCCCAAAGGGGAGGTATACCCAACTACAAACAAATCGCTCGTCTTCCGGCACCAGGCTTAGTTCAGCGTGGGCTTGTGCGCTGGTTCTCTGCTCCCGTCATCCGATATCCGGTTGGTATGTGAGTTGCCTTCAATTCGGGTCTCTACGCCTGAACCGTGCCACACAAATCCTGAGTACCTTGGGCGGCTCAGGAAAGGAGTCGTATCGTGCCTGCCGATGAGAATAAGTTGATCGTTCGACGTTACTACGAGGAAGTCGTGAACACGGGTGATGTCACTCGATTGGCCGAGTTCATCTCGCCCGCCTATGTGGAGGTGTACAATAACACCAGACATCCCGTCGGGCTTGAAGGGGCAAAACAACATGTCCTTGGTGTCCGCGAGACCTACCCCGATCTTCATTTGACCATTGAGCAGCAGATTGCCGAAGGCGAATGGGTCGTTACCCGGGTTACCGCACGGGGCACTCATGAGGGTGTGTGGCTGGGGATGAGGCCGACAGGGGAAAAGTTGGAAATGACCGCGGTGAACATAGATCGAGTCATTGACGGCCGCATTGTGGAACATGGTGGCGCTGCCAATCTTTTGGAGCCGTTCCTGGAGATTGGGGCGATACGAATTGCAGACCCGGTAGACGGATAGGGCCGCCTGGCCCTGACTGGCCCTACTTGCACCCAGGGGTGATCATGCATATTATGTGACCTACAACGGCGGAGAACGTTCAGGTCACCAAGTTCTTTGCCAGGAGCGAAGGACGGGGGCGCCACTTAGCAACCTGTCGGAGTTCAGTAGGCTCACACAAGTGTGCTTTGCGGCCATTCGATCGCCCGGCGCCATTCAGGGCGCATGACAACTCTCACATGAACTGAGAGGGAGAAAAGCATAACTCAGGGTTATTAAGGGAGGACTGGCGCACTTCGGCCCCATAAGTCCTTCTCCTTCATCATTACGGATTTGAATTATGTCACTTTGGAAACATTATCACCTCCCCCGCTCCATTGAGGAAGCAGTGGAACTACTGAACCGATATGACGGTCAAGCCCGTGTCGTAGGCGGGGGCACTGACCTGATCCTGGAAATGCAGGCAGGCCATGGGCCTTCTGTCGAAGCCTTGGTTGACCCTACTTGCATCCCTGGCCTGGACCAGATCGTTGAAGAAGCGCCCTATCTGGTCATCGGGGCCGGGGTGACGCATTCCCAGATCACCACTGATCCGCGTGTTGTGCGCGGTGGGACCTGCTTGGGGGAGAGCTGTGGCGTCATTGGTGGCCCTCAGGTACGCAACGTGGCCACCCTGGCAGGGAATATCGCCCATGCCATGCCGGCTGCCGACGGGTCTATCGGTTTGTTGGCCTTGGGCGGCGAGGTGGAAATCGCAGGGATTCAGGTGGCACCAGCGGATAGTGAGGTGGTCAGGCGATGGGTGCCATTGGATAAGGCATTCTTGGGACCGGGCAAGTCAGCTATCGATAGCACGAGAGAGCTAATTACCCGGCTGCGTTTTGTGCCTACCAGGGCGGGTGAGGGCAGCGCCTTCAAGCGCGTGATGCGCCCTCAAGGCGTGGCCCTGCCCATGATTAATATGGCCGTCCTCTTGAGGCTGGATGGGACCGGGCAGCAAGTGCTCGGCGCGCGCGTCACCATCGGGCCAGCCGGGCCCAGGCCCTTCCTGGCGACCCAGACGATGGACTTTCTCAGTGGCCGGCCGGCTGTTGACGAGACCTTCGCCCGGGCGGCCCAGGTAGCGCAGCGCGAGGTGGGTCTGCGCAGCAGCCGTCACCGCGCCACCCAAGAATATCGGGCCGAGATGATCCGTACCCTGCTGCCGAAAACTATGGCCGAAGCCGCCGAGCGTGCCCGGGCCGGCCCCGGCACCTAAAAAGGCTGACGTACATACCTGCAGCCCGACAGCACGCCAGGCCAGAGAACCATCCGTCGTTCTATGTGCTAAACAGTAATCTATGAGCAGAATCGAAGATTAGGAATGGGTGAGATGTCTATTTTGAGAATGACCGTAAATGGCAATCCTGTGCAGCTGGACGTCCCGGAATCTCGCTTCTTGGCAGAGGTGCTACGCTATGATCTGGGCTTGATCGGCACCAAAATCGGCTGCAACGAGGCCGAATGTGGCATATGCACAGTCCTTGTGGATGGGCGGCCGGTCGACTCGTGTATTTTTCCGGCCTTCAAGGCCCAAGGACGTGGCGTGTTAACCATTGAGGGGTTGGCCCCGCTATGGGAGAGCCGGAAAACAGCCCCTCGTTCTGAGCGGCCGTCAGCCCGGCTGCTCCACCCCCTGCAACAAGCCTTCATCGATTACGGTGCCGTGCAATGTGGCTTTTGCACCTCGGGCTTGATTATGACTGCTGCTGCTCTGTTGGATGAGAAGGCAAAAGCTGGGCAGCCCGTGACCGACCAAGATGTCAAGGTCGCCCTCAAAGATACCTATTGCCGCTGTACCGGCTACGTGAGTGTCATCAACGCCATCAAATCTGCCGCCGATACCATGGGGATTGGGGCCCAACCCCCAACCCCCGGCCCCCAGCCTCCTCAAACCAAGGCGCCTCTCCAAATCGTTGGCCGGCCAATGCCCCACCCCGACGCAATCCAGAAAGTAACCGGCCAGGCCAGGTTCACCGATGACTACCATTTTCCGGGCATGCTCTACGCACGAACCAAGCGTGCCGGCGTGCCTCACGCGCGTATTACGGCCATCAGGACCAACCAGGCCAGGGCCTTGAGTGGGGTGCGAGCCGTGCTTACCCACCAGGACGTGCCGGGTTCCAAGAACCATGGCCTGATCGAAAATGACTGGCCCGTGCTCTGTTCCGATGTGGTCCGCTACGTGGGCGACGCGGTGGCTATTGTGGCTGCCGACACGCCGGAGATTGCTGCCCAGGCGTTGAACCTGATTGAGGTGGATTACGAACCGTTGCCTGTTGTGCCTGACCCTGTCACTGCTCGGAAACCGGGCGCGCCTGTCGTGCACGCCGAACGCCCGCATGGTAATCTGCTCAAACATATCAAAGTCCGAAAAGGGGATATCGGGCACGGCTTTGCGGAGGCGGATGTAATCGTCGAGCGCACGTATCGCACACCCACCACCGAGCACGCCTTCTTGGAGCCCGAGTGCGCGATTGGCCTGCCGGCCGGCTACGACCCCTCGCAGCACGGGGGGCAGCTAGACCCTGAGGCGCAAAGCGGCCTCACCGCCATCCACAATAAAGTAACCGTCTACGTGGGAAGCCAGATCCCCTACGCTGACCGTGACCAGGTCGCTGCCAGCCTGGGGCTGGACCCCGAGCAGGTGCGAGTGGTGGGTACCCTTATGGGTGGCGGCTTCGGTGGCAAGGAGGATGTGATGGGCCAGACCCACGTGGCACTCCTGGCCCAGGCCACCGCCCGCCCCGTGAAAATGCTCTACACCCGCCAGGAATCGCTTCTGACACATCCCAAGCGACATGCCACCGTCATCCGAGTAAAGACGGGGGCCACCAGGGACGGCCGTCTGACCGCCGTCGAAGCCGAACTGTACGGTGACACCGGCGCCTATGCCAGCCTGGGCGAAAAGGTGATGACCCGGGCCACCACGCATGCGTCTGGCCCATATGATGTACCCCACGTTAAAGTTGACTGCTATGCTATGTATACCAACAACCCACCCAGTGGCGCTTTTCGGGGCTTTGGGGTGACTCAGTCTGCCTTCGCCGTCGAGAGTAACATGGACATCCTGGCTCATGAGTTGGGGCTGGATCCCATCGAGTTCCGCCGCATCAACGCGTTGCAAGTGGGCTCTGTTACCTGCACCGGCCAGACTTTGCGCGAGAGTGTAGGCCTGTTGGAATGCCTGGAGATGGTGGAGGCGGAGGTTCGGAGATCAATGCCCCCTCAAACCGACATTTGGGCTCCGGTAGTCCCCCCCGAATCGCCCAACAAGATACAGGCCTGGGGAATCGGGCTGGCCTACAAAAACACGGGCCTGGGCGGCGGCGCGCCCGACAAGGCCGAAGCTGAGGTGGAAGTGTGGCTCGATCAAATCCGGGGCGCGATGGCCGAAGTCCGTACCTCGTCGGCCGAGATGGGCCAGGGGCTGCCGGCCGTATTGGCCCAGGTAGCCTCCGAGGAACTGGGGCTGCCTTACGAGCGAGTGCGCGTCCTCCTCTCGGATACTGATCTTACCCCGGATGGTGGCCCGACCACGGCCAGCCGCCAGACCTACGTCAGCGGCAACGCCGCCCGCTACGCAGCGCGCAGCGTACGCGAGATGCTGGCCAGTGTTGCCTCGGAGCACCTGGAAATCCCCCCCGACCAATTGGTCTTCACCGGGGGCCAGATCCGCGCCAGGGGACGGAAGGTGGGCATCGAGGAGGCCATCCGCTGGGCGGAGGCAGAAGGACGCCCTACTCGTCTTTCATTTGAATACTGGGCGCCAGAGACTCAGCCGTTGGGAACCGGTGGCGATATGCATGTCGCATTCAGTTTTGCTGCCCAGGCGGCCCTGGTGGAAGTGGATACCGAAACAGGTGAGGTTCATGTCCTCAAAGTGGTCGGCGCCCACGACGTGGGCCGGGCCATCAACCCCCAGACACTGCAAGGTCAGGTTGAGGGGGGCATCGTCATGTGCATTGGCAACGCACTGACCGAGCACTACATCGTCGAGGATGGCGTTCCCTGGACGGACGTGTTTGCCCGCTACAAGATGCCTGGCATCAAACATACGCCCCAGATTATTTCCTTTATCGTCGAGCACGAAACTGCCGATGGCCCTTACGGAGCCAAGGGTGTGGGCGAGCTGCCCAGCATCCCCACCAGCCCAGCCATAACCAATGCTATTTACAACGCCGTCGGTGTGCGGGCTATGAGCCTGCCGGTAGATCAGGATGCC
>CP070811.1:3012263-3029704 GCA_020343875.1 Anaerolineales bacterium | reverse complement strand
CAAGATCATAGGCTTGCTGGTTGATGATATTGTGGTCAACGGCCAGGAACGCACCTTTGAACTGCGTGGGGTGATCCGGGCTACCAGGAGTTATGGTCAAGACTTTGAGTTAGTTCCTATGGCTAGGAGCATGTGAAGTCACCAGTTTAGATACGCCTTTAGCCGAAGACTTAGACAGGGTGAGGGAGTCCTATGGCTCACGGAAGAGCTAAGGAGGCGGTATGAGGTAGCTGCACGGGCCAAGCTCGTGCGGTTTGGAGGGGTGGTCTGTAGGTAAGTAGCTTGCGCTTGTGGGGGGCATAGGGTAGAATGCAACACCAATGGCTTCTTTCACCGTGAGGAGGACGGTAATGCCTGACCGACAGGATGCGTGGGATTTGGTCTGCGAATACATCGAGAATATCAATCTGCGCCGGCATATGCTGGCGGTTGAGGCGGGGATGCGGGCCTATGCTCGCCGCTTTGGGGAGGACGATGACTTGTGGGGCCTGGTGGGCGTGGTGCATGACTTCGACTATGAGCGTTATCCGGATGTGGCCACCGACGGGCATCCCAACACTGGGGCGCCTATCCTGCGAGAACGGGGCTACCCGGATGAGGTGGTGCGGGCCGTACTTTCTCACGCCACCGAGGTGACTGAGGTGGCGCGACACAGCCGCTTGGAGCATGCGCTGTATGCCGTGGATGAACTCACCGGCCTGATCACCGCCGTGGCCTTGGTGCGCCCTTCCAAGGATATTCGCGATGTCAAGGTTAAGTCGGTCAAGAAGAAGTGGAAGGACAAGGCCTTTGCCGCCGGCGTGCATCGGGGCGAAATTGAGGCCGGCGCAGCCGCCCTGGGCGTGGAATTGTGGGAGCACGTGGGGGTGGTTCTGGAGGCCATGCAAGGTATTGCCGGAGACCTGGGCCTGGACGGCAGCGGGGGATAATCCCTCCCCGATGCCAGGCGTCCTCCAACGGACTACCGCTCGTGGCGGGCGATGCGCATGTATCCGCGCCGAATGGTGCGCGCCTCTTCTATGGTGACGAAAGCACCGGGATCTATCTGGTCGGCCAGGGCACACACGGCGTCTACCTCTTTGCGACGCACGGTGGCAATCACCAAGCCCACCGCGCCAGCCTGCCCCTGACCCCACTCCAGGGTCGCCCCGTAGCCTGCGTCGCGGATGGCCTTGGCTACGGCATTGCCCTTGTACTTGGAGACAATACGCACCGAAGCAAAACCCAGGGCCAGACGTTCCTCTAGCCACATGCCCACCAGGGTGCCTACCGCAAAACCCAGGCTATAGCCCATCAGGTTCCACACGTTGGATAGGTTATTGACTACCTGGCCGATGGCCAACGCGTAAACCAACACCTCGAAGAAACCTATAAAGGCTGATGACACCTTCTGGCCGCGGGTCATGATGAGCACCCGGATGGTGGCCAGCGTCACGCCGACGACACGCAAGATAAAGATGAGAAAAACAGCCCAGAAAACCTGGGCGGAGAGGGGCGGGATCTCGAACGTAAACATAGGGCGATCCTAATCCAACGAGTGGTTCCTGGGCAGCGGCACCTCGTGGCACTGGCGGCAACGCGCTTCGTACACCTCACTGGCGCCCACCAGGATGACCGGGTCGTCGTAGTTGGCCGGCTGGCCATCGATCAGGCGCTGCGTGCGGCTGGCCGGAGCGCCACACACCACGCAAATCGCCTGCAGCTTGTCCACGGCCTCGGACTGGGCCATCAACAAGGGCATTGGGCCAAAGGGCTCGCCACGAAAGTCCATATCCAGGCCGGCCAGAATCACGCGCCGGCCCTGGTGGGCCAGTTCCTGGCACACGTCGGCGATCTTCCAATCGAAGAATTGTGCTTCGTCAATAGCGATGACATCGGTGTCCTCTTCGATCAAGGACAGAATCTGTCCTGCGTCGTGCACAGTAACCGCGTCCCAGTGCAGCCCGTTGTGGGAGCTGACTCTCTCTACCTCGTAACGGTCATCCAGGATGGGCTTGAAGACTTGCACCTTTTGGCGGGCGATTTGAGCCCGTTTTACGCGCCGGATGAGTTCTTCCGTCTTGCCGCTGAACATACTGCCACAGATCAACTCAATCCAGCCGCCGTCATAACGATGGTACATGGTCATTTACCTCCAAATATAAAGGGCAGATGAGCACATCTGCCCTTGTATTCCTCCAAACCAGACCCCGCTGCCTTATCAAGCAGGAGGCAGGCCAATGGCCTGCAATTGGGCCTTCACTTCTTCCAGTGCCTTGGGCCCAAAACCCTCCACCGCCAATAACTCGCGGTCGCCAGCTTCCAGCTTTTTCACAATTTCACCGATGCTGACCATGCCCGCATCAGCCAGGGACTTCAGCACGCGATCGCTCAAATCCAGGGCCTCAATCTTCAACTTCAAGAGCGTCTCACGCTGCTTGCGGACAGCCTTGTCCTGTCGGGTTTGCTCCTCGGCCACGTGCTTCTCGTAGCGCTTCAATCGCTTTTGATAGCGGTCTACCTGTCCCGCCGTGTCCACAATACGCTGCTCGCCTGTGAAGAAGGGATGGCACGCCGAACAGACATCAGTTCGTATCAGCTCCACCGTTGAGCCGGTGGTCCAGGTATTGCCACAACTGCACACGACCGTAGCATTCGGATAGTACTTGGGATGAATACCTTGCTTCATCAGTTGACCCAAAGCCTTTCACTCAGTCAATTACAGATCGGGGTAAACGCTGATGCGCTGCTTACCACGCTTCACGTATTCAAACTTTACATAACCTTCGGTGGTTGCAAAGAGAGTATAATCCCGTCCCATGCCTACGTTAAGTCCAGGTTGAAAGCGGGTGCCTCGCTGGCGTACCAGAATATTGCCGGAAATAACTTTCTCGCCACCGAACTTCTTGACCCCCAGTCGCTTCGACTGGCTGTCACGACCGTTGCGGCTGGAACCGCCACCTTTTTTATGAGCCATCGTATTCCTCCATGTATCAGATCCGCAACACCTGCTAACCAACCACAGGTTTCTCGCCGATTCAAACTTTTAGGGTTTTCGAAACCCCTAAAAATCGGGGTAACTGCAGAACGTGTCGCTTACTGGGTAATTTCCTCAATGCGCAAGCGGGTGTACGTTTGACGGTGGCCTTGCCTCCGGCGATAGCGCTGCTTGGGCCGGTACTTCCAGACTTCGATTTTGGGAGCCCGCCCTACAGCTTCTACTCTGGCCACTACTTTGGCTCCCTCGACGACCGGTTGGCCAACCGTGGCACCCTTTTTGCCAGAAATAAACAGCACCCGTTCGAACTCGACTTTGTCGCCGACCTCGTACGGCAGTTTCTCAACGTTGATGGCATCGCCCTCACTCACGCGATACTGCTTGCCACCGGTTTCTATTACAGCGTACATTGAAGCCTCCATCCGGGCGATGATTGGGTATCTGGCCCGGGACACAGCCCAGGCTCACAAAAGAGTATTATAGTCAGGCTGCTACAGACTGTCAAATTCGAACATAAGTCTTATGCGCTCTACCTGGACATAAGCATCCGCCAGGCCCAGAGCAGCCAGCACAGCATCGGGCCGGACATTACCCTGTTGTCCCGCGCAGAGCCGCATGCCGAGCTGGATGTGATGTTCTCCGTGGGCTTCCAGCCAGACGTCCTTCATCAGGGGACGCAGGTCAAAGTTCTCCAGGCGCTGCTTGCGGGTGCGTTGCTGCACGAGTTGGTCAGCCGCCAGCAGGTTGGCTATGCGCTGGGTCAGCTCATCCGCTTGCAGCGAGGTTTCCACTCTGGTCATATACACTGCCTCGCGCAACGCCGATTGCAGGGACGGCCCTTTGAGAGGCACCTCTTCCGCATCTGTCACGCTCAGCCCCTCCGGCAAAGCCGGCCGCACGCGGGCCATAAACTCCCCCGGCGGCATAGGTTGGCTGAGGATGATGTCCATCACCTCGGCGGCCCCGGTGTAGCCGACCGGCAGCCCCGAGGCCAGCTGCAGTCTGGCCTGGGGGTTATGTCCTTGGGAATAAGCCAGCGGCACCCCAGCTCGCCGGAGGGCACGCTCCCAGGCCAGTGCCAGGTCCAGATGGGAGATGTACTTGAGCTGGGGGCCTTTGACAAATGTGGCCCGCAATCGCTGCTGGCTCATGGTCTACGACTTCCGCTTCCATTCCAGGTGCAAAACCTGTATCTGATCCTTGTCGTTGCAGTCGTGAGATGTGTCCCACTCGAGCTTCTCCGAAACGATCTGGCCGTTGTCTTTGAGTTGAACGTACCAGGTGGTGTCGTCCGGGTGATCCAGCAGAGATCCAAGATGAATATCATAGCCGCCATTGCTGGCGGAGGTATCCGTGAAGGTGTCATCGTCTCCGACCACCTCGATGGTAATCCCTTTTATGGGGTTATCCTGGGCGTCGAAGACCAGGCCGTAGACGCCCAGGTCGTAGCAATTGTTCTCTTTCCACCAGGAGCCCAATGCAAAGCGGATGGCCGGGGTGGCTGTAGCCGCCGGCACAGCGGTGAAGGTGGGCGTGGGTGGTATCGGCGTGGGCGTAGGTGGGATGGGCGTGGCCGTGGGCGGCACGGGCGTGACCGAGGGCGGGACGGGCGTGTCGGTCGGCACGGGCGTGGAAGTCGGCATAGGCGCGTCGGTGGGCGGCACGGGCGTGTCGGTCGGCACCGGTGCGAGCGTGGGCAGAGTCGGGTCTTGTGCTGGTATTGGCGTGGCCGTGGCCGGCAACGGCGTCGGCGTGAAGGTGGGCTGTGGGGCGCGAGTCGGTTCGGGGCGCGGCGCACGCGCTTCGCGCGCCCCCCATCCACATGCAAGGGGTAGGGCTAGCAGGATGATGGGTAACGCTCGCCGCCACGCAACGGGTCTACGTATTGTCTCCCGGCTGGGATGCATGCTGGACAACAGACGCTCTCCTTGATTCAGCATTTTAGCCAATTCAAACGAGTATGGCAGGCAAAAGAAGGCCCACGCACGAGTCGTGGGTCCAATTGCTGGGCAGATTATAGCACGGCCTTTCGCAAGGGGCAATCAAGCGCGAGAACTCAGATTGCCCCTGCAACGTCGAAACCATCTCCCCCTGCCCGCGGGCCAGGGCGGGCAAATCCCAGATGCCCTTTGGCTGCAGGCCAACTTTCCCTGCGTTCAGCACGGGCAGCTGTCCGCCGTGTGGCGCATTTTAGGCTTGGCTTTTCGCCTCTGCCATAACCTTACGCACTACCGGGGTGAGACCCACGACCTTGCCTTGCTCTGCCAGCTCCTTCCAGCGCGGGTTGCGGATCGGAGGGCACTCCCATGCATTAGGCGGCGTAAGAGCCCGCAGGCCTTTGAAGGCGGTGAGGATACCACAGTTGAAGCAGTGCTCGCGGCAGTCTATTTTGGTCTCTCCCCGCTGCGCCGCATACCAATCCATCAAGAGCCAACGTTTTTGCACCCCTGCGTCGATATGGTCCCAGGGAAACACCTCATCGGCCAGGCGAGGCCGGTTGGCGTACCAGGCCTGGTCCAGGCCCGCCTCTTGGAACGCCTGACGCCACAGGTCGGGCCGGAAATGCTCGTGCCAGGCGTCAAACTTGCACCCCTTTTGCCAGGCGCGCAGTATGGCCTGCCCCACCCGCCGGTCGCCCCGCCCCAGAGAGGCTTCCAGCAGGGACTCGGCGGGTTCGTTCCAGTTATAGATAATCCCCTTGGCCTGGCGCAACTCCTCTTTGAGGATGGCTTGCTTGCGCCGGATCGTGTCCAGGTCGTCCAGCGCTGCCCACTGAAAGGGCGTGTGTGGCTTGGGCACAAAGGTGCTGACCCCAACTCGTACCTGTGCCTTACGACCGTGGTGCCGTCGCCCTACTTCCAGCACTTGCCGGGCGAGCTGGCCGATTTCGCGTACATCCTGGTCGGTCTCGGTTGGCTGGCCGATCATAAAATATAGCTTGATCAGGCGCCAGTTTCGGCTGTACACCATGTCCGCCACTTCCAGTAATTCTTGGGTTGAAATAGACTTGTTGATGACATCACGCATACGGTCGGTGGCGGCTTCAGGGGCAAAGGTGAAGCCAGTCTTACGGCCGTGGGCCAGCATGTCCACCAGGTCTACCGTGACGCTCTCGACTCGGGAACTGGGCAGCGACAGAGAAAGGCTGCGGTCCTGGTACTTCTCGGATAGAGCCTTGACCAGTGGCCCGATCTTTGTGTAGTCGGTGCTGGACAGGCTGAGCAGGCCGATTTCCTCGTAGCCGGTCTGGCGAACGATGGCATCCACCGTCTGGATGATCTCTTCCATCGAGCGCTCTCGTACCGGACGGAAGATCATGCCTGCCTGGCAAAACCGGCAGCCCCGTGTACAGCCGCGCTGAATCTCAAGCGAGGCCCGGTTGAAGACCACGTCTACGAAGGGGACGATGAACTTAGTCACCGGGGGCGGCATAACCGGCGTGATGCGCTTGACGACGTGCGAGTCTGCTTCGTCCACCAGGGGCTCGATCTTGGCCAGGGTGCCGTCTTCAAAATACGAAGGGGCGTAGAAACGGGGCACGTAGATGCCGGGGATACTGGCCATGCGCCGCAGTTGTGCCTCCCGCTCGGCGTCGCGCACTTCGCGGAAAGCCTCAACAATTTCCAGGATGACCTGCTCCCCCTCGCCAATCACGAAGAAGTCAATGAAATCAGCCATGGGTTCGGGGTTCAAGGCGGCGTTGCCCCCGGCCATCACCAAAGGATAGCCTTCGTCCCGCTCCTGGCTTAATACCGGCATGCCGCCCAGATCCAGCAGATTCAAAGCGTTGGTGTAGAGTTGTTCATAAGGCAGGCTAATGCCAATCAGGTCAAAATCGCAGAGGGGGCGATGGGTCTCCAACGAGTAGAGAGGCAGGCCGGCCTGGCGCATAGCGGCTTCCATATCTGGCCAGGGGGCGTAAAGTCGCTCCGCTAACACGTCCTTTTCCTGGTTGAGGATGTCGTACAGGATTGCCAACCCCAGATTGCTCATGCCCAGGTCATACACATCCGGAAAGGCCAGGCCCACCTTCACGGTTATGGTATCCCAGTCTTTGGCCACGCTGTTATATTCGCCGCCGGTGTAACGGCCTGGCTTTCGCACCGTGGGCAGAATTCTATCCAAAACGCGTTCGTCTATGCGCATCACACACCTATCAAATTAGATTCAATCAGTCTGGTTTGGCCCTATCATAACACAAGTGGGCCCATGATTCAAATATTTTGCCGCTGCAAAGCCACGTGGTACAATGCCTGGGTCCGGGAGTTGAGAACTGGGTAACAGGAGGACCGCACATGGGTGGATTAGCTCAAATGAAATGCAGCCGGCCTCGCAGCGGGGGGCCGCCGCTGAGCGATGAGAGAATTGCCGAATTGCATTCGCAGGTGCCTGATTGGCAGATCGTGGAACGTGAGGGCATCAAGCAGCTGGAGCGCACCTTCAAGTTCAAGAATTTCGTCGAAGCGCTCCAATTTACCAATCAGGTGGGTGAATTGGCGGAGGAGGAAGACCATCATCCTGCGCTTTTGACTGAGTGGGGCAAGGTGACCGTGACCTGGTGGACACACGCGGTCAAAGGTTTGCACCTGAACGATTTCATTGCAGCGGCCAAGGCGGACCAGACGTATACCTAAGGTTCTGATGCTTGGCCGCCCATGCCTCAGGCTGTAACCACCTTGACCAGCACTTTGCGGGTGCGTGGCCCGTCGAATTCGGCCAGGTAGATACCCTGCCAGCTGCCAAGCACCAGCCGCCCCCCGTCTACAAACAGGGTTTGCGATGCGCCCACCAGGGATGATTTGACGTGGGCCGGGCTGTTACCTTCACTGTGGCGGAAGTCGCGCCGCTGAGGCACCAGATCGTCCAGCGCCAGCCCCATATCGTGCTGCACGGATGGGTCCCAGTTCTCGTTCACTGTCAGCCCGGCCGTGGTGTGGGGGCAGAAGAGGTGGCATAGTCCCTCTTGCACGCCACTTTGGCTGACTGCCTGCTGTACTTGTGAGGTGATATCCTCAAAGCTCTGCCGCCCCGAGGTGCGAACCTGAAGTTGGATCACGCTACCAACCCTCCTATGCTGCGAGGCAGCCTGAAGTACAATGTCTGATCGTTTCGTTTATAGGACAGGAATCGAGGGTTACAAAACCCTCTCCGAGCTTGAAGCGTAGCGTGAACAGTAGCCCCTTTTCGTTTTACGGGCCACCGGCTATTGCCAGGTGAATTGGCGTGTCTCGGATGGCAGGCTGCGGGGATTCCACTCTGTCGGCTGATCGGAGTCTGGATTGACGCCCTGTACAACCGTCACCCGCCAGGCCAATGTACGCAGCGGGCCGGTCGGCCACAGCTCAGATGGCAGGCGCCACGACGTGCCCTGGGTGGTGTGGGTTACCGGACTACCGCTCCCTGGCGTCTCCAGCTCCACCAGGTAGGCCTGGTCCTGGCGCAAGATGCCCACGCTTGCCCAGGTGAGCACAATAGCCGCGCCCTCTTCCTCGAATAGCGCACCGTCGGCCGGCGACAGCAAAGTGGGTGCGGAATATGGCGGGCCAGGCGTTGAAGAAGGCGTCGGGGAGGGATAAGGCGTCGGCGTACTGGTAGGTGGCAGGAGCGGCACCAGGAGCTGCTGGCCCACGTAAATCAGGTCGGGGCTGTCCAGGTTGTTGGCTGCCATAATAGTCTCGACCGTGGTATCGTAGTCGTAGGCGATGGAGATGAGTGTTTCACCTGACACCACTTCGTGAATCACCAGGGGCGGTTGCTGGGTGCCCTGGGGGACCGGGCCGCCCACCGGGCCGGTGGAAGGGATGAGCAACTTCTGCCCGGATTGCAGCAGGCGCGCGCTGTCCTCGTCCAGGCCGTTTGCCTCCATGATGTCTTCTGGCGAAGTGCCGTAATAGGATGCAATGAAAATGACGGTCTCACCGGATTGCACCTCGTGAATGATGGGGGTGGGCGAGGCAACCGGTGTCGGGGTGGCGCTGGGCGTATAAGTAGGTGTCGGGGTCGGCGGCACGGATGTTGGTGTGTGGTCTAGGCGGGCGGTGGTGGTGGGCAGAGCAGCCACTGATGGGGCCTGGCGGTGCCAGTGGTTCCAGCCAATCACGGTCAGGGCAGCAATTAGGGCCACGGCTGCTATCCATGGCACCCAAACACTGGTCAGCCCGCGCCGGAACGGCATGTGGTCCAGAGGCGCGTTGCACATCAGGCAGGTTTCGGCCCGCTGGGCAGCCGGGGTGCCGCAATTCGGGCATCGGCGCTGCTGAGAGACTGCTGGCGCGGGCGCGCCACACACGTGGCAGCGCTTCGCATTGGAAGACAGCTTGGCGCCACAATTCACACATTCTGACCCCAAGCCAAAGGTTGGTGTCCCTGTGGGAGTCGTACCCACGCGCATCTCCTGCAAGCAAAGGTTGAAGAAATCTTGGTAGACATAGCACAAGGCAATATCCAGAATTGCCTTGTGCCTGTTGCCCGCCTGGGCCTGAATTATGCCATACTACGACGGTGGATGCAAGCCGCTTGGTGGGCCGAGGGTTGCCCGCCCAGTACAGGCTGAACCTATCCCAGAGCTCGTCTGTCGACCTCCTGCCGCCAGCTCACCAACCCAATTATCTTTACCTATCGGCAGGCAGGCCCTAAAGCGCAAATTCCGGGGCCTGAAAGGTCTCCCGGCTTGCCTGGCGTTATGCCCGACTTTTGCGTGGCTACCCTGTCGGGAAGTCGACCCTTCGTTGTCTCAAACCCGGAATCATCGTGTGCTTGGTAGTAAATCACTGGCTTGAATGATCTGTTAATGGAGCAAGCAGAATTTGGTGCCCGTCCTTGTGGAATGCACATTCCATAGTAGCATACCTATTTGCCATTGGCTTTTCGGATGTGATCATCTGATGCAATCGCAGGCATCTAGCTATCTTCGTCAACAGCCTCTCGAATGCGGGGGAGGTGTATCCTTTTGATTGCATTCCCCGTCTATATCTATAAGCAAGCATCATAAAGAGTCAGGAGGTCTGAGTGACGTGAACATCGAGCAAAAGATGATGAGCCAGGTAGAGCAACGCAAGCGCCTGGAAGCCGTATGGTGGGCAGGCTCGCTGATCTGGACGGGCCTGGTCTTCGGGGCCGACGGCCTGGGCATTCTGCCTCAAATCGGCGGGGCGGATGCCTGGAGCTGGGTTTTCGCCGGCGCCGGGTTGTACGGGCTGCTGGGGAACCTGTGGCGCGTGGGCTCGCCGGACCAGCCGGACCCGACGACGTGGGACTACATCTGGTCCGGTATTCTGCTGATTCTCGGTCTGGCCGGCTTCATCAACCTGGAGATAGCCTTCCCCTTGATATTGTTGCTGGTTGGCGTGGTTATCCTGGGCAGCGTGCTAGTGGGCCAGGACTAGCCGGCGGAAGCCCTGCAGCGCATTGCCTTGCACGTCCCAGGCAATGCGCTGCAGGATCGCTCGTTCGGGCGGAAGCGAGTCGGCCGTAGAAAGCAGTAGGAAGGATGTGCTGATATTGCTTGGCGGTTTTGTTCAGATCCTAACAGTCAATAAGAGTACGATTCTTGGCGTCGACATCGGCCATTGGGCTATGCTGCGATAACAATCTATGGAGGGAGCGCTAGAATGGCATCTATCAACATGATTCCCGAAGAAGAGGCCACGGGCAAGGTCAAAGAGGTTTACGAGGAGATCAAGTCCCAGCTCGAAATTGACTTTGTGCCCAATCTCTACAAGGTGATGGCCTCCAAGCCCGGTTATCTGGAGGCGAATTGGAATAAAGTCAAAGCGGTCATGGTGGAAGAAGGGAAACTTGACCGCCTGACGAAGGAGATCATCGCCGTCGCCGTCTCGGCGGTAAATGCGTGTGACTATTGACTGGAAGTCCATACGTCTGCGGTGCAGAGGTTGGGACTGGACGACGAAGGTGTGCTGGAGCTGATGGCGGTGGTCGACTTGTTCAGCGGTTTCAACAAACTGATGGATGGGTTGCAAGTTGAACCAGACGAAAAACCATGGTATGGTTGAGGTTAGGAATTGGAATGCCGTGAGCATTGGCAATCTGCCTTGTTAACTCTTAATAAGGAGTGACTATGTGCCAGCCTTCAGGTACCACGGAATTGGCAGAGATAGGGAACCAGGCGGTCCGCGGGCCAGACTTCTCCAACGTCTTTGACGAATTCCAACGCCCCATCTACAACTACCTATTGCGTTTGACCCAGAATCATGCCCAGGCAGAAGACCTGACCCAGGAGACGTTTATCCGGGTCCATCGTAGCCTGCCGACTTTCCGAGGCGATGCCAGTCTAACCACCTGGATCTACCGCATTGCCACCAACGTCAGCCTGGATCACTTCCGGCGGCGCGCTACCCGTCAGGCCAAGGCAGCCCTCTCCCTGGAGGAGACGCAATCCGAGAGGGAGTGGGTGGTTGACGAGAATGCTCCCGCACCAGAGCAGGTAGCGAGCCAGTCGGAGATGTCAGACTGTGTGCAGCGGTTTATCTGGCGTTTGCCTCCAAGCTATCGCACGGTGATGGTGCTGCACGATTTGCAGGGCCTCAAGAACCGGGAGATCGCCGATGTGCTGGATTGCTCCCTGCACACAGTCAAGATCCGCTTGCACCGGGCACGGAAAAAGCTGAGGGCGATCCTGGACGCCGGCTGCGACTTCGCCCACGATGAGCGAAACGTCTTTGTGTGTGAGCCAAAACAAACGGAAACCGAGGAGGCCGGGGGATGAACTGCACTGAAACTCGGGAGATTATCCACTCGTATTTGAACGACGAACTGGAAGAGCAGCTGCTGGCTGGCGTAGTATCTCACCTGGCCGGTTGCTCCGGCTGCAGGCGCGAACTAGGAAATCTGCATACGTCCCTCGATTGGTTACGGAAGACTTATCCGGAGCAGGCGCCTCCTGGGGACCTTTGGGAAAAAATACAGGGCGCGATAGAGACGCGGTAGAATCTCTGGGCGGCCCGGCTGATCGCATAAATTCCGATCCCGACCACAATCGCGCCAGCCAGCCAACTAAGATAGGGGCTGATCAGCTGGCTGATGCTATGCCACCGGCTGCCAAAGATGTAGCCGAGCCCGCAATAGAGCGCGATCCAGCTCGCGTCACCGGCCACAGCAAAAGCGAGAAATCGCCGGAAATCATAACCGCTACTGCCCGCAATCAGGCTAGTGGGCACGGCCAAGGGGACGAGCAGAAAGCGCGTGACATAGACGGCCAACGCCCCGTGTTGTCGGAACTGACCAGCTGCCTTTTGCCAGGTCGATGAGTCTCCAAGGCGGCGCTGCAGCCACCCCCCGGCAAAGCGCCCTGCAGCATAGCTGATGCTATCGCCCAGCACGGCGCCCATCAGACCTAAAGCTGAAAGTGTTTTCCAATCTATCAAGCCCTGTCGGGCGAACGCTCCAGCCGCTAATCCTAGAAGTGGTACCGGCATGGGCAGGCCCAACGCACCTAGTAATAGCGCCAGGCCCAGAACCAGCGGCCCATATGAAATCATCCCGTTCAGAAAGAAGTCGGTCAGGTTCAGCTCAGTCATCTTGTGCCTCCCGGCTAGCGTTGGCGGCCTGTTCTGACCATGTAGATGAGAAAGAGAGGTAGAGGAATACACTACCTGGTAGGGGGATCGTAAGGACGGTGCTTTCGCGACCTGGCGACCTTGCGTAGCTGTTCCACCATAATTTTCTGGTGGACCAGTGACGCCGCTTGTTCAGGGCTCAAACCTGGATAGATTCGGCTCAGCAAGCCTTCCCCCTTGCCGTTCGCGTATTTTCTCTTCCCGCTCTCTGGCTGGGCCAGTGCGCTGAGAGCACTTAACCTGAAATCTCTGGCCATTAAATTTTCAACTTTTGCAGGATAAATGCTGGCCGCGTGCATAGCTTTGCTCGATGCGAACTCTGCTGCTGAGTAATAACCTGTCCTGTATACTATATCCGAGAAAGCCCGGCCTGTCATCGGTTAAAGCGTGGATTTACCATACGTAAAAAAGACCGCTTATGGGCGGCCCAGTTGGACGTTGAGCGTAATCGGTTTCTACGACAATCGTTGTAGCTGAGGTGTACGACACTCTCTAGATGAGAAGTGAGAGAAGCTCAGCTTCGTGGACAAAGGGATCCTGGAGAGATTTTTCCAGAGAGCATCAACGGTCAACAGGAATTCCGGAATATGCCTGGGGCACCGAATTGAGAGGTGAGACACGTTTGCAGTGTCTCACCTCTCAAAAAGCCCGGCTATGGAGCTTTCATGGGTAGGTTTTTCCATGGGGGTGGCTCACGCCAGCACGGCCCGCCCCGAAATGAATTTCAGGGCTACCATACTGCGCCGGATCAATCCGGCTGGGTCGATTTCAGCCCCATTTACACCTGCCCTACCGTCAGGTGCGGGTGGGGCCTCGTTTTGTAGACCGGCGATGAAGTCGCCGGTCGAGCCGCAACCGAAAAAACCTACCCATGTAAGGGCTATGGAGGGGGTCGTCTTATGCTTCCTGGTTCGGTTGTGTGGACGCTGTCTCCTGCGTTTCGCCCTGCACCCCGCAGCATGATGCCATCATCTGGAACACCGTCTCGGTATAACCGCCCTGGCCCACCATCCCGGCGCAGTCGCAGACTGCCCTGCACTGGTCCATCATCTCCTTTAGCATAGCTATACAGGAAGCCATGTCAAATGGGACTCTCTGATTCCCACGCGCTGCTTTTTGTTTCTGGGTCATTTCTTTATTCTCCCGGTTTAGATCAGTTCCAGATCGCGGAAGAAACCACGCAGCAGGATGGATGCGCCGATCGTCACAAGGATTACCGGCCAGAGAAGATCCCAATCGCCCAGCCAGAATAGAACTGCCGCCCAGATGAGGGTACCCAGTAAGTCCCGACAATGGGCAGGCACCAGCAGGCGAATGCCTAACTCGATCAGCACCAGCACCCCGGCTCCGAAGAAGAACAGCGACCAGGCGTGCCCGTCGAGATAGCCAAGGCTGCTTGCAAACCATACGACGCCTGCCCAAATGAAGGC
This sequence comes from Anaerolineales bacterium, assembly GCA_020343875.1. GTDB lineage: Bacteria > Chloroflexota > Anaerolineae > 4572-78 > NAK82. The sequence goes on along the minus strand of CP070811.1, from coordinate 3,015,722 downwards.
GGCGGCCCAGATAATTGGGTCCAGGGTATCGGGCCTCACCACTTCGGCACAGAAGCTATCTTTATGTAGGCTGCTTCGATATTCCTGAGTTGTTCCTTGTTCGACAGTCATTTTTACATCTCCTTGGTTTGTGTTATAAATGTATTGTTGAAACTTGTTTTCTGCCAAGGGTATAATCCGGGCCGGAGCCAGTCACACCCATCACGATGAAACGTTCCTGATCTGACTGTATAGACGGGGAAGACGGGAACAAGGATACACCTTTCCGGGGAGAATTGCGGAAAGTGAGCACCCTCGCGAATGGAAGAGTGTTGTAATTACAAATCAACCTTGTATTGAATCGCGGGGGTAGAAGGGCATGGAAGAAAACAACGTACCTGAATCCGCGATGGTGATTGTAGCTCACCCGGACGATGCCGAGTTCACCGTGGCTGGCACGGTGGCGGTGTGGACGAAGGTCGGTTGTCGTGTGACCTACGTGATCTGAACAGATGCCACAGCGGTTCACACGAGCCGGGCACGACGCGCGAGAAGCTGGCTGAGACTCGGCGTGCCAAACAACGCGCCGCGTGCGCAGCATTGGGTGTGAGCCAGGTACTGTTCCTGGGCTATGATGATGGGCAGTTACAGCCCACACTTGGTCTAAGGAGCGACTTGGTGCGTGCCATCCGCCAAGTGAAACCGGAGGCTATTATCACCTGGGATCCGACGACGCTCTTCATTAGCGACGAATACATCAACCACCTCGATTACCGCGCGGCAGCCCAGGCGGCAGTTTACATCGCGACGCTGCTCACAGATGAATATCCTGGCGGATTATACGGGCGTTCACTGAAGTGGAATGAACCCTCTGCGGCAACGTCGGATGCTGCCCCCTGTGCAAGGCTGTGGGACTATAGCGAAAGATTGGTCGATAACCTACAGGCACGCTGTGGTAGGGCTTTCGACCTCGCTGAGGGCAGAGGCGGCTGAACGCGCGGTAAAGGCGAGCACTGTGCCCACGTTAACCTGCGCGTCAATGTGACAGTGAATGAAAGGGAGGCTGCCCTTGATGGATACGACCGCAACCTTGGCCCAATCTATCACCTGGACTGGCAGCAAACAAACCTATTACACAGCCTGCCTGATGATGGATAGGCACCTGGTGAATGACTTCTACCGAGCCTACGCCTACTTCCGCTGGGCCGACGATATCATAGACGTTTCTTCTCAGTCGGATGAGGAGCGTATCGCATTCATCAGGCGGCAGAAAGACTTGATTGACCGTCTATATAGGAACGAGCGACCGCTCGACCTGATGCCGGAAGAGGAAATCGCTGCCGACCTGATCAGCAACGACAGGGGAGAGAACAGTGGGCTTCAATCCTTCATACGCAATATGCTGGCCATTATCGAGTTCGATGCGTACCGCAGAGGGCGCCTCATCAGCCAGGCTGAGTTGACGTGGTACTCGAACTGCTTGGGGCAGTCGGCCACCGATGGCCTCCAGTATTTTATGAGTAATGGCCATCCCTATCCGGCCACTGAGGGCCGTTATCTGGCGGCCATTGCCGCTCACATTACCCACCTGCTGCGCGACCAGGATCAGGACACGGCCGATGGATTCATCAACATCCCTCGTGAGTATCTGGAAGCGCACGGCGTCGGCCCCCAGGATGTGGATAGCCCCGCTTTCCGGGCCTGGGTTCGGCATCGGGTGGAGCTGGCGCGGGCATACTTCCGCGAAGGCAAGCGTTATCTGGACCAACTGGACGTTTTGCGTTGTAAGATTGTGGGTTACTGGTACTGCGCCCGTTTTGAAGGAGTTTTGGACACCATAGAGCGCGACGACTACACTCTCCGCCCCAGGTACAACGAGCGACGCAAACTCTCCACCTGGCTCAAAATGGCCTGGTTGGGCCTGTCCCTCACTCTTCGGCACATCGTCCGTCGAGGCCTGCCTGGCTTCGGGCGACCCATCGACCATTCGGGTCGAAACGCAACTATAACAGAACAATAGAAAGCTATTATGGTACCTGCCCGTACAGCTTCACCGAAAGGCGGGCGATCTCTTGCTCCAGGTGGGACGGGTAGAGTTGGACGCCTGGGGGGGCGCCCTGGGCACCGCCGTCGAACAGCCAGCTGATCCCTCGCAGGATAACCGCGGTATAGAGATCGAACAGGTCGGCTCCAGCTGCCCCGGTCTCGCCAGCCAGATTCAGAAGGCTTCCTTTGGCCAGCAAAAAGATGTGCGTCCCATCCAGGTCAAAGCGCTCGACGTGGGCCCGCATACGTTGATGGGGTTGGCGGTAGAGCCAATCGATGTCAATTTCGCGGTTGGTGTGGCCAGCATTGAAAAAGATGGTGCCAGGCCGCGCCTGTCGCAGATGCTCCTCACCCACCACTCCCTCGACGCCTGTTGCCGTCACCACGATCTGGCAGCGGGCCAACCCTTCCTCCAGGCTGACCGGTATGCACCCGTGGTGCTGAGCCTCGGTCAGCCGCACCGCATCGAGATCCGCCACGTATGTGATCGCGCCCAGGGCACGGGCTCGCTCGGCGATGCCTTTGCCGACCGGCCCATAGCCGACCACCAGCACAGACCGGCGGTACAGGTTGAGCCAGGTGACATGGCTGAAGACCGGCCACACCTCGTTTCCGACGTGGAAGCGGTTCTCGAGGCGGTCCTTGAGTGGAATGCTGTTCCAGTTGAAGACAGGGAAGGGGATAGCGTAATTCCTCAGCAGGTTCAGGCCACTGGTGGTCGCTTCCAGGGCGCCTTGGACAGGCGGCTCTCGGTCCAGATATGCTACGCTCAACTCGCCGCCCATGTCACACAGGTAATCGGCGTCGAAGTCACGCACAAGCTGTTTGTGCTGCTCATAGTCGGCCTGGGGCATGCCGCGCCAGCCGTACACGGTGATGCCCCGCTGGGACAGATAAGCTGCCGCAGCGTCGTCGGTGCTGTCGACGTTGCAGGCCCCCCACACGATTTCTGCGCCACTCTCGACCAGGGCCAGCCCCAAGGGCAGCATGTTAAACCGGATGTGCGTCCAGCAGGCCAGCCTTTTGCCTCGGTAATCCCGCTGGCTGATCTGGCGGCAGTAGTGCTCGGTGATGGGCATTATGTAGCGCAGCCAGGCCAGTTCCGCCTCTTCAACCTGAGCGCTCAGGCCGGGGTCCTTAATTCGAGAGGATGTCATCGTATTTTACTCCTGACTGCCGTTGCGGCTGTGGTAGAGACCGGAGGTGGTTAGAAGCAGCGCATGCGCCTAGGGTGGACGACAGTCCGCTGCAAGCACTTGACCTGGTAGTGAGCCAAGTCTCTGGCCTGATACCAATCTATCATGCAACTGGGCTCGCGTCAAGGGTTTTTGGAGGCCAGCCACGGCTGGTGCGAAGTCGTGGAGGAGCGGCTTTGTAAGCACGCGATTGGAAATCGCGCCTACATTTTGTCAAGCTGGGCTTGCGTTAAGGGTT
>CP070811.1:2999546-3012163 GCA_020343875.1 Anaerolineales bacterium | reverse complement strand
TTTCGCGAACGGGTGCACGCTATGAGCGATGTGTGGGTTGGAGACGAGATAGTGAGGGTAGAAGCTGACTACCTTCCTGACGGGAGGATTCAGCCAACAGCCTTTTCCTGGCGGGGACAGCACCGGAAGGTGGTCGGGTTGGGCCGCCAGTGGGAGGAGGCTGACGGCCGGCACATGCTAATCATCGTGCCTGATGGAAGTCGCTTCGAGCTATGCTTGGCTTCAGACCAGAGCGGCTGGCGTTTGCGGCGCGCCTGGCAGCGGCCCTACCTGGCTTAGGCATGCTGTCTCACGTCAGTTTACGATTGGCCTTGGCCACAAAGCTATCTGCCTCGACCAAGACCCGGTCATGGATGCCGCGACCTATCTCTTCTACCTCGTCATGGGCAAGCACTTCGAATTTGAGGCGGCGTCCCTCTACTTGGACAAGATCAGCGCGAACTTTGACGCCCAAACCCACCGGCGTCGGAGCGACATGCTTGATATTGATCGCCACACCCACCGTGGTAAACCCCACCGGCAGGTGATCGGCCACAGCCGCCACGGCGGCTGCTTCCATCAAACGCACCAGTTCAGGCGTGGCCAACACATCGACGCTACCGCTGCCCAACTGCCGGGCTGTTGAATTGTCATCGACTTGGCGGTCAATCGTGCTTGACAAGCCAGGCGCAAGTTCGGGAAGTTCGGCCACTACGATCTCCATACGTCAAGCAACTCGTATACCTGTTCCTGGGCTTGTCGGCCTTTCACCTGGATGGGGTCCAGAGCGCGTACTTCTACTTTTTCTTTGACCAATTCGTAGGTGGGATTGCTCAACAGAATCTGGCCTCCCCTGGCGCTCTCCTGCAAACGCTTGGCAAGATTTACCGCATCGCCAATGGCCGTGTATTCCATCCGATCCTCAGCTCCCACGTTGCCGACCACCGGCTCCCCCGTGTTGATGCCTATGCCGACCGTCAGCTTATCTTCATCCGGCACCTGTTGCAGATGCTGCTCGATGGCCTGCTTAAAGTCCCAGGCGGCCAGCACGGCCCGCCAGGCGTGGCCGACCACAGGGCGCAGGGGGGTATTGAAATGGGCCATCACCGCATCGCCCAGATACTTATCTACGATGCCTTCCTGCTGCTCCACAGCAGTTAAAGCAAGCGCAAAGTATTGGTTGATGACTTCTACCACTTTTTCAGGGTTGGACTTCTCGCTGAATGTGCTAAAGCCCCGGATATCGGCAAAGAGAGTGGTGATCTGCTGGCGTTCGCCGCGTAATCTGAGCTCTGACAAGCCATCTGGCAGACTGTCCACCAGTTGTGAGGGCAAGTAACGCTTGATCATGGCCCGTTCGCGCTCGAATCGCTTTTTTTCCGTCAGATCGTCCACCACGATGGCAACGCCCAAAGTGGCATCTTGCACATCGCGCAGAGTTGACAGATTCATGCTCAGATTGACCCTACCCCGTTCTGGCAGGTCTACGTCAACCTCGTATCCGATGTAACGCTCTCGGTGGCGCTTCACCTCCTCCACCAATCGTGGCAGGGGCGTGCGGCTCACGGCAGGGAACACCTGCTGATAGGCACGCCCGATGGAACCATCGGCCCGCACTCCCAAAATGCTCTCAGCAGCAGGATTGCAGAGGGTAATATTGTCACGGATATCGGTGGTTATGACACCGCTGGCGATGGACGCAAAAATGTTGTCCATCAAGTTCTTCATATTGGTGATCTCGCTCAGGTTGCGCATGACGTTTTCGAAGAGACGGGCGTTTTCGATAGCCACCGCAGCCTGGTCAGCGATGGCCGCCAACAGGCGGCGGTCCCCCTCAGTAAACAGGCCTGTCTTGATGCGATTATCGGCATAGATAACGCCGGTAATTTTCCCCTTTACCCGCAAGGGAACACACAAAATTGAGCGCAGGCTGTAGCTAACCACACTGGCCTGGGCGCTGAAGCGAGGGTCGGACTGGGCATTGGTAGTCAGAATCGGTCGGCCCTCCTGGGCTACCTTGTCAACAATGCTGCGACTGATATCAAACGAAGAGCCGGCGATGGTCTCCCGGTCCATATTACGGGCGACGCGAAAAGCGAGGCCACCAGCTTCCTCATCGATGAGCATCAAGAATCCCCGCTCGGCGCCAGTGACCTGAATGATGAGATCCATGGTCAGGTTGAGGACTTCGCTCAGATCGAGAGTGGAGTTAACGATCTGGCTCACATTGTAGAGCGCGGTGAGGTTTTCGTGCTCTCTTAGCTGAGAGGTGATTTCCTGACCCAAATCCATCAGCGAAGCATCGATCTGGGGTAACAACTGCCCCAACTGATGGGTGATACTGGTAACAGCCACGATGCTGGCCAGCGTATCTTGCAGCGTCGGATCCTGGCCAGGGGAGATTCGTTTGGCAAGGCGAGCCAGGATACTTTGCTGGCGAGCCAGGGCATCCGCAAAGTTCTTCAAGCTTGTTTGCAGGGCTTTGATCTCACCTCGTAACTTGCTCAATTTGCCCTGGGATATGATCTCTGTCATCTACTCGCTCCAATAAAAGATGCGAGTATCGCTGGGAGGACTCAGGGCCAGGTCGAGTTGGCCTTGACCAGATGTTGTGTTGGCCTGTCTAACGGTAACCCACCAGTAGAAACGATCGTTAGCCGCCTGACCAAGGCCGGCCTCCACCGGGACCTGCCATTGGGTCTCCCTCACAGGCCCTCCCCAATACCGCTCCTCCTCCCCCACATAATGCATTACCGTCACGTCGTAGTACTCGTCGAGAGCCAACACACCCACAGGCTCCCATGACAGTACGATGGCTGTGTATTCGCCGTGGAACAATGCCTCATGCGATGGGCTGACGAGGGTAGGCGCGGCATACTTGAGGGTAGGTTGAGCTGGTACTTGTGTTGGTTGCTTTGTGGCCGAGGGCGTACCCGCGCTCAGTTTCTGCAAAACCTGGCTGTGGCGCAAGCTGACGTCGAGGGAGTCGGCCTGGTCCCAGGCAAGCGCCTGCTCATAGTCCGAGAGAGCCCCAGACAAGTCCCCCGCTTCTTGACGGACGTCACCCCGCTTACCCGACACAACGTATAGCATGTGCCGAGCATTACCGTTTGCATAGTCCGGTTCGGCGGTCACTATGGGCATTAGTTCCTGGATGGCTGTGTCGAAATCGTCCAATGCCTGGGCTCTCGAAGCCAGTAGGAAACCATTTGCATAGTCTTGTTGGACAGACAGGGTCTGTTCATGGGGGCAAATCGCCAGGCCCATCTCGAAGTCTTGCAATGCGGCTTCAATAGAGGTCGTACCTGCTGCGAGCTCGAGGTCAGCCACTCGGGCCTGTCCCCGCTGAAGATAGGCATTACACAGCATATCCTCCACTTCGTCCCGATGGAAGTTGGCATCGGTCTGCCGCAAGCGGTTTAGCACGTCAACGGCCTCATCCCAGCGTTCTGCCGAATGAGCTGCTTCTCCCTCGTCCAAGGCTCGTTCCAGGACAAGCTTGGCCCCCGCCTGCTCTCGCAAGTTGCTGGCATCCTCATAACCAGGGTTCCCGGCCAAAACTGCGTCAAGCAACTCGATAGCTCCATCCCAATCGCCAGCCTGGAACGCTATCTGGGCTTCCCGGTAATCCCGAGCCGGCCCCTCACTGGCCGGAGGGGCCGGGTGGTCAGGATCAGTAGCAGCGTCAGACGGGCCAAAGAAATGGGTCCCGGCGGCAAAAAGCAGTAGGACAAATGCCGGTGCCAGGATCAGGGCCACTCGCCGCATAGTAACTCCCCATTCGGGCAACCAACGAGGGCTTGGCCGAAGATGGCGCTCGGCAGCGGCTAGTAGGGCTTGGGTTTGCTTGTATCCAGGCGATAGTTGCTGTACTCGGCGCAGGCAACGGGCAGCTTCTGCCCAGGCGCCGGCCTGGATATGGGCAGCGCCCTGGTCGTACAGGTCAGCTACAGTTTTGGCCACATCTATGCTTTGTTCGGCGGCACGCGCCCGCTCCAGCAAGTCGGCGGCGTCACGATACTTAGGCTCCACCGAAATGACCTCAGTCAGTTCATCCACAACCTCTTGCCAACGTCCCCCCTCCATAGCGCGACGTGCGGCTGCATAGAGAGCAGCCAAGCGTGCCTGGCGCCCAGCCTGTGCCAGCTTTCCGGGTGCTTCCGCGTGTTGCGGGTTCAGCTTGACAACCTGATTGAGCAGATCAACCGCCCGTTGCCAATCTTCCTCCTGGATGGCCTGCTGAGCGCGCTGATAAAGTCCCTCAGCGGTGGCCACCGCGTCCGGAACGGCAAGCGGCTGTACATCCAGGGGTTCGGGCAAAGGGCGACCTTCCAGTACGCAAGCAATGGCACTACGCAGAGCTGTGGGCGTCTGAAAGCGATCTTCAGGACGCTTGGCAATCATGCGGTTCAGGAGGGCCTCGGCCACTTCGAGACTGTGATCCCCTCCAACAGCGAGCCGAGGTGGCACACTAGCAATGTGCTGGCTGATGATCGACCAGGGGCTGGCAGCATCGTAGGGGACGCGTCCGCTGAGCATTTCGTAGAAGACAACACCGGCCGAGTAGATGTCGGACCGAATATCGACTTCCTCCCCCATTGCCTGCTCAGGAGAGATGTAGTAAGGTGATCCAACGAATCCGGACTGGGTCAGCGAGGGTAACGTGCGAACACGAGCAATGCCAAAGTCTAGAACCTTCAGGATGCCATGGCTGTCAATCATCAAGTTTTGAGGCTTGATGTCACGGTGGACGACATGGTTCAGGTGAGCGTGTTGTAGAGCCACAGCCAGTTGATCCAGAAGCTGCAGCGCCTCAGGCCAACTCAGGCTGCCGCGCTCGTCAATAATACTGCGCAGATCCTGGCCTTCGATGTATTCCATCACTAGGTAATAAACATCACGGGATGCCCCATAATCCAGGATGCGCACGATATGCTCATCGGATAGGGTAGAGGCGAGCTTAGCTTCACGGTTGAAGCGTTGTACGTAGGAAAGATCCTCACTGAACTGCGGATAGAGGATCTTAACGGCAACCAAGCGCCCTTCGTTGATGTCTTCAGCTAGATAGACCCAGGCCATCCCGCCGCTACCGACTTCGCGCAGAACCCGGTAGCGGTTGCCAAGAATCTTTCCAATCACCGCACCCTCCATTACGCTGTCCAGGGGTGTTAGCTCGCTCGATCAGTGCAAGACTATGTGAGCAAACCCAGCAGGCGATTATACTCCACTTGATTGCCTGAGGCAAAGGTAAATCCAAAACGGAACCTCCCGCGCCATTATTCAGTATAGCATCAAACACACGAGAGGGTGGTTACAGATTCGTTACATTTAAACTCAAGGCAGGTGGTAAAACTCACCGCCCATCATGCCACCGCAGTTCAGGCTGGTGAGGCAGACGCCGAAGCCGCCATAGCCAACCGGCCGGATAGCCAATCATCTTGGCCAAGTCACCTATGACGCGAATGATTGGAACCCACAGGATAGCTTGCAATCGCTCATCCCATGCCAGAGGCTGGAGCATGGACCAGAGGCGGCGATAGGGTCTACCCAACATACCTGCCATCGCCAAGCCGGCTCCTACGGCCCACCACCAAGCATCCCCTCGCCAGCCCAGGATCAATAGGAGGGGTGCAGCTACCAGATAGGTGAGATAACGGATGGCATGGCGCTTTCGCCACAGATCAGCCTTACCGTCGCCCCGGGCGTACAGATAATACTGTTTGAAGAAACTGCGCAAACTGCTCCGGGGGCGAAAATGTGCTACAGCTCGGGGCGCAAAGGCAAAAGGGTGAAACAAAGCACGCAGGCGAAAGTCAAAGATCAAGTCTTCGCAATAGTCAAGCCATTCTGGGTAGCCACCGCTGGCCTGCCAGGCGGTCCGGGTGAAGGCAATCGAGCGGCTGGAAGGAAGGAAATGGTGGGCCTTAATTTCCGACAGAGAAGGTAACACGGTGGCCCCCATGGCTATCTCAAACGGGTTGCTTGAATCGGGCACGAAGAACCCTGCCACGACCTGGGGTGGGCTTTTTGCCTCAAAAGGAGCGATCAACTCTGCCAGCCACTCCGGCGCGAGGCGCACGCCCGCATCGGTGCTGGCAATAATGTCCCCCGAGGCAGCAGCGATGGCCGCATTTCGCCCGCGTGAAATATTCGCCCCAGGCTTAACCAGGACCCGCAGCGGCAGCCGTCCATCATCCGCATATACGTGCAGAACGGCTAGCGTCTCGTCGGTGGACCCACCGTCCACGACGACCACCTCATCGGGCGCGCGAGTCTGAGCCACCAGAGAATCGAGTAATCGATGAATGGCAGGACCTTCGTTAAGCACAGTGACAATGACCGAGACTTCCATTGCCGCTTGATTTACCTCACGTCACTTACTCTACTTGCCGTTTCATCACAGGCATAGCATAACACACCTGTTTCAGCGAGTCAACGACGGCGTTCAGGGGCATTTGGCGGTCTTTGACAGTCCCTCCAAAACAGGCTATACTGATACTTTGGAATCATACCTGTTACACATGTAACACCAGTTAAAAGCCGGCCGTACAATTCGCTCAGCCTAGATGTGGCAATCCGGGCTGAGCAAGATTATATGACGCTCAAAAACCATGCGACTTAAATCCCTGGAACTACAAGGTTACAAGTCCTTCGCCACCAAGACTGTATTTGAGTTTGGCGAAGGCATCACCGCCGTGGTCGGGCCGAATGGCAGCGGCAAGAGCAACGTTGCCGACGCCCTACGCTGGGCACTGGGTGAGCAGAGCTATGGCACTTTGCGCGGCAAAAGGACGGAGGATATGATCTTCTCCGGCTCCGACGGTCGCCCGCGCTTGGGCATGGCCCAAGCTGGTTTGGTCCTGGACAACAGCGATGAGTGGCTGCCCGTGGACTTCAGAGAGGTGACCATCACCCGTCGTGCCTACCGGGATGGGCAAAACGAATATTTGCTCAACGGCAGCCGGGTACGACTGCGGGACATCACCGAGTTACTGGCCACCAGCGGCCTGAGCAGGCGCACCTACACGGTGGTCGGTCAAGGACTGGTGGACGCCGCTCTATCACTGCGAGCGGAGGAGCGCCGGGCGCTCTTTGAAGAAGCGGCCGGGATCACCCTGCATCGCTCCAAGCGCGCCGAGGCTCTCCAAAAACTGGACGCCACCCAGTCCAACCTGCTGCGCGTTCACGACATTGTGAGCGAACTCGAACCCCGTCTGCGCTACCTGGGTCGCCAGGCTCAACGCGCCGGGGAGCATCAGGCTATTTTGGCCCGCCTCAAAGACCTGTTACAAATCTGGTATGGTTACCGCTGGGGGCAAGGGCAAAAACGCTTGCAGGAAGCTCGCCTGACTGCCAACAGAAGTCAGCAAGATCTCGACGCCCAACTCGAAAAACTGGAGCGCGCCGCCCGCCAAATCACCGAGTTACGTGCTCGCCAGACACAACTGCGGGCGCGACTGGGCGAGTGGCATCTTGCCAGCAGCCACCGGCACGCCGAGGCTGAAGCTATCCAGCGCGACTTGGCCGTGGGCGAGGAACGCGCCCGCTTGCTGAGCGCCCAACGCGAAGAATTGCTGAGTGAAATCGAACCGACCCAGCTCAGCTACCAGGGCGCTGAAGAGCGTGTAGCCGAAGCCCGGGCACGGAAGGCTCAAACTGAGGGAGAACTGGAGACTGCCCGCAGCCAAGTTGAAGGGATTCGCGCCCGCTTGAGCGCACATCAAGCCGAGCGGCAGGTGTTCCTCGACCAGCAGTCTCAAGCTGAAAGAGAGACCCGGGAGCTGGCTGATCGCATCGCCGGTCACCGGGCCCGGTTTGTCCAACTGGATGAACGACGGGCGCAATTGGACCGGGAAGCCGAAGAAAGCCGCCAGGCTATAGCTGACCACAGCCAGCGACAAGAAACGCTGAGAGAACAACTGGTCAGCAAAGAGGATGAACTTCGGGATGTGGTAGCCGGTTTGGACACCTTGGAGTCACAGCGCTCAGCGTGCTTAAGCGCCATCCAAAATCTGGGCGCTCAGGCGGGTGACCTGGAAGAAGAAATTGGGAGCTGCGGACGCCGCCTGGAGGCTCTACACGCCCGACAGGATTTGCTCTCCAGGATGCAGCAGGATCTGGCAGGTTTTTACGAAGGAGTCCGCACTGTTCTCAAGGCCGCGCGCGACGCAACGACGCTGAAGGGAGTCGTGGGCACGGTTGCCCAGCTGCTGCGTGTGCCCAGCGGCATGGAAACGGCTGTTGAGACTGCCCTGGGTGGACACCTTCAAGACGTAGTGGTTGAAACCTGGGCCGATGCCGAAGCCGCCATTGCCCACCTGAATACTACCCATGGAGGGCGGGCCACCTTCCTCCCCCTTGACACCCTGCGTCCCGCTGACTCCATTCGCCCGCCTCAAACCAAGGGTGTGCTGGGTGTTGCCTCAGACCTGGTGACGTACGATAAGCGTCTGGATCCAGTCGCCCGTTTACTGCTGGGGCGTACGCTGGTAGTTGAAGACCTGGCGGCGGCCCAACGTGCCCTGTCGGCCATGCATGGCGGGTTCCAAATCGTCACCCGCGTTGGAGAGTTAGTCCGTTCCAGCGGCAGCGTGAGTGGCGGCAGCGTAAGTCGTGACAAAGCCAGCGGCGGTTTCTTGGCCCGTGAGCGAGAATGGCGGGAACTCCCAGATACTATCACGAAGCAGGAGACAAAGCGTCAAGCGCTTCAGTCCAAGCTGGATGAAAACCGCCGCGCCCAAGCTGCACAGCAATCAACACTGGAGGAGCTAGACCGCCGCCAGGCCAAATTGCAGGCAGACCAGGCAATTGCCGAACGCGAGCGAGAGGCCTTGGGCCGCGAAATAGAACGCGCTGAGGAAGCCACCCAGTGGCAACAAAACTTGCTTGATCGAATAGGAAACGAGTATGCCGAGCTCGATCATAGCAAGGAGCGCATCCAGGCAGAGATCGAGAGCTCCGAAATAGCGCAGGCGCAGGCACAGGAGCGAGTACGTGAGCTGGCAACCCAGGCCGCTAACTTAACCGCTGAGGCATTGCTGACCGAGCTGAGCCATGCCCGAACCGCACTGGCGGTCATTGAAGGCAAGCGTGAGAGTCAGCGTGCCATCTTGGATGGCCACCAATCGAATCTGGCGGAACTTAGCGAACGCATCAAAGCCAAGAGAAGCCGGGCCGAGGAATTGTTGGACGAGCGAGAATCGCTGCTGGCACAGTTGACCCATCAGCGAGACCAGGCCAGCCGCCTAAACGATCAAATCGCCGAAGTGGTAGCCCATATTGAACCGGCCGAAGTGGAACTGAGGACTCTGGAAGAGCGTCAGACAGCGCTCGAAGCCGACGAAGGCAAAGAGCGGGGGGCGCTCCGCCATATGGAAGCCGAACACAACCGCCTGGCTCTAGAGTACAGTCGCAGCCAAGATGAGCTGGAGATGTTACGCCGCCAGATTGAAGATGACCTGGGCCTGGTCGAGGTGGATCACAGCGAAGATCAGGTAAGCCAGCCCTATCTGCCGTTGCGCCCCTTGATCTCCCAATTGCAGGTGGTGGAGGAACTGCCCGAAGGCGTTGAAAATGACGTGCGGCGCTTCAAACTCCAGCTTAGCCGACTAGGGTCAGTGAACCCTAACGCGCCCAAAGAATTTGAGGAATTGAATGCCCGGCACGAGTTTCTCATCCAGCAGACGGCTGACCTGGAGCAGGCAGCCAACAACCTGCGCCAGGTCATCGACGAGCTAGACCGGTTGATGGAGCAGGAATTCTCGGCAACGTTTGAAGCCGTGGCCAAAGAATTCAAAGGCTATTTCAAGCAACTGTTCGACGGCGGTGAGGCACAGCTGATTCTGACTGACCCGGAGAATCTCACCGACACAGGCGTAGATATCATCGCTCGGCCACCCGGCAAGCGCCCCCAAAGTCTGAACATGCTATCGGGCGGCGAGCGGGCTTTGACGGCAGTGGCGCTCATCTTTGCGCTACTCAAAGTCAGCCCTACCCCCTTTTGCATCCTCGACGAGGTAGATGCTATGCTGGATGAGGCAAACGTAGGCCGTTTCGGCCAGGAGCTGCAGAAGCTGGCACAAGAGACCCAGTTCATCGTCATCACTCATAACCGCCGCACCATCGAGGCGGCCAACACCATCTATGGCATCTCAATGGGGGACGACTCGGCCTCGCGGGTTATCTCGCTAAAGCTGGATGAGATAGAAGAGCGGCAGATGGAGGCCGGATAAGAGGTATACTATTGCAATGAAACGAACATGGCCTTTGATCATAGTCGCACTCATCCTAGCTGGCCTGTCGGCTGTGGGCTGGCATAGCGCGCTGGCAGCGCCACCGGCACAGGGTGAGCTAGCTCTCATCACCTCACCGCAAAACAACGCCATTGTTCGCGGGCTGGTACCCATCCTGGGCAGTGCAGTACACCCGCAATTTCAGTTCTACAAGGTGGAATACGCCCGCGAGCCGGTCAGTGACATCAATTGGGTTATCATCGGTGCCATCCGCGAAGAACAAATAGTGGACGGTCAGCTAGAGGTCTGGGACACCACGCAAGTACCTGACGGTAGCTATACCCTGCGCCTGCGTGTGGTCCGGCTAGACGGGAACTACAGTGAATATAGTGTGGTACAGGTTGTGGTAGCCAACGCTCAGCCGACAGAAACACCCACGCCAGCCGAAACACCTACCCCTACCCTTACCCCTACTCCCCTGCCGCCGACGCCCACCATCGTCATCGAGCAGCCAGCCTTGCCAACCAGCGTGGCCACTCCGCTGCCGACCCCCGTCACCCCACTGCCCACGCCATCTGAGGAAGGGGCCAACTTCAACCTAGATGTAATGCCTCTGCAGACTGCCTGTCTGTACGGGGCTGGCATCAGCCTGGGGCTCTTCCTGTTATTCGGGTTTATGGCAGCCTTGCGCAACCTCATTTACGCCATTTTCGGCCGGAGGTAGATCGGTACGGCCGATGACACCCGCATTTCGTCTCTTCGGTCGGCCCCAAGCGGCTGGCCTCAAGGATGCCCGTCAGGGAGTAAAGTGGCTGATTGTAGGTCTGGGCAATCCAGGGCGGAAGTACGCTGGAAGCCGGCATAACGTCGGCTTCCAGGTAGTGGACCGGCTGGCTGCCGCCAACGACTTGCATTTTGACGCACGAAGAAACCAGGCGCAGCTGGCCTCCGGGCGCATTGAGGGGGTTAGGGTAGTGTTGGTCAAGCCACAAACCTACATGAACGTAAGCGGCCAGGCAGTCAACGCCATCGCTCGCTTCTTCAAGGTCCCGTCCGGACAGGTGCTGGTTATCTTTGATGATCTGGATCTGCCGTTAGGATCCCTACGCCTGCGCTTGAAGGGAGGGGCGGGAGGCCATCAGGGTGTTGCCAACGTCATCGCCCGACTCAATACGCGCGATTTCCCACGACTGCGGGTTGGCATCGGTCGCCCGCCCGGCAAGATGCCACCCGAAGCCTACGTGCTGCAAGATTTTAGGGACGATGAGATGCCCATTGTGGAGTCCACTTACCAACAGGCTATCGAGGCCATCCACATCGTCCTCCGAGATGGCTTTGAAATGGCGATGAACCAGTTCAACTAGATTGGGGATGTTTCAGTTATTCTATTTTGGGATCAGAGATTCTAGATGTGAACCTTTCTAGCCTGCTAGCTTTGCTTAAGGACATACCCGCTTACCGCCAACTCAGCGAGGCGCTGAATAGCAGCTCACCGCACCTGCCGGAAGGCCCCCTCGGACTGCTGTCAGCGGCTCGCCCCACCGTGCTGGCAGCCCTCCACGCCCATACTCGGCGTCCCTTACTGGTGATCGTTGCCCGGGCTGACCATGCCCGGGACCTGGCCCGGCAGATCCGAGCCTGGTCGCCATACCCCGGAGCGGTTATGCGCCTGCCTGATCCCGATGCGTTGCCTTACGAACGAGTACCGTGGGGACGCGATACCATCCACGAACGAGTATCTGCGCTGGCAGCAATGGCCGGTTGGTCCCACGCCTCTCAACAGGCAGATAAGCAAGGGATGCGAGACACGCCCCCGTTGGTTGTCACCTCTACCCGCGCGCTGATGCAAAAGACCTTAGCTCCCAGCGAATTCCGAGCTGGCCTCAGCACAGTGCGCGCTGGGCAACGGGTTGTTCTCAGCAGTCTATTGAACGGTTGGCTGGACATCGGCTATCGGGTTGGCAGCGTCGTCGAAGAGCCAGGCTACTTCAGCCGCCGGGGTGGCATCCTGGACATTTTCCCGCCCAACCGGCCGCTGCCTGTCCGCATAGAACTCTTTGGCGACGAGATCAGTTCGCTGCGCACCTTTGATCCGCTCACTCAACGCTCCGAGGAGCGTATTGCCGCTTTTGACCTGGTGCCTGCCCACGAGGCACTCACCCGCATGGCGCCGTCCGCCGCTGAGAGCATCCGGAAGATCGATTTCTCTTCGTGCCACCCAGTTGCTCAAATGGGCTTTGAAGAGGATTTGGCACGCCTGAGCAAGGCCGAAGGCTTTCGTGGTATCGAATTCTATCTGCCCTTCTTCTACTCTCAGCCGGCCTCGCTCCTAGACTACCTGCCTACCGATGGCCTGCTAGTCGTCGAGGACCCAGCCGAGTTGGCCTCCGTCATCAGCGAATTGGA
>CP070811.1:2989903-2999446 GCA_020343875.1 Anaerolineales bacterium | reverse complement strand
CGGAAGCCGGCCAAAACCAATTGACAAAGCTTGGCGGCTCTGTTATAGTAGCCTCGCCTGCGCTTCTCCAGCGGATACCAGAGGACAAACAGCACATGGCAGACAGCAGAAAGCCACAAGCTTGGGCTGGTTGGGCGGTGATCCTGCTGGCCGCCTTTCTCTATTCTGCTACCCTCGACACCGGCTTGCGCCCGGACGAATTGATTGGCGGCGATCTAATCACCCACCAGTACGCCCAGGTTGAAGCCCGACCCAGCAATGCTCCTGGTTACCCGCTGTACACCATGGGCGGTTGGGTATGGTTTCGACTGACGCGCCCCCTGCTTGACTGGATTCTAAACCCGGTGCAACGTCTAGCCAGCTATTCAACGCTTTGGGCATTGCTGTCGTTGTTTGTCCTATATCGACTGACTCTAAAGGCCACCCAGGGCAATTGGCCAGTGGCCGCCCTCTCGACCACCTTCTACGCGACTACCTACTTCTTCTGGTTCTACGGCGTCACCACTGAACAGTACACATCGGCCATATTTCAGAGCCTGCTCATGGTGTGGCTAGCTTTCAAGTGGGATGAAGCCCAAACGAACGGTATACCAGGCGACCATTACCTGCTGTGGCTGGCCGTTGTGGTCGGGACCTGTTTGGCCAACCTGGTGACTGTCCTGTTTATTCTGCCACCGCTGCTATGGTTTATCTTGAGCCGCCGGCCAGATCTGATCCGTCGTCCCCAGATGATGGTGCGTAGCACGCTATTGGCAGGGTTGCCCCTGGTCAGCTACGCCTACATCTACGCACGAGGGGCAGCCCATCCAGAATGGCGTGGAGCCGGTCAGTGGCCGAGTGCCTGGGCCTGGTTTGTAGACTTCCTCACCACTCAGCAGGGCCGAGACGAGCTGGCCCCAGGTCTGACGCTGAACCGCTTTATCACCGCCGAGTATCCTGCCCTGATATGGGGTGAGCTGACCTGGATCGTGCTGGCTGGTGGACTGGTAGGGCTATGGTGGCTAGGACGGCGACGAGCCCTTCTCATATACGGCACGTTGACGATCTACGTTCTCTTCTGTTGGCTGGACCGCTTTGGGAACTGGTTCCAGGTGATTCTGCCCGCCTACCCCCTGCTCGTTCTAGGATTCGCCACCGGTTTAAACGCCCTCTTATGGGCAAGGAACTGGCCATCTGAAACACGGAAAGCCGGATTTCGTGGCCTGATTGTTTTAGGCATGGTCGCCCTGGTAGGATATCGACTGACCATCAGCCTGCCCCGTGCCGATCAGAGTCATCCACGGGAGGACACGGGCCTGGACCCGGGCTGGGCGGTGCTAGCCGATCAGCCGCTGGCCCATTCGATCATCCTCAGCGAACACAGCGAATGGCTGGCGCTCCAATATCTGACCAGCATATGGGGCGCTAACCCGCCTGTCGATCCCCGCCCGGTCTGCCAAATACATCCACCCAACACGGGGGATGGCTCGCAGCCTCTGGCCAGTGTACCCGCCATCTACATCACCCGCCGGGCTGCGGCGGCTGATCCCACCTGTCTGGCCGATTGGCATCGCTACGCGGCTGGCGCCACCTTGATTCAGATCCAGGAATCTCCCAATACTCAGGTACCAGTCTCAGCCCAGCCCCTCATCTACCAGTTCGGGCCCGATTTGAGGCTGGTTGCCTTCGAGGTGGGACTCTCGACAAAGGCAGACTCAGGGAACGGAAAGGCGCCAGGCCAGGCCACTGATTACGAAGCCCATCCCCTTTATTCGGGGCCAGCCTGGCGCCTTTCCCTGTACTGGCGAGCCGACGCTTCTATGGACGTTGATTACACCGTTTCCGTCCGTCCGCTGCAAGATGGGATCCCAATCCTTGATGAGGACGGAGCGCCGCTCATCCAGGACCACCAGCCTGTATGGAACAACTATCCCACCAGCCGCTGGTTTCCGGGCGAGGTGGTGCGTGACGACTATGTGCTCTACATGCCTGGTCAGCACGTTCCCACTGGGGCTCAAGTCGTGGTCTACTTCCGCACGGGGGGCGGGCTTGAAAACTTGGCCGAGGTCAACTTAACCTTAGGGCCCTGATCCTACACCGCGCAAGCGCGAGGCCAGGCCCTACTCGTCGAAACGACGGCGAGAGATGTGCCCCATAAACTCAGCACGTGTCTTGGGGTCGTCGCGAAAGCTGCCCAACATAGCACTGGTCGTCATCGTGGCATTGGGTTTCTTCACACCACGCATTATGCTACACATGTGAGCCCCCTCGACTACCACTGCCACACCCTTAGGATGCAACACTTCCTGGATGAAATCAGCGATCTGCCTGGTCATGCGTTCCTGGACCTGCAGGCGCCGGGCGAACATCTCCACAATGCGAGGGATCTTGCTCAGGCCAACCACCTTGCCGTCTGGAATATAAGCGACGTGGGCGCGGCCAAAGAACGGCAACATGTGGTGTTCGCACAGACTCGAAAAGTCAATGTCTTTGACCACCACCATTTCGTCGTAGTCTACACCGAAAAGAGCGCCGTTGATGAGTTTAATGGGGTCGGTGTGATAACCCGCGGTCAGCTCATCGTACATACGACCGACCCGCTCTGGGGTTTTGAGCAGGCCCTCCCGCTCGGGGTCCTCACCGATATGCTTCAAGACTTGCCGGGTTGCCGCCGCAATGCCTGCCGCACGTGCCTTGGCGTGGGCACCGTTCTCTTCCGGCGTAATTTCAAAAGTTTCTTCCAGATACTCCAAATTTACTTTATGCACGGGACTTATTACCTCCACTCAATCTGATGAGCTATGATTGTCTAACAGGACATCCTCGCGCCGGGCCATGCCGGCGGATGTCGGATCGAATTGACTGGCTATCTCCTTTAAGGTTTGGCCAGTTTCCGGATGAACGTAGTTCGGGGCGATCTCGGCCAGCGGAATGGCTACAAAGGGTCGCTCCCGCACCTCAGGATCCGGGATACGTCGCTGATCAACTCGCAAGATATCGCGGTTGAAGAGCATAATGTCGATATCAATCGTACGCGGCCCGTTTTTGTTCTCGCTACGCACACGGCCCAACTCCACCTCGATCTCGGCAATCGCCTCCTGGCGTAAGGCCCGGGCTGAGAGAAACGTCTCAAGCAGTACCGCCGCGTTCAGAAAATTAGGCTGCTGGCTGAACCCCAGCGGAGGTGTCTCCCAGGCTGCCGAAACAGCCCGTACGCGGCCAAATTTGGCCAGACGAGCCACTGCAGCCGGCAAGTGGCGTTCCGGTTGAATGTTGGAGCCCAGCGAGAGATAGGCCAGGTTGGCTGATTTCGACCGTTGCCCGTCAGGCATCATCTCGGCTCCGTTCAATCGTGACCCCCACCGAACGGGCAAAGCGAAGGGCGCCTGGTTTCTCAACCGACACCCGGGCCCGCGCCACACGCGTGTCCTCCAGGCAAATGGCAGCGATTTCAGCCGCCAGCTTCTCTACCAGGAAGAATTCCGAGTTTTCGACCAGGCGGATGATACGCTTGGTCAGAGTTCGATAGTTGACCGCATGCTCAATATCATCAGACTCACCCGCCCGGCGCGTATCCACCTCTAGCGTCAAGTTCATCAGCACATCTTGCCGATCCTTGCGTTCTTCTTGGTTGATACCGATAATAGTTCTAAGTAGCAGATCTTTGATGGTAATCTGATCCATTATGTCAACCTTCTGGCCATGGGCACCGAATCCTTACACAACTTTGACTAACCTACACCCGATAGTCGTCGGGTACGCCCCAGCCTTCAGTACGGTTATAGCGAACCTGTGTGGCAGAAAAGTGGACGTAAATAGGCGCTTCACCCAGTGCAGGCTCGGACTCAAAAAGCCTGCGATCGCCGAAGCGAAAGGCTTCCAGAACCAGCGGTAACTCGCGGCGGAAAATCGCATCCCGCCAGCCGGGTGTGCCGAAGACAAGCCCGCCGCTTACATGACAGTAGACGTGAAGAGAGGGGCTTTTCTTACCTGCGAGCCACTCAGCCAGCACTTCGTCCCGCATAAGGCGGGTGTACCACCCGGAAATCTGTCGCTGGTCATAATCCGGGCCAAGTGTCAGATAGAGATGGCCGCTCGTGTCGGAGTGAGTCAGCGTATAACGGCGCGGCATGGTCGGTCCTTCAGGCAAAGTGCCGGGAAGGAAACGAACCTCCAGTTTTTCAGGGTTGAGCCTGCTCATAGGCCTCTCATACAAAAAGTGATTTACGACAGAACCTTGACTTTCAAGAGTTATTATAGCATATTGTCCATATTTTGTCAAGATATAATTGGGGCTTCTTCTAGATTGTGGTGCTGCTGGTCTCTTTTGAAAGCAGGCCAATTTAACCATTGGGCTTGCTGAAAACTTGATCCAGAGCAGAATGTATGGTACAAATCAATTGTCCACGCCGGAGCTTCAAGACGCCACTTATGGAGTAGTGATGGGATGATCAGAACTGAAGGGCTAAGCAAACGCTTTGGGGATAACCTGGCCGTAAGTGGCCTGGATTTGCACGTGGCGCGGGGCGAGGTTTTTGCCTTCCTGGGGCCGAACGGTGCAGGTAAGACGACCACGGTACGTTTGCTGGCGGCGCTAGTAGCGCCCACCGCCGGCCGGGCCTGGGTTAATGGCTATGAAACAGGCCAGGACGATAAAAACGTCCGGCGCAGTTTGGGTATTCTAACCGAGGCGCCCGGCCTGTACGAACGGTTGAATGCCGTCCAAAACCTGACGCTGTACGCCAGGCTGTACGAGGTCGAGGATGTAGCAAGCCAGATAGAAAAGTACCTGCGCCTGCTGGGGCTGTGGAGCCGACGGGATGAAGCCGTGGGCGGTTTTTCCAAGGGGATGAAACAAAGACTGGCCATCGCGCGGGCGCTGTTGCACGAGCCGCCGCTTCTATTTCTGGATGAGCCCACGGCTGCGCTGGACCCGGAAGCCGCCCGCAGAGTGCGCGACTTTATCGGTGAGGTCAAAGGGGAGGGGCGCACTATCTTTCTGTGCACGCACAACTTGGACGAAGCCGACCGGCTGGCCGATCGAGTTGGGGTGATCAAACAAAAACTGATCCAGGTGGACAGTCCTGCCAACTTGCGCCGATCTCTGTATGGGCGGCGGGTCGTCATTCAACTGGGCTCTGTCACCCAACCGGTGCGCGTGGCCGTAAGTGAGCTGTCCTTCGTCAAGGACGTGCAACAAATCGACAATACCCTCACCATCAGCCTGGACAACCCGGAAGAGCAGAATCCCGTCCTGGTGGAACGAATCGTGGCCGCAGGCGGCGCGGTTCAATTCGTGCACGAACTACACCATTCGCTAGAAGATGTCTACTTCTCACTCATCGAAGAGAGCGAGCAGGAGAAAGGTCCATGAACAGAGCCAAGGTTCTGGCGATCATTGAAAAAGAAATCGCCGATGCTCGGAAAAACAAGATGATCGTCATCAGTATGGCTCTGCTGCCCACTCTGTTGGTGGTGATGGTCCTGGGCACCGCCTTTTTCATGCTCAACAGCAGCGCAGGGCTGGACGAGGGTGACATGGGCATCATCCCGCCTGAGTTGCGGGACATGGAGCCCATGCATGCCTTCCTGATGATGATGAACGACCAATACCTGTTCTATTTCCTGCTCATCCCCATGATGATGCCGGTTTATATCGCTGCTTACAGCATCATTGGCGAGAAGGAGACCAAAAGCCTGGAGCCTTTACTGGCGGCGCCCATTTCCACGTGGGAGCTTCTGGTGGGCAAAAGCCTGGCAGCGGCCCTTCCGGCGGTGATGCTGACCTGGTTCAGCTTTATCGGCCTGATCATCGGCGGCTACTTCATCATGCCTCAGCCAGTGTTCCTGGCCATGATCCGGCCGGTGTGGATATTGGGCATGGCCCTGCTCAGCCCGCTGCTGGCCCTGCTTTCGGTGTTCAGTGGGGTGATTGTCTCCTCGCGGATGAACGACCCCCGGGCCGCCCAGCAGGTGACCGGCATTTTTGTGGTGCCCATCATCGCTTTCAGCCTGGTGGTATTGGCAGGCAAAGTCTTTCTGAGCGTACCTATGGTCCTGCTGGCGGCCGCTATCGTCCTGGTATTGGACTGTTTGGTGCTCTATTTTGCCGTCAAACTATTCCAGCGGGAGACCATCCTGACGCGTTGGAAGTAGCCAGAAGACAGTCCGCACCGATAGCCCTTACTGGCGACACGGCGTTCAGTAGGGCAGCAGGTTGGCTAGGAGAATTGTTCATCCCCCGGTTGGGGTTGTTACAGCAACCGGCTCCGCCTGCGTTCGTATGCCCTGCGCCAAAACCAGTGACACCAACACGATGCCCACCCCCGCCAAGAAGGGAACCTTCGAGCCGAATAATTGCCACACCGTACCGCCCACCACCGGCACCACAATCGCGGCGATGTGATTGATGGTCTGTTCCACTGACAGGTTACTGGTGATCTCCTCCGGCGTGACGGCGATCTTCTGAAAATAGGTTGCCAGGGCCAGGTTGAAGCCAAACATGACATTGTCGATCACAAACAAGACAAACAGCACCGGCAGATAGGTCACGTAGGCGTACCCCAGGAAAACCAGAGCCAAGGTGCCGAACGCAACGCTCAACATGAACCGTTCACCTAACTGGCCCACCAGCTTGCCTACCAACTGCATGGCATAGGTATTGACCAGACTATTGATCAGGAACAAGGTGGCCGTGGTCTGGACGCTGATGCCGTATTCACGCACCAGCAGGAAAATCGCAAAGGTGGTGAAGATGTGACGCCGACTGCCCATCAAGAACGACAGCGAATAATACAGCCAATATTGTCGCCGCAAAACAACTCGACGACGAAGAGGCAAACCCTCTTTGACCCCTTGCATAGGAAGTAAGAGCAGTCCCCCAACAGCCACCGCCCCACCTATGACCAGGAACAAAGTCCGGTAACCCCACGCGCCGGCCAGGAAATACACCGCGCCCGTGGCGGTAACGGCGGCTATCGCCCCCAGACTCCTCAATTGTCCCAACACCCTGGGCGCATGCTGCTTTTCGATCGTCATAAGCACGACCGCATTGTTCGAGGGATAGAAGAAGTGAAAGCCGAAGCTCATCACCAGCGTGCTGAGCAGCAGGAATGGGACGCTCTCTGATTGTCCTGTCAGCCAGATACCAGAGCCCAGCAAGACCAGACTCACGGCCATGATGCGCATTTCGGACAGGAGCAAGGCCAGGAAGCCCAGAAAAAAGCCCAACAAGCCGGGCAACTCGCGGAATGCCTGTATCCAGCCGACGCTGGCTGGCCCGACGCCTATCTGTTCCACGGCGAAGTTGTTGAACGTAGTCTGCCAAAATACAAAGCCAAAGTTCAGCAGATAGTTAGAGACGGCCAGATACACCAGAATGCGGCGATTGTTATGCAGCAAGTCACGCATAGGTTCACTTCACTTCTATCAGGGCTGAAGCCGCATCCAAGCAGCAGCCTTTACCACACGGACAGCAGAGGCAAATCCCGCATGGTAACCAGGCCTGGCGCGGCCTCTCGAACGCGCCGGATGGCGTTGACGGCGATGGCCACGGTGGCGATGTCGCCGTTGGTGCCTTTTAGCTTGACTTCCAGGTTGGGCACCCCGCCAATCTGGATGGTGTCTCCATCATCTCCCGCTTCCAAAGCGGCCAGGAAGGTGAGGGTCATAAATTCACCCTTGTCGGTGTAACCGCGAGCCACCTGCTTGAGGCCGCGGACCTGGCCTGGCTTCACCTCAAAGTGATCGGTCTTGACCAGCCGCTCGGCCAGCACTGGCTCGACGCTATCCTCGTAACGAGCCAGTTTTTTGCCCAACGTATGGAAGACCATATGCATCGACTCCGGCAGGCCCACGTGGCCCATGCGGCCGGCAGCCATCTTGGCGTTGAAATCGTCCACGGTCATGCCAGAGCCGATCTTAGCCTGAAACGGACCCCGCCGCAGGGAGGCGTTGATAACGCGTGTCACGTCAATGCGGTCCACCTGCAAGCAGATGGCAGTCAGGCTGAGAGGCAGCGAGTCCATCACAAAACCAGGGTTGATGCCAGTGCCCAGCACCGTCTTACCGGCGCTCTTGGCCACGGCGTCGATTTCGGCCGCCTGTTCAGGGTGAGCCAGCCAGGGGAAGGAAAGCTCTTCAGCCGTAGAGACGATATCCAGTCCCGCTTCCAGGATTTCGACGATTTGAGGCTTAAAAAGATCAAAATAAGAACTGGTGGTGTGCAAGGCCACATCAGCCTCGGCCCCGGCCAGGGCCTGACCCAGATTTCCGGCCACGGCAAAGCCCAGGGACCCGCCCAGGCCAATGACCTGACCGACATCTTGACCCACTTTGGCCGGATCGATATCCACGCCGCCCACCAACTCCAGCCCAGCACGCTCCACCACCTGGCGCGCCACCGCGCTGCCGATAGGGCCCAAACCAACCTGAATCACTCGAGTTTTATTTAGCATGGTTGAGATTCCCTCCAAAAATAATGTGAACTTTACCACAAAGCCTTACCTCTGGCAAGTCTTGGCCCAAGTTAGAGGGGGTCACCTCTGCAACGGGCATAGGCGGACGAAACTGAGGCGGCAATTGCCGGCCAGGCTGATTCATGGTATCCTCTTCCCAAGCATACCTCTCACCCGATGTAGACCGATCATTCAAACCGCCAGCCCCAAAACGCATCTACTCCGAGGAGAAGGGACATGTGCGCCGAGCAGCAACGTGGTAGTTTCCAAGAAACCCTTGCGAACCTGCGCCAACCCATGCGGCTGGGTCGCAAGCTGCATCTCTTCTTGCGTAACAACTGGATCAAAGTCCGCACTCGCTCCACTTGCTGCGGCAACCACGGCGAACCTGGCTGCTGAGTTGGCAAAGACACCCCGTGAGGGTGAAGAGACATATGACCTGAGTTCGAGGTTTTACTCTTCGCGCTGCTCAAGAAACATAGGCAACCATGTCATTGCGACACCTGCCCCGCGAGCGGAGCGGTGCGGGGGGAGCGCAGTCCCCCCTAGGGGGGACGCAGCGACGAAGCAATCTCCACCTACTGACCAGAGGGAGATTGCTTCGTACCCTGTATAGGGCACTTCGCTACGCTCGCAATGACAGGTCACAGTTTCTTGCACTATGAGTGATGCGCAACATCATGACGAAGCTCGAAATGACATAGCCAGAGTAATCTCCGCACTGAGGTATAGTAGGTAAGGCTCCAGCCAAAAAGAGATGGTTCGGCGTGGGAGGTAGATTGATAGGCTTACCGACGCGCCCGTTCGTTCGACGAACCTGCCTGGGCCTGCTCGCTTTTCGCGGCTGTCAGCGATCCAGATAGTTAAACGAACAGGGGAAATGCCTCACACCAATCGACTAGGTCACGCGAAAGTCGCCGCTGAAAGGAAGTGCTTTCGCTCCCATCTCTGGCTGTCGTTCGTTGATCGCTTTACACTCCACGCAAAGAGTGGCCTCTGGTACAGCCTCCAACCGGGCCGGGTTGATCGGCTTTCCACATCCCTCACAAATACCGTACGGTCCCTCTTGTAGCTGCTTCAATGCATAGTCAAGCGAGGCCAGTCTGCT